>JBQCGD010000080.1:0-18989 GCA_051955985.1 Phycisphaerae bacterium | reverse complement strand
TCCACCCCCAACTGGACCGATGGCAACTTCGACCACCAACCCACCATCAACCTCACTGACCTCTCGGCCGTCCTCAACAACTTCGGCACAACCACCCCAAACCTCTCCTCCCAATCACCATTTACCAATCCCCAATTACCCCCCACCCCCGAACCAACCTCCTTCGCCCTCTTCCTGCCCCTACTCATCCTTCCCCAAAAACGCAAAAACCGCACTCGCGAACACATTTGTGCGCGCACATGACATCACTTACATCACACGCCCCGCCCCTGATGAAGCTCCACAAAGCCTTTATGTCATTCATGAAAATGTAATTGAGACCGCCAATGACGTACACACCCTTGGCAATCTCTCCCCTTTCGCTCCCTTGTCCCCCCGCCCGCACCCCCGTACCTTATCCCCCATTCGCACCTTTTTGCGCGAACTCTCCCCCTTCCCCATCGTACTGAGGAGACCGGGTGGTCACTGACGAACAGTTGCTCGCCGACTACGTCCACGGCGACCAGCACGCCTTCGCTGAGCTCATCCGGCGATACCAGCAGGAACTCTTCGCGTTCCTCGCACGCTTCGTGGCCGATTCCGCGGCCGCCGACGATCTCTTCCAGGAGACCTTCGTCCAAGTGCACAAAAACGCGAACGGGTTCGACCCGGAACGCCGCTTCCGGCCGTGGCTCTTTACCATCGCCGCCAACAAGGCACGCGATTACCTCCGCTCGGCCGGCCGCAAGCACACCCACTCGCTCGACAACCCGACCGGTGGGGGGGCAGGCAATTCTGGTGATGAGGCAACCGCCTTCGTCGACCTCATGAAGTCCGACATGGCGCCGCCTCCCGTCGAACTCGAAAACGCCGAGGACATCGCCGCCGTCCAGCACGTGCTCGCGCAACTGTCACCCCTCTACAAGGAGGTCCTCGTCATGAGCTACTTCCACGGCTTCGCCTACAAGGAAATGGCCGACATGCTGCAGATCCCCCTCGGCACCGTCAAAAGCCGCCTCCATTCCGCGCTCGCCGCTTTCGCCAAAGCCTACAAGGCCACGCAGCACTCCGGACACGACGATTAAAAGGCACCTGCCATGATCAACGACCCCTCCAATCTCCGCCCCGCCCTCTCCCCGGATGACGCCGCCGCCCTCGACGCCCTCCTCGAACACGGCCGCGCCCAGAGCCTCGCCCCCTCCGACCGCCACGCCCGCGTCTCAGCCTGGCTCAAAACCCTTGACGCCTCCCCAACCCCGGAACCCCCCGGCGATCTCGTCGAACGGACCCTCGCCCGCGTCCAGTCCGAACGCATGAAACTCAAACCCGCCCAAGCCCCCGCCCCCGCCAAACCCGCGCGCCGCGCCTACCGCTTCAAACACCTCACCGACTTCGCCGCCATGACCGTCGCCGCCGGGCTCCTCGGCATCGTCGTCACCCTCGGCGTCTTCCAGGCCCGCCAGTCCGCCAACCGCGTCGCCTGCGCCACCAACCTCCAGAAAGTCTCCACCGCCTTCGCCACCTTCGCCGCCGACCACCGCGGAAATCTCCCCGCCCTCGCCATGGTCAACGACAACTGGCTCACCGCCAACCCCGCCATCCCGGGCAGCCACACCAACGCCGAAAACCTCATGCCCCTCGTCTCCGCGAAACTCCTCCACCCCGCCAACTTCCTCTGCGCCGGACGCGACATCTCCACCTACAAATCCACCGGCCCCGGCGTCGCCGGCATGCCCGACGCCGCCCGCGGCTACTCCTACGTCGACATGTTCGCCGTCGATCATCCCATCTGGGACGGCAACCACGCCAACATCATCCTCGCCGACCGCAACCCCCTCTTCGACCCTCAGGCCCCCCTCGACCCCCAAGCCAACTCCGCCAACCACGCCGGCCACGGCAACTACACCCTCCGCGCCGACGGCGCCGTCACCTGGGAAACCACCCCCAACGCCGGCCCCGCCCACGACAACATCTGGACCATCGGCGCCGGCCCGCAGTACCAGACCCGCTTCACCGGCACTGAATCCCCCGCCACCGAAAAAGACGTCTTCCTTTCGCCCTGAATTGCCAACGCCACCGTCCTTTTGTAAGATAACCCCTTCCCCACGACTCTCCCGTCGTGATCGGAAGCCCGGGCGTTTAGCTCAGTTGGTTAGAGCGTACGGATCACACCCGTAAGGTCGCAGGTTCGAGTCCTGCAACGCCCAATCCCTTCCCCGCGGCTCCTCACTACCGCTTCCCGTTCACTGCATCCCCATACTCATCCCTTCCCAGCTCCCCGATAAAAGCGCGCACCCCGAAACTCCCTCCTGCTCCGGCGTTCCTGAACCCCTAATTCCGCTCCCCCCTCCCTTGCGGCGAACCTCTGTTCGTCCCCTTCCAGTAGGCTTCATGCAAGGCCGGGTGTCCCAGTCGCAGCGCCAGGTACTTTACGTGCGGCGGAGCAACCTTCACCACGTCAATGCCGAGATCTCCCAGGACGACCCCGAACACCGTGTCGCGCTCTTCCGTAACATAGATCGCCTCATAGTGCGTGTCTCCCGGCGAGACAAACGTCATCGTTGTCGTGTTATAGGTCACCCGTTCCAGTTCAAAAATCACACAACCGTCCTGTCTTCGCCGATCGTCCACTGCGCATCTGCGCGGCCCGACAACAACCCCTTCTGACGTTGCGGCATCCCTCGCAACGCCACACCATCGGCCTCGCCCGCACCGGCCGTTTCCAAGCGCCGTCGCAGTGCTTCATGTTCACCTGCTGGCAACTCTCCCGCGTCCTGCATGCCTTCGCCGCACATGCGACTGGCATTGTGATTGCTGAGTTTCCATCGGAGCCGGTGTTCGGTTCTACCCCACAAGTCCCCTTTTGGGCGCGTGTCCCGGAGGGGCATTTTTTTTGAAATACAAATTAGACCATCAAAATATGTAAATTACTATTTGGAATGCATGTGCCCAACGGTGGTGCCGCCGGTTTTCCATGCCGCCCAGTTTACGCCGTCAGTTTACGCCCTCAGTTTCGTGCTCTCATCCCAAACAAATCGGTCGACCGCTTACCGGAGTTCTCCAATTTCACTAAACCCGCACGCGCAACTCACGGTAAGTCGCTGCCGACCCCGCAGTCCGTGCCCCTTAGGCTACGATCCCGGTGATTAAAAAATTGTGAGAAGAACTGGGAGCCCCGAGGAAAATCGCCGTGAAAAATGCTTCTCGAATCGTGAAACGACAAACCGTCCATCGCTGCGTAACTCCCCACCCCGACAGCTTGGCATCGCACCGGACCTGCGGTACAACGCCGGTCTCATATTGTCCGCGCACATCGCCGAGCTCAATTGTAAGATATGGCAATGCCCTCATTTCTGCCGCAGTCCGCTGCCACCGGCACAACGCTCGACGCGGTACATCCGGTCACATCCCGGCGCTCTTTCCCGCGCGCCATGACCCTCATCGAAATCCTTGTCGTCATAGGCATCCTTGCCATCCTTGTCGCCGTCGCCCTCCCCGCCATTGCGCGGGCTCGACACAACAGTCGCACCGCACAGTGCCTTTCCAATCTTCACCAGATTGGCACCGCCTTCGGCATCTATGCCGAAATGAATGCCTACCGACTGCCCGATCCCGGATCCGTCGGTACCCAGTGGGAAGACCTCCTCTCCTCCCTCGTCGCCAAAAATACTTTTCGCTGCCCCGAAGACACCGAATTGTTCGACTCCCTCGGCTCCAGCTACGACTGGAGAGACACAAGCGATCCCCTCACAACCTTGGCCGGCAAACAGGTCCTCGGCGGCGTGCGTCAGGACGCCGTCCTGTCCTTCGACGCCTTGCCCGGCTGGCATATACCTGACGGAATGAACGCAGTCTTCGTTGATGGCTCCGCAAAAAGCGTCCCTCGCGAACAATGCATGGGTGACCTGATGCAGCCTGTGAGCAGATAGGTGTCCGATTTCGAAAACTTTTTCTACGTGAGATGTGCCGGATGAGACTACTTGTTGCAGAAGATAACGCGTCACTTGCCCGCTCCCTCGCCAACGGGCTCCGGGAGGAAGGCTTCGCCGTCGATGTCACCTCCGATGGCACCGAGGCCCTCCATTTCGCAACCACCACCCCCTACGACTGCATCATCCTCGACATCATGCTGCCTGGAACCGATGGATGGGAGATCGTAAGCCGCCTTCGCGATGCGAAACTTTCCTCCCCCGTCCTCTTTCTCACCGCCAGGGACGCCATGGAAGATCGCGTCCGGGGACTCAATCTCGGCGCGGATGACTACCTCGTCAAACCGTTCGCGTGGGAAGAACTGCTCGCCCGCGTGCGCGCCCTCCTGCGGCGCAGGTACGAGGTCCGATCGCCCCTCATCCAGATCGCGGATCTCACCATCGATACGACGCGCCACCTGGTTTCCCGCGGAGGCGAAAACATCAAACTCAGCACCCGCGAATTCAGCCTGCTCTCCTACCTCGCCGCACGCCAGGGAGAAGTCGTTACCCGGCGTGACATCTGGACCCACCTCTATGACGACGTTGACGAGAGCACCAGCAACGTCATCGACGTCTACATCGCCTATCTTCGCGCCAAGATCGACAAGGGCCGTTCACCCAAACTGATTCACACCCGGCATGGTGCCGGTTACGTGCTTGCGGCAAATCCATGACCAGCCCGGAGACCTGATGACCCGCCGCATTGTCATTGCCATCCTCCTCTCGGTCGCGCTCGTCCTCCTCCTGAGCGATCTGCTCGGCTATTGGGCGATTCGCTCCGTGCTCCTCGAAGACCTCGACCAGACCATCCTCGCGCGCATCAACACCCTCCCCCAGCTTGGTTCCGAATCCACCGCTTCCGTTGCGAAAGACCCTAACGACCGCTACGTGATCGAAAATGATCTCGGGCAGAATCTCGCGCTTCCCGCCGGCTTTTCGCAGCAGGCGCAAGCCCGCCGGACCGTGCTCCGCAAGGACTTCACGACCGTCGCCGACGGCAGCCGCTATCGAACGCTCACCGTCAAAACCATCGCCTGGAATCCGCAGACAAAGGCCGATTCCATCCCCGTCACTGTCGTCTACAGCGCTTCCGCCGCTCATTTTGATCAATTGCTGGCGCGCCTTCTCGGCTCCCTCCTCGTCGTCAACGTGCTCGTCGCGTCTGCTGCCGCCCTCGTCGCCCGCTGGTCCTCCGCCTCCGCCCTCAAGCCGCTGAAAAACACCGCCGAAATCATCGGAACCATCGACGAACGGCACCTCGACCGCCGCATCGAAGTCGACAAACTCCCCACCGAACTCGTCCCCGTCGCGGAACGCCTCAACGAAATGGTCGCCCGCCTCCAGGGCTCCTTCGATCGCCGCCGCCAGTTCATCGCCGACGCATCGCACGAATTGCGCGGCCCCGTCGCAGCCCTCTTGACCACCCTCGAAGTCTGTGCCAAACGCCCGCGCGATTCTGAAGAGTACCAGCGCGTGCTCGTCGACTGCCTCACCAACGCACAGGTCCTGCGGTCCCTCGTCCAGTCCCTCATGGATCAGGTGAAAAGTGAACGCTTCGGCCAGGAGGTCGCCCGCGAACCGGCCTCCCCGAACGAAATCATTCAACAATGCGCTGTCGTCGCCAACGCCCTCGCCGCCCCGCTGAACGTCCAGGTCTCCATCCATGCAGACCCGCTCCCCTGCATCGAAACGGCTCCCCACCTCCTCCGCAGCGTCATCATGAACGTGCTCACCAATGCCGTCGAATACAACCGCCCCGGCGGCCGCGTGACCCTGACCGCCTCTTACGCCGGTTCGCAATTGAGCATTTCCGTCGCCGACACCGGCAAGGGAATTCCCGCTGACGACTTGCCGCGAATCGGAAATCCGTTCTTCCGCGTGGATCGCGTTCGCACCCTCACCAGCGCTCATCACATGGGTCTGGGAATGTTCCTCGTCCAGACACATCTGCAAACCCTCGGCGGAACGATTTCGATTCAAAGCACGCTGGGCGAAGGCACCACGGTACAGATGAGCATTCCCGCGCCGACGGTCGCGCCTGTCGACCCGGCCTCGCACGCGGTGTCCACATGACTTTTATCGGAAGAAACTTGGAGGCATGCGTTCATATTCTTTTAATTGGCGTGCGCCATAATGGTGTGGAGAGTGTTTGACATGACTCGGAACCGCAGAATCGCTGCTCATCGCTCAACGATGCGACAAGCATTCTGCGCGCTCGCCCTGAGCATGCTTCTTCTCACGACGAATTCCCCCCTCCGCGCGGATCCGCCAGGAGCCGCGGATTATAAGTTGGTCATCGGCGGCTTCTACCACGGCACCGGCACCGGCAACATCCACGGCAATATTCTCGACCTCACCGGCACTGTCACCGCTGACGATGGCACCACCGGCGCCTTCACCGCCACCAAGATCCACGCCAAGGGAAATCATTTCACCGCCCAGGGCACAGTCTGTGGACACAAGGCCACCCTCGATGGCCGCTTCGACCAGCCCCCCGCACACGGACGCGGCCGCCCCGGCACCGGCCGGCTCACCATCACCTTCGTCGTCGATGATGGCCACAACGGCCGCATCGTCGGCATCCAGAACTGAGGACCCTCCTCCGCAACCCGCCGCCTCCTCCCGCACTACTTCCCCGCCGCAACGCCCTGCACCCACGGCCAGAACTGCTCCACCCAGTGCGCCCCCTCCCCCGTTCCGCCGATCGTGAACGCCCCGTGCCCGCCGGTATCGATCTGCCAGAACCGGTGCGGAACCCCCGCCTTCTCATACGCCGCCGCGATCCCCTCCGCGAACGTCGTCGGCGCCGTCCGGTCATCCCGCGCCGACGCAATAAACGCCGGCGGCGCACCCTTCCCGATCGGATAATCCGACAGTGCATGTTTGTCCGGCCAGGGACTCAGCATGCACACAAAATCCGGCCGCCCGCTCTCCCGATCCACTGGATCGCTCGCCGCCGCATTTCCACGATCAGACTCCGACGCCACCTTCAGCGTTGCGTTCGCTCCCGCCGATGCCCCCGCCAGCCCGATCCGCTGCGGATCGATGTGCCACTCCTCCGCATGCGCCCGCACAATTCGAATCGCCTGCATCGCATCGTCGCGCGCATCCCGCTCCACATCCGTCGACGCCGGCTTCAACCGATACTTCAACGAGACCACCGCCACCCCCTTCGGCAAAAACGTCCTCGCAAACCCGTCCGCCCCCTCCAGCCGCGTCAAATGCGTGTAGCCGCCCCCCGGACAAAACACAATCGCCATGTGCTTCTCCGACCCTTTCTGCTCCGGCAAATACACCAGCATCCCCGGCACGCTCACGTTCCAGACCCGCTCCCCGTCATCCCGCTCCGCCCCCGGATTCGCCGCCGCATTCGGCACCCCATGCGCCCACAACGCCACGGGAATCGGCGCCGGCAATGTCGCCGCCTCCTCCGCGCGAACCGTCGACATCCCCGCAATCACCACCGCCAACAACCCGGCCACAATCCCACTTTTCACGCCTCACCTCACTTGATATACGGCGCCAACCCAGGCACCTGTTCCTTGACCATCTCCGCCACCATCCGCCCGATCACCGCACTCCCTTTCGCATTCAAATGCGTCCCGTCGTACACCATCTTCTGCGTCGCCTCTGTCTCTCCCGTCTTCACCTGCTCCCCCTTCGCCGCCGGCTTCATCGGCGAAAGTTCTTCGATCTTCTCCCTCCCCAGCTTCTCGTACAGCTCAATCGACTTCTCATGCAGATCCAGCAGTGGCACATGCTTCTCCGCCGCAATCTCCTTCACCACTTCCACGTACGGCACCAGCGTCGAATGAATCTTCCCGTCCGCTCCCCACTGCCGCCGGCTCAACGACGTGATCAACACCGGCTTGATCCCCGCCGCCCGCGCCTCGTCCACGTACTGCGTCATGTACTGCCGATATGTCGTGTTCGGATCCGTCTCCCGCTCCGGCCCATGCCCCGGCTGATCGTTATGCCCAAACTGAATCAACACATAGTCCGGCTTCAACGCCAGGCATTTCTTCCACAACCCCTCCTTGATGAAACTCTTCGAACTCCGCCCCCCGCGCGCCATGTTGATGCATTCCACCCCCGGCCCCAGGCACTTCTCAAACCCCGGCCCCCACCCCGACCCCTTCGCCATCGTCGAATCCCCCGCCAGCACAATCTTGATCTTCGCGAGCTGCGTCGCCGGCTCCTCGCCCCGCACACCCGCCACCATCATCACCAACGCCGCAACAATTCCCCACACGATCAAACGCATGTCGCTCTCCTCAGGCCTGTCGATTCACCCCCGCAGTTAAACCGCGCGACGCCACGCCGACAAGCCCACCTCCCGCCATTTACTTTGCACTTTCCGCCGCCCCTTCCCCGCCCCCGTCCGGCCAGTCCACAATCCGATACCGCGCCGCCCCGTGATAACCCCCGCTTCTCTCCACACGCCCCTCCTTCCCATCCCACGACAACCTCACCTCATTCTGCTCCCCACGCAGATAGTCATTCGTCTCCCCGTCATCCTCATACAACACCGCCTCCCCCGGCTTCGCCCCGAACCGATGCACATGAATCTGAAACACCGTCCCGCGCTCCACATGCTGCACCGGATCCGCCAGTGGCAAAAGCGTCCCGCCCTTCACAAACACCGGCACCCGATCCACCGCACATTCCACATCCACCCGCCGTCCCCCCTCCACCCGCTTCCCCGTCCAAAAATCAAACCACTCCCCCTTCGGCAAGTATACGCTCCGCTTCATCTCCCCCTTCACCAGCGGCGCCACCAGCAGCGAATCCCCACACATGAACTCATCATCCAAATTCCACGCATTCGCATCCGCCGGATAATCCATTACCACCGCCCGCACCGGCGGCGTCCCATCCACGTGATACCGGTTAAACGCCGCATACAAGTACGGCACCAACTCCATCCGCAGCTCAAACAACTTCTTCACCACCGCCGTCGCCTCCCCACGCTCCGCCATCACCTCCCCCGCATTGTTCTTCGCCCGATCAATCTGCACCCACGGCGGCATCTTCATGTACCAGCAATTAATGAGCGCATACGGCGAAAAAATCACCGTCTCCACCCGCCGGTACAAATCCTCCACCGACGCCGCATTCCGCACCTCCGGCACCCACAACACGCCCGAAAACCCGCTCTTCGCCAGCCCCCGGATATAGCAATCGTGATCGTAACTGTCGCTGTACACCCCATACGGCAACGACGCCGCCAACGCCCCCGACTCCCGCACCAACCCCCACGCCCGCACATTCCGCTTCTCCAACGGCCCCAGCATCGCCTCCTGGTACAACTCCCCATACAACGAATGCATCTGCTCCCCATCCAACCCCGACGGAAACGCCGCCGCCTCCGGCCAGCTCCACACCCCCTCCGACCGGAACGGCTGATAGTCGCACTCATCCAGCTTCACCCCATCCATCCCAATCCCAAACAACACCTTCTCCTGCTGCTCCACAAAAATCCGCTTCCCCTCCGCCGTCGCAAAGTCCGGCACCAACCCGTTCCACACCCGGTAATCCCCCGACCACTTCTTGATCGCGTCATGAATCGGCGACACCGGATGGACAAACGCATGCTCCCACGCATTCACGCGATACCCCATCGCATGCAACTGTCTCACAAATCCCGCCGGATCCGGAAACCGCTCCTTATTCCAGACAAACGACGACGAATACGTCACCGTCTGCCACCCCGGCTCCAATCCCCACTGGTCGCACGGAATTCCCTCCTCCCGAAACGACTTCGCCAGCGCCACCGACTCCTCCCCCGTCAGCTTCGATTGCCCGCGATACGTAATCCCCAACCCCCACATCGGCGGCACCGCACCCCCACCCGAAAACAAGTTGTACCGCCGCACCGCCTCCATCATCGAAGGCCCCGCAAACAAATACACATCCACCCCCTTCGCCCCCGGCACATCCACCAGCACCCGCCCCTTCGCCGCATACCGATTGTTGTACAACTCCTCAACGCTCATCCCGGGTTGAGTTGTAGTCGGCGCCGCTGCACTTACTCCGCCGCCCACCGCATCCACATCCCCCATGTAAAAACTCGCAAACCGCGCCGTATCCACATACACCCCGTACCCGGCCGTGGAAACATAAAACGGCACCGGCGCATGCGACTCATTCGTCGGCTGCTCCGGATGATCGCTCGGCACAATGAACGCCCGCTTGTTCGTCATCTCAAACAATTTCGTATTCAACCCCAACCCATAAAAATGCTCGCCCGCCTTCCGCGGCAAAGAAACCGAACACCCCCGCGCCCCACTCTTGAACGAGAACGCCTCCACCGCGAACGGCGACTCCCCATCCCCCATTCCCTTCAAACCCTCTATCGCCGGCCCCGCCGCCCGGTACGCGCTCGGCACCCCACTCTCCACCTCCCCAAACCGCACCCCCCAAACCCCCGGCCCCACCTTCTCCATCACCCCCTGCGTCTCGCCAAACGCCACAGTCCCCATCCCAAGCACACCCGCAACCACAATCACCGCCATCGGCCGGAACTGCATAACCACTCGCCTCACGCGGGCGCAGCCCGCTTTCATAACGCAGGCATCCCGCCCGCATCTTCGAAGAAAAAAAAGTCGGAGTAGACTTTTCCTGCTCCACATCGACTTTCCCCAATCCTAAAGCCTCGACGCACCACCGCCCATGAACCGATTCGCGTTAATTTCCCAACGATTTGCGACAACATGGTCCCTCTTGGGTTGAAGGCTTGGGGGGTGGGGTGGGGGTCCCCTGTTTTTGATAGCGCCAGTCGAAGATGATCAAGTTCGGGGTTTTGAAAACCGCGTTTTTGATAGCGCCAGCCGAAGATGATCAAGTTCGGAGGGGGAGCGGCGCGCGGCGGGAGGGGCGGGTTTTTTGTGCGTAGCGCAGCCGGCTGCGCTTTTGGAGGGAGTCGAGGCCCGACCGGCGCAGCGGGATGCGCCTCTGGATTGATTGATGGTTTGGCCGCGGGAGTGCCGGACGGGGGCAAAGGTGAAGATCGCTCTGTGACCGTCGTGGTACCAAGGCGGGTCGTGCGCACGGATTCCCCTCCCGAAGTATGTTAGGATTATAGTCGGGTTCTAGGCAGCGGCAAGGAAATTCTGCGTGGAAGCATCGGTATGGAAACGCGAGGGCTCCCATTCGCGATCAAGAGGGGCATCCCCGCCCCAGCCTCCTCCGCGCCAGCACCCTCCTCAACATCCAATCCTCCCGCCGCACCTTCCTCGGCAAATGGTTCTGGCACCTCCCCAACGACACCCGCGAACCCACCGACACCTTCGAACTCCCCTTCACCAACATCGCCGAAATGCAGGGAAGGATCACGCTAAATCGTAGTCGTGGCCGTCTCCATGGGGAAGCCTTTGCGCCCCTGTCGGGTGCGGGTGAGTCGCCACGCGAGCGCTCCCGGGGGAAGCGAAAGAAGCCAAACACACCACAGAGGAATCAGCACGTTGACATTCCCCGTATGGATCAAAAATCTGGGCGTTCTCAGATAGTAGCTGAACCCCAGATCGGTAGTGCGGACTATACGGGTAGGTACTTCGTTATCAGCATGGGCGTAGACGCCCATGCCAACACGGCTCAAGTAGAGTGTCGTTTTCCCCGTCGTCCAAAGAAACGCATACCAAAACGTGAGCGCGGTCGATAGCGCCAGTACCGAGAAATACGCCATCACTGCAACTCGGATCGTGAATTTGGCCGTGGGCTTCATGTTGCCTCGATAAGCGGGTGGTCCCTTATTCTTCGGCGCGTTCACCACTGGCATCACCGGATACGCCATGCGGAGCCACCTGGCTCACATAGTACCACCACAGGATGGTGCTTCCTGCTGGCTCACGTTCGATCAGGCCAAATCGTTGGGCGGCTCAATCAAGGATGGCGAAAAATCTTCCTCCAAGCCCGGGCACCCGCCCACAAGCCTCCAACCCGCCCCCCATTCTGGTATAACACCGGGCTCGAATTTCCATCCCCCACCCCAACCGGAGCCCATCCTCATGGCCACCACCCAATCCGAACCCAACAAAATCATCTACTCCATGATCGGCGTCTCCAAAAAAATCGACAAAAAGGTCCTCCTCAAGGACATCTACCTCTCCTACTTCTACGGCGCCAAGATCGGCGTCCTCGGCATCAACGGCGCCGGCAAATCCACGCTCCTCAAAATCCTCGCCGGCGTCGATAAAGACTTCGACGGCCAGATCTCCCTCCAGCCCGGCTACACCACCGGTTTCCTCTCCCAGGAACCCAACCTCGACCCCGACAAAACGGTCAAGGAAATCGTCCAGGAAGGGGTCCAGGAAACCGTCGACCTCCTGAAGCAGTTCGAAGAACTCTCCAACAAGTTCGCTGAGCCGATGGAGGATGACGAGATGAACAAGCTCCTCGAAAAGCAGGGCGAACTCCAGGAAAAGCTGGATGCCATCAACGCCTGGGAGCTCGACCAGCAGCTCGAAATGGCCATGGACGCCCTCCGCTGCCCGCCCGCTGATCAGAAAACCGCGCACCTCTCCGGCGGCGAAAAACGCCGCGTCGCCCTCTGCCGGCTCCTGCTCAAAAAGCCGGACATCCTGATCCTGGATGAACCGACGAACCACCTGGATGCCGAATCGATCCAATGGCTCGAGCAGCACCTCAAGCGCTACGAGGGCACGGTCATCGCCGTCACGCACGACCGCTACTTCCTCGACAACGTCGCCGGCTGGATCCTCGAACTCGACCGCGGCGCCGGCATTCCGTGGAAGGGCAACTACTCCGCCTGGCTCGAACAAAAAGGCGAACGCCTCAAGGTCGAAGAAAAACAGGAAACGCAGCGCCAGCGCGCCCTCGCCCGCGAACTCGAGTGGATCCGCTCCAACCCCTCGGCACGCCGCGCCAAGTCGAAGGCCCGCATCGCCGCCTACGAACAGATGGTGAGCGAAAATGCCGAGAAAAAAGCTGCCGAAATCGAAATCTACATCCCGCCCGGCCCGCGCCTCGGCCAGAAGGTCATCGAAGCCAAGGCCATCTCCAAATCCTACGGCGACAAACTCCTCTTCGATAACTTCTCCTTCTCCCTCCCCCCCGGCGGCATCGTTGGCGTCATCGGCCCGAACGGCGCCGGCAAAACCACGCTGTTCCGCATGATCACCGGCGCCGAAAAGCCAGACAAGGGCACCATCGACGTCGCCCCCAACGTCCAACTCGCCTACGTCGAACAGTCCCGCGAAAAACTCAACAATGACGCCAACGTCTGGGAAGCCATCTCCGACGGCCTCGAACAAACCAAGGTCGGCTCCATGACCATGAACACCCGCGCCTACGCCGCCCGCTTCGGCTTTGTCGGCCAGGACCAGCAGAAAAAACTCGACGTCCTCTCCGGCGGCGAACGCAACCGCGTCCACCTCGCCCGCATGCTCAAGTCCGGCGCCAACGTCATCCTGCTCGACGAACCCACCAACGACCTCGACGTCAACACCATCCGCGCCCTCGAAGAAGCCCTCCAGAACTTCGCCGGCTGCGCGGTGATTATTTCGCACGACCGCTACTTCCTCGACCGCCTCGCCACTCACATCATCGCCTTCGAAGGCGACTCCCAGGTCGTCTACTTTGAAGGCAACTTCCAGGCTTACGAAGAGGACAAACACAAGCGCCTCGGCACCGAGGCCGACAAGCCCCACCGCATCAAATACCGTAAGTTGACGATGGGGTGATATTTGCAACCTCCGGGAGAAAAGCGAGAATACCTCCGTAGTTCCCCTGACCGCAGCGCCTTTCCCCCGGACCACACCGAGACCCCATGCACATCCTCATCTCCAACCCCGACGGCATCGGCGACGTCATCCTGCGCCTCCCGCTCTTCGCCGCGCTTGCCGAAGCGGGCCACGACCTCGCCGTCATTTGCCGCCCCCACGCCGAACATTTTCTGCGCAGAGCCCTCCCCGCATCGTCGAAGATCGTACTTCTCCGCCCCGACCCGTACGAAAAAATGCGCATCGGTGAATCCGAAATCGCCCCCGACCTCCTTGCTTCGCTTCGCGAAAACATCACTTCCGACACGTTGCTCCTCATGCCGTCGTACCAGTGGACGCTTTTCGAAGAGCAGGTGGCGGCCCTCGTCGCCCAGGCGGGCGGCAAGCGAATCCGCCTGAACGGCTTCAAATACCTCACCGGCACCCGGCAAATAACGGTGGGGGGCGACGAACGGGTGGTGGAGGTGGAGGAGTTCGCGCACGAGGGCGAAAAGGTCCGGGTATTGACGGAAGCCGTTCTGGAAAAACGAGTTGCGAGACGCGATCCAGTGCTGCAGGCGAAGGCGGAGGACATTCAGCAGGCCCGCGAGACTCTCGAAAAGGAGTGGCCCGGATGGGAATTGGGAGGGGGTTATTGGCTGGGATTGATGGGGAACGCGGGAGATTATTACGGGGAAGTGAAGGATTGGGGGTACGATCAGTGGGTGGAGGTGTCGCGTCATATCGTGAGGCGGGGAAAGGCGTTGCTGTTGACGGGCTCGGAGGCGGAGCGGGAATCATTGGAGCGGATTCGGCGGTTGTCGGGGCTGAAGGAGCGAATCGCGATTGTGACGGGGGACATCACGACGGCGGAGGGGGCATCGCTGCTCCTCGGTTTGACATCCAGTGCCCATGCTTATATAGGTAAGGATTCCGGACCTATGCATGTGGCGGCCGCGCTTGGAAAGCCGGTGATAAGTCTTTTCGGCGGCGGGCATTGGGCGCGATTCACGCCCATGGTGACACCTTCGCTGGCGGTGGCGGTCGAGATGCCCTGCTCGCCATGCGGGTGGTTGTGCGGGCGGTCCGAATCGTTTTGTGTGAAGCTGGTCCCCACCGCGCGGGTCATCGCGGCGGTGGACGCGGTGATCGAGGGGAGCGCGAGCCGACGTGTGGTCGAACTGCTGCTTCGCGAATGTAATACTTCCTCGTGGAAGGCTTTATGAATCAGGACCCAACGGACACCGGGCTCGATCTTGCCGCTGAAGTGCGGCAATTGCGGACGCTGCTGGAGCGGGAGCTTGCGGCGACGCGGGCGCAGATGGCAGCGGCGGCCGAGGCGGAGGGGGCGATGCGTGCCCAGCGGGACCAGCTTCGCCACACGCAAGTCTCGACGGAAGTGCGGCTTATGGAAATGCAGCGGGACCTTGTCACCGCAGTTGAAAAGGGGACGGCGCGGGAGGAGGAGCGGTGGGCGAAGCTGGCGGCGGCGGCGCAGGAAATCACGGGACTGCGGCTGGAATTGGCGCGTGCGGGGGAGCAGTTGGCGCGGGCGGAGGCGATTGCGCGGAACGCGCAAAGTGAGGTGGTGCAATATGAAGCGGCGCAGCGGGCGCAGGTGGCGCGGCTGGGGGAGCTGGAGCCGCTGTTGGGGGGGTTGCAGGGGCGGGTGGCGGAACTGGAGCAATCGCTGCAAGTGCTTGGGGCGAAAGCGGCTAAGGAGAAAGCGGCGTATGAGGCGCAGGCGCGGGAGCTGATTAAGAAACGGAAAGAATTGGAAGCGCGGGTGACGGAGCTGGCGGGGGCGCGGTCGCGGCGGCTGCTGATGAAGCTGAGGCTTGTAAGTCGTTGTGCCTGGGAGAAATAAGGCAAGCGGAGGGGGCGTGTTCGGGGCGAGTTTTGCTCTCTTTTTTGGACTGCTGATGTCTGAATTGCGCATAGATCCGCCGACGATGGCTTGGCCGATGGAGGCGGGGGGAGAGTTCCGGGCGAGCTGGGGGGAAGGCTCGGAGTATGTAAACGATGAGCATGGCTGGATTTATGAAGATACGCGGGGGATTTCGGGGGAAATGGAGCGGGGGGCGGTGGAAAAGCTGTACGAGATGGCTTTTCATAATGGCTTGGTAATGCTGGAGATAGGGGCAAAGATTGGGCGAGGGGCGGTGGTGGGGTTGCGGGGGGCGAAGGGGGCGGAGGGGGCGGAGGGGGTGAAGCGGCGGGGGGTGGAGCCGCAGTTTTATGGGGTGACGGGGGATGCGGAAGGGATTCCCGGGTTGATGCAAGTGTTGGAGCAGCAGGGGGTTGCGGAGCGGGCGCTTTTGTTTGGCGGGGGCTTGGCGGAATTTCGGCGGTTGGTGCCGATCAGGCCGACGATGGTTTTTCTGCATGGTGATGGCGGTTACTCCAGTGTTTGGAGGGACTTACATCATTTGAGCGAAATGGTGGCGGCGGGGACGCCGATGCTGTGCGGGGGGTATGCGCAGGACGAGGGGGTAAAGCGGGCGGTCGAGGAATGGGTTAAGTCCGGATTTTACAAGGGGTTTGGTCAATTTGGTGGGGCGGCGCTCCTGGTGGCATCAGGGAGGGGTGCCGGTGGGGGGGCGGGGGGGGCGTGGGGGTTGCCGGGGGAGGTTTTTGCAGGGTTGCGGCGGGATTTGGTCCATGGGCGCGGGGTTGGCGGCACGGAAAAGGCTGAAATTGGCACGTTTTTGGCTGCTTTGGGTACGTTCAGGGAACGAAAAAGGGCGCTGGCGGAGGGGCGCGGGTGGCCCTTTGGTGGGGAAATGCGCACGTTTCCGAGGAGTTTGCCGGACGGGAAGCCGTGGCCGAGGATTTCGATTGTCACACCTGCGTATAATTATGGGCGATTCCTGGAAGAGACGATTCTGTCGGTCAAGAATCAGAATTACCCGAATGTGGAACATATCGTCATTGATGGGGGGTCGACGGACAATACGCGGGAGGTGATTGAGAAGTACCGGCACCTCCTGGCGTATTCGGTGAGCGAGAAGGATCGGGGGCAGAGTGATGCGATCAACAAGGGGTTTGCGAAGGCAACTGGTGAGATATTTACATGGGTTAATGCGGATGACATGTTGGCGCCGGGAGCGCTGCATGGGATGGCGCTGGCGTTCTGGAGTTCGGGGGCGGATATGGTGGCGGGGATTTGTGAGCAGTATCGGAATGGGAGATTGCTGGAGAAGCACATGACTTCGTGCGGGGATGGGGAGTTGCCGGCGGAGGAGTTGCTGGACCTGGAAGGGCGGTGGATGGCGGGGCAGTTTTTCATGCAGCCGGAGGTGATGTTCACGCGGGAGTTGTGGGAGCGTGCGGGGGGGCATGTGGAGGTGGGGCTGCATTATTCGATGGACTATGAGTTGTGGCTGCGGTTTGCGGCGGCGAAGGCGAAGCTGCACGTGGTGGGGCGGTCGGTGTGCTGGTTTCGGCATCATGAGGAGCAGAAGACGTCGGCGGTGGAGAAGTTTTTGCCGGAGCTGACGCGGGTGCGGGACGAGTTTGCGGCAAAGCACGGGTTGGAGGTGCGGCCGCTCGGGCGGGCGTTGACGAAGGGGCGGATTCGGTTTGCGTCGGTGAGCGATTTGGGATTTCAGTACGGGGCGGGGATCGGGCAGCGGCGGATCGTGGATGCGCTGATGGCGGGGGGGCACGAGGTGATCAGTTTTGCGGCGGCGGAGCGGGTGCATTCGGAGGTGACGGCGGGGGCGGAGGAGGTGGTGGAGGCGGTGGGGCGGGTGAGCCCGGACGTGGTGCTGGTGGGGAACACGCATGGGGCGGGGCTTTCCGCGGGGCTGGTGGGGATGGTGGCGGAAAAGTGGCCGACGGGGGTGGTGCTGCATGACTTGTGGCATGTGACGGGGCGGTGTGCTTATACGGGGGGATGTGAGAAGTATGTGACGGGGTGTGATGAGCGTTGTCCGACGGCGGGGGAATATCCGGTGCTGGCGGGGGAGAAGATCCGGGCGGCGTGGGAGGAGAAGTATGCGGCGTACCGGGGGGAGCGTGCGCCGCTGCTCTTGGCGAACAGTGCGTGGACGGCGGGGATAGCGCGGCGGGGGCTGGAGGCACAGGGGTGCGTGTCGGGCGTGGAGAAGATTGTGTTCGGGATCGAGCTGGATGTGTTTCGGCCGATGGACAAGCGGTTTTGCAGGCGGATGCTGGGGTTGCCGGAGGAGGGGTTTTTGATTTTGTCGTCGGGCTCGACGGTGACGGATCCGCGGAAGGGGGTGCGTTTGCTGGCGGAGGCATTGAAGCTGCTGGAGTTGCCGAACGTGGTGGTGGCGTGCGTGGGGAATGCGAGCAGGGAGCTGGAGGAGATGATACCGGGGGTGCGGGGGCTGGGATATTTGAAGGAGAGTTCGAAGCTGGCGTTGGCGTATGGGGCGGCGGATTTGTTTGTGGGGCCGAGCGTGGAGGAGGCGTTCGGGCAGGTGTTTGCGGAGGCGGCGGCGTGCGGGACGGCGAGCGTGGGGTTTGCGGTGGGGGGCGTGCCGGAGGCGGTGGTGGATGGGGTGAATGGCCGGCTGGCGGGGGGCGTGTCGGCGGAGTCTCTGGCGGCGACGATTTTTTCGATGTACGACGATGCGCGGCTGCGGGAGGAGATGGGGGTATGGGGGCGGTTGTATGCGGAGAACGAGTGGTCGGTGGAGAAGGCGTATCACGAGTTGCATGTGGCGCTGGAGCGTGGGGGGATTCTGAAGCGGATCGGGGTTGGGGCAAAGATTCGGTTTGTGCCGGTGGCGCGGGAGCTGCTGGCGCCGGTGACGCTGGGGCTGACGGCGGGGCGTTGGGGTGCGGCGTCGGGGTTTGAGCCGTGGGAGGGGCCGTATCCGGAGCAGGGTTTGCCGCGGTGCCGGTGGATGGTGGGGCCGGTGAGCAGGGTGAAGGTGAAGGTGACGCGTCCGGGGATACATCATTTGCGGATCGTGTGCACGGCGTTTCATCCGCTGGCGGCGTTGCGGGTAGTGCACCAGGGGCGGACGGTGGTGGAGACGGGGATTGCGACGCACGAGGTGAAACGGGAAGGGGTGGTGGTGTCGTGTGCGCTGGCGTTGCGGGAGGGGGAGGAGGAGATTGAGTTGCATCACTGGCCGTGGGAAACGGCGGGGGAGGGGCGGGAGCATAGCGTGTTGTTGTTTGGGATGGAGGTGAGGGATGCGCATGGGGAGCGGATGGGGAAGGAGGGGGAATGACGAATGACGAAGGACGAAGGACAAATGAGGAGAGGGGGAGGGATTTTCGATTTTCTATTTTCGATTTGGGGTTGGGAGGGGGTGCAATGGGTTTATGCGTGTCCAAGTGG
>JBQCGD010000079.1:0-79359 GCA_051955985.1 Phycisphaerae bacterium | reverse complement strand
CGGGGGGTGGGGCGGCGGGGGGGGGGGGGGGGGGCCCCGGCGGGGCGCCGGCGGGGGGGGCGTCGCGGCGGAGGCGGAGGGTTTCGGGGGCGGAGGGGAAGTGCACCCCGTTGGGGGCGTCGGGGGAGTCGAGGGAGAGGTGGGTGAAGCGGGCGCTGGGGGGGAGGAGGTCGTGGGCGGGCTTCTGGCCGCGGAGGGAGATGACGACCCATTCGGCGCGGGAGACGATGCGGTTGGGGAGGGGGAAGGCGGAGTTGTCGTCGAGGGATTCGGGGCGGAGGACGGCGAGCTGGTGGAGGAGCTTGGCGCGGGCTTCGCGGCCCATGTGGGGGATGGGGGGGTGCTGTTCGTGGGCGCCGGCGATGGCGAGGGCGGTGGCGAAATTTTCGAGGAAGGCGTAGCAGAGGACGGAGGCGGCGAGTTCGATGGCGCGTTCGATTTTGCCACCGGCGGCGCCTGCAACTTCACCGGCGCTGCGATCGAGGCCGGGGTCATCGGGGGTGGTGAGGGCGGCGGGGTCTTCGCGCCAGTGGCGGAGGTCGAGGAGGACGATGAGTTGCGGGGGTGCGTTTGCGGCCATTTCGCGGATGGTGAGCTGTCCGGTGCGGGCGGTGGAGCGCCAGTGGATGGAGCGGATGTTGTCGCCGGCGCGGTATTCGCGGAGGCCGTAGAATTCGTCGTTTCCGCGGCGGACGGAGGAGGTCATGGTGCCGGACTCGGCGGAGTCGCGGCACTGGAGGGCGAGGTGGCGGTTAAGGGCGCCGATGCGGGGGTAGACGACGAGTTCTTCGGGGTGGTGGAGGAGGAGGGTGCGTTTGACGAAGCCGAAGGGGAAGGAGCAGGAGAGGCGGATATCGGAGAGGTGGACGAGGCCGCGGCGATCGGCGACGAGGCGAGCCATGATGGTGGCGGATTTTCCGGGTGCGATGTGGAGGGTGTAGCCCTGGGGGATTTCGGCGAGGGCGGGCTCGGCGCCGCGCGGGACGTGTTCGATGACGCGGAGGGCGAAGCAGGGAAGGAAGCGTTTTTTGTTGGAGAGGTGGTACTGGATGATGGCGGGCTCGCCGGCGACGACGTGGTCGGTCATGACGCGGCGGGCGTCGACGTTGCGGAGGCTGAGTGCGGAGAGGAAGGCGGAGGCGACGAAGGCGCCGGTCATGATGCCGAAGGTGATGTAGAGGAGGTTGGTGCCGGAGTTGAGTGCGGCGATCATGACGAAGGCGGTGACGCCGAGGTAGGTGAGGCCGGGGAGGGTGATGGAGTGGCGTTTGAACACAAGGGTTCCGGGTTACAGGTGATTGAAGGAGATTTTCGATTTTCGATTTTCGATTTTCGATTTGAGGGCGAGTGTGCAACGTGTTTTTGCGGGTCCATGAGGCATGCTTCTGGCCCCGAGATTGGGCCAGAAGCATGGCACCCGTTGCGTACCTTTGTGTGGGTTCATACGGGGCTCGGGATGTTTTGGAGGATTTGTTCGAGGACGCGGGTGGCGGTGAGGAGGTCGCCGTTGGCCATGTGGTTTTTGGTGATGATGCGGTGGGCGCAGACGGGGATGACCATGGATTTGATGTCGTCGGGGGTGAGGTAGTCGCGGCCTTCGATGAGGGCGACGGCCTGGGCGGATTGCATGAGGGCGAGGGAGCCGCGGGGGGAGATGCCGATGTGGAGTTGTTCGTGGGTGCGGGTGGCTTCGACGATGTCGAGCATGTAGTCCATGAGTGCGGCGTCGATTTTGACCTGTGCGGCCTGTCCCTGGAGGGCGGTGACGTCGTTGGTGGAGAGGACGGGGTCGAGCTGGTCGAGTTTGAAGCGGGAGGGCTGCTGGCGGAGGATTTCCTTTTCGCGCTCGCGTTCGGGGTAGCCGAGGGTGACGCGGAGGAGGAAGCGGTCGAGCTGGTTTTCGGGGAGGAGGTAGGTGCCTTCGAATTCGAAGGGGTTCTGGGTGGCGACGACCATGAAGGGGGCGGGGAGGGGTCGGGTGACGCCGTCGACGGTGACGGAGTAGTCGTTCATGGCTTCGAGGAGGGAGGACTGGGTGCGCGGGGTGGTGCGGTTGATTTCGTCGGCGAGGAGGATGTTGGCGAAGATGGGGCCGGGCTTGAAGTCGAAGGCCTTGGTTTCCTGGTTATAGACGGAGACGCCGACGATGTCGGAGGGGAGCATGTCGGGGGTGAGCTGGATGCGGTTGAAGTCGCAGTTGACGGAGCGTGCGAGGGAGCGTGCGAGGACGGTTTTGCCGACGCCGGGGACATCTTCGATGAGGACGTGTCCGCGTGCGACGAGGCCGACGAGGACGTGGGTGATGGCTTGTTTCTGGCCGAAGAAGACGGATTCCATGTTGGAGCGAAGACGGGCGAGTGGTTGCATGTGGGGGGAGTCCTCCGCGGTAAAGTCAGCGGGTGGAGTATAGACGGGGAGTTCGTGGGACGGTAGCGGGGACGGGTCTGGGGAGTGGGGTCTGGGGTTTGTGGATTTGGGAATGCGTGCGTGGTGGGATGAGCTGCGGGTGGGGAGGGTACCTTTTAGTAGCTGGAGAGGGCGAACATGAGCATACAGGTGCTGGTGATGAGGCCGAGCATGGCGGCAAAGGCGGCGATGGGGAGGAGGAGGGCGTTGGTGCCGGTGATGTTGTTCTGGAGTCGGCGGCTGGTTTGGATGCAGAAGAAGAGGGCGAGGAGTGGTGGGAAGAAGACGAGCCAGGCGAGGGTCCAGGTGTAGGATTTGAGGAGGGCGTCGGGAATGAGGCTGGCGCCGAAGGCGAGGAGCATGTTGATGATGAAGGCGGCGGGGGTGGAGAGGATTCCGAAGACGGTGGCTAATACGGAGCCGGTGATGGGTTGGGGGGGAGCGGTGATGCGCTGGTAGTCGAGGGGGTTGGGCATGGGGCTATGTTAGCGGTTCGGGGGTGGGTTTGGGATAGTTATTATTTGTTGGCGTATTGGATGCCGCGGATGCCGCGGTAGACGGTGATTTCGTACCAGAGGAGTCCGCCGATGTGGGCGATGGAGAGGGAGGCGGCGAGGAGGATTTGTTCGACGCGCCAGGAGACGTGGAGGTGCATGGTGAAATGGTGGAGGTTCCAGTACTGGGAGGCGATGAGTTGAGCGCCGCCGAGGAAGACCCAGGGGACCATAAGGATGGAGGAGTAGGCGGTGACTTTTGCGGAGGTGCCGAGGAAGACACCTTCGCGGGATCCGGGGCCGCCGAAGTCGGGTTCACGTTTGGCGCGGATGCGGGAGAAGGTGGCGATGCCGGCGGTTTCGATGCCGACCATCATGAGTGCGAGGATGGCCCAGACGAAGCCGACGAAGAGTGAGCCGACGAGGAGGGGCCAGGCCCAGTCCATGCGGTCGGCGGGGGGGTTGCAGAGGAGGTTGTAGGCGGGAAGGATGGCGGTGGCGAGGAGACCGACGAGGGAGACGGAGGCGATGAGCCAGCGTTGAGCGGGGCGTTGGCCGGTGAGAGTGGGCATGGAGAAGAAGAGCTGTCGGGGCTGGCGGATGATTTGAGAGAGTTGTCCGCGGACGGCGGAGAGGTTGAAGAGGGAGGGGCGGGATTCCCAGGGGGTCGGGGGGCGGGTGTGTGGGGAGAGGGATTCGGCGATGGATTTGCCGCACTCGGGGCAGCGGGTTTCGGGGTTGATGCCGGTGAGGTTGTAGCCGCAGAGTTCGCACCAGGGGTCGTGGGGCTGGGGGAGATCGGCGGGGGAGCGGTAGTCGGCGCGGACGGCGATGACGAGGGAGATGAGGGTCCAGAGGGAGAGGGCGAGGATGGCGAGGGTGAGGGGGCCGATGATGTTTTCGAGGCCGGGGGCGTAGCGGTAGGCGATGAAGTAGAGGAAGAGAGCGGTGAGGAGCGGGAACCAGAGGTGGACCCATCCGGTGGAGAGGAGGACAGCGCGGATGACGTGTCGGACGCAGGCGCGGTTCTTGCCGGGGCGTGCGGCGAAGGGGAGTAGGACGAAGAAGAGGATGCCGAGGCCGGTGAGGGTGCAGAGGAGGAGGGTGAAGGCGAAGGAGACGTCGGCGAACCAGGGGAGGTCGTGGAGGAAGGCGTGGACGCTTTGGGGGACGGCGGTGAAGAGTTCGAGGAATTTCTGGGCGGGGTGGGGGACGTAATCGGCGAGGAGATAGTTGTTGGCGCGGAGGGCGAGGGCATCCCAGCAGTAGGCGGCGGTGCCGACGAGGGCGAGCCAGAGGGGGGCGAGGAAGAGGTTGAGGAGGGCGATGGCGATGGACTGGGGGAGGGAGGCGCGGGTCCAGAGGTTGCGGATTTTGCCGGGGTAGAAGTAGATGAGGAAGGAGCTGGTCCAGGTGCGGAAAAGGGTGGGGGCGGGTGGGGCGGCGGCGCGTTGGTGTTGGTGGGGGATGTCGGCGAGGGTGGATGCGGTCATAAAGGCTCCGATCCATTTTAGGCGTGGACCTGGTGTTGGTACGTGCGGCGGGGGAAGAATGTTCGGCGCAGCAAAAAGAGAGGCAGGATGCCTGTGCCACGGTTACTGCTTGCCGGTGTACTTGGTGACGAGCATCTGGATGGCGGGTTGCTGGGGGTTGATTTTGAGGGAGCGGTCCCAGTAGGCGAGTGCTTCGCGGGCGGCGTCGAGGTCGGGGGGGCTGGTCATCTGGGAAGTGGTCATGGCGACGACGCCGAGGCCGTTGAGGGCGGGGAAGTACTGGGGGTTCTGGTGGATGGCGTCGGAGAAGGCTTCGCGGGCCTTGGGGAGTTCGCGGAGCTTGTAATAGGCGAGTCCGAGGCGTTCGGAGATGGCGGCGGAGGGGGCGAGGTCGCGGGCGGTTTCGAGGACGTTCTTGGCTTGCTGGTACTTACCGGTTTTGATGTATTCCTGGCCGAGGTTGAGGTAGACCTCGGGCTGGCGGCCGTTGAGTTCGATGGATTTTTTGAGGGTGTCGATGGCCGCGTCGTCTTTGCCGAGCTGTGCGTAGAGGGTGCCGAGGTTGGCGTAGTAGGTGGCGGAGTCGGGGGATTGGAGGGAGCCCTGGACGGCGCGCTGGGCGTAGGGGAGTCCGCGGAGGGGCTGTCCCATTTCGGTGTAGGTCATGGCGAGGTTCATGTTGGCTTCGGGGTCGAGTGGTCGGATTTCGACGGCTCTCTGGTAGGCGGTGATGGCGTCGGCGAACTTCTGGAGGAACTGGTACATGAGGCCGAGCTGGTAGTGGGCGTTGAAGTCGAAGGGTTCGAGGAGGGAGGCCTGGCGGAAATCTTCTGCGGCGCGGTGGTAGTCGCCTTTTTCCTTGTAGAGGCTGCCGCGGGCTTCGTAGGCGAGGGACATCTTGGGATTTTGTTCGATGGCCTTGGAGAGGGATTCCATGGCGGCATCGTAGTTGCCGCGTTCGGCGGCGAGCTGTCCTTCGAGGTAGAGGTCGGTGGTGGATTTGGGGGGGGCGGTGAGGAGGTTGAAGCAGCCGGTGGTGGAGAGGCAGAGAGAGAGGAGAAGGAGGGGTTTCCACGGATGCATGGGGCGGCTCCTGAGGGGAAAGGGGATGCCATGTGTTAATGGATGGGGGGCGACGTCGCAAGGGTTGGCGGGGGGGGCAAATTGTAGCGGGAGGTGGAGGTGGTGGTGAGGGCGAATGGCCGACGGGGGCGTCGGCCCCACAAAAAAGCGATCCGGGCGGGGTTCGCGCGGATCGCTTTGAAGTTTGCGGAGGGAAGGGGTGGGGATTAACGGTAGGGGATGGGCTTGTCGGAGAGCCAGCTTGGGCGGTCGAGGAGGAGGATGCGTTCGGCATCGTCGGGGATTTGTTTGCCGTTGGTGTCGATGGTGCGGACGATGCGGTTACCGTTTTCGGCGGGGGTGTCGGTGAGAGTTTCGCAACCGGCGAGGGGGAGGAGGGCGAGAGAGAGTGCCATCAGAGCGAGAGTCGATTTCATTGAAGCCTCCGCGAGAAGTGTCTCGTAAGGGATACCACGCCACCTTACGTCTTGTGGGTATTCGTATCCGGTTTGGGGATTGGTGTCAATGGAAGAGTCGGAGAAGGAGGGGGGGAATTGAGAGTCAAGAATCGAGAATCACGAAAGAATCAAGAATCAAGAATCAAGAATCAAGAATCAAGAATCAAGAATCAAGAATGGGGAATGGGGAATGGGGAATCAAGGATCAAGAATGGGGGATTAGGGAGAGAGGAGGTGGGGGCGGGTTTGGGCGAGGTGGAGGAGGAGTTCGCCGAAGAAGGTGTTGGCCCAGGCGAACCAGTGGCGGGTGAATTTTTGGGGGTTGTCGGCGCGGAAGGCTTCGTGGATGAAGCCGGTGTTGGCGTGGGTGGATTTGAGGACGCGGAGGCATTCCGTGATTTCGGCGTCGTCGGTGGAGGTGATGGCCTGGGTGATGATGCCGAGGGGCCAGACCCAGGATTGGCCGATGTGGGGGCCGCTGAGGGCGCCGTGGGGGACGGCGGGGCCCTTGGCGAAGTAGGGGTTGTCGGGGGAGAGGGAGAAGCGGCGCGTGTTCTGGTAGATGGGATCGGTTGCACTGCAGAAGCCGAGGTAGGGGAGGGAGAGGAGGTTGGGGAGGTTGGCGTCGTCCATCATGTGGAGGGAGGCGTAGCCGTCGATTTCGTAGGCGAAGACCTTGCCGTAGGTGGGGTGTTCGAGGATGGCGTGCTTTCGGATGGCGCTATCAAGTTCCATGGCGAGTTTCGTGCATCGCGTTGAGAGGGAGGTTAATTTCGATTTTCGATTTTCGATTTTCGATCGGGAGAGGGTGCTGAGGAGGGTCGCGGTTTTTAGCAGGTTCATGGCGGTCATGGCGTTGGCGGGGATGAGGTATTGGAAGATGGCGGCGTCGTCGGAGGGGCGGAAGGGGGAGCGGGACATTCCTGTGCGTTTGAAGGGATTGCCCATGCCTTCGAGGGTGAGGGTTTCGATGGCGTTTTGATTCGTGCGCTGGAAGGAGTAGTGGAGGGGGTAGGGTTGTTCGCTGGAGCCGAGTTGTTCGTGGGTGATGGTGTCGAGGATCAACTGCAGGGATTGGAGGAATTCGTCGTCGAACGGCGTCGCGTCTTGTGTCGCTTCAAAGTAGCCGGCGGCGAGGCGGAGGACGGCGGCGAGGGAGTCGAGTTCGTATTTTCGTTCGTGGACGCCGGGCTTCATTGTGGTGTGGTCGGATTTCCAGGGGGAGATGCGCGAGGGGTCGCGGTAGAAGGCGTTGGCGTAGGGGTCGAGGAGGACGCATTTGGCCTGGCGGTGGATGAGGCCGCGGAGGAGGGCGCGGAGCTTTGGGCAGTGTTTGGCGAAGGGGAGGTAGGGCCAGACTTGGTTGGTGGAGTCGCGGAGCCACATGGCGTCGATGTCGCCGGTGATGATGAAGGTGTCGGGTTTGCCGGAGCCGTTGTCCTCGGTGTGGCTGATGGTGGTGTCGAGGGTGTTGGGGAAGCAGTTTTGGAAGAGCCAGGCGAGTTCGGGGTCGGCGATTTTGGCGCACGTGTCGGTGATGACTTGTTCGATCACCGGGGAGGTGAAGGTGCGCTTTTCGAGAGGGGGGCGTTGGGAGATGAAGGTCATGCGGGGATTGTGGCATGGAAATGGGCGGGAGGGAAGGTGCCTTCTTGTTTGCAAAGCAGATGTGCGCGGAGCGTCCAAAATCCCCATGGCGTGGAAGCCATGGGCTTGGCGGGTTTTGATTGAGCGAGGAGCGTCACCATTTGCCGAGGCGGTTGGCGGCGAATTTGGCGATGTGGCGGCGGGGGCAGGTGGTGGCTTCGTGGAGGAGTTTGTCGGGGCAGTCACGGCGTTTGAGGACTTCGGTCATCATGTTGGTGCCGAGGGTGAGGTCTTCGTCGGAGTCGCCGAGGTGGTAGAGGGCGGAGAGGAAGCGGTCGGACAGGGAGTCATGTTTGTCGAGGAAGGATTTGAAGGCGCGCCAGCGGAAGTGCTGGGGGTTGTTTTCGCCGGAGCGGGCGAGGGCGGCGGCGTAGGAGGCGGCGGTGGGGTCGTCGATGATGCCGAGGGTGAACCAATCGGGGGTGAAGCCGAGGGAGGAGGGGGCGGTTTCGGTGTGCATGTTGGGGGACTCCACTGAGAGACGTTGAGCCAGACAGTGGAGGGTCGGCTGAGGGCGGGGAGTTTCGTTGAAATTCGCGAGGGGAAATGTGGCTCAAGCACAATAGGGCCCGTCCCTCGCGGTTGGGCGGAGGTGATATCGTATTGGGCATTGCGTCTCGATCGACTTGGCCGACGGGGGCGTCGGCCCCACTTTATTCGCTGCCGACGCCGTGGACTTGGGTTTGGAGGGTGTAGGCGGATTTGGAGGCGGTGATGAAGAGGGTGGATTTGTTTTTGCCGCCGAAGCAGATGTTGGCGGTCCATTTTTCGTTGATGTCGATGTGGCCGATTTGTTTGCCGGTTTTGTCGAAGATGGTGACGCCTTTGCCGGTGAGGTAGAGGTTGCCGTCGGAGTCGATGGTCATGCCGTCGGAGCCCATGTTGCAGAAGAGGGTTTTGTTGGCGAGGGAGCCGTCGGGTTGGATGGAGTAGGAGAAGGTTTTTTTTGCTTTGATGTCGGCGACGTAGAGGGTTTTGCCGTCGGGGGTGCCGACGATGCCGGTGGGTTTTTCGAGGTCGGTGGCGACGGGTGTAATGGATTTGCCGTCGGGGGAGATGAGGTAGACGTATTCGCCGGGTTGTTCGATGGGGCCGCGGGACCAGTAGTCGCGTTTGTAGAGGGGGTCGGTGATGTACATGGTGGAATTGGTGGGGTTGACCCAGATGTCGTTGGGGCCGTTGAGGAGTTTGCCGTTGTAGTTTTTGAGGAGGACGGTGACGGTTTTGTCGGGGGCGATGGACCAGAGTTCGTTTTTGTTGTCGGCGCAGGTGATGAGGTTTCCGGCGGGGGTGAAGCAGAGGCCGTTGGAGCGGCCGGAGGGTTTTAGCCAGAGGGAGAGGTTGCCGGTGGTGTCGTATTTCCAGATGGCGTCGTTGGGTTGGTCGGTGAAGAAGATGTCGCCCTGGGCGTCGGAGGCGGGGCCTTCGGTGAAGGAGAAGTCGTGGGGGAGGCGCTGGAGGGTGGCGCTGGGGGCGGCGATGGGGGGGAGGGGGGACGGGGTGGGGGCGGTGGTTTGGGCCATGGCGAGAGCTCCCGCAAGGAGGAGGGCAGAATGACGAATGACGAATGACGAAGGACGAATGATTGAATGATTGAAACGGGCGGGGGTGGGCATTCGAGGGCTCCTGCGGGTTGGATTCGTGCCCACGTCGCCTGCGGGCGACGGGCGTTGATTTTTGAGGTGGGCGGCTATCCGCCCGTGGGGCCGCCGTGGGTGCCGGGTTCGGTCATCTTCGCGGGGTTGAGGAGGTCTTGCAATTGTTGATCGGTGAGATTGGTTTTTTCCCTGGCGACTTCGCGGATGGTTTTTCCGGTTTTGGCGGCTTCCTTTGCGATATTGGCGGCTTGGTCGTAGCCGAGGACGGGGGCGAGGGCGGTGGCGAGCATGAGGCCTTTTTCGACGAGTTCGGGGCCGCGGTTGGTGGCTTTGAGGCCGTCAATGCATTGGGCAGAGAGGTTTTTGCAGGCGTTGGCGAGGAGGGTGATGGATTCGTGGAGGAGGAGGGCGGCGAGGGGGATGGACATGGCGAGTTCGAAATTGCTGGCGGAGGCGGCGGCGGTCATGGCGGCGTCGTTGCCGATGACGCGCTGGCAGACCATGAGGACGGACTCGCAGATGACGGGGTTGACCTTGCCGGGCATGATGGAGGAGCCGGGCTGGACGGCGGGGAGTTCGAGTTCGCCGAGGCCGGCGCGGGGACCGGAGCCCATCCAGCGGATGTCGTTTGAGATTTTGATGAGGGAGACGGCGAGGGATTTGAGAATGGCGTGCGCGCCGACGGCAGAATCCAGCGTGGCTTGGTCCGCGAAGTGGTTTTTCGATTCCTTGAACGGCGGCTTGGTGTTCGTCCATTCCGAGAGCAGTTCGCAGACTCGCGGAGCAAATTTTGAATGGGCGTTGATGCCGGTACCGACGGCGGTGCCGCCAATGGGGAGGGAGCGGAGCATCAGGCTTGCGACGATGAGGTCGTTGGAAAAATTGCCACCGATCTGCCCGTTGTACCCGGCGAACTCCTGGCCCAGGCGTATGGGCGTGGCATCCTGCAGGTGGGTTCGACCGGTTTTGATGATGTGCCAGAATTCCTGAGCCTTCTTATGCAAGGAATCCGTCAGCAGCCCGGCCGCGGAAAACAGCGGTCCGTTGATGAGCGTGTGGGCCATGACTCTCATGGAGGTGGGAATGGTGTCGTTGGAGGATTGACTCATGTTGACGTGGTCGTTGGGGTGGACGGGGGATTTGTCGCCGCGTTTGCCGCCGAGGAGTTCGTTGGCGCGGGAGGCGAGGACTTCGTTGACGTTCATGTTGGTGCTGGTGCCGGAGCCGGTCTGGTAGACGTCGACGGGGAATTGGTTCAGCGACCAGGGGGTATCCGCGAGGACTTCGTCGGCGGCTTGGACGATGGCGTCTGAGAGTTTTTTGTCGAGGAGGTTGAGGTCGGTGTTGACGAGGGCGGCGGCTTTTTTGAGCATGACGTGGGCGTGGATGAAGGGGCGCGGGAGGGGGGTGCCGGAGATGGGGAAGTTGAGGATGGCGCGTTGGGTTTGGACGCCGTAGTAGGCGTCGGCGGGGACCTGGAGTTCGCCGAGGGAGTCTTTTTCGGTGCGTGTGGGGAGCTGGGACGTGGACATGGGGCCTCCAGTCGTGGTTGAAGCAGTATAGAAGAGGGAGGGGTGGTGCGCCTGTTTTTATGGGGCGGGGATTTCGTTGGAGGGAGCAGATTTAAAGAGTCATAAGAAAAGGCCCGAAAAAAAGGACATCGTTTGTTTGTCACCGCGATGTATTCCCATGGGAAACCCGGGATGTCGGCTTCGAGAATCCAGGCAGCACCTCCTGAGACAACAGGCAATTCCGCTGTGGCAGGCGGCGGGATGTGTTCCACGCGGCCATCGGCGGCGCGGTCGGGGTATTTGCCGGTGCCGCTGGACCGGGTGCTGATCGAGGCGTTGGCGGCGATACCGGTGTACCTGCACACGGGGGCGGGGTCGGCGGCGAAGACGGCGGAGCGGTTTACGCTGTATTCGTCGGAGATGGCGCGGTTCACGGAGGCGCATCGGGGGCGGCTGCAGAACGTGGGGGTGAAATTCATTTACATTCCGATGAGCTGCCAGGGGAAGTTTCAGAACCAGGTGGAAGAGAACCTGGCGAAGGTGGCGGCGGATCCGAGCGTGGCGTTGTCGGCGAAGTCGGCGCTGGTGTATGAGACGAGTTTGGAGCTGATCGACGAGGTGCTGACGGAGCAGGGGGTGGCGAAGAATCTGCCGCGGCTGGAGAAGGTGGCGCGGTCAATTTCGACTTTGGTGATGCAGAACGGGCAGGCGTTTTCGCACCTGTTTGCGACGGCGCAGCATGATTTTTACACGGCGACGCACATGGTGAACGTGGGGACGTGGATGACGTCGCTGGCGTGTGCGATGGGGATCGAGGATGAGAAGCTGCTGAATGCGGCGTGCACCGCGGGGATGGTGCACGACGTGGGGAAGATGTACGTGCCGGAGGACGTGTTGAACAAGGCGGGGGCGCTTTCGGATGAGGAGTGGGGGTATTTGCGGGGGCATCCGCAGCGGGGGTACGAGCATTTGAAGTCGCAGGGGGTGACGGACGAGATTGTGCTGCGGGTGTGCCTGGAGCATCACGAGCGGATGGACGGGACGGGGTATCCGCGGCGGATTGCGGGGCGGGACATGCACATCATGTCGAAGATTTGCGCGGTGGTGGATTCGTTCGACGCGATGACGGCGATGCGGCCGTTCAAGAACAAGGTGAAGACGATCGCGGAAGCGGTGCAGATCCTGCAGAGCGAGACGCCGAACAAGTATGACGATGAGATTGTAAAGACGTGGGTGGGGTTGCTGACGAAGGCGTCGGAGGATGGGTTGATCACGGAGCCGGTGACGAGTGACGCGGACCGGCTGGGGCGGCGGAAGCACACGCGGTATCCGATCAATTGCCCGGTGAAGGCGTGCGTGCTGCATTCGACGGCGACGGGGTATGAGGAGGGGGAGTGCGTGGCGGCGACGGCGTTTAATATTTCGGAGGGGGGGCTGGGGATTCTATGCAAAACGGCGCTGCCGGTGAGCAGTTATGTTCGGGCGTATTTGAACGGGACGGGGACGCTGGAGAACAAGGTGATGGAGGGGCGGATCGTGCGGTGCCGGGTGTGTCCGAATGCGATGCACGAGGTGGGGATTCAGTTGTGCCGGCCAGGGGCGGAGGAGAGTGTGGCGGCGCGGGTGGTGGCGGGGTGAGCGGGGGGTGACGGGGTCTGGGGACTGGGTTATGTGCTTGGGGGGCGTTCTCAGTTTGCGGGTGGTCGCTTTAGAAGAGGGACATTTGGTCGGCGTCGGTAGGGGGGGCTTCGGGGCGTTCGCCTTCGTGGGTGAGGGCGAGGTTGTCGGGGCTTAGGAAGATCTGGCGGAGGCGTTCGAGGGTGTCGATGTCGTTGGGGGATTTGTCGTCGCGGATGCGGACGATGCGGGGGAAGCGCATGGCGTAGCCGGAGGAGTGGCGGGTGGATTTGGTGATCTGGTCGAAGGCGATTTCGAGGACGACGGTGGGGTGGACGGTGCGGGTGCGGCCGCGGGTTTCGATGGTTTCGCGTTCGAAGCGTTCGGTGAGGGCGGCGATTTCGGCGTCGGTGAGGCCGGTGTAGGCTTTGCCGACGGTGAGGAGGGTGGGGTCGTCGGTGGAGGCGCGGACGGCGAAGGTGACGTCGGAGAGGACGTCGCGGCGTTTGCCGTGGCCGCGTTCGGCGGCGACGACGACGACGTCGAGGGTGGGGAGGTGGGATTTGAGTTTGAGCCAGGCGTCGCCGCGGCGGCCGGGGGTGTAGGGGGAGTCGAGGCGTTTGATGACGAGGCCTTCGTTGCGGCGGGAGCGGGCGGCGGCGAAGAGGGATTCGAGGGCGGGAGCGTCGGTGACGGGAGCGGCGGTGGACATTACCAGGGGGAGAGGATTTTCGATTTTCGAATTTCGATTTTCGATTTGGGGGGTGATTTCTTTGGCGAGGAGTTCGGTGAGTTTTTCGCGGCGTTCGTTGAGGGGGCGGTCGAGGAGCAGATTTCCATCAAGCCAGAGACAGTCGAAAGCGATGAAGGCGGCGGGGTTTTCGCGGAGGGTTTTGGGGGTGAGGGTTTTGCGGCCGAGGCGTTTTTGGAGGGAGGAGAAGGGGAGGACGGTGAGGGTTGAGTCGTGGGCGATGCGGGCGGGGATGATTTCGCCGTCGAGGACGAAGCGGGTTTTGCCGGTGGATTGGGCCCATTTGTGGATGGGGGTGATGATATCGGGGAAGCTGGCGGTGACGGCGCCGGAGCCGCGGGAGAAGAGTTCGACGCGGAGGAGGTTGTCCTGGGTGGAGACGTGGAGCTGGGCGCGGATGCCGTCGAATTTGTCTTCGGCGATGGCGGGGCGGTTCGCGAGGGTGTCGATGATTTCGGCGGCGGTCATGATGGGTTGGGCGAGCATGTAGCCGAGGGGTACGAAGGGGCGGAACTGGGCCTTGTCGAGACGGCTTTCGATGGCGAGTTCGGCGACGGCGTCGAGGTCGCCGACGAGGAGGCGGGCGGCGCGGACGGCGGCGAGCTTGGCGTCGAAGGCTTCGGCGATCGCGGATTCGATGATGCCTTCGGAGACGCCGGTGCGCATGTCGCCGAGGATGATTTTGACGAGGTAGACGGCTTCGCGGTTGGCGCAGCGGCGGAGGAGGCGGGTGACGATGTTGCGCTTCTGGTCTTGGATGCCGGTGGCGGCGAGGTCGATGAAGGCGGCCTGTATTTCGGGGAGGGTGAGTGGGGGGGTGTTGTCGGGGGGTGTGGGCCAGTAGGCGCTGAGGGCTTCGCCGATTTCGCCGTGCTCGTGGAAGGCGCGGTGGAGGGTGGCGCGGTCGATGGCGGCGATTTCGTGGACGGCGCCGACGACGAGCGCGCCGCCGACGCCGAGGGATTTGGAGGAGGAGGGTGCGAAGGGCTGTGCGGCGAGGAAGCGTGCGGCGGTGCCGACATCTTCTTTGCCAAGGGTGCGGAGGTAGGCGGCGAGGGCGGCGGTTTTCTGGAGCTTGGAGGGGGTGGCGCGGGCGGTGTCGGAGGCGGCGGCGAAATGGAGGAAGGCGTTGGGGGTCGGGATGGGGATGTTCTGCGGTTCGCTCATGCCCTAATGATACGCGGGCAAAAATTAATGTGGTTCATGGCGATATTTGGGAGGAGGTCTCTATAATTTGCGTCTCGAAATGACAGGAGAGTTTTCGAAATGCCGCAGTCTGACAAATTTCACGTGGGCATCATTCAGATGACTTGTTCTGCTGATCCGCAGGCGAACTTGGAGAAGGTGGTGTCGCGGATCAAGGAGGCGGCGAAGCAGGGGGCGAATGTCATCTGCACGCAGGAGCTGTTCCGGTCGCAGTATTTCTGCCAGTTGGAAGATCCGGCGATTTTTGACCTGGCGGAGGCGATCCCGGGGCCGAGCACGGAGGTGCTCACGAAGCTGGCGAAGGATCTGAACGTCGCGATCGTGGCGTCGCTGTTTGAGCGGCGCGCGGCGGGGCTTTATCACAACACGGCGGCGATCATCGATGCGACGGGGGACATGCTCGGCATCTACCGGAAGATGCACATTCCGGATGATCCGCTTTACTACGAGAAGTATTACTTCACGCCGGGGGATTTGGGGTTCAAGACGTGGCAGACGAAGTACGGGCGGATCGGGGTGCTGGTGTGCTGGGATCAGTGGTACCCGGAGGCGGCGCGGCTGACGGCGATGCAGGATTGCTCGGTGCTGTTTTATCCGACGGCGATCGGGTGGCATCCGAAGGAGAAGGCGCACTTCGGCGAGGCGCAGTGCTCGGCGTGGGAGACGATCCAGCGGGCGCATGCGATTGCCAACGGGGTGTACGTGGCATCGCCGAACCGCACGGGGCTGGAGAAGATTCCGGGCGGCGGGGAGCACGGGATCGAGTTTTTCGGGAGCAGCTTCATTGCGGATCCGTTCGGGAAGCTGATCAAGAAGGCGTCGCGCGACCAGGAGGAGATCCTGATTGCGGAGATCGATCCGAAGCTGCAGGAAGAGACGCGGCGGAACTGGCCGTTCCTGCGGGATCGGCGGATTGATGCGTATGGGCCGATTTTGAATCGGTTCGGGCGGTAGCACCGAATCAGTTAGCCACGAAAGACACGAAAGTGTTTTTGGGGGCGTTGCGGTTGGCTTAGCTTTTTGCGGGATTTTGGGCGGGGTGGGGCTGTTTTGGCAGCAGGCTTTTTGTGAGGAGGACGAGGGGGGTGATGAGGATACTGCCGAGGGCGCCCATTTTGGCGGCGGCGCGGGTGGGGCCATCGGGGAAGGCGGCGCCGGCGACGAAGAGGGCGACGGTGAGGCCGATGGCGGCGGTCATGGCGACGAGGAGGAGGTCGCGGCGGTTCATGCCGGTGGGGAGGCCGAAGCCGAGGGCTTGGGAGAGGAGGCCGAGGCCGAAGATGCCGGCGGTTTTTCCGAGGAAGAGCGCGGCGATGATGATCCAGGTGACGGTGCCGACGGTGGAGAAGAGGACGCCGGCGTTGACGAGGCCGAAGAAGAAGAGGCCGAAGTCGACGATGACTTTCCATTCGTGTTCGAAGGTGCTGAGGGTGGAGTGTTCGCGTTCGTCGAGTTCGAAGACGGTTTCGTGGCGGGGGTTCGGGCGGTGGGGCATGAAGGGGACGATGAAGACGAGTGCGAGCGCGGGGTGGAGGTGGGCCCACAGGAGGCCGGTCCAGGAGAGAGAGCCGGCGGCGAGGAGATAGGGCCAGTAGCTGCGGATGCGGAAGCGGCGGAGCGCGGCGGCGATGGCCATTCCGGCGGCGATGAGCGCGAGGGGGGGCAGGGAAACGGGGTGGGCGGGATCGGGATAAAAGATGGCGATGATGGCAAGTCCGATGGCGTCGTCGGCGATGGCGAGGAGGAGGAGGAAGGCGATGGCGGGGTGGCCTTTTGGGAAGACGAGACGTGCGACGAGCCAGGCGAGGGCGATGTCGGTGGCGGTGGCGATGCCCCAGCCGTGGGCGAATTCGGGTTGTCCCCAGAGGGCGTTGAGGAGGAGGTAGACGGCGGCGGGGCCGAGGACGCCGCCTGCGGTGGCGAGGAGGGGGGTGACGGCCTTGGAAAGGGGGTGCATGCTTCCGCCGGGGGAGAGGCTGTCGGTGATTTCGACCGCGGCGATGCCGAAGAAGACGGCCATGAAGAGTTCATTGACGATGAACTCGAGGTTCAGGCCGCGGAGATTTCCGTGGGCGACGGCGGCGTAGGAGGCGGGCGCAGCGTTGGCCCAGACGAGGGCGAAGACGATTCCGGCGATGAGGGGGATGGAGAATTCTCGCAGCAGGTTGATGGAAGCGGCTGCGCGCGTTGGGCGCTTGATGCTTGTCGCCATGTGAAGCTCCCGGGAGTGGAGGAATATATTGGATCGTACCCGGGGTTACTTATGGCTCAAGCGGCGAGGCGGGGGGTGCGCAGGAATTCTTTCCGCCGGAGGTGCGCTTCAGGAGTGGAGGTCAGCGCCGGCGGCGACGCTTTCGATGACGGAGAGGAGCCGGTCGAGGTCGATGGGCTTGGTGAGGTGTGCAACGAAGCCGGCGTCGAGGCTTTTCCTGATGTCGGATTCCATGCCGAAGCCGCTGAGGGCGACGGCGGGTGCGGCAGAAACGCGGCGGAGGAGCTGGAGCATCTGGATGCCGGTGACTTCGGGCATGCCGATGTCGGAGATGATGAGGTCAAAGGCGGATTTTTCGGCGGCTTCGATGGCGGCGGCGGCGGTGTTGCAGGGGAACGAGAATCAAGCCTACTGGCATTTCACCCAATGTGCAGTCTTCCTATAATGCGTCGCCTTCCAACTGGAGGAATATTGAATGGCCGCAAATCGTCAGAGTGCTATGGATCTTCCGCCCGATTTTCAGACGCCTGCCGCGCAGGGATATGCGATGCCGGCGGAGTGGGCGCCGCACGAGGCGACGTGGATTGCGTGGCCGCACAATCAGGAGGACTGGCCGGACAAGTTTGAGCCGATCCCGTGGATTTATGCGGAGATTGTGCGGCTGCTGGCGCAGGGGGAGCGGGTGCATATTTTCGTGCAGCCTTCGCAGCGCGGGCGGTTCAAGAAGGAAGTGCTGAAAATCCTGGAGCGGAACGGCGTGAACCTGGCGCATGTGACGCTGCATGTGCAGGCGACGGACCGGGTGTGGACGCGCGACAGCGGGCCGATTTTTGTGCAGAAGGGGGCGGGGAAGAAGCGGGCGACGGCGTTGAACGATTTCAAGTTCAATGCGTGGGCGAAGTATGACAACAATGAGTTGGACGATCAGTTGCCGACGGTGGTGGCGGATTACCTGGAGATGGAGCGGTTCGCGGCGTTCGGGGAGAACGATGGTGGGGAGCTGCAGCGGTTTGTGCTGGAGGGGGGATCGATTGATGTGAACGGGGCGGGGTGCGTGCTGACGACGGAGGAGTGCCTGCTGTCGGAGGTGCAGCAGCGGAACCCAGGGTTTTCGCGCGAGCGGGTGGAGAATACGCTGGCGGATTACCTGGGCGTGACAAAGACGCTGTGGCTGGACAAGGGGATTGCGGGGGATGATACGCACGGGCATATCGATGACACGGCGCGGTTTGTGAATGCGACGACGATCGTGGCGTGCGTGGAGACGGACAAATCGGATGCGAACTATGCGCCGATGAAGGAGAACTGGAAGCGGCTGCAGAAGATGCGGGATGCGAAGGGGAAGCCGTTCACGGTGGTGGAGCTGCCGCTCCCGGCGCCGGTCTATTTTGAGGGGCAGCGGTTGCCGGCGAGTTATGCGAACTTTTACATTGCTAACGCAGGGGTGCTGGTGCCGGTGTTTAATGATCCGAACGATGGGGCCGCGCTGAAGGTGTTGGAGCGGTTTTTCAAGGACCGGCCGGTGATTCCGGTGTATTGCCGGGATCTGGTGTGGGGGCTGGGGACGTTGCATTGCATGACGCAGCAGCAGCCGGGCGCGGAATGACAAATGACAAATGACGAAGGACGAAGGACGAATCAAATTCGAATGACGAATGAGGGAATGACGGAAACGTCGCGCGGCGCGTCGGGGAGTGGTTCGAGAGTTGGATTTGCGCGGGGATCGTCCATAATCCCCACGGCGTGGAAGCCGTGGGCTTGGGTATCATGTTGGGATGCCTGATAAACGGCAACATCGTGGGCCACACCCGGAGGATGGGGAGTTGTTTGCGCGGGAGCGGTGGGGGGAGTTGCAATCGGCGACGCATGATCTTTCGTGGTTGCTGTCGCGTGGGTATGCGTTGCCTTCGTCGCTGAAGATTGTGGGAGATCGGTATGGGCTGACGGAGCGGCAGCGGTTGGCGGTGATGCGGTCGTCGTGTTCGGATGCGTCGCTGGAATTGCGGTGCGCGAATTGTGTGTCGCTGGAGCGGGTGGCGGGGAGTTCTCTTTTAATTGATGGGTACAACCTGCTGACGACGATTGAGGCGGCGTTGGGCGGGGCGGTGCTTTTGCATGGGCGGGATTATTGTTTGCGGGACCTGGCGTCGATGCACGGTCATTACAAGCGGGTGGCGGAGACGGGGCCGGCACTGGAGATCATCGGGCGGACGCTGGTTGATCTCAGGGTGATGCGGGCGTGCTTTCTGCTGGATGCGCCGGTGTCGAATTCGGGGCGGTTGAAAAAGATGATGGAGGAGATTGCGGGGGAGCGCGGGTGGGCGTGGGAGGTGAGGCTGTTGCCGGACCCGGATCCGGAGCTGGCGAAATCGGGGGAGGTGATTGTGACGGCGGATTCGGTGATCCTGGATGGGGCGCGGAATCCGGCGGGGCATGCGGCGCCGCGGTGGTGCAATTTGGCGCTGCACGGGGTGAGGACGCATGTGGCGGAGGCGCGCATCGTACCGATGCGAGGTTAGGTGCGTTTTTCGGGGCGCTGGGCGCGGAGCTGGTCGAGGGTGGTGTTGGGGGGGAGCTTGGCGGCATCGGGGAGGAGCACGGGAAGGCCGTCGCGGATGGGGTAACGGATGCCGGCGATTTCGGAGACGAGCTCATCCCCTTCGAGGTGCAGTTTGGAGTGGGTGATGGGGCAGACGACGAGTTCGAGCAGCTTTTGATCCATGCGCGGGCCTTTGTGAGTGGATGTTTGCGACGCGGGGAGCTTACCAGTTTTCGAGGGTCATCACCGCATCGGCGAGCAGGCCGATGGCGACGGGGACTTTGCCGTTGGGGAGGGGCGGGGCGTTCTGCAGCCAGGTGAGGGTGTCGTGGAGCTGCTGCTCGGCGAAGGTGTGGGTGTCGTCGAGGGCGGCGAAGGCGGCGAGGGCCCAGGGTTCGTTGGTGGTGTTGTCGGGCTGGGTGTTTTCGACGTGCCAGCGGATGGCGTGGCGGACCTGGTCCATCATGGCGGGGGCGTCGGGGCCGCCGATGATTTTGGCGGAGTTGTAGGCGGCGTGGAGGGCGGTGAGCTCGTCGTAGACGAAGCGATCCAAGAGCGTTTCGGAATCCAGGTCATGGAGAAATCCGGACGCTCCCTGGCAAGAAAACCCCTTGGTCCACAGCCACTGCAAAAGTGTGAGATCGAAGTTGAAGCCGAGGTTCTTTCGCGCGAGCAAAAGAAGCCAGTGGTACCAGAGGGCGCGCGCGGGAGAATCTGCCGCTACCGCGAGTTGGTGCCAATCGCCGAGCCATCGCGTGAACCGGCCCCTCGCATAACGATGCAAGCCGTCCCAGTCTTCCGATTTCGGCAGAATTCTTATCAATCCGGCTACGCGGAGCGCTTCATTCGGCCAGCGAGCTTTGTCATCCGGCGCTTCCGAGTCTTCGTCTAATGCGACATGCGGCAGGCGCTCGCCTGCGGCAGCGATCGCCATGAAGTGGTATATCTTGCGTAGCTTGTGACGCTCCGGGAAAGCTTCCCGCAGAGTCGCCTGAATACGTCCCGAAATATCCATGATCTCATCTTACATTGGCTTGCGGAGCAATTCCCGCAGCCGTGTGTGTGGCGTTGGTATGCAAAATTCCCCCATCAAGGTGATCTTTCGCTCACGATCGGTATCGAGTTTGGTCGATATTTTGGGTGCAGGATGCGAGGTCTCCCGACGGACCGGGCCTACACGAGAGCCGACGTGACCCAGATTCCCGCCACTTCTCTTTCCGCCTCGCTGACGCCCGTGCAGCGCCAACAGAATGATTCGCTTCGTGCCCGGCAGGTGCAGTCGGCAAAAGCTCTCCACCACAACGAAGATGTCGAAGAACTGGATGACACAGGCGTCGATTCGATCCGGGACGATGGCCAAGGGGGAGGGCACCAGCAGCAGCAGGAAAATGCCCGCGAGCAGGCGGAGGACAAGGTCGAGATTCAGAACCTGGATGCGGCCCCGCCAGCCCCGCCAAAGCCGAGCCATCCGCTCGCGGTTCCGCTGCCATCCCTGGACATTTCTGCCTGATCGCAACAGGGCGAGAGCGATTAAGAATCAGTCCATCCGTAGCGTTCGCCGGCAATAAAGCCGGCGGCGACCCAGCCCTGAGTACGCGTTTTCCCGATCCCTCTGTCGGCCGTTCGCCCCCCTTTATGCCCGCGCGCCTTTCGCCTATACTCGACCCCTTCACCTGCCCGTGAAGGGCGAGACAAAACTTATATTCCCGGAGCATGCGGATGTTCGACATTCTTGTAGCCGACAAACTTGCGGAAGAAGGCCTCAAAATTCTCAAAGAACAGCCGGACGTGAAGCTGACGGTGACGCCGAAGTGGGAGAAGGGGGAACTGGCGAAGGTGCTGGGGAATTACGACGGGGTGATCATTCGGTCGGGCGTGTCGATCAAGGGGGCGGAACTGGCGAACCCGGGGAAGCTCAAGGCGATCGCGCGGGCGGGCGTGGGCGTGGATAACGTGGATGTGGAAGCGGCGACGAAAGCCGGCGTTCTGGTGATGAACACGCCGGACGCGAACACGTTGACGACGGCGGAGCATGCGGTGGCGCTGATGATGGCGTTGTCGCGCAAGATTCCGGCGGCGGATGCGTCGCTGCGTTCGGGGAAGTGGGATCGCAACACGTTCATGGGGACGCAGCTCGCCGGGAAGACGCTCGGCGTGATCGGCTTCGGGCGCATCGGCCGGGCCGTGGCGAAGCGGGCGCTGGGGCTGGAGATGAAAGTCGTCGCGTTCGACAAGTTCTACTTCGCCGAGACGGCCCTCGACGGGCAGGTGAAGATGATCAAGGATTTCGATGCGCTCCTGCCGATGTGCGATTACATCACGCTGCACACGCCGGGCGGCGAGACGCTGCTGACCGCGGAGAAGATCGCCAAGTGCAAGAAGGGCGTGCGGTTCATCAATGCGGCCCGCGGTGGCCTGATCGATGAGCAGGCGCTGGCGGAGGCGATCACCTCCGGGCAGGTGGCGGGTGCGGCAATTGATGTGTACGAGCCGGAGCCCAAGGCGGCTTCGGATGAAGCGGCATTTTTTGAACGCGAGAAGATTCTGTTCAACCTCGGCGCGAAAGTTGTCGTGACTCCGCACCTGGGCGCTTCGACGACGGAAGCGCAGACGGCCGCTTCGACAGACGTCGTCGCGGGCCTGCTGACCTATCTGCGTGGGCAAGGGCTGGTCGGCGCGGTGAATGCCGGCGGGGTGGAAGTGAACCTGTCGCCGCAGGAAAAGGCGTATGCGGATCTGGCGCAGCGCATGGGGACGATTCTCGCGAGCATTGTGGAGAAGGGGTTTGATTCGATCACGCTGCGGACCAACGGCGAATTGCCGAAGCGGATCGCCAACACGCTGCAGCGGCTGGCGGTGATGAACCTGCTCAAGCCGTTCCTGAGCGAGAATCTGAACGTGGTGAACGCGTTCCACCTGGCGGAGGGGCGCGGGATTGCGATTCGCTCGGAGACGATGGGGCAGGCGGTGCAGCGGGCGATCCAGCATTCGATCGAGCTGGAAATCTCGGAGAAGATCGAAGGAGAGACGAAGACGCACACGATCATCGGGACGGTGTTCGCGGACAACCTGCCGCGCGTGCTGGGGATCAAGGGATACTGGATGGACATGATTCCGGCGGGGAACATGGTGTTGATCGTGAACAAGGACAAGCCGGGCGTGATCGGACTCGTCGGCAACACGTTCGGGAAATTGAACATCAACATTGCGGACATGACGATCAGCCGGAAGGGCGATAAGGCGTTGATGCTGCTGAAGGTGGACACGGAGCCGACGCCGGAGGCACTGGCGGCGCTTCGGGCGGAGCCGCACCTTGAAGTGGTGAAGGGAATCAAGCTGCCTGCATTGGAAAACGGGCACTGATGTCGAGAGCCGTTGCAATAACTTCCCGCGCGCGGCGCGTCTTGCGTGGCGGCAAACCCTCGTCGGCGGATGACCGCTTCGCGAAGGTGTTCGCGGCGCTGGGGGAGCCGACGCGGTTGCGGATCATGCAGATTCTTCCGCGTGAGCCGATCTGCGAGCAGATGTACAACGTGATCGAGCTGGCCGACGAGCTTGGGCTGACGCAGCCGACGATTTCGCACCATTTGAAGATCCTCGCGAAGGCGGGGCTGGTGCAGTCGCGGCGGCAGTGCAACAGCGTTTACTTTTACGTGGACCAGGATGCGGTGGTGGGGTGGCTGAAGGAAACGAAAGCGAAGTTCGGCTGCGAACACTGCAAGGAATAAAAAAAGCCCCGCGGGATGCGGGGCTTTTTTGTTGGGCGGAAATTTTTCACACCATCATGTTGCGGGGGGCGTGTCCGGGGCAGGCGGCGCCGGCGGTTGCTGCTCGGCGCTTGGCGGTGCCGGCGGCTGCGCAGGGGGCTGGTTCTGCGGCGGGCGCTGCTGCGGTGGACGTTGCTGCTGCTGCGGCGGGCGGAAGCCCTGCGGTTTGCCGCCCTGGCGCGGCGGTTGGAATCGCTGGCCGCCCTGCGGGTTTCCGCCTTGTTTTTGCGGGGGACGGTTGCCTTGGGGAGGCTTGGGCGTGAGGGGGCGCATCTTCATCGGCGGGCGATTCTGCGGCGGACGCTGCTGGGGCGGCGGGGGGGGCAAAGGTGTTGCGGCGCGGGGATCGCCTTCTTCCTGGCCGGGGCCTGCGCCGGGCGGCGTTGGGTCCATGGCGTCGGCGATCATCTCGTCGATTTCATCAGGCTGGGCCGTGAGGTCGCCGCCGGTGGGGCCGTTTTTCGCGAGGGGGTCGCCTGCGGGGCCTTGCGCGGGAGCGCCGGGTTTGGGGCGTTGCATGGGCGGCCCGCCCTGGGGACGCGAGCCGCGCGGGGGGCGACCGCCGGGGCCGCCGTTCATCATGTCCATGGGGGGACGGTCGTTGGGCGTCTGCATGGTGCGGCCGTCGGCCATGACCGGTTTGGGCTGGTCGAAGGCGATGATTTTTTCCATGGGGATCGCTTCGCGCTTGCCGTCGTCGAACTGGCAGAGGACGAGCTGCGTGAGGATCTGACCGTCGATGACCCAGGCGTCGCCCGCCTCGGTCTTCACGCGGGTGTTGCGCTTGGGAAGCTTCTTGCGGAGCTCTTCGTACGTTTCGTCCTCGTAACGCAGGCAGCACATGAGGCGTCCGCAGCGGCCGGAGATCTTGGTCGGATCGAGCGTCGCCTTCTGCACTTTCGCGGACCGCATCGAGATCGGCGTGAGGACCTTGAGGAACTGTTTGCAGCAACAGTGCTGGCCGCACTTTTCGTAATCGGCGGTGAGGCGGGCTTCATCCCGTGCGCCGACCTGGCGGAGCTCGATGCGGGTGTGGAGTTCGTGGGCGAGGTCGCGGACGAGCGAGCGGAAATCGATGCGCTGCTCCGAGGTGAAGTAGAAGATGACGCGTTCGCCGCCGAGGAGGTGCTCCACCTCGACGATTTTCATCTGGAGGTTGTGGCGGCGCACGAGTTCGCGGGCGAGATCCAGGTGCTTTTTGCGGTTCTCATCCAGCTTGGATTGTTCGGCAAGGTCCTGGACGGTGGCGGAGCGGAGGACGCGGCCGCTTTCGGAAAACGGGTAATCGCGGCCGCCGGACTTCTCGATGTAGTCGAGCAGCTTGTCGCGGGTGATGGATTTGTTGCAGCCGCCGTTGTCGCAGAGGGTGGTGAGCATTTCGCCGATTTCGGTGCCGCGGTCGGTGCGGATGATCAGCTTCGAGCCGCAGCCCACCTTGGCGGTGAGATCGGAGGGGAATTCGCCGATTTCCTTGAGATAGCCGTAGCGGACGACGATGGTTTTGGGTGCGGGCGGCTCGGGGGGCTTTTCCTCGAGAGGCATCAGGTCCAGGGAGATGGGCATGGGGTTCCTCTTCTCGCGTGGCAAATAAGCGCGCAGGGAGCGCGCGGGCGCTGGCTAACGGGCTCGTCCGCGGCGGGTGCCGGGGGTGGGAGCGCGAAGGTCAGCCAAAGAACGCAAGTGAGGATGCGAAAGGGGGGTGAAGCGGTGGGCTCGGACCGGGATGGGGACGGCTTTGCGGCCGGTGATGCGTTGCCACAGGCGGCGCAGCACTTCCATAAAGGTGAGGAAAAGGTTGATGAGCCAGTGCGTCATTTCGGGAGGCATTTTACGGAATGGCGATGGGGATGGGAAGGGGGAGGTGGCCCAGGCGTTGGATCAACCGGCGGTGGCGAGGTCGGCGAGGGTGCGATTTTTCGCCCACGCGGATTCGAGTTCTTCGAGTTCCTTCAGCGCGGGGGAGAGGGGGTAGGCTTTGGAGATGGGCGTCTCGTTGGTGATTTCGGGGGGAGCGTGGCAGAGGGCGCGGGCGGCGAGGAGCAGGTCGTGGGCGGTGATTTTTTCGGGCGGGCGGGCAAGGGCGTACGTGTCGGACTTGGTGGTGTGGACGATGCCGGCGGTTTGGAGGCCGTCGAGGAGTTGGCCGGCGGCGTTGTTGGGGAGCATGAGGATTTCAGCGGCTTCCTGGGGGTGAAGGCCTTTTCCCGCGAGAAAACGCTGGTAGAGAAGGACGCCTAGGGAGAGAACCCAGTGAACATCGGAAATCATGGTCGCGCCGAGGCGGCTAAAGAAGAAGCGGCGGCGGAGAAGCGGAAAGAACTGGTGAAGGTAGGCGGACTGGAGGCCAAGCAGAATGGCGCACCAGGTGAGATAGATCCAGAGCATGAAAAGGGGGATGAGGGCGAGGGAGCCATACCAGGAGTGGGCGACGGCGCGGCGGACGTAGATGCCGAAGCCCCACTTGCCGCCCTCCCAGAGGACGGCGGCGATGAAGGAGCCGAGGAGGGCGGACTTCCAGTGGACGCGGGTGTCCGGGATGAGCTTGTACATGATGAAGACGAGGGTCCAGGAGAGGAGGAACCCGGCGAGGATGTTGAGGGGAAGCAGAACCCACCCTCCGGCGATGGAGGAGGCCGTTTCGTAGGCGTGACGGCCAAAGACGATGGAGGCGGCGACGCCGACAGGGCCGAGGGTGAGGACGCACCAATAGAGCATGATGCGCCTGGGCCAGCTCCGGGGTTTGACGGCGCCGTAGATGAGGTTGAAGCTCCCTTCGACGACGATCATCAGGGAGATCGAGCCGTAAAGAAGGATCGCAAAGGCGACGAGGCCGGTGGCGGGATTGGTGACGGCTTCCTTGGCGCTCTTGATGATCGGGGCGATGAGTTCCTGGGCGGAGATGTTCTGTTCGGGTTGTTCATCATCGGGGGCGGGGTCAGTGGCGGAAGAAGTGGAGGCGGGCTGGGTGCGGGTGACCTGGAGTTTGTCGAGGGAGAACTGCTTGAAGAAGAACTGTTCGAGGGTGGCGTCGAGGGCGGTGCCGCCGCCGGCGGAGGAGATGGTGGAGAGAAGCAGGAGGGAGAGGACGAAGATGGGCAGGAGAGAGAAGAGGGTCTTGTAGGTAAGCGCGGCGGCCTGGCTGAAGGTGCGGACGTGCAGGATTTCGTTGTAGAAGACGCTGGCGACGAGGCGGGCCTTGGGCCACCAGGACTTGGCAATGAGGCGGCGTTTGCGTTGAGTTTCTTTCTGAAGCGTGTCGGAGACAGTGGATTGGGGGGCGGTGGTGGACATGATGAGGATTATACCGGAGGCGAGCAGGTTGTTACTGGGGAAGGGTGGCGGTGGGGTGGTCGATGGTGCCGGTGATGGGGATTTCGGCGGTCATGGAGCCGAGGGTGGCGCCGTCGGGGCCGGAGTCTGCGGGGACGGTGGCGAGGAGGTTGAGGGCGCCGTTGAAGCGGACGGTGCCGCGGAAGGTGAGACGCTGGATGCGGCGGAAGTTGACGGTGAGGTTGTCGTAGTTGATGGCGCCGTCGAGGAGTCGGAGGCGGAAGGGTTCGGCGGTGGCGGCGAGGGAGGTGGCGGCGGGGTCGGGGGAGGCGAGCTTGAGGAGCTGGGCGATGAGGCCGGCGCGGCGGAAGGTCATGTTGGGAAAGGTGAAGCGGGCGGAGAGCTGGGCGTTGCTCCAGGCGGCGGAATTGAGCTGGAGGTCGGCAAGGGAGAGGCTGATGGGGCCGTTGCCCGATTGCAGCTCGGCGAAGAGCGGGTTGACGTGGCGGAGGAGCCGGGCGAGGGGCGGGGAGACGGCGAGGGAAAGATTAACGTGGTGGACGGCGGGATCCGCGAGGGAAAAGGTGGCGGGGGAACGGAGATTGGCAGCGTGGGCGGCGAGCACCGCGTCAATGGAGCCGGCAGCGCCGTGGCACTGGAGGGCGAGCGTGCTGGAGTCGCCGGGCGGGGCGGGGTGGTTGGAAAGGGTGAGGTCGGAGAGGGTGGGCCCGATGGACTCCTGCCAGCGCGGATCAAGCGAGGTCCAGTCGCAAAGCAGGGCGGTGGGGAGGTTGGTGGCGGAGCAGTCAAAGCTGGAGGTGGCGAGGACCTGGGGCCAGTTGCTGCTGGACCAGTTGCGGAGCGGGGGGAAGGAGGTGGCGACGGAGAGCGTGCGGCCGGGGGAGATGCCGTTGAGCTGGAAGTGGAAAGGGGCGTAGGGGGAGGCGATGGTGAGGGCGGCCTTGAGGTTGGAGTAGGAGACGGATTGGCCGGTGGCGATGGAATTGAGGGTGAGCGAGCCGTTGGAGAACTGGACGGCGCCGCGGAGGGTGGTGGCGAATTTGCGGAAGGGGTTGGGGCGGCTGGGATCGACGAGGGCATCGAAGGAGGTGGAGCCGTCGGGATAGCGGGTGAGGTTGACCTGGGGCGTTTCGATGGTGGTGGTGCCGAGGTCATAGTGCCCCCAAAAGAGGGACCAGAGGGTGAGCTCGGAACGGACATGGGGGGAGGAGAAGAGGGTGACGGAGCCCTGCCCGTGGGGGTCGGGGAGGGTGATGGTGACATTGTGGAGGTCGGTGGCGTGGAACCAGCCGAGGGTCCATTCGCCGATGGCGATCTGGGCGCGGGTGCGTTTGTTGAGCTGCTGGAGTACGTAGGTGCGACCCTGGTCGTTGGAGATCCAGGAGGGGAGGAGGAGGAAGACGACGAGAAGGATGATGAGGAGTCCGGCGAGTCCGAGGGCGAGGCGCTTGAAGAAGCGTCGCCACGTCTTTTTGACCGGCTTTGCAGGTGGGGGGGTGATCGGTGTGAGGGATGGGGTCGGCATGGGACATCCGTGAGATGACCTGATGATAAGGGGAACGGGTCGGGGATGCATCTGTCGTGAAAAAAACGGGAGGGGAAGAAGAATATTTCGGATGATGAAATCAGGTGTTTTGCAGGGAGAAAACCGCATTTTCTATATTGGGAGGCGGGTTTTTACAGCGGGAATATTCAAGAAAAAGGCGCAAGCGCGTCGATGAGGACCCTAGAGAAGTGAAGAGCTTTTTCCGGTGCCCCATTCGCCGCGCGGAAGTCACGATCGCGGCAAATCAAAATGCCCACGGAAGGGGGCGAGCAGGATGCTTCGCCGACAGCGCCGGAAAACCCATCTCGCCAAGATGCAAGGATGCATGGCATGCGAATTATTGCGCTGATCAATCAAAAGGGCGGCTGCGGCAAAACGACCTCTTCCATCAACCTGGCGGCGTGCCTCGCCCACATGGGGCAACGGACGCTGCTGGTGGACATGGACCCCCAGGGTCATTGCTCCGTCGGACTGGCGGTGCCGGACCAGCAGATCGAAAAATCCGTTTACGACATCCTGCGGGCGCCGGGGTCGACGGCGACGATCAAGGACATCACCTGGCAGATTGCATCGAATTTTGACCTGGCCCCCGCGACGATCACGCTGGCGGCGCTGGAGACGGAGCTGCACGGGGTGCCCGGGCGGCAGGACCGCCTGGCCGATGCGCTCTCGCGCGTGGCGAACGAATACGACTACTGCATTATTGATTGCCCGCCGAACGTCGGTCTGCTGACGTTCAATGCGATGCGGGCGTGCTCGGAAGTGATCATTCCGGTGGAGACGGGGTACTTCTCGCTGCACGGGCTTTCGAAGCAGCTCGAATTGCTCGAGCAACTGCGGAAGCAGTGCCGGCAGGAGATCCGCATCCGCATCCTCGCGACGCTGTACGACATCCGCACGAAGCTGGCCCGCGAGGTGCTCGCGGAGCTGCGGGACCAGTTCGGCTCGATGCTGATGGAAGCGACGATCAACTTCAACACGAAGCTGAAGGAAGCGGCCTCGTTCGGGCAGCCGATCACGGAATATGATCCGGCCTCGAAGGGGTTCAAGGACTTCCAGAAGCTGGCGCGGGAGCTGATGGGACCGGCGCCGCGGTTGACGCTGGATCTTGGCCGGGCGGTGGAATCGGCGATCACGTCGGACGATTCGCTGGAACGCTCCGTGGCGCGGGCACAGGAAACGGTGGAAGAGACATTGGAGACGATCCGGGAAGGGATCGAGCTTTCGGACCCGGTGATGCCGGCGTCTTCCTACGGCATTCCTCCGGAACAGCCGGTGCGGCGCAGCCATCGGGCGATCGTGCAGGAAATGCAGTCGCAGGCGGAGACGCTGTCGCGGAAGGCGGAGGAGATGCGGGTGGCGGCGGCTTCGCGCGGGATGGCGATCGAAACGCGCGAGGCGACGACGGCCCAGAAGCTGGAAGAATTCTACGGCGTGCGGCAGTTGCCGGAAGGGCTGCTGTTCGTGGCGCATTTCCCGAACGCGCAGTTCGTCGGCGTGGCGGGCGATTTCAACAACTGGAATCCGCAGCGGATGATGGGCGACGGGCCGGGCACGGACACGTTCCGCACCCTGGTGGCGCTGAAGCCCGGCAAATACCGCTATCGCCTGGTGATCGACGGCCGGTGGCAGGCCGATCCGCACAATTTGTATTCGGAACCAAACCCGTTCGGCGAACTGGACAGCGTGGTCGAAGTGGTTTGATCCACGCACGCGGCCGCGCGGACGTCGATGCGAGAGCAGTGTGGCGGGCGAGCTGAATTCATGGGCTCGCCCGCATTCTACGGAGAACCCCCCGATGAGCGAATCCGAGCATGACCGGCCGGCTCGCAACATGGCAGACATCGCCCGGATGTTCCTGGATGGAGCGCGTCCGGGCGGCGGGAGCGCGCCGAAGCGGGTGGGTCCTGCGGAGCGTGCGGCGGCAGCGGCGCCTTCGCCGCGGCAGGCGCCCGGGCCCGTGCGCGGGGTGGGAACCACGTGGGAACTGGCGCCGATCATGCTGGGCGTTTGCGGCGGAAATGCACGCGACGCTTGGCGGATGCTTTCGCGCATGGCCACCGGAATGGCGGAGGCGCATGCGACGACGATCTGCCTGCTGGGCGTGCGCGACGGGAAATTTGTGATCGAGGTTGCGGGGAGCGAATCGGCGGAAGATTTGCCGCGCGTGACGACGGCGGGGGGGGGCGGGGCCACGGGGAGCGCGGACATGCAGGTGGCGCGGGTGCTCTACACGCTGCGGGAATCGGTGGGGCATTGGCTGATCATCGCGCCGGAGACGCGAGAGGAATCCTTCGCACCGGTGGGCAGGGCCGTGAGCCAGTGGGTGCTGGCGTGCGATGCGAGCAACGAAGGGGTGGTGGCGGCGTATCAGCAGTTGAAGCGCGCGGTGATGCGGGCGACGCCCGTGCTGCCGCCGCGGTGTTACATGCTGTCGGAGGATGTTGCGGAGGCGTCGCTGGTCCACGGGCGTCTGCGCACCGCGGCCGGGGAGTTTTTGAAGCAGGAACTGCCGCTGGCGGGGGCGGGAAATGGCAGCGGCGAATGCAACCGCGTCGCGGCGATTGCGGTAGGGGATGCGGAACAGGAACGAATCTGGATGGCGGTGCTGGATGAACTGTGCGGCGCCACCGTCGAGGATGAGGAAGTCGTGGAAGAGGGGGAGCCGGTGGCGGCGGCCGTGGGGACCAGCAATGTGATGCAAGCGCATCCTGCGGATGTGGAGGCGGCGCTGGAGCAGATGGCGCGGGCGACCGACGAGGTGAGCACGCAATCCCATCAGGTGGGGATGGTGTTCGATCAACTGGCGCATGTGCTCGATCCGGAAGAGCGGGCGGCGCTCGGGGCGGATTTTGGGGATGAGGATGTGGATGTGGAAAGTCCGGCGATTCAGGCGGCCGCGGCGACGCCTGCGGTGATGCCGGCGCCGGAAGTGCGCCGGCCGGTGATCGCCGACATCCGGAAGGAAGTGATTCCGCCTGTTGCGCCGGTTACCGCGGCCGCGCCGGTGAAGCCGGTGATGCCGCCGGTCGAGGAAAAAGCACAGGGCGTGACGCTCCGGGCATTTGACCTGGTGGAAGAGGAAGGGAGCGGGCGCGACGCACAGTGGCTGGCGGTGGAGCGGTCGATCAAGGACCTGGTCTCCGGGTCGGTGGTGCTCGATGCGCGGCCGCCCATGTCATGGGCGTCGGATTGCTGTTTGTCGATCGACGGGGACGGGGGTCTGCATGTCTGGACGCTGTACAAGGATGGCGTGAGCTGGTTCGCCCTGCGGGAATGGGCGGCGGAGCATCGGAATATTCTCGGGCTCACCCGGCGCGACCTCGTGATGGCACGGGAGGGGGAGGTGACGGTGCACATCGTGTTGCCGCTGGAGGGGGATGCGGAATCGAGCGGCCAGGTGAAGTCGCTTTTGCGGACGCCGACGCGGAACGTGTTCATTTATCGGCTGCGGTCTGTTCAGTGGAACGGGCGGCGCGGGATCCTGGTGGTGCCGATCGCGTAAGCGGTGTCCGAAAATCGCGTCCCAATGAAATTGACCAGGCTGGGCTGAATCCATTAAAATCTGGAGCTCGCCCGAAAGTAGAGGTCCCTTTCCGGAGAGGTGTCCGAGCGGCTGAAGGAACACGACTGGAAATCGTGTGTAGGTGATGAGCCTACCGAGGGTTCGAATCCCTCTCTCTCCGCGTAAAAAACCCCTGAGTGATCAGGGGTTTTTCCTTTTTTGCGGCGGAGAAGAAGCAAAGTTGCCCTCCGCGGGGGAACGAACGTCAGCGCGGGGTGCCGTTACTCGGCGTCGAGAACGTTCTGCACGCGCTCCGACACGGATTTGGATTGTGCGATCAGCGGCTCCCACGCTTTGCCATCAGCGCCGAGCGATTGGGCGACCTGCTTGCCGCGGTTGCAGGCGGTGGTGATGTCCTGGAGATAGGGCGTGAGCTGCCGCAGCGTTTCGCGGTCGGTGGAGGTGAGGCCGATGCGGGTATCGGCGACGAGGAGTTCGGAGCCGTTGGCGGCGGTGACCCAGTTAAAGCCGGAGGAGGCCATCTGGTTGGCGCGGTGTTCGATGCCGGTGATGCGGGCGTCCACGTTGGCAAGTTCGGCGGAGATCATGGTGCGGGCAAGTTCGCCGATGGATTGCAGCATCGGGCGGGTTTGCGGGTCGTCGTCGAAGCCGGCGATCTCGATCGCGTGGAGCTCCTGGGCCCTGGGAACAAAGCGGATGATCGGGACCAGCGACGTCGCGTTCTGCGCCGCCTTGATTTCAGCGGCGGCGCCGGCCAGGCGCTCGGCAAGGAGCGCCTGCATCGCCAACTTGCGCGTGTCGGGCGAAATGATCCCGATCGGAGACGCCGGCGGCGGGGGGGCGTATTGCCCGTTGCGGCTCGCCTTGACCAGCGCCACGATCGCCCGGCACTGTTCGGCCTGCGCGGGCGTCGGCGAGGCGGACATCGCGGCCTGGAACGCGAGCAACGCGCTGGGGTAGTCGCCCAGGTTCAGGAAGCATTCGCCGCGGCGCATCTGCAGCGTGCACCGATTGTACGCCGTGGTCGCCAGCCCCTGCATCCGGAGCACGCGCGCCGTTTGCTGCAGGCAGTAGCGGTATTCCTTTTTGTCGAACATCTGCTGGAGATCCTGGTCCGTCGGCGCAGCGTTCTGGGCGAACGCGGCGGAACTCACGAGCAGCAGGAGCAGCGTCGTGAAAGCCGCTTGAATCCGACGGGGCATGCGCGGGGTCATGGCGATTCCTCCCGAGAGGCGCGCCGCTGCCGGCAGCGGACGCGCCATGGCGACCAGCATTGTCGCCCCATGGCTGCCCCGCCGCCCCCGCAATTTTTCGAGGTTCGTTCTCGTAATTTTACTGCTGCGGGCTCGCGCCTCGCTGGACCTGCGACGGGGTCATCGCGGGGGGGCCGCCGACGTTGAAGAAGGTGGGATAGCCGCATCCTCTCCCCCGCACCCCCCTCCCCCTCCCGATCCGCGCTCCATCCCCCCCGTTTCACCTCCTCCAGGATTCTTGAACTTTTCCGGAACCTCTTCCGAAACCCCGGCGTTTGATATAGCAACCAACGCAGTACCGGCGTTAACGGATTGACCCGGGATGTGGAAGGATTCTCGAAAGAAGGCATGCCGCCGAACCATCGGTGCATGCCTTTTTTCGTGCGCTACCGCCCCCCCCCGGATCCGACGTCCACGGGGGGGAGTAGGGGGGGCTTAACGGTTCACCGGCAGCTTCGCATGGGCACTCCCCCGGCCGCCATCCTTCGGCAACGGCGGCAGCGCGTCCAGCAGGCTCCCCAACACCCGCCGCAGCATCCGCGGGGAGGCCACCCGGTACTGTGCCGCCGTCGGCCCGGAGCCCACCTTCACCCGCACCAGTTCCGGCCCCTGCAGCCGCAGCATCAGTTCGTCCGTCTGGTCGTCGCCAGCCACAAAGACAAAGTCGTATCCCTCCGGGTGCGTCGCCCGTTTCAACGCCGCCCCCTTGTCGATGTGCACCGAGCAGACTTCCACGATCATCTTCCCCCGCCGCACGACCACCGGCAGGTTGGATGTCATGTTCGAAAGCTCCGCCACCAGTTGCCGCGCCTGGATCAAGCCGAATTCCGTGTCCGCGTTCCGGAAATGCCACACCAGCGACGCTTCCTTCTCCTCCACCCAGCTCCCCGGCGTGTTCGCCTCATAATGCCGCAGCAGCCCCAGCACGGGCTGCTTCCATTCGAACGTGAGATGCGGATCCGCGACCACCCAAGCCGTCGCGCCGCGCGGACGCACCATGAACCCGTGGTCCCCGATCAGCGTGAAGGGATACTCGCCAAGCCACAGTTCCAGGTCCGCCGGTTTTCGCCCGCTGATGATGTACGTGTCGATGCGCGGCTCCGCCGCAAGCCGGCTGAACAGCGCCGTCAGTTCCGCCGTCGGCGTCGCCGTCGATGGATCGCTCACGATCTCGCGCAGAGATCCGTCATAATCCAGGAAGAACGCGATCCGCTTCGCCTCCGCAATCCGCCCCAGGATCTCCTTCATGTGCCCTTCCAAGGCCTCCGCCGTGGCCGTCTCCCGGCTCTCGCGCGACGCCAGGTCCCCCAAGAACCGGTCCGCCCAGTGCCGCGCGTCGTAACGCAGCACCCGCTCCCGCATCCGCTTCATCCGCAGTTGCCGCTCCTTCAGCGGCATCGACAGCCCCGTCTCGATCGCGTCTGCCACCTCGTGAATGTTGTACGGATTCACCCGCAGCGCCAGGTACAACTCCTCCGACGCCCCCGCGAATTCGCTCAGCACCAGCACCCCCGCGTTGTTCTGCTGGCACGCCACGTATTCCTTCGCCACCAGGTTCATCCCATCCCGCAGCGGCGTCGTCAGGCACACATCCGCAATCGAATACAACGCACACAAATCCGTGAACTCCACGTTCTGGTGAATGAACCGGATCGGCGTGTTCTCCACCGTCGCAAATCGGCCGTTGATCTCCCCGACCCGGCTCTCCACCGTCTGCCGCAGCTCCTTGTACGCCGGCACCGCCCCCCGCGACGGCACGCAGATCAGGATGAACATCACCTTGTTCGGATCCGGACACCCCCGCAAAAATGTTTCCATCGCCCGCAACCGCCGCGGCAGCCCCTTCGTGTAATCAAGCCGCTCCACCCCCAGGATGATCTGCTTCCCTTCGTACAGCTTGCTCAACTCCTCCCGCCGCTGGTGAAACTCCGGCGAGTCGAGCTTCTGCTGAAAACTCTCCGCGTTGATCCCGATCGGATAAACCCCCATCGACACGTTCCGGTCGTTGTGCGAGAACGACGTCATCGTCGATTCGATCCCCAGCAGCCGCAGCAGCGTCGCCTGGAAATCCCGCAGGTACGTGAACGTGTGGAACCCGATCAGGTCCGCCCCCACCAGCCCCTCGAGCAGTTCCTCTCGGTGCGGCAGGCAGCGGAACAGCTCCTCCGGCGGAAACGGCGTGTGCAGGAAAAAACCGATCCGCAGCTTCGGACGCTTCGCCCGCAGCATCGCCGGCAGCAGCATCAGGTGATAGTCGTGCACCCAGACGATGTCCCGGTCCCCCGCGATCTCCAGCACTTTGTCCGCGAACGCCGCATTCACCGCCACGTAGTCCTGCCACCACGTCTTCTTGTAACTCATGTAGTACGGAAGCGAATGCAGGATCGGCCACAGCGTCGAGTTCGAAAACCCGTGGTAAAACCCGTCCACCTGTGCCTGCGGAACAAATACGGGAAAGTACTGATAGTCCGAGCGCAGTTTCTTGTCGAATTCCTTCTGCCGCCCCGGATCGGCGATTTCCCCAGGCCAGCCCACCCACACGAATTCCCGGTTGTTTCTCACCGCCTCCAGCGCTGACACCAGCCCGCCCGAGGACTTCTGAATCGTGTCCGTAATCGTCACCGGCAGCCGGTTCGATACGTTGATAAACTTTTCCATCATTGAAAGTTGCCCCATGAACTTTGTTGAATTTCGCTCTTTCCAAACCGCGGGTAGAATTCCTTTCCGTCACCTCTTTCACAGGAGCAAAATATGCACCTCAAGTCGATAGCTTTCGCTTCGCTGCTCTTCACTTCAGCCGTGATTGCCGCGGAACCCGCCGCTGTCACCACTTTTGCCGAATCCCACCCGCACGCCGAATATAAGCACATTTTCGCGGCCAACGCCGACTGTCATACCGCCGACGCCGACAAGCTTCTCATTCGGAAGGGGGAAGTGATCTTTTTCAAAACCGTCCCCGATCCTGACAAGGATAAAACACTCGATGCCCGATTGGAAGACGGTTCGATCCATTCCGTCACCGTTTCGGAATTTTATAAGGTTTCCGATGTCGGCGCCGCCGGCCTCGACAACGCCGGCCCCGCCGCCAAATAATCCCGGCTCTCCGCCCTTGCGCCCGAATTGCCTGCGGATTCTTTCCCCTTTCACCGCTGTTTAGGTGGGATGGAGCTTCAGTTCGCGGGGAGCGGGGGCTTCAATCATTCGAGGAGAAGAACCATGTCGATTTTCAACGTCCTCCGCGGCCAGTTCATCGACATCATCGAGTGGAACGAGCCGCCCCAGAACGACATCCTTGCCTATCGCTTCCCACGCGCCAACAACGAAATCAAGATGGGCGCCAAGCTCGTCGTCCGTGAAGGCCAGAACGCCCTCTTCGTCAACGAGGGCCAGCTCTCCGACATTTTCACCACCCCAGGCACCTTCACCCTCTCCACCCAGAACCTCCCCATCCTCTCCACCCTCAAAGGCTGGAAGTACGGCTTCGAATCCCCCTTTAAAGCCGAAGTCTACTTCCTCTCCATGCGCCAGTGGACCGACCAGAAGTGGGGCACCCAGAACCCCATCATGATGCGCGACGCCGAGTTCGGCCCCGTGCGCGTCCGCGCCTTCGGCTCCTACGCCTTCCACATCGCCGACCCCGCCACCTTCCTCAAGCAACTCGTCGTCACCGACCCGATGTTCGAAACCTTCGAAATCTCCAACCAGCTCCGCAACACCATCGTCTCGCGCTTCGTCGACGCCATCGGCCAATCCAAAATCGCCGTCCTCGACCTCGCCGGCAACTACGACAAAATCAGCAAAGTCGCCCTCGAAGTCATCAAACCCGACCTCGCCGCCCTCGGCCTCGCCCTCACCAGCTTCCTCATCGAAAACATCTCCCTCCCCCCCGAAGTCGAACAAGCCCTCGACCAGCGCACCAAGATGGGCGTCCTCGGCGACATGAACAAATTCACCCAATACCAAACCGCCCAAGCCATCGGCGACGCCGCCAAAAACCCCAGCGGCATGTCCGGCCTCGGCGCCGGCCTCGCCACCGGCCAAATCATGGCCGACCAGATGCGCAACGCCATGAACCCCAGTGCTGGCGCTGCCGCAGGCAACGCCGCTCCACCCCCGCTCCCCACCACCTCCCCCTTCTACATCGCCATCAACAACACCCAGCAAGGCCCCTTCGACCTCAACACCCTCGCCCAAAAAGCCCGCGAAGGCGCCCTCACCCGCCAAACCCTCGTCTGGAAACAAGGCATGCCCAACTGGTCCCCCGCCGACTCCATCCCCGACCTCGCCAACCTCTTCACCGCCGTCCCCCCGCCACTGCCAAAGTAATCCTACACAGTTTGCGGATCGACGACATTGATGCCGAGCGCCGAAAAATCCTTTGCGTTGAACGTAAGAATGCGCTGTATTCCATAAGTTGCCATTGCCGCCACTAATCTCGCGTCGTGACAGCGATATCCGGTCACTCTATTGTCCGCCACAAGGGCCAGCCACGATGCCGTCAACTCTTTCAGATCAGGTAAAAGGGCATATCGTCGGCAAAAGAATTGAATCCATGCGCGAGCCACCTCAACGCTCATTCCCAACCCATTCTCCCCCATCGGCCGCGGCCCCCGTGGTCGCGTCGCGACGGCCCAGAACTCGTGAATGTTCTGAGGCACCATTACCACGCTCTCCCCGCGGCTCTTCAATCGCTCGAGAGCACGCCGCACAACCAGCCCCTGCGGGTCTCCGGAATTCGTGTATCGAGCCAAGATATTTGTATCCACCAGGATCATTGATCATCCGGACCGCGATACATCGCCTCTCGCGAATAATCCACGTCTGGCACATTCACGGTCGGCGGTTCAACATCCTCCAAGCTCTGCTTCGTCGACGTCTCCACCCCATCCTCGACAAAAACAATCGCTTCGATCACTTCCCCAGGGCTTTCCCGGATCGCCCGGAGAATCTCTTCTCGCGATCCTGCAATGGTCTTCGCTCTCACCATGTATCACCTCTATCGCTTAGATTATAACATTCCCACCGCATGTTGAGATGCCCACATTATATAGGACCTCCCATGCCCGACGACCGCGAACTCGCCCGCGAAATCCTCTCCGGCAAAATCTCCATCGACGACGCCACTCGCCTCCGCCGCTCCACACCACCCCCGCGCGTCCCCCCCGTCATCTCCTCAAGCCCCACCGCTACCGCAACCACCACCCCGCCCGCCCCGCCCCCCATCCCCACCAACACCCCCCCTCAAACCAAGCCCCCCACAACCACCAACGCCCCCCCAACCGACCGCAAATTCCCCTGCAAAAACTGCGGCGCACGCCTCGACTTCGACCCCTCCCAACGCGCCCTCAAATGCCCCTACTGCGGCCACGTCGAACAAATCGCCCCCGACTCCTCCAAAGTCCAGGAACACGACTACCTCTCCGCCCTCCAGAAACTCCACTGCGACACCGGCACTATCGCCGGCCGCTCCTCCGAAGTCCGCTGCCCCGGCTGCGGCGCCAACGTCCTCCTCGAAGACAACGTCGAAACCCAATCCTGCCCCTTCTGCGCCACCCACCTCGAAAACGTCCCCCGCACCTCCGCCGCCGCCATGATCTGCCCCGAATCACTCCTCCCCTTCCACATCCCCCAGCGCGACGCCATCTCCGCCTTCAACAACTGGATCGCCTCCCGCTGGTTCGCCCCCTCCAACCTCAAACAACTCGCCAACCTCGGCCAACTCTCCGGCGTCTACATGCCCTTCTGGACTTACGACTCCATGACCTACACCCACTACACCGGCCAGCGCGGCGACGACTACTGGGACACCGAAACCTACACCGACTCCCAGGGAAAAACCCAGACCCGCCAGGTCCGCCGCACCCGCTGGACCTACGTCGCCGGCGAAGTCGATCACTTCTTCGACGACATCCTCGTCTGCGCCTCCAAATCCCTCCCCGACAAACTCGTCGCCAACCTCGAACCCTGGGACCTCAAAGACCTCAACTCCTTCAAGTCCGAATACCTCGCCGGCTTCAAAACCGAACGCTACGTCATCCCCCTCCCCGACGGCTTCAAAACCGCCCAGGCCATCATGAACAACGAAATCCGCATCCTCTGCATGCGCGATATCGGCGGCGACCACCAGCAGCTCTCCTCCGTCAACACCCAGCACGTCGGCGTCACCTACAAGCACATCCTCCTCCCCATGTGGCTCGCCGTTTACCGCTACCAGGGCCAGACCCACCGCATCCTCGTCAACGCCCGCACCGGCGAAGTCTCCGGCACCCGCCCCTACAGTTGGATCAAAATCACCCTCTTCATCCTCGTCCTCGCCCTCGCCGCCGCCATCATCGCTCTCATCGCCTCCCACGCCCATTGACCTCGCGTTCCTCACCGCCACGACGCCCGTCGCCCACAGGCGACGCGGGCACCGCCCCTTCCCGCTCCACCCCGCAAACAACCAGCGGCCTGAAACCCGCCCCCGCCCCTCCACGCCACGGCCAGCGCGGGGCAAACACACCCGCGCCAGCCTGCGACATCCGCATCACTCTTTCCGATCACCCATCCCCTGCCCCGCATTCCCCGGCGAAGACATCGTCATCCCCGCCCCGCCCTTCCCCTTCGCCGCACGCGCCTGGTCATACGCCCGCTTCCGCGCAACGCCCCCGGCGCTTGCAATCTCCCGCATCCGCTCCGGACTGATCGCCGCAAACCCCCGTTTCTTTGGATGCTGTTCCGACATAAGAATACCTCACGTGAAAATAAATACAGGAACTCACAACACTTGAGCATCCACGCGCTGATCCGGCTTGCCGCCACGGTCCGCCGGCAGGGGGGGCGCCGGCAGCCTACACATCTGCCGACGCCGCCTGCGTGCGAGGACCACGACGCGCCGTCAAACATCCAATCGATGTTCTTTCAGCGCGCACGCTCAATCCATCAAGCAATCAAGTTTTTCTCAGATTCGACGATGCTCAGCAGGCGGGACCATTGGCGTGTCACTCCAGGGCTTCAAGGAGCTTTCCGGTATGACACATTGCCGAGCATGCGGCCGATGATTCGGGCTGCGTTTTGCTCCCAGCAACCCAAATGCCAACCCCATTATAACCGCACGACGCACCCCGCAAGGACATTCTGACGCTTCCCCGCCGCGCAATTCTTACGGAATTCCTGCCACTCCCTTATGGACACGCCTAACCCACACTTTGTAAACTCATTTCCTCATCGCGTCTCATGCCATTTGCATCCAGTATCGCTGCGAACTTCTGCGGCACCATTAGGATGTACGCCTCATGCATCTCGACCCCTCCTTTTCTGACCGCGTCACCGCGTTTGGCTCCCGCGTCGCCACCTGGCGCAACTCCATAAGCAAATTACGCAAAGAACCTGAACAAGCACTCCTCGAAATGGAAACCGCCGCCGAAGAACTTCGCACGGCTGAAGAAGAACTCCGCCAGCAGAACGATGAGCTCCTCATCACCCAGGCCCTCCTCGAAGAGGAACGCCGACGCTACCACGACCTCTTCGAAATGGCCCCCGACGCCTACATCGTCACCGATGAACGCGCCGTCATCACCGAGGCCAACCGCGCCGCCGGACGCCTCCTCGGCGCTCGCAAACAATACCTCCCCGGCAAATCCCTCCTCCTCTTCCTCCACAACGACGACGTCCGCGTCGCCCGCCACCAGATGACCCTCGCCCAACAGACCCGCTCACCCGCCGAGTGGACCGCCCGCATCACCCCCCGCGCCTCCCCCGCCTGCACCGCCGGCATCACCGTCGCCCCCATTCTCGAAAACTCCGCCGCCGGCCCCCATTGCACCGGCTTCCGCTGGCTCATGCGCGATGTCTCCGAACGCATCCGCGCCGAAGTCCACGCCCGCGCACTCGCCGCCGAAGTCGAAGAACTTCGCGCCCGCCAGTCCTCCCTCCTCCAGGCTGACCGCGCCGATGCCTCCTCCGAACGCGCCGCTCGCCAGTCCGCCGAAGCCGAAACCCGCGCCAAGGACGCCTTACTCGCCCTCATCGCACACGAACTCCGCAACCCCCTCGGCCCCGTCCAGCTCGCCGTCGATTCCCTCCTCGCCTCCCCGCGCCTCGACCCCGCCGATGCCCGCGAAAAACTCCTCATGATCCAGCGAAACCTCGCCGCCGAACGCCGCCTCGTCGATGACCTCCTCGACCTCACCCGCATCATCCACGGCAAGCTCGAACTCCAGCCCGAGCCCACCTCCCTCCACCGCATCCTCAATGAACTCCTCTCCGATTCCCGCGACGCCCTCGCCGCCAAAAACCTCACCCTCCACGCCGATCTCGCCGCCGACAACCCCCACGTCAACGCCGATCCCGTCCGCCTCCGCCAGATCTTCTGGAACCTCCTCAACAATGCCATCAAGTTCACGCCCCCCGGCGGCCGCATCTTCTTCCGCTCCTCCCTCCACCCCGTCCGCTCCGAGGTCCTCGTCGAAATCGAAGACACCGGCATCGGCATCCCCCGCTCCACCCTCCAGCAGCTCTTCACCCCCTTCGACCAGGGAACCTCCCGCTTCGCCCGCGCCCAGGGCGGCCTCGGACTCGGCCTCTCCATCGTCCGCTCCCTCGTTACCGCACACAACGGCTCCGTCACCATCGATAGCGCCGGCATCGGCAAAGGCTCCATCGTCCGCCTCTCCTTCCCCCTCGTCCCGCCTCCTTTGCCCGTCGAAAAGCCCGAAGCCCCCTCCGCAGCAAAAGGCCTCCTCGTCTGCATCGTCGATGACCATGTCGATTCCGTCCGCGCCATGAGCCTCATGATCGACCGCTGGGGCCACCGCACCCTGTCCGCCTGTTCCGTCGCCGATGCCGTCAAACTCCTCTCCCAGCGCCCCGTTGACCTCCTCATCGCCGATCTCAACCTCCCCGATGGCTCCGGCGCCGATATCCTCCGCGCCGCCCCCCGCGATCACATCAAACATGCCGTCGCTCTCAGCGGATCCACCGGTCGGCACGAACACGCACTCTGCCGCACCGCCGGCTTCGAAAAACTCTTCGCCAAGCCGATTTCCATGGACCTGCTCCAGGAATTGCTCCATAATCATGTATGAGCCATCGCTTGGCCCCGGGGGTGGGGGGGGATAACCCTTCAGCGGCTCATCGGAAGGTGGTGTTCCGTGCCCGGCCGCGATATCGTCGTCATCGGTGCTTCCGCCGGTGGAATCCCTGCCATCAAGCAACTCGTCTCCCGGCTCCCAGAAGACCTCGACGCCTCCGTCTTCATCGTCGTCCACACCTCCCCCGGCGCCCCTGGCATCCTCCCCCGCCTCCTCGATGTCGCCGGACCTCTCCACGCCGAGTTCGCTCCCGACGCCCACCTCCCCGTCCACGGCCGCATCTACGTCGCTCCACCCGATTTCCACGTCCTCTTTAAAAACCGCGAAATCTGCGTCGCCCACGGACCCAAGGAAAACGGCTTCCGCCCCGCAGTCGATCCCCTCTTCCGCACCGCCGCTCGCAACTACGGCCCGCGCGTCGTCGGCGTCATCCTCTCCGGTGGTCTTGACGACGGCACCGACGGCATGCGCATCATCAAGGAATGCGGCGGCATCGCCATCGCCCAGCACCCCGAGGAAGCCGAATTCCCCTCCATGCCCGCCAGTTGCATCCGCAATGTCGCCGTCGATCACATCTCCCGCCTCGACGACATCCCCGATCTCCTCGTCCGCTATTCCAAGGATCGTTTGCCAAAGGAGCAGCACATGTGCGCCGGTGGCGACCCTCCGGACATCGCCGAGTCCGGCGATTCCGCCCTCAAAAAGTCCGAAGTCCTCGGTTCCCCTTCCGCACTCACTTGCCCGGAATGCGGAGGGGCGCTCTGGGAATCCAAAACGGGCAGCCAGCTCCGCTTCCGTTGCCACGTCGGACACATGTTCACCGGCGACGGCCTCGTCTCCGAAGTCTCCCGCACCCTCGAACAATCCCTCTGGACCGCCGTCCGCGTCATGGAGGAGGCCGCAGAAATCCGCCGCCGCATGGCCCGCGTCGCCGACCAGAGCAAATGGAAAGACCTCGCACCTCCCTACAACGACCAGGCCGCTGAACTCGAACACCGCGCCGCCGTCATCCGCCGCCTCCTCGAAGAAAGCGCCCGCGCCAAACAAGTCGCCGACGACAACGGCTCGCCCCCAGACACCCCCACGCCCCCCCGCAAACCAGCCCGACCCAAAAAGCGCCGCTAACCCCCAGCCCGCTGTAATTCCCCAGTTTCTAACCTTTATATCCAGAGCCAGCGTTCCACTCGCGTCTCCCTCTCACCTCCCCCGCATTCTTCGTGGTCCTTCGTCCCTTCATCTCTTCGTGATTACGTCGTCGGGGGGGGGGGGGGGACAGTTACGGATGAGGCCGTAAGCAACTTGACGTTCATAATATGTTAGGGTACACTCTTAGCCAGGAACACGGGGGAAAATCCATGCAAACACCGCCCACTGGTACCGCGACGGTCACGGAGCGCCGATTGCCCGCTCCCCCCACCGGCCTCCTCCCCGTGCAGTATCCCTCCCAACCACCCCCATTCCCGCTTCAAAAACCCACACCCTGCACCCACAGCAGTCACACAATCAAACCCGCCCCTCCCCTGCGCGTCGCTCCCCCCTACAACTTGATAATCTTCGGCTGGCGCTATCAAAAACAGGGTTTCCAAAAACTGAACTTGATCACCTTCGGCTGGCGCTATCAAAAACGCGGTTCACGCCGCTCCAATTCCCCCATCCCCCCAAACCACCCAATCCTCCCTTCGCGCCTCGCCCCAACCCCGGTAAAGTGTCTTTTCCCACTTTTCACCTCTCCAACTCTCGGAGCCATTCCGTGGCCAAGCAGCCTCAACGCAAACAGTCAAAGCCCGACCCCGTCGCCCCCGGCGCCGAAATGCAACGCATCTTCACCCTCCTCCGCAATGCCTCCGGCGTCGATTTCACCCACTACAAGCAGCCCACCATCCGCCGCCGTCTCCAGCGACGCATGGTCCTCCGCAAGGCCCAATCCCTTCGCCAGTACCTCGAATACCTCCAGGCCAACCCCGCCGAAGTCAACGCTCTCTATCAGGACATCCTCATCCACGTCACCCGCTTCTTCCGTGAGCCCGAGTCCTTCGAAGTCCTCCAGAATAAAATCCTCCCCAAGCTCACCGAAAAACGCCTCAACGAGTCCCCCATCCGCGTCTGGGTACCCGGATGCTCCACCGGCGAGGAACCCTACTCCATCGCCATCGCCATCATCGAACACCTCGGCGAACAGGCAAACGCCTGCCCCGTTCAGGTCTTCGCCACCGACGTCAGCGACGCCGCCATTGAACGCGCCCGCGCCGGCACCTACCCCGAATCCATCTCCGAAGATGTCTCCCCCGAACGCCTCCGCCGCTTCTTCACCAAGACCGACGGCCATTACCGCATCGCCAAAAACGTCCGCGACTGCTGCATCTTCGCCCGCCAGGACCTCACCCGCGATCCCCCTTTCTCCAAGCTCGATCTCATCCTCTGCCGCAACGTCCTCATCTACCTCGGCCCTCCCCTCCAGAAACGCCTCATGAACATCTTCCATTACGCCCTCAAACCCACCGGTTTCCTCATGCTCGGCAGCGCCGAAACCGTCGGCCCCAACATCGACCTCTTCACCATCATCGATAAACGCCACAAGCTCTACGCCAAAAAAATGACCGCCGTCCGCACCGAGGTCGATTTCCCCCCCGTCGAAACCATCGCCGCACGCATCGACGCCTCCCGCCGCATCCCCACCGAACCCCGCCCCGCCAACACCATCCAGAACGAAGCCACCCGCATCATCCTCGCCAAGTTCTCTCCCCCCGGCGTCATCGTCGATACCGATCTCAAGATCGTCCAGTTCCGTGGACAGACCGGCGATTACCTCGAACCCGCCCCCGGCGAAGCCTCCCTCAACCTCCTCAAGATGGCCCGCGAAGGACTCCTCTACGGCCTCCGCAGCGCCATCCACGAAGCCCGAAAAACTGAGTCCGAAGTCCGAAAGGACGGCCTCCGCATCAAGGCCCCCACCGGCTCGGTGGACCTCACCCTCACCGTCTGCCCCCTCGGCGCCAATTCCCCGGAAGGCCGGCACTTCCTCATCCTCTTCGAACGCCCCTCCTCCGCCCCTGCCGCGGCAGCGCCCACCGACGGCGCCGAACTCGCCGTCAGGCCCGCCAAACGCGCCAAGCCTGAACGCGAGGACAAACGCATCGCCCGCCTCCAGCAGGAACTCGCCGCCTCCCGCGAATACCTCCAGTCCATCATCCAGGACCTCGAAGCCGCCAACGAGGAACTCCAGTCCGCCAACGAAGAAGTCCTCTCCTCCAACGAAGAACTTCAGTCCACCAACGAAGAGCTCGACACCGCCAAGGAAGAACTCCAGTCCACCAACGAGGAACTCAACACCCTCAACGAGGAACTCCACGGCCGCAACGAAGAGCTCATGCACGCCAACTCCGACCTCGTCAACCTCCTCGCCTCCGTCCAGATCGCCATCGTCATGGTCGCCGCCGATCTCCGCATCCGCCGCTTCACCCCCATGGCCGAAAAAATCCTCAACCTCATCCCCACCGACATCGGCCGCCCCATCTCCGACATCAAGCCCAACATCGAATGCCCCGACCTCGAAAAACTCATCATCGAAGCCATCGACGCCGTTACCATCAAGCAGCTCAACGTCCGCGACAAGGCCGGCAACACCTACAGCCTCCGCATCCGCCCCTACAAAAACATCGAGAACCGCATCGACGGCGCCGTCCTCGCCCTCTTCGAAGAATCCGTCAGCCGCGCCAACCCGTCGTCCTGATTCCGTACCGTTTTGTCCCTCGGAACCACTTCATGAGCGATCGCGAACGCTTCAACGCCCAGGAACTCCTCATCGTCATGTCCCGCTACGACATCGGCGGCATCTCCGCAATCCGTGAATACCACCGCGGCTCCCGCAAGGCCCCCAAGCTCCTCATTACCTCCGACAAGGGCGAATTCCTCCTCAAGCGCCGCGCCAAGGGCAAGGACGACCCCTTCAAGGTCGCCTTCTCCCACGCGCTCCAGCTCTACCTCGCCGACAAACAATTCCCCCTCCCGCACCTCATCGGCACCCGCGCCGACAACAACTCCATGTTCCAGCACGACGGCAACGTCTACGAACTCTTCGAATTCATCCGCGGCAACGCCTACGACAACTCCCTCGAAGCCACCTTCGACTCCGGCAAAATCCTCGCCCTTTACCACAAGCTCCTCCGCGACTACTCCCCCGAATTCGAACCTGCCGTCGGCTCCTACCACAACGCACGCTCCGTCCAGGCCGGCCTCGATCAGCTCCCCGGCACTCTCGACCGCACCCAGTCCCCCCACGACACCGCCGCCCGAAAAGCCTCCGTCACCACCACCTACCTCCGCCAGATCTACTCGGAAGCGACGGAAAAAGTCGAGAAGCTCGGCCTCTCCCAGTGGCCCAGCCAGATCCTCCATTGCGACTGGCACCCCGGCAACATGCTCTTTCGCAATCGCAAAGTCGTCGCCGTCATCGACTATGACGCCGCTCGTGTGCAGCAACGCATCATCGATGTCGCCAACGGTGCTCTGCAGTTTTCCATCCTCGGCGGCTCCGACGACCCCGCCACCTGGCCCGACTACCCCGATGAAACCCGCTTCAAACGCTTCATCCGCGGCTACGACGAAGTCGATGTCATCTCCGTCACCGAACTCCAGACCATCCCCTGGCTCATGATCGAAGCCATGATCGCCGAATCCGTTCTGCCGATCGCCGCGACCGGATTCTTCGGTCGCATGGACGGTTATGGGTTTCTACAAATGATCGAGCGAAAAGTGCGCTGGGTCTACCGCCATGCGAATGATTTGGTCGCCGCGCTCGCCCAATGACCCGTAGAAATACCGGGCCCCAATCCGCCGCTTATCCGTACTCCTACCGAAAAAAACGCCCGGAAAGTGGGCGGAATTTCGCTCTTTAATTCATTCTTAAGTGCATGCCTGCTATTATGTTAGGTAATCGCACCCACAGTTGAGGTTGTCTCCATGGCGGGTGAATCTATACTTAATCATGAACTTGAGGGCCACAGCCGTGTCCATAATCGTGGCGCTCTTTTTTTCGGAGAGTTTTTTATGAAACCGGAAGATCACGCCACAGCGCTCAACACCGCCGCGATTTGCGAGCGGTTGAAGCAGGTGCGCGTCCAAGTTTGCGGGGCGCGCGGGCAGTCGCATTTCGCCGCCCTGTTGCACCTATCTCCTTCGACGTACAACTATTACGAGAAGGGGCGCATTCCCCCCGTGGATGTCCTGGACCGCGCGTCGCGCGTCACCGGGGCCCCGCTGCTTTGGCTTATCCGCGGAGAACCTGCGGACTTTTCGATCGAAGGCCTGAAAAAGATCGAGCCAGCCCCGGGCGAGGTGAATAACGTCGCGCCCGCCGAAAACGCAAATGCCGGTGCCGTCTAAAGAAGCGCGCGCCCCTCGCAAAAGTACGGGGGCGTGCATTGGCACTTTGGATGAAATACGAGACGACCACGCCCTCGCGCGTGGTCGTCCCGTTTTTGCGGCGCGCGAAGCTGGGAAGGAGAGCAAAGGGAGCGAACCGGAAGATTGCGGGGCCGTCGAAGCATGTTTTTGGCCGGGCGACGGTACGAAAAAGTGCAAAATCGGATGGCTTTTGAACGTTTTTTATCGGGGACAGCCTCCCCTTGGTGCTGAGATCGCGGAACTCCTCCTTGTCGCCCCGGAATTCGGGAGTAGTCTTTGAACGGAGGCGGCACCCTGACGAAGGACTTTCACTGATGCAGTTGGATCATTCGCAGATGGCCGGTTCCCGGAAAGATCCCCGTGGCTTTGTGGTGACTCTCAGCCTGGTGATTTTCACGCTGACGTGGATTGTCATCATTGTGTCACAAACGAAAATGCCTTCTCTGTAAAAACATCTCGAACTTTATTGAACCGCCGTCGTACGACTTCTGAGAAACGCAGGAGTCGTCCTCGGCCGATCTCCCGAAGAGAACGATCTCCACAAAAGAACCCCGGAACTGAGCAGCCGGGGTTTTTTCATGCGCGCGGGTGATTGCGGAGGGAGCGGAGGGTCCCTCCGGTGGCAAGATTCTTTCGTTTGGGCGTGCCGATGCGCTGCGAGAGATAAATGCCGGTGTGGCCGCTGAAGAGGTACGCGATGATGCAGGCGATGGCGAAGTAGACGACGGGGCCGGAACCGAAGAGTTCGACGGCCATGAGGGTGCAGGCGAGGGGGGTGTTGGTGGCGCCGGCGAAGACAGCGACGAAGCCGAGGCCGGCGAAGAGGTCGGTGGGGGCGTGCATGAGGGTGGCGAGTGTGTTGCCGAGTGCGGCGCCGATGAAGAAGAGGGGGGTGACTTCGCCGCCTTTGAAGCCGCAACTGAGGGTGATGGCGGTGAAGAGGAGTTTCCACCACCAGCTCCAGAGGGTGGCGCCGCCGGGGTTGAAGCAGGAGACGAGGGTGACATCGTGCGAGCCCGGAGGCGCGGTGACGCCGAGTCCGAGATAATCGCGGCCGATGAGAAAGGCGAGGCCGATGACAACGAGCGCGCCGAGGACGGGGCGGAGGATGGGCCAGCGGATTTTTTTGAAAAGCGCCGCGAGGCCGTGGGTGAGCTCGGCAAACAGGACGCTCGCGAGGCCGAAGGCGATGGAGGCGATGAGGACCTTCCAGGCGACGGACCATTCGAGGTGCGGGGGTTCGTAGAAGCCGGGGAGGCGGTGGAGGGTGTCGATGCGGTAGAGGGTGTGATGGATGCCCCAGGCGAGGCAGACGCGGTCGCCGATGAGGGAGGCGAGGAGGCAGGGGATGATGGCCTCGTAGTTGAGGCGGCCGATGGCGATGACTTCCATGGCGAAGACCGCGCCGGCGAGAGGTGTTCCGAAGACCGCGCCGAAGCCTGCGGCGACGCCGGCCATGAGGAGGAGCCGGGTGTCGTAGGCGGAGAGGCGGATCGCGCGGGCAAGTGTGCCGGCGATGCTGCCGCCCATTTGGACGGCGGTGCCTTCGCGGCCCGCGGAGCCGCCGAAGAGGTGGGTGAGGACGGTGCCGATGAGGACGAGGGGTGCCATTCTTGCCGGCACGCCGCCGCCGGGCTCGTGGATTTCATCGACGATGAGGTTGTTGCCGGCCTCGGCCTTGGCGCCCCAGAGGCGGTACATGCCGACGATGAGGATGCCGGCGAGGGGAAGCAGGTAGAGAAGCCAGGGGAGGCCGTTGGCGGTCGTGGTGGCCCAGCGGATTTCGGTGGCGCGATCGAGGCTCCAGAGGAAGAGGGCGATGGCGGAGCCGACGAAGGCGCCGAGGGGCAGCGTAAGGGCGAGCCAGCGCAGGAAGAATTTCGCCTGGCCAAGATGCTCGCGGAAGTCCCAGCGAAACGGCATGAGGTGCACTCCAACAAAAAACCCTGACGGGGAGCCGGCAGGGTTTTTGTTTCGTTGCGTCTCGAATGGAACGCTCCCGCCAGGCGGTGCCCGTGCAGGAGTTATCAGCGACGATCGGGAAGATCGAGGCGGTTCAGGCGAACTCCATCGCCGTCGAATAGATCATCGGTATTCTATGCGGGGCGGCTTCCGTTGGAAACAGGGGAGTGTCGGGGTAGAGTGCTGCGGGCTTCTTTTGGACAGGGTGACTATGAAGATTGCGGTTATCGGAACGTCGGGACAGTTGGGGTTTGATTTGCAGCGGATTCTGCCGGGGCGGGGGCATGAGGTGGCTTCGTTTTCGGGGCGGGCGGAGCTGGATATTACGGATGCGGCGGCGGTGGGGGGGATGCTGGATGCGCGGAAGCCGGAGGCGGTGATCAATACGGCGGCGTTTCATAATGTCGATTTGTGCGAGAAGGAGACGGATGCGGCGTATCGGACGAATGTCGTCGCGGTGCGGGAGATGGCGAAGGCGTGCGAGGCTCGCGGCGTTCTGTTTGTGCAGATCGGGACAGATTATGTGGTTGGGGGGGGGGAAGGGTGGCCGGAGGGTAAGCCGGTGCCGGAGTCGGCGGCGGTGCATCCGAATTCGATTTACTCGCTGACGCGGTTTGGGGGGGATTGCATGACGCTGGCGCATGCGCAGAACTTTGGGTATGTGGTGCGGTCGTGGGTGTTGTTTGGGATTGCGGGGTGCAAGTTGAAGGGGGGGCTGAATTTTGTGGACACGATGGTGAAGGCGGCGCGGGAGGGGAAGCATTTGCGCGTGGTGGATGATCAGACGGTGGCGCCGACGCCGACGGATGATCTTTCGGTGCAGTTGGCGGTGATGCTGGAGGCGGGGAAGGAGAAGTGTCCGCCGGGGCTTTATCACGCGGTGAGTCATGGGGAGGTGACGTGGTATGCGTTCGCGAAGCGGGGGCTGGAACTGGCGGGGGTGAAGCACACGATTGAGCCGGTGGCGAGCAGCGTGTATGCAGCGCCGGCGAAGCGGCCGCGGTATTCGGTGCTGGATAATGCGAAGCTGCGCGGGTTGGGGTTGGATCGGATGCGGAGTTGGGAAGAGGGGTTGGAGAGGTTTGTGAAGGCGAAGTACTTGCGGTGAATTCAGAGTTCAGGATTCAGAATTCAGAATTTCATTTTGGGGCCGGTTCGCTGGTGGAGGGGCGGCGGACTTCGGGGAAGCCGAGGGAGCGGCGGGCGTCGTTGGAGCGGGTCCAAAGGAGTTCCCAGTCGTCGCCGGTGACGAAGTCGGCGTGGCCGTCGCCGAAGGCGATGGAGATTTCTTTTCGGGCGATGGGGTAGCGTTTGGCGACGATGATGATGTGGTCAAATTCGGATTGGGCCTGCGGGTTTTTGGGGTCGACGGTTTTGAGGCCGGCGCCGAAGTACTGGTAGTCGGCGTGGTCGGTGATGAGTTTTTCGAGGGCATCGTGTGCGGGGAGGGTGGTGGGCCAGGCATAGGTGCCGGCTTCGTAGGGGGAGTGGAGGATGTCGGTGGAAAGGAGGTTGGCGTCGAGGAGGGTGGCGAGGTCGGGGGCGTAGTTGCCGTCGTGGGCATCGGCATACTGGCGAGCGGCCTTGTCGATGGCGGTGATGTGGGCGAGCTCGCCGGCTTCGGTGGCGCCTTTGAAATCGAGGGTTTGCTTGGTGTAGACGAGCGGGCCGGCGAATCCGGTGAGGATGGCGAGAATGCAGGCGGCGGCGGCGAGGCGCGTGCCGGGGGTGTGGCGGGCGTAGAAGAGGATGCCGATGCCCATCATCATCGCGCAGAAGGAAAGGTTGACGCCGTAGATATTGGGCGGGCGGTTGAGGCCGGCGGGCGAGGTGAGCATCAGGGCGAGGGCGCCGATGCCGCAGATGGCGCCGGCGATGGCGATCGGGAGGGAGCGGCGGCGGATCATGGCCTGCTGTTCGCTGGGGGTGGCGGGGTAGGGCGCCGGGGAGGCGGAATCGGAAGGTTGCATGAAGGCTCCGTTCTGGGGAAACCACTTATTATGGAGGGTTCGGGTTCGGACGCAAACGCACTGGCGTTTGCGTTGCGGCGGGGGCGGTTATGATGGCGGCATGAAGCGGATGATCGCGGGTGTTCTTGTCGGGGTGGCGGTGATGGCGGCGGCTGTTTCGGGACAGACGACGGCGACCTCGCAGCCGGGGGCGGCAGCGACGGAGGAGGCGCCGCGGGCGACGCTGAAAAAGGGCGGGATTCTGCGGGCGGTGGAGTCGCGGCGCGCGGGGATTGAGACGCTGTCGGTTTCATTTCACAGCACCTCCAACGAGAGCGGGGACGAGCGGGCGCATTATGCGGCGCACATCGACATCCGCGGGCATGATGTTGTCGGGGCGGCGAGCCGTCCGGCGGGCGGCGGGGCGGCGCGGCGGCAGGTGATGATCGATCGCCACTACGGGCCGCGGGATGAGAATTCGTTTCATCAGTGGATTGCGTTCAATGGGCGGGTGAGCAGCTGGTACCAGGAATACAACCATGTGGGCGGGATGCTGCCGGGCGTCGTGAGGAATGTGGAGTTGGCGCGGGAGCGTTTTATTCAGTTGAACCTGTTGTGCGACGAGGGGCGTCGCGAGCCGCTGGTGGAGAGTGCGAGTCTTCCGGCGTTTCTGCGGGACAAGTTCACGACGGTGCGGCCGCGGCTGGAGAAGATCGAGTCCGCGTGGTGTTACGTGGTGGACAACGGCGGGTGGTTTCACGTGGATGCGACGTTGTGGCTGGACCCGGGGCGGGATTTCCTGCCGGTGCGGCAGAAGTACTTCGGGTCGCGGAAGAATGAGGTCACGGAGTGGGACGTGGAGAAGGCGGAGGAGATTTCAGGGAAGGGAGGCAAGTTCTGGCTGGCGACGGCGGGGCGTGAGGTGTTGCCGGACGGGGCAGTCGTGCGGGTGAAGGTGGATCGCGCGGGGGATGCGCCGGCGATTCGGATCAACGAGCCGCTGCCGGCGGATTATTTTGACCTGTGGAAGAAGATGCCGGCGGGGACGCGGGTGTTCAATGGTCAGGCGAAGCGGACGTTTGTGGTGGGGGAGCACGGGGAATTGCAGGACCTCGCGGAGGGGAAGGTGCTTGGCGGGGAGGAGGTTTCGCCGGATGCGCATGCGGCAGGTCCGGGGAGGTGGGGCATCGGCAAGGTGCTGGCAATTGCGAGCGTGCCGGTGGGGTTCCTGGTGGGGAGCGTGCTGGTGCTGGCGGTGGCGGGGTGGGTGGGGATGCGGCGGAAAGAGTGATATCAGTGGTAGCAGTGTAGCAGTAATATGAGGGGTAGCAGGTTATTGGGTGAGGAGTTGGGTGGGGAGGGCGGCGTGGTCGGCGGGGAGGGCGGCTTCAAGTTTTTGCTGGAGGTGGTGGGCTTCGGCGCTGGAGGCGGCGAGGGTGAAGAGGGTGGAGCCGCTGCCGGTCATGTGGATGGGACGGGCGGAGTTGGCGGTGAGGTCGTCGCGGAGCTGTTTGAGCCAGGGGGCGACGTGGAAGGCGGGGGGTTCGAGGTCGTTGACGAGTTCGTTGAGGAGTTCGCCGGCGGGGAGGGTGGCGAGTTTCTGCCAATGGGTTTTGGTTGTGCGGATGGAGTCGGGGTGCTGGTGGCCGGCGTCGAAGTTTTTGTAGACCTCGCCGGTGGGGCAGCCTGGGGGGGGGATGATGAGGATGGCGTAGAGGGGGTGCGTTCCGGGCAGGGGGGTCATGATTTCGCCGCGGCCGGTGCAGAGGGCGGGGGTTTGCGGGATGAAGAAGGGGATGTCGGAGCCGAGGGTGGCGGCGAGGTCGATCAGCGTCTGCTCCGGGAGGTGGAGTTTCCAGGCGTGGTTGAGCATGACGAGGGTATTGGCCGCATCGGAGGAGCCGCCGCCGAGGCCGCCGCCGGGGGGGAGCACCTTGTGAAGTTCGATGGTGCCGGTCGGCTGGATGCCGGCGTGGGCGGCGAGTTTGGTGGCGGCGCGGCCGATGAGGTTTTTGTCGATGTCAGTGGGGATTCCTTCGGCCCGGCCGGTGATTTTCAATTGGAGCGGACCGCCCGGCGTGAAGGTGAGCGTGTCATGCCACGAGGTGGGGACCATCCAGGTTTCGAGAGGGTGGAAGCCGTCTGGGCGGAGGGGATAGACGCGCAGGCCGAGGTTGAGCTTGGCGGGGGCGAGGATTTGGAGTTGTCCGGTGGGGAGGGATTGGATGCGATGTGTGGGCATGGGATTCAGGGTCCAATGAGCGGGTGCATGGTGCCCGCGTCGCCTGCGGGCGACGGGCGTCTTTGGGTGCTCCTTGAGAGAGGGAAGTTTGCCAAGTTTGTGCGCGGGCGTCTAGGATACGCGGCATGCCATACGACGATCTGCAGAGTTTTTTGAAAGCGCTCGAAGGGGCGGGGGAATTGCGGCGGGTGAAGGCGAGCGTCGATCCGGTGCTGGAAGTGACGGAGATCACGGACCGCGTCTCCAAACAGCTAGGGGGGGTGAAGAACCAGGCGCTGTTGTTTGAGACCGTGGCGGGGAGCGAGTTGCCGCTGGCGATCAACACGTTTGGGTCGTACAAGCGGATGCACATGGCGCTGGGGTGCGAGAATTTTGATGAACTGGCGGGGCGGATTGCGGAGATGACGCGGCCGGAAGTGCCGGTGGGGATTTGGAACAAGCTGAAGAAGGGGGTGGATTTTTTGAAGATCGGGTCGTACGTGCCGAAGGTGCGGGGGAGCGGGAGCGGGGCGCTTTGCCAGGAAGTCGTGCACACGGACGATGCGGACCTGACGAAGCTGCCGGTGATTCAGTGCTGGCCGGAGGATGGCGGGAAGTACATCACGTTCGGGCAGATTGTGACGAAGCATCCGGAGACGGGGGCGCGGAACCTCGGAATGTACCGCGTGCAGGTGTTCGGGCCGAAGATGACGGCGATGCACTGGCACATGCACCACGATGGCGCTCGGCACTTCCGGGCGTGGGCGAAGCGCGGGGAGAGGTGCCCGCTGGCGATTACGCTCGGGGGTGAGAGCGTGTTGCCGTATGCGGCGACGGCGCCCTTGCCGCCCGGAATTGATGAGCACATGTTTGCGGGCTTTTTGCAGGGGCGCGGGCTGGATCTTGTGCCGTGCAAGACGGTGCCGCTGGAAGTGTCGGCGAATTGCGAGATTGTCATCGAGGGGTGGGTCGATCCGAAGCAGACGATCCTGGAGGGGCCGTTCGGCGATCACACCGGTTTTTATTCGCTCGCCGGGCAGTATCCGGTGTTCAACGTGACGGCGATCACGCATCGGAAGAACCCGGTGTATCCCACGACGATCGTGGGGAAGCCGCCGCAGGAGGATTATTACCTCGGCAAGGCGACGGAGCGGTTGTTTTTGCCGCTGCTGAAAATCCTGGTGCCGGACATTATTGATTATGACTTGCCGATGTTCGGGGTGTTTCATTCGTGCGCGTTCGTCAAGATCAAGAAGGAATATCCGTACCACGCGCGCAAGGTGATGAGCGCGATCTGGGGCGCGGGGCAGATGGCGTGGACGAAGATGATCGTCGTCGTCGATGAGGATGTGGATGTGCATTCCGTCGACGATGTGATGTTCCACGTGGCGGGGAATGTCGATCCGAAGCGGGACATCATGATGGTGGATGGGCCGCTGGACATCCTGGACCATGCGGCGCCGTATGAGGGGGCGGGGAGCAAGATGGGGATCGATGCGACGAAGAAGTGGCCGGGGGAGGGGGTGGTGCGGGAATGGCCGGGGGAGATCCAGATGGATGAGGGGACGCGCGAGCGGGTGACGAAGCGCTGGCGGGAATACGGTTTTTAAACGGAGCGGGCGCGACGTTCCTCAAGGCGCATCCGGCTTCCAGGCGATTGCCGAGACGTGTTCGGCGTCGAAAATAACCGGGACGCGCGACCATTCGAATTTGTTGGTGTAATCGAGAAGCTGCGCTTCGCGCTTGCCGTCTTCCACTGCAAGGGTTCCGTTGACGAGCAGATGGAACTCGCCCCTGGCGGAGAGGTAACTTTGATCGAGGGCGGAAATGGTCACGGTGCATGAGCCGGCGGGGTGCAGCGTCAGCGTGAACTGGTCCCGCGTGACCGAGGATTCCTTGGGCAAGAGGTCAATTTGCAGGCGCCACAGGGCGGCTTCCTTGGCGATGATCTTCGTCGAGTAATTCACCGCAAACTCGCCGGCGCCGTAGGTGATCATCGCGGCGGCGTTCCAGGAGTGATTGAGCTCCCGGTCGGTGAGGGGGAATTCGGGGAGAAACGAGGGGAGGTGCAGGGCCTGGTAGGAGGTGTGGATGACGGTGCCGTCGGACATGCGTTCGGCCGGGTCGTGGTTGGCCAGGTCGGTGTCGAGGGCGAGAGGGATTTCGAGGCCGAAGCGGATCTTCATGGACTTGAGTGCGCGGCGGTGTTCGTCGCGGAGGTCGGCGCGCGAGATTCCGGCCCGCCCGGCGATCTGGTTGCGAAGCTGCTGCGGGGAGATGAAGAACTCTTCCAGCGTCCGGCGGTGGCGGGCATCGGTAGAAGCGGCATCCATCAGGAGGAGCGACTGGCGGTCGCTGGTTTCCCTGATCACCGGGGAGACGTCCGTTTCCTGCTCGGCGAGTTCGAGATGCTCACGAAGCAGGTAGGCGATTTTGAAGGAAATGCTGTTATCCGGCACGGGGACCTCCTGCGGCGCAGAGGCGCAGCGCCGCGGCGGGGAAAGAACAAGCAGAAGCAACAGGCAGGCGATGCATGTGAAGAGCCTTTTCATTCTTCAGCGGCCCATGGGCATCCGGCTCAAGGTTCCATTTCGACGAGATCTTCAAAATCCCCGATCGATATGAAACGGACACGAACAAGGTCAGCGGCATGGGTGTGGCCGCTGGCATAGATGGCGAAATTGGACTTTTCGACGAATCGCCCTTTTTCGTTCTTTGGCAGGAAGTGGATCATGCGGAACCATTGGGCGGCGCCGGGCTGTTCGCCAGCCTGTTCGGAGGGATCGACGAGCCAGGATTTCCGCGCATCCAGTTTCAACATGTTGTCGAACTGGTAATAAACAAGGTTGGTCATGCCGGCGCCGAAGAAGCGGCCATCGCGGTTGTACGAGTCCCAGCGATGGCCATGTTCGCACCAGAAGCCGGCGTGACCGAGGATCTGCTTGTCGAGAACTTCCTCGGCCTGGAACGCCGCGTCCGAGATGCCCTCCTTGAGGAGCGGATCGGAACGGTAGCCGTCATGGTTCCCATGGATGTTGATGAACCCGACGGTTTTGAGGAGGTCGAGGATCATGCGGTTGAAGAAAAACTCCGCGTCGTGGTCGGAATCCCAGGCGCAATGATTTTTGAGGCTCCAGGCGTGTTCGTCGTTGTAGATGCTGCCTTCGGCGGTGCGCTGATAGCTTTGCATGAAATTGCCGCCGTCGATGGCTTTGAAGGCGCTCAGGCTCGCGGCGGTGAGTGCGCCGGTGGGCTTTTTGGGGAGAGGGAGGCAGAAGTTGTAGCAGTTGTAGAAACGCTGTCCGAGGAGGGATTGCAGCCGTTGAACGATGTTGCGGCCTTCCTGTTCGAGGTCGGCAGCGTTGGCAGAGACGCAGGCGTTGTATTTGAGCGTTTCGTACCGGTTCCCGATTGCCTGGTAGAACTCCTCAGCAGTCAGGCCGTCGAGCGCACGGGGAAGATCGAGGTAATTGCCGGTTTTGTGGCGCTCGAGCAGTTCCCATTTGTCCGCGGGGTCGAAGACGTAATGTTTGAAGCCGGTGGGCTCGGCGGAGGCGGGATCGCGCCAGCCGGCATCGCGGCGGAGTTGCAGGCGGTCGTCAACGCCGACGACCGGTTTTCCGGAAGTGACGAGATTCAGGGCCCTGGGCGCGTTGCCCGCCAAAGGGGCGTCGCAGGTGGGGAAGAAGCGGTAGAGAAACTCCCGGCCGATCCACATTTCCAGGAGATCGCCGAGCTGGATGACCTTGATCCGCGTATCCTGCTGGAGGTCGCGGATGATCGCGAGGAGATTGACCAGGTCGATGGCCGGAGCGGGATCGCCGGCGAGAGGGTCGGCGGGCTTCAGGTCGCCAGGTTTTGGGCCCGTCATGCGATCGCCCTGCTGGAGCCCTTCGGGATAAAACCAGCAGCAGGCGGCCTTGATGCGGCGGTCAACGAAGGCGAGCTCGGCGAGGAATTCGCTGCTGGTAAAGGTGTAACTCAGGTCCTTCCGGATCTTGCGTTTGACCACCGTGGTCCAGGACTTCGCGCCCTGGTGGTCGATGAGGTCCTCAAGATACTCCTGGATCTGCGTCTGCCGTGGCGTGTCCATGTCGACGAATCATTTCCAGCCGACGGCGTGCTGGCAGCAAATCAGCTCGGTCTGGAGTGCCGCGCGCGCGTCCGGGTCCTTGTGGCGCGAGGCGGTTGTGGGTTCATCGGGCCAGCGTTCCGGGAGATGGAGGTCGGGGAGGAGCACGTAGAGCGTCGAAAAATCGAGGCCATCGGTGGCGGGAGAGGGGGGCGCCACGGCGTATTGCACCATCTTGACGCCGAAGCCTTTCGCCTTGACGGCATCGAGGAACTTGCGGACGGGGCTGGCGCCCTTCGGAATGTAGTCGTCGAGGTTGTCATGCGGCTTGGCGGGATCAAACTGGCACTGCCAGACGCGGTCGCCCTGGACCAGTCCGAAGTCGCGGAAGGGGAAGCGCTTGCCGTCCTTCAGGTAACTGCCCCAGTAGCCGCAATCGATCTTGATGAACTCCGGCGACTGGATCGCGACGGTGTTCTGATGGTTCGGATCGTCCTGCGCATTGGCGGCGGCGGCGACCTGCGACGGGAAGTTGAATGGAAGGGCCTCGTTTCTCGTGCTCATCAGCTTTTCGAGGGCCCAGGTGTAGTGGTTGCCGGTGAAATCGATGTCCACGGTGACGCTCTCCGTGACATCCGGGTCGGCAACGCAATCGACGCGGAGGCTGTCCTTCAGGACCACCTGAATGATGCGTGCGGGTTTGGGCTTTTTGGCCGCCATGAGAAAGCTGCTCCCGGTGGGAAGAGCGATCTGTCACGAACCGTAGAACTTGACGAGCGCGTCGCGCGTCTGCTGGCTGAGGGTTCCATCAACGGGGCCGGCGTCGCTGATGCGGTCATCGCCCTTGCCGGCGTTGTCTTTGCAGAACTGTTGAAAGGCGCGGAGGGCGGATTCGAGTTCCGGCCCTTCGTCGGGCTCGATCTCCGCGGTGTAGAAACCGAGCCACTTGAGGCGTTGCTGTGTGCCGAGGATGAGCTTGGGCTTGTCGTTGAAATCCATGGGGTAGAGATACCCGAGGCGGAGTTGGATGGCCTGGTGGAGGCGGGTGAACTTGAGGGTGGCGGCGAGGGCGCTGCTGGGGATGGCTTCCTCGAGCAGACCGTTTCCGTCGGTTTTTTTATTGCGCTGGGTGAAAACGCCGCCGCCATCGCCTGTTTCGATGTTCAGCAGGTAGTCTTCGTTTTTGAGAGGTGTGCCGTCGGGGCGGAGAAAACGAATGCGCAGGACTTCGGTGGGCACCTTGAGCTGGAATTTGTGACGCTGTTCCGTGGCGCCCGGCTCGTATTTCGGATCGAAAGGGGGGATGTACAGCACATCGCCCGGGGCAAGAACATGCGGGTCGCCCCGGCGCTGGCGCAGGTCGCTGTTCTTCTCATGCTGCCACACGTCCTGGTTCCATTCGACGTACCCATAGCGGACCGCAATGCTGCCGACCCACTCCCCATCGTGGACAACGCACTGGCCGTCTTCGGGAGGTCTAACAGGCATGACCGTCCTCCCGTGAAAGCTGCGGGGCCAACCGAAGTCGGCGACTGCGGCAAGAGCAAGGTGCGCGTCTGGACATGGTCACGCCTTTTGCCAGGAACTCGGCGCGTACTCCGGAAACGTGATCCTGCATTGGCCCGGATCGATGCCGTCGACCCTCGCAAAACCATGCGAGTCGAGGGTGCCATCGGCCACGGAGCCGTCGGGAAGTTTGATCTGGTAATGGGCGCCGGGAACTGGATTTTCCGATTTGTCGATCAGGACAATTTCGATCCAGCTGGTTTTCTTTGCTTTTTGTTGCTCGGTTTCGGGCGGCTTGTAGGGCTGCGTCTGCACCGCCCCGTACTTGCCGCTCCCCCTGCTGCGCTGGTAGGTCTTCACCTGTTCGACGGCGCCGGGACTGGCATCGTCAGCATCGAGGGCAAGGGTCGGCTCGGCTGGGGAGACTACGGGCGCGGGATTTCCAGACCGGGGACTTGGCATGGCATCCCTTACATTTCCCGGATTTTTCGTTGATACGGCGCACCTTTTTTATACTCCTGCGGGAGGGGCAGGAGCAAGAAAAAACTGCGTGGCCGGGAGGTGGAAATGCCGCATAAATTATGAGAGATAGGCGACGGGATCGGTGAAGAGCCGGACCGCCCGCCGACAAATCATCGGGTACGGGCGAATAAAATCCTGGCCGTGCGGCATACCTGTGTGACCGAAGCTTCTCCGGCCATGCGGCGGGGCTTCCGACGGCCTTGGCCGTTCCGATCCTTCCACCCTTCCCAAACGCCCGCGGTTCCCACAACCGCGGGCGTCCCTTGCGCGCAACTGCAAAATCCGGCAATCCGTGACGGCTGCGAAAATCGTATCCGTGGGGGCGGCGCGATTCCCGCGCCGGATGCGAGGAGCTTCATGAGCAGATGGCGCAGCATGGTCGTGGCGGTCGCTGGGTTGTTCCTGATCGGCGGCTGCACGCTGACTCGACCGATCCATTACAAAATTGATTCCAGCTATGGCGTGAATACCCCGCAATTCGAACGCGACATCGGCGACCTGCTCGGACCCGCCATCGTTTCGGGGAACCGCATCACGACCTACCGCAACGGCGACGAGATCTTCCCCGCAATGCTGGAGGCAATCCACCACGCGAAGCGATCCATCACGTTTGAGACCTACATCTACTGGGATGGAAAGATCGGGCGGGCGTTTACCGAAGCGCTTGCGGAGCGGGCCCGCGCGGGGGTGAAGGTGAAGGTCTTGATCGACGGCATCGGCGGCTCCCGCCTGAGCAAGTCGTACTTTGACGAGATGAAGAATTCCGGCGTGGAGGTGCACAAGTTCCACGCGTTCCACGTGTACGACATCTACACCTACCAGGAAATTGATCACCGAACGCATCGCAAACTGATGGTGGTCGATGGCACCGTGGGATTCACCGGCGGCGTCGGCATCGCGGATCTCTGGTCCGGCCATGCCCAGGACCCGAAACACTGGCGCGATAATCACTACCGCATCGATGGCCCCGGCGTCGCCCAGGTGCAGGCGGCGTTCGCGGACAACTGGATGCAGACGACCGGCGTGGTGCTGGAAGGTGACGAATATTTCCCGAAGCTCAAGCCCGCCGGCGATGTCGACACGCAGATGTTCAAGAGCTCGCCCACGGGCGGAGCGGAGAGCATGCAACTGCTGATGCTCATGTTCCTCGCCCACGCGCAGAAGAGCGTGCGCATCGAAAGCGCCTATTTTGTGCCCGACGGACTCGTGCGCGACGCGCTGGAGAAAGCTGCAAAACGCGGCGTGGATGTGGAAATCATCGTGCCCGGGCCGCACATCGACAAGCAATTCGTGCGGCAGGCCTCCCGCGCCTCCTGGGGGCACATGCTGCAGGCCGGGGTGAAGATCTATGAGTACCAGCCGACGATGATCCACTGCAAACTGCTCGTGGTGGATGACCTGTGGGCCTCCATTGGGTCCTCGAACATGGACGACCGCTCGTTCCGCCTCAACGACGAGGCGAACCTCAACGTCCACGACGCCCTCTTCGCGGCACAGCAGTCGAAGATCTTCCAGGACGACAAGGCCAAGTCGCGCCTGATGACCTACGAGGCGTGGAAGCACCGGCCCCTCTCCTGGCGCTTCTTCGACCGCTTCTTCAGCACCCTGGATCTGGAGCTGTAATCCCTCTCTGCGCTTCTTATTTCTGAGAATAACGCCCCTGTCGCAGCCGGTGACGCCGTCGGCTACACTAGTGCCCGTCCGGAGCCCGTCATTGGAGTGCACTCGTGCCTTCCGCCCCCATCTCTTCGATCCAGCTCGCCAGTCCGATTCCTGAACTTCTCGCCCGGCTCAAATCCGTCCAGCCGCCGATCCTCACGCCGGCAACCAAAACTCACAAGGACATCAGCGTCGCCCGCGCGCCCGGCCGGCTCGATGTGATGGGCGGCATCGCCGATTACACCGGCAGCCTGGTCTGTGAACTGCCGATCGATCTCGCCGCCGCGGTCGCCGTGCAGCGGCGCGACGATCACCGCATCGTCATCCACACCTTCAACGACACCAACGGCGACCAGCTTGAAGCGCGCCATGTCGAACTCTCCATGGACGATTTCTACGGCACCGCGTCCCTGCTGCCCGTGGAAACGCTGCAGAAACTCTTTGACGGCCCGCGGCGCTGGGCGGCGTACTTTGCCGGCGCATTTCCCGTGCTCGCCAAGCACAAGAAGCTGACACGCCGCGCCGCCGGGGCGAACATCATCTGCTATTCCACCGTGCCCATCGGCGCGGGCCTTGCCTCCTCGGCGGCGATCACCTGTGCGGCGATCACCGCGCTCACGGATGCGTATCACCTCATCCTCGAGCCCCTCGAGATCGCGGTGCTGGCGCAGAAGGTCGAGCAGCAGATCGCCGGCGGCCCCTGCGGCGTCATGGACCAGGTCACCGCCATGGTGGGTCGGCGCGACCAGCTTCTGCTTCTGCGTTGCCAGCCCCACCAGGTCGAAGGCTTCGCCGCCATTCCTGCGGGGCTGATGTTCGCCGGGATCGCCTCCGGGGTGAAGCATTCGGTCGGCGGCGCCGCGTATCGCCGCGCCCGGCTGTCGGCGTTCATCGCGCACGAAATGATCGCACGGATGTACGCCGATCTCGGCGTCAAAAAAGATCCCACGCGCGGATACCTCGCGAACATTTCGCCCGCGCACTTCAGCAAATACTTCCGGCCCGTGCTTCCCGAGCAGATCACCGGGCGGGAATTTCTCGACACGTTCGGCATCGCTTCCGACCGCGTCACGACCGTGCACCCGGAGGAAACCTACTTTCCCCGCGGGGCTGCGGCGCACCACGTGCTCGAGAACCAGCGGGTGCAGTCCTTCGCGGCACTCATCGGCGAGTTCGCAGGGGCGGCCGATCCGGAAATGCGCCGCCAGCTCGCCAATCGGGCCGGCGCCCTGATGCTCGAATCGCACGCCTCCTATTCCGCCAACGCGCGCCTCGGCTCGCCGCAGACGGATCTCCTCGTCGAACTCGTCATGCAGCGTGGGCCGGCGCAGGGCTTTTATGGCGCAAAGATCACCGGTGGGGGGGATGGCGGCACGGTCGCGGTCCTTGCCGATGCGACCGACGCCGCGCGGGCCGCGCTCGCCGAGATCTGCACCGACTATGAAAAACGCACGGGGCGAAAAGCCGACCTCGTCACCGGCTCCTCCGCCGGCGCCGTCGACACGGGCACTTTCAAAATTCCGCTGGGCACGTTGTAATTCGTCACCTGTCCTTTCGAACTCAAGACACCGCCGCTTGCGAGGACCCACATGGTCATCAATGCAGTCTGCCCACACTGCAAACGCGTTTATCCCGTTGACGAGCAATACGCCGGCCAGACCTTCTCCTGCGAAACCTGCGGCAACCCCTTCACCGTGCCGACGCCCGGCGTCGTGCAGCCGGTGGCGGCGGTCCCGGCGATTGCACCCGATTACTTCCCCGGCGGCGCCGAGATATCGCGGAACCGCAAACGCGCGTCCGTGATCCTCTTTGTCTTGAGCGGCCTGGGCTACCTCGGCGTGGGATGCATCGCCTGCGCCGGCGTTGCGGTCTTTGCCGCCCCCAAGGCGCTGCCGCCGGGCGCCCCCGCGCCGATTCTCGCAACGGTATTGATCGTTTTCGGCCTCTTCGGCGTCCTGATCGCAACGGTCTACCTGATCTGCGGCATCCGGATCCGCAAGGGCGGCTTCGTTTCCGCAGTCGTGGCGCTGGTGCTGGCCTCCCTCCATGAACTCCTGCTCCTTCTCGGCGTCGTCTCCGTGCTGGTGCAGGGGTTCCTCATCGGCGGCCGGGCGGCGGGGCCCCCGGGCCAGGTCGTTTTCCAGTTGATCTTCCAGGTCTGCTTCATCCTGGCCATCGGGCAGCTTATTTATTATCTCATTAAGATCCTGCGGGAACCCCGTGCCTGATGCGCAGCGAACTTGCCGCAATGCGGCATTGACACGCCTCCCCCGAACCACAACAATCGATACACGCGGAACAGTTTGTTTGAACGAGCCCTCGGCCAAAAGCGGAGGTATTTTCGATCACCTCGAAAGGCGGTGCTGTATGCCCACAATCGACCCACTCTCTGCCCTCGGTCTCCCCACTTCCGCGTTTCCGGATCGCACCCGCCATGTGAATCTGCTGCTGATGGGCAACGGCCTTCCGGTGCCGGCCGATTTCGCCGCCGCCTCCATCACCGACATCTCCCGCGGATTTCTCGAATCCCATGCCGAGCAGCAGCGACTCCTTTCCGATTATCGCTGCCCCCTCGACCGTCGCGTCGAGGCCTTTCTCGCTTCCCACTTCGCCGAACTCAAGCTCCCCCAGCCGCTCCGCCTCCCGCCGCGCACCCTCATCCTTTCACGCCACGGCATTGCGCGGGAACTCTCCCTCCCGGCCGTCGGCAACGAATTTTCCAACGACTATCTCACCAGCTATCGCGCCAAGAACGGCGTCCTGCACAACCCGAAAAACGACCGCCGCACCACCCAGGGAACCTTCCACGTCACCGAGGGCGGACTGCCGATTCCCGGCGACAAGCGCGCCGTGCCCAAGGCCGTCTTTGCCGCGCTCTTCCAGGCCGCCATGAACCCGCCCCGCGACAACCTCCGACTCCCCTTCACCGCCAACCAGCCCACCCCCGCGGAGACCTTCGTCACCCTGCTCCTGCGGCCAATCGTCTGCCCGGAAGTCCCCGGCGTCTGCCCCGAGAAGTCGATGGAAATCCGCTTCTTCGCGCCCGGCGCCTTCGTGTCCAACCTCGATTTCGTCGAATCCATCTTCGGCAATGCGGGCGACCCCTTCCTGCCGAAAAACGACGCGGGCCTCGATGTCGAGCACTGGACCGGCCACACCGGCTGCGTGATCCTCGCCCCGCACCTCACGCAACTGACGAAAAAATCCCTCGGCCTGCCGCGCTACGAAGAGGCGACCGAGCGGCAGCGCCGCGACGCCATGTGCTGGAAGTCGGAGACCGACAAGTACAACGACGGCATCCCCTTCAAACTTACCTGCCGCACCAAAGAGGGCGTCATCGTCACCCTCATCGCCGACAATTACTACGGCTACTGCAAGAAGGAAGTGAAAACGCAGATCTCCTTCGCGGCCAATCTATACGGCAACGTCGAGGAGGAACACGCCGGCGGGGCCATCGCCTTCGCTTCCTGGAACCTCGGCGATGAATTTGTCCAGAACTCCAGCGCCGGCAACAACCGCGTCTGGGCCGACGTCGTCCGCGACTACGCACCCCTCATGGACCTCCAGCCCGAAGGGCACGGGATCGACAAAAAATTCCCCAACCTGATTTACATCCCCGATGATTCCCGCGCTTCCATCAAGCGACTCCAGGTCTGGTGGAAAAAGGGAGACAAGGAAGTCGCCATCCCCCTGGCTCCCGAAAACGTCTACATGACCCCCACCGGTTACAAGATCCACATCGAAAAACACCCCGGGGCACCCTCCTGGCGCATTATCGGCACCGCCGCCGACGGCACCTTCTGCCACAAGCCCTGCACCGTTTCCGGCGGCGGCAAGTCCGAGATTTCCAAGAGCCTCCGCGACTACATGCTCTACGGGCCCATCTTCGTCGCCGACCTCCAGAAGGATCTCGATCGCGTGCAGGAGATCTTCGACAAGGATTACGGCAACCGCTGGAAAACCTACAAGCCGCCCACCGAAGGCGCGCCGCGCTCCCCCTCGCGTCCGATCCTCAGCCCCGAACGCTCGCTCGGCTCCGTCATCAAGCTGCTTACGCCCCACCCGGATTACACCGACGAATTCAACGCGTGGCTCGGTTCCATCCCCTCCCACATCTACGCCATCGTCTTCATCATCAAGCGCTTCTACAAGCAGGAATGGGCCGAGAACTGGCGCGAACATTTCCACGTCGACATCGTCAACGGCGCGTCCGGCAATGAACTCAAGATCGGCACGCGCAAACTCGTCGGCACCTATCTGCGCGTCGGCCTGCAGAAAAACGGCGACTGGCGCACCTTCAAGCTCCGCCAGGATTTCGCCGCCGCCCACAAGATCCAGATGGAAGACGATATCTCCGCCTCCGTCGTGGTCCCCGCCACCCAGGCCAGCTCCCTGATCAAAACGTACGCCGCCTCTTCCGGGCTCGCCGTCGCCTACAAGTTCGCCATCAACTGCGAATACCGCCTTTTCCAGCGGCCCGACGACGCCATTCACCGCGGCCTCGACAAGCAGACCGAGCACGACCTCGCCCAGCCCGACAACTTCATTTCGAATTTCGAACCGCTGCGCCCCGAGCAGGCCAAGGCGATCGTCGATCACGTCGTCGATTTTGAAAAATTCACGCAGCCGATGCAGGCCCTGCTGCGCGAAGCCGTCGAAACCCACGCCCCCTACGTTGTCGCCTCCGATCACCCGCGCATCGTCGATGGCAAACCCTCCAAGAACCCGCGCTACCTGCAGACCCGCCCCGACCTGCTCGACCCGTTCTCCGTCTATCTCGCGCAGCAGTCCATGCGCTTCGCCCGCGCCACCCCCGCCGGCCATCCCGTGCTCACGCCCGTCAACGCCGTCCTCGTCGGCCGGCGCAACAACCCCGAAGACAAGGCCGCCGGCATCCGCGGGCTCGCCGTCTACAACCCCATCCACTACCAGGAACTCCCCGAACTCTTCATGGACTTCATCTCCTCGCTCACCGGGAAGTCCCCCTCCACCACCGGCGCCGGCTCCGAAGGGGCCCTGACGAAGTCCCCCTTCAACGCGCTCCGCCCCATCGCCGACCTCAACAACGCCCTCATGTCCTACATCCTCACCGGCCTCGCCGGCTTCTCCACCTCCGCCGGCAACGTCGGGCCGCGCGTCCGGATCGATCACGACATCTCCCTCCTCGTGCCGGAAATCTGGTGCCGCCTCGCTCCCTCGGAACGCGACCCGCGCAACCTGATCGCCCACGGACACCTCGAACGCCTCGCCGATTTCGAGCACCAGGGCGAAAAGATCCTCGCCTCCCGCCTCGGCTACCGCATCACCTCCAAGTTCGTCTCCGCCTACTTCGGCCGCCTCTTCGACAACCCCGCCAAGGTCTTCGACGACCAGATCCTCCGCCCCGAAACGCAGGACTTCGCCGCCTACGTCGATGGCATCAAGCACATCTGCGAGGTGCAGCAGCGCGTCGCCAAACAGTACCTCGAGGATGGCTCCATCGAAGACGCCTGCCCGCCGCTCCGGGCGCTCCTGCAGATCATGGCCACGGGCGCCTACCAGGGCAAAGACGTGCACCACCCCGAAATTCGCGAACTCTTCACCCGCGAATATGTCATGACCTCCTCCTGGTACGAGGATCGCCTCCGCGCCAAGCAGACCATCGACGTCGCTCTCTGGAACCGCCACCTGAAGTATCTCGACGAGTTCAGCGCCAAGCCCGCCTACCGCAACGAGGCGATCCGCCTCGGACTCAACCACCGCAAAAATTACGTGCAAGCGGAGATTCTCCGGGCGTCCTCGGAGGCCTACCTGACGCGCCTTCACGGCACGCTCGGCGCAGACCCCAGCCTCCGCCGGTAACCCCGCTCGCGTGGAGAATTCTTAATCGCGATATATGGAGCAAAGAAGATGGACAACCCCGCCCTCACGCTTGGCCACCTTCTCTTGTCCATCTTCCCCTCATCCCCCCTCCATCGCTCCGGCACGCCCTGCGCCGCTATTGTCAAGTTCGATTTAATATGGCTACAATAATGGGCCAAGTGGGCTGTCGCGCCCGAGTTCGTGGTTGGCAAGTCGCCTATCCCCGCAACCGCCCAGGTTCATTTCCCAGTTTGCTTCCCGGAGAGCACATGTCGTACGAGGACAAGACCATCATTTGTGTCGATTGCGGTGCGGAGTTCACCTTCACTGCCGACGAACAGCAGCGGTTCGCTGAAAAGGGCTTCACCAACGAACCCAAACGCTGCAAAACCTGCCGCGATGCCCGCAAGGCTTCCCAGACCAGCGGTAACCGCGAAGGCGGCAACAGCAGCTACGGCGGCAACCGCGGCGGCGGCGGACGTGGCGGCTACGGCGGCGGCGGTGGTGGCCGTGGCGGCTTCAGCAGCGGCCCCCGTCAGATGTTCCCCGCTACCTGCGCCCAGTGCGGACAGCAGACCGAGGTCCCGTTCAAACCGAGCGGCTCCCGTCCCGTCTACTGCCGTGACTGCTTCCAGTCCCAGCGCGCCGGTCGCTAAGCTTTTTCGACCAACCCATACGAAGTGAATACCGGGCCGATCCCCCGATCGGCCCGGTTCTATTTTTGCCCGGTGGGGCCGACGCCCCCGTCGGCCAAGTTCTCCACAACATGCATTTTTTTTTACCAGTCTCCGTTAAAGAACATGCCTCTCACCCCCGCCCGCGGTATAACGCCCGGTAGGGGGGCCACATCTCAGGAGGATTGAATGAGGCTCACTTCCCGCGGCATCGCCGCGCTCTTCGTATTGGCCTGTGCATCTTCCACGTTCGCCGAAACTCCAGCCTGGAAAGAAATCTTCCCCGGCGTCTGGAAGGCCACCGTCGGCACCCCCGAGGATTACGACCTCCTCAAAGCCGCCGGCGCCGAGCCTTTCACCGGATCCCTCCGCAACATGTCCTCCCAACCCTTCCCTCTCGAGCAGTCCGCCATCGACGCCCACCGCACCGGCGCCCGCACCGTCCTCTCCTTCCCCCTCGCCCTCGACGAAAACATCTACGGCCTCGGCGTCGATTTCAACTCCATGCGCCGCACCGGCATGACCTTCCAGCTCCACGAAGACCACTGGAAAGGCATCCCCGGCCGCACCCACGCCCCCGATCCCTTTTACGTCTCCACCAAGGGCTACGGCGTCTTCATCAACACCGCACGCTACGTCAACGTCAATGTCGGCCTCGCCGTCGGCATCGACGACAAGACCAAGCCCCCCGCGATCGACCGCAACGCCGGCAAGGGCTGGGCCGCCAACCCGCGCGCCGATTCCCTCCAGGCCGCCTTCACCGCTCCCGGCGCTGACATTTATCTCTTCGCCGGCCCCACGCCCATGGATGTCGTCCGCCGCTTCAACCTCCTTTGCGGTGGGGGGGCGCTCCCGCCCAAGTGGGGCCTCGGCTTCCTCACCCGCACCCCCTCGCTCTACACCGCCGACAAGGCGGCCGCCGAAGTCGAGGAATTCCGCAAGCAGGGCATCCCCCTCGACATGCTCGGCCTCGAGCCCGGCTGGCAATCCTGCGCCTACCCCGGCTCGTTCGAGTGGGACAAGACCCGCTTCCCCGACCCCGCCGCCTTCCTCAAAAAAATCGCCGACGAGCACGTCCACGTCAACCTCTGGTTCAACCCCTACGTCGCACCCTCCTGCAAACTCTACGAACAACTCCGCCCCTACGCCGGCTCGAACCTCGTATGGAACGGCATGGTAGCCGACTACTCCATGCCCGAAGCCCGCAAAATCTTCGGCGACCATCTCAACGCCCAGCAGATCGGCATCGGCGTCAGCGGCTTCAAAATCGATGAAGTCGACGGCAACGACAATTGGCTCTGGCCCGACTGGGCCCAATTCCCCTCCGGCCACGACGGCGAACAGATGCGCTCCACCTACGGCCTCACCCTCCAACGCACCATCTTCGACCTCTACCACGCCAAAAACGAACGCACCATGGGCCAGGTCCGCGGCACCAACGCCGGCGCCTCCCGCTTCCCCTTCGTCATCTACAACGACAACTACGACTTCAACGAATACATCACCGCCGTCGGCAACTCCGCCTTCGCCGGCGTCCTCTGGTCCCCGGAAGTCCGCGGCGGCGAAGGCGAAGACATGCTCCGCCGCACCCAGGCCGTCTGCTTCTCCCCCCTCGCCCTCTTCAACGGCTGGGCCACGCAGACCAAGCTCTGGAGCCACCCCGAAGTCAAAGACCAGATCCGCGACGCCATCGTCCTCCGCGAACGCCTTCTCCCCTACTGGTACACCACCTTCGCCCAATACCACTACGAAGGCACCCCCGTCATCCGCCCCATGCCCCTCATCGAAGGCGCCACCGCCATCCTCTCCACCACCGGGGGTAAACTCGACGCCACCGCCAACCCCTACGCCATCGGCAAGGTCCAGGAAGTCAAAGACCAGTACATGGTCGGCGATTTCCTCCTCGTCGCCCCCATCGCCCCTAAACAAAAGTCCCGCACCATCGTCCTGCCCCCCGGCAAATGGTTCGACTTCTACACCGGCAAACTCGCCGGCGAAGGCAAGTCCGGCTCCCCCGTCACCATCACCGTCACCCCCTCCCTCGACCAGATCCCCCTCCTCGTCAAAGACGGCGGCATCATCCCCATGATCCCCGAACGCGAGTTCGCCCCCACTTCCGACGAATCCACCGACCTCGAAGTCCGCCACTACGGCGACGCCCCCGGCTCGTGGAAGCTCTACGACGACGACGGCACCACCTTCAACTTTGAACACGACCAACGCAGTTGGACCGTCCTCGAAGCCGGCAAAACCGCCCAAGGCACCTGGACCGGCACCGGCATGGCCGGCGCCACCGGCGCAAACGCCCTTCCCGCCCCCTCCAACACCTGGCACTACAAACAAATCCACTGGACCTTCATGGGCCAATAACCGTTCCCCGGCCATTTCTCCGGCATCTAACGCACGAGGTGAATTGTGGCAGACGATCTTTCCAGACGCGTGTTCCTCACGGCGGGTGTCGTCGGCGCCGCCGCGCTCGTGGCCAGGGCCAACGCCCCCATCGACGGCAAGCTCCTCCCCGACAAACCCGAGCCCGTCAAAGTTCCCAACCCCGACACGCGCCGCGTCGGGTTCGCCGTCGTCGGACTCGGCCGCCTTTCCATCAACCAGATCCTCCCCGCCATCCCTATGACCGACCACTGCAAGCTCGCCGCCCTCGTCACCGGCCACCCCGACGAAAAGGGCAAGCCGCTCGCCGAAAAATACGGCCTCGATCCCAAAAACATCTACACCTACGACAACTACGACGACATGAAGAACAACCCCGACATCGAAGTCGTTTACATCGTCCTCCCCAACGCCATGCACCCCGAGTACACCATCCGCGCCGCCAAGGCCGGCAAGCACGTCCTCTGCGAAAAGCCCATGGCCAACAGCTCCGCCGACTGCCAGCGCATGGTCGATGCCTGCAAAGCCGCCAACAAACAACTCATGGTCGCCTACCGCCTCCAGTATGAACCCCTCACCCTTATGGTCCAGAAGCTCATCGCCGCCAAGGCCCTCGGCAAAATCAAAGTCGTCAACGCCACCAACTGCCAGAACGAACACCCCGGCTCCTGGCGCACCGACAAATCCCTCTCCGGCTTCGGCGGCCTCTCCGACATCGGCATCTACTGCCTCAACACCACCCGCTTCATCCTCGGCGAAGACCCCGTCGAAGTCTCCGCCTACACATACTCCACCCCCAACGACTCCCGCTGGAACCCCGCCGACGGCTGCCCCGAATCCTACACCTGGACCATGCGCTTCCCCTCCGGCGCCATCATGAACGCCACCTGCTCCTACGGCTGCAACGTGAAGTTCTACGCGCTCGGCGGCGAAGAAGGTTCCGCCTTCGTCTCCAAGGCCTACGGCTATCACGGCCAGAAACTCGAATTCGCCGCCAGGGCCAACCCGGAAAAGGGAATCCCCGGCGGCACCACCGAGGCCTCCGTCAACGAAATCGATCACTTCGCACGCGAAATGGACGAACTCGCCATGTGCATCAAGGAAAACCGCCCCGTCAAGGCCAACGGTGAAGAGGGCGTCAAGGACCTCCGCTACATCGAAGCCATCGACAAAGCCGCAAGAGAAGGCGGCACCATCAAACTGACCTGAGTGGGGCCGACGCCCCCGTCGGCCAATCCTTCGGCAAACCGAATCCGCGGCCAGAGAACAATCCCTCCAGGCGCAGAGCCCGTACCCTCCCCGCACGGTAGCTAACCACGCACCCAGCGGCGATAATACCCCATGCGCCCGCTGAGCCCGCCTCAGCCCCCACCGCACTGCCTTGTTAATTTCCAGGGAGACGACGTGACAATCTCTTTCGATACCGCAGCCTGCCGCAACTTCGACAATTCCATCAATGCCGAGTGGCTCCTCACCAACGGACTCGGCGGTTACGCCTCCGGTACCGTCGCCGGCGCGAACACGCGCAAATACCACGGCCTCCTCGTCGTCGCAGCCCATCCCCCCGTGCAGCGCTACGTCGTCCTCTCCCGTGTCGAAGACCGCATCGTCATCCCGGGCGGCGGCGGTGCCGACGGCGGCGTCGTTGATCTCTCCACCGATGAATTCGCCGACATCATCCACCCCCAGGGATACAAGTCCCTCATTTCCTTCGAGCTCGGCCACGCGCCCGTCTGGCGCTTCCAGGCCGGCGATGCCGTCATCGAAAAATCCATCACCCTCGTCCACGGCCAGGACACGGTCATCGTCCGCTACGCCCTCATCTCCAACTCCGGCAACATCCCCGTCAAGCTCCAGCTTCAACCCATGCTCGCCGGCCGCGATTTCCACGCCACCATCCAGTTGAATCAGCGCCCCTGGTGGACCGTCGCCTCCCAGAGCGACGGCGCCCTCGCCCTCCAGGCCCCCGAATGCCCCGTCAAACTCTTCTTCAACCACAACGCCGACCGCTTCAACGTCAACGCCTGCTGGTGGTACAACTTCACCTTCCGCGTCGAACGCCAGCGCGGCTACCCCGACCGCGAAGACCTCTGGACCCCCGGCGTCCTGGAATACACCCTCACGCCCAACACCCCCGTCGGCTTCATCGCCTCCACCAGGAGCATCCTCTGGTCCGAGCACGAACAGCTCATCCAGAAAGAGAAAGAACGCTACCAGAAACGGGCCTCCGCGTTCGCCTCCCCCGATGCCCAGAAAAAAACGCCCGCCCCCAATTCCAACGAAGACCTCCTCTCCAAGCTCTCCCTCGCCGCCGACCAGTTCATCGTCCAGCGCGGCGAAACGTCGGAGAAAAAATCCGTCATCGCCGGCTACCCCTGGTTCGAAGACTGGGGCCGCGACACCTTCATCTCCCTCCCCGGCCTCACCCTCGTCACCGGCCGCTTCGATGTCGCCAAGTCCGTCCTCTCCACCTTCGCCGACCACATGCGCCGCGGCTGCCTCCCCAACCGCTTCCCCGACAAGGCCTTCACCCCCGACTACAACACCGTCGACGCCTCCATGTGGTTCGTCCACGCCGCCTACCAGTACTGGCGCTACTCCGGCGACCTCCCCTTCCTCGCCAAGTACCTCTATCCCAAGCTCTGCGAAATCATGGAGTCCTACCGCGACGGCACCGACTTCGGCATCCGCATGGACAAGGACGGCCTCATCCGCGCCGGCGACGGCAACCACCAGCCCACCTGGATGGACGCCAAGATCGGCGACTGGGTCGTCACCCCGCGCCACGGCAAACCCGTCGAAATCAACGCCCTCTGGTACTCCAACCTCCGCGTGATGGCCCTCCTCGCCGAACGCGCCAACGATTCCACCCGCGCCGTCGGCTTCACCCAACTCGCCGAACGCGTCCAGCAGATCTACGAAAAAACCTACTGGAATTCCTCGCAAAACTGCCTCTTCGACGTCATCGGCGACGATGGCGGACAGGACGGCTCCATCCGCCCCAACCAGCTCCTCGCCGTCTCCCTCCCCTTCTCCCCCCTCACCGAGGAAGCCCAGCGCGGCATCGTCGCCGTCTGCCAGAAACAACTCCTCACCCCCATGGGCATGCGCACCCTCGCCCCCGGCTCCCCCCAATACCACGGCCGCATCACCGGCGACCAGCGCGCCCGCGACATGGCCTACCACCAGGGAACCGTCTGGCCCTGGCTCATCGGCCCCTTCGTCTCCGCCTACGTCAAAGTCCGCGGCAACACCGACGCCGCCCGCAAAGAAGCCGCCGCCTTCATCGAACCCTTCAAAGCTCACCTCCTCACCGCCGGCCTCGGCTCCATCTCCGAAATCGCCGACGGCGACGCCCCCTTCACCCCGCGCGGCTGTCCCGCCCAGGCCTGGTCCGTCGCCGAAGTCCTCCGCGTCTTCTGGGAAGACATCCTCAACAAAGCCCCCGCCTGGCCCCACACGCAGACCCAGAAAAAAGCCGCCGTCGCGGTATAGACCCGAACCCCGGCTGGAAAGCCGAGGGCTCCGACGCACGATCAAGAAGGGCCGCGCCTCGCGCACGTACCCCGTTTACGCTTGGCAAATCTTCCACGCGTTGGCAAGCGCCCCCATCCACTCCCCCCGCGGCAAAAACTCCTGCGCAATCCACCCCTCCCACCCCATCCCCCGGATCGCCCCCACAATCCCCGCATAATTCAACTCCTGCTTCGCATCAATCTCGTTCCGCCCCGGCACCCCGCCCGTATGAAAATGCCCGATGTATTCCCGATTCGCCCGAATCGTCGCAATAATATCCCCCTCCATGATCTGCATGTGATAAATGTCATACAGCAGTTTAAACCGCGGCGACCCCACCATCTTCACCAACTCCGTCCCCCACGCCGTGTGATCACACAAATAATCCGGATGATCCACCTTGCTGTTCAAAAGCTCCATGCACAACGTCACTCCGCGCCGCTCCGCCTCCCCCACAACTTCCTTGACCGCCGCCGCACAATTCCGCATCCCCTCCCCCCGATCTATCCCATACCGATTCCCCGAAAAACAAATCACATTCGGAAACCCCGCCTCCGCCGTCTTCTCAATTGCCCCCCGAATCGCGCTCAAACACTCCCCATGATTCTCCCGATGCGCCAACCCCCTCTCAATCGTATGCGTCGGCGTCATCGTCCCCACCAGCCCAAACCGCTTCAACACCTCAAACTCCCCCGGCCCCACCAGATCAACCCCCTCAAACCCCATCCCCTTCACCTCCGCGCAAAGCACTTCCAGCGGCACCTTCTCATAACACCACCGGCACAAAGAATGTCTCAACCCATCGCCCATGAACGCATTCTCCCCCCACACCAAAACCTGTCAAACAAAAACCCGGACCCCGAGCCCCGAATCCCGAACCCCGAACAATTCCGCCGCGTGCAAAGCACGCATCCTATATACTCCCCCCATGATCAAATTCTACAAATTCCGCCAGGAACTCTTCGCCCCCGCCCCGGCGCGCGAAATCCTCCACAAGCCCGGCAAAGGAAAAGGCTGGCCCGAAGAATGCCCGCCCATCCGCGGCGCCAATGGCTTCGGCTACGACCTCCTCGCCAACTTCGACCTCGACTTCCGCTACTCCCGCGGTGGGGGGGGCAAGTGGATTCTTCAGAAGCCCCTCACCCTCGCCAGCGACTTCGACTGGTCCCCCGACGACCAAACCCCCGGCCGCCCCCTCACCCAGGACTACGCCTGGTTCTGGGAAAAGGGTCAAAAACTCCCCCACGTCATTTCCGACAACGTCTACGACATCATCAAGCACCAGGTCAAAGTCCAAACCTTCCTCTACCTCGCCACCGACCCCAACGAACTCCTCCTCATCACCGACATCCCCAACCTCAATCGCCCCTTCCGCGCCGTCTCCGCCCTCGTCGAAACCGACTGGTACCCCGCCAACTACCCCTGGCATTGCGTCCTCGAACTCGACCCCGCGCGGGGAGGGGCCAAGCGCATCCAAATCAAAAAAGGCGAACCCCTCTGCCGCATCATCCCCGTCCGCCGCGACGCCTACTTCGCCAAACAGATGGACCCCGCCGAATTCGACGCCTTCTTCGACCGCGGCCAACGCTGGCTCCAGAAACACGGCAAACCCCACGGCCACGGAGAAGAGACCCCGGTCGCCAAAGCCACCCTCGACATCACCCGCACCTACGTCCGCCAGCAGGCCAAGTCCACCTTCCACGTCATCGAGTAAAGTGGGGCCGACGCCCTCGTCGGCCATTTTCGGCAGCATTTTCTGATCGTCAGAACCTCCTCCTCCAAGTACCATAAGCGCAGGCCGTACGCACCTCCACCCGCAGCGAGACACCCGCCATGCAAAACATGAACATCGAACACAACTTCGAAGACGCCGGCACCTCCTACCGCATGGACATCCTCCACGTCAGCGACAAGCCTCTCGTCTTCCGCTACCAGTTCCAGAAAAAAGTCGATGGCCAATGGGAAAACGTTGCCTACGACGACCGCGAATACGACGACCCCTCCGGCCTCGGCGTCAAGGACGACCGCATCCCCGCCCTCCTCCAATCCGAAGCCCCCCTCATGGCCAACGAATTCCTCGAATACCTCCGCAAAAAAGCTGCCCGCAAAAAGAAGAAAAAATAACAACCCTGTCGTGTCTTGTGTGTCTTTCGTGGCTCATTTATCCCTCCCCGGTGATCCGTGCAACGCTCCGACCTCGAACTCGACATCCCCACCCTCCGCCACCCCGACAACTTCAAATGGACCAAGTACCCCGCCGACGTCCTCCCCCTCTGGGTCGCCGACATGGATTTCGCCATCGCCCCCTCCATCCGCGCCGCCCTCCAATCCCGCCTCACCCAGACCCTCGGCTACAACCACGTCGAAGGCGACCCCGAACTCCTCCGCCTCCTCCGCGAAAAACTCGAGCGCGTGGGCGGAGGCGCCTGGCAAAACCTCCCGAACCGAAACTGGGTCCGCTTCCTCCCCGGCGTCGTCCCCTGCATCGGCACCGCTATCCTCGGCCTCACCAACCCCGGCGATCCCGTCATCACCCTCACCCCCGCCTACCCGCCCTTCCTCCTCGCCATCACCGACCACCACCGCGAACTCCGTGAAGCCCCCATGACCCCGCCCACCTCCCACGCCGGCCTCTGGCAAATCAACTGGGACTCCCTCGAACACGCCGCCCTCGGCCAAAACAACACCCCCGCCAAACTCCTCCTCCTCTGCCACCCCCACAACCCCACCGGCCGCCTCTTCACCCCCGACGAACTTTCCCAACTCGCCGACTTCGCCAACCGCCACCACCTCCACGTCGTCTCCGACGAACTCCACGCCGACCTCACCCTCGAAGGCACCCACACCCCCTTCGCGATGGTCGCCGACGAACACCTCCGCCAGCGCACCCTCACCCTCACCGGCCCCTGCAAAACCTACAACACCGCCGGCCTCGGAATCGGCGCCATGCTCTCCCACGACGCCCCACTCCTCTCCCGCGTCGTCAAAGCCGCCGCCTGGGTCGCCGGTCACCCCACCGCCATGGCCGTCGCCATGTGGAAAGCCGCCCTCTCCGACGACGGCCACTGGCTCGCCGCCGTCCTCGACTACCTCCGCGACAACCGCACCTTCCTCGAAAACTTCGTCCACACCCACCTCCCCGGCGTCACCATCCCCCACGTCCAGGCCACCTACCTCGCCTTCCTCGACTACCGCGCCCACCCCCACGTCGCCGACATCTTCAACTACCTGCTCAAGGAAGCCAAAGTCGCCCTCAACAATGGCCCCGACTTCGGCACCAACTACCAGGGCTTCGTCCGCCTCAACTTCGCCACCAGCCGCCCCATCCTCACCGAAGCTCTCACCCGCCTCGCCCGCGCCCACAACAAAAGTGGAGCCGACGCCCCCGTCGGCTAAGTGTTCGCGGCCTCATATGCCCGCAAAAACACATTGCACCCTCTCCCCACCCACTTAACCACTCAACCACTCAACCTTCTCACTCATGCGCCAACGTCCCCCGCGTCACCCCCAACTGATTCAGCACCCGCAAACTCCGCAACGTCTGCACCGGCGCTGCCTCCCCGCGCAACGCCGCCGCATAATACCGCAGCAGCTTCACCGTCTCCTCCCCGCTCTCCCGCAGCATCTCCACCCGGTAATGCCGAATCCCCAGCTTCTCCATCTCCGGAATATACTCCGCCGCCGTCTGCGCCTTCGCATTGAACAGCGTGTTCCGGCACCCCACGTCCGGCACCAGCGGATGCGGCTCCCCGACCCGGTCCGTCAAATCCACCCGATGCTTCTCGCACGGCCGCCCGCAGTCCCGGAAATCCTTCCCGCTCGACAGCGTGTGCGCAAACACGCAATGCTCCATGTGAAACATCGGCATGTGCTGGTGCACCACGCACTCAAACCGCGACGCATCAAACCGCCGCAGCATCGCGCTCAACTGCACCCAGTTCAAGTCATACGACGGCACCATCCGCACCAGCCCCGCATCCGCAAAAATTTTCGCCGTCAGCTCGTTCGCAATGTTCAACGCAAAATCCCCCACCAGCGGCAAATGCCCCGCACGCTCCCGATAGTAATGAATCGCCCCCAGATGCCGCACCAGCAGCAAGTCCGGCTCACAATCCGACACCTGCTTCAAAAACCCCTCCTCCCCCGGTTTCACCACCCGCAGCGTCGCCAACCCCACCGCAATCCCCGCCTCCCGACACTTCCGAATCGCCTCCGGATACCGCCGCACATCCTCAAAATCCGCATACACCGTCGCCGCCCGAACCTCCCCGCGCGCCCCAATCACCGCATCCAACTGCTCCATCGTCCGCACCAGCACGTGGAGTTGATTTTCGATTTTCAAGTTTCGATTTTCGATTTGAGACGCTTCGGCACGCAATTCCTCCAACGCTCGCGCATTCCCAACCACATGCACGCGCCGCCGCTGCCCCAGCAACTTCTCCACCACCTCCCGCCGCAATTCATTCAGTACGCTCTTCGGCACCATCGCCCGCCCATCCGTCTCCACCCGCAACTCCCCCAACTCAAACGGCGTATCCCCCAGCCGCCCCAACTGCTCACGCGCCCCCTCCTCCGAAAACGCAAACTTCCGCGCCTCCTCCAACGCTTTCTCCTCCCACCGCGCCCGCCCCTCATGCCCCTCCGCCCGCGCCACCAATTCCAACCGCTCGCCCACAAACGCCCGCACCACAAAATCCACGGGCGTCCGATGCACCACCCCCTCGCGCGAATACGAATGCTCCAACCGCCGCTTCAACGCCGGATCATCCGTCTTCCACACCAGCGCCCCCGGATTGATGTACGCCAGATTCAAATCCCCCTCGCGGAACTGCAGCTCCACCCGATTCTTCCCCATCGTCCGCACCGCAAACACGCGCCCACCCTGTTCATCCTGCTCCGGATGCCCCTCATCAAACAGCACCCCATCCCCCGCCTTGAGCGCAATCGCCGAACTCGTCTCAATGACAATCGCCCGCGGCCCGCGCGAAACCACCGTCCCCACCCGCGTCCCTCGCGCCTTCGGAAACCGCGCCGCCACCAGCTCCTGATGATTCACCCCCGACAAAAACCCATGCGTAAACCCCCGGGAAAACGTCTGCTCCAAATCATGCCGCTGCTGTTCTGAAATTTGAAATTTCAAATTCCCCCGCGTCGCATCAATCGCCGCCCGGTACGTCTGCGTCGTCGCCGCCACATAATGCGCACTCTTCAACCGCCCCTCAATCTTGAACGACGCCACCCCCATCTCCGTCAACTCCCCGATCAACTCATGCGCCGCCAGATCGCTCGGCGACAGCAGATACGCCTTCTCCCCCAGGTCCCGCACCTCCCCATCCACCATCAACTGGTACGGCAACCGGCACGCCTGCGCACACTGCCCCCGGTTCGCACTCCGCCCGCCCAAACTCTCGCTCGTCAAACACTGCCCCGAATACGCCACGCACAACGCCCCATGCACAAACACTTCCAGCGGCATCTCCGTCGCCGCCGCAATCTTCCCAATCTCCGCCACCCCCAGCTCCCGCGCCACCACCACCCGCTCCACCCCCAGCTCCTTCACAAACTTGATCCCCTCCGCCTCCGTCAGCGTCATCTGCGTCGACCCATGAATCGCCAGCGTCGGCACCAGCGCATGAATCAACTTCGCCACCCCCAAATCCTGCACAATCACCGCATCCACCCCCGCCGCCGCCACCGCGGTGATGTACTCCGCCGCCGACTCCAGCTCATCCGAAAAAATGAGCGTGTTAAACGTGAGGAACCCCTTCACGTTGTGCGCGTGCAGATACCCCATCACCTCCGGCAACTCCGCCAGCGTGAAATTCGTCGCCCGGTGCCGCGCATTAAACTGATCCAACCCGAAATACACCGCATCCGCCCCATTCGCTACCGCCGCGCGCAACGCCTCCCAATCCCCCGCCGGCGAAAGCAACTCAGGCACACGTCCCGCCATACACGAATTTCCCTGCAAAAAACGAAGTCCCCCATTCTATCACGCCGACCCCCTCCAAAACGACCCCACCAAAAAGTGGAGCCGACGCCCCCGTCGGCTAAGTGTTTGTCCGCCGCCAAAAACACGCCGCCCCCCGCCCAAAAAATCGAAAATCGAAAATCAAAAATCGAAAAACCCCACCCACCCCCGCACACCAGCCGCGACTGCGCCCCAATACGCATCGCCACCGGCCCCCCAAAAGCGAT
>JBQCGD010000078.1:0-20600 GCA_051955985.1 Phycisphaerae bacterium | reverse complement strand
GCCATAAGCATGGCACCCGGCATGGCACCCGAGGGACGACCTTGCTGGTTGGGAGGGTCGCGGCTAGGCTGTCGCGGATGCAGACTTTGATGGATTCGGGACAGGTTCGGAAGACGCTGGGGGGGCTGGCGGAGAAGTTGTTGGCGGATCCGGGGGTGAGCGGGGGGGAGGGGCTGGCGCTGGTGGGGATACGGTCGCGTGGGGAGTTGATTGCGCAGCGGTTGGCGGCGGAGTTGAGGTCGCGTGGGCGGGAGGGGATCGAGGTGGGGGCGTTGGATATTACGATGTATCGGGATGATTTGACGGCGAGAAGGGCGATTACGATTCCGCAGGGGACGGATATGAATTTTGGGTTGGATGGGCGGGTGGTGATTTTGTGTGATGATGTTTTGGAGACGGGGCGGTCGGTGCGGGCGGCGTTGGATGCGCTGGTGGATTTTGGGAGGCCGCGGGTTATTCGGCTGGCGGTGCTGGTGGATCGGGGGAGGCGGGAGTATCCGATCCAGGCGGATTATGTGGGGATGAAGGTGGAGGCGCCGGATCGGGAGCAGAAGATTGTGGTGCGGTTGCAGCCGACGGATCCGGAGGATGCGGTGTATGTGAGTGGTCAGTGGCCGGTGGTCAGTGGTCAGAAGTAGCGGCGGGAAGCAAGAATCGAGAAGCGAGAATCAAGAATTAGGAAGCAGGAAGGTTTTTGCGGGTGAGTGAATGGTGATGGGTTCGGAACAGGGTGTGCGGACGTGGACGCGGCCGCATTTGTTGGATTTGGAGTCGTTGAGTGGGGAGGAGATTGTGGCGATTCTGGATACGGCGCGGTCGTTGAAGGAGGTTTCGACGCGGTCGATCAAGAAGGTGCCGGCGCTGCGGGGGAAGGTGATGGTGAATTTGTTTTTTGAGGATTCGACGCGGACGAAGAGTTCGTTTTCGCTGGCGGGGCAGCGGTTGTCGGCGGATATCCTGGATTTTTCGGTGTCGACGAGTTCGGTGTCGAAGGGGGAGACGCTGCGGGATACGGCGCGGACGATTGAGGCGATGGGGGTGGATGTGATGATCATCCGGCACAAGTCGTCGGGGGCGCCGCATCTGCTTTCGCGGTCGGTGAAGTGTTCGGTGATCAATGCGGGGGATGGGTCGCATGAGCATCCGACGCAGGGGCTCTTGGATCTGTTTACGATGCGGGAGCATTTTGCGGCGGTGGGGCGGTCGTTGGATGCGTTTAAGGGATTGCGGGTGGCGATTGTGGGGGATATTGCGAATTCGCGGGTGGCGCGGTCGAACATTCATGGGCTGGCGAAGCTGGGGGCGAAGATCACGCTGGTGGGGCCGGCGACTTTGGTGCCGGGGGATATGAAGCGGTTGTATCCGGAGCAGATTACGATTTCGCATGATCTGGATGCGGTGTTGCCGCACGTGGATGTGGTGAACATGTTGCGGATCCAGTTTGAGCGGTTGACGTCGGCGGCGTTTCCGAGTGTGCGGGAGTATTCGCGGTTTTTCGGGTTGACGCGGGAGCGGTTGGCGAAGGCGCGGCCGGAGGTTTTGGTTTTGCACCCAGGGCCGATGAATCGGGGGTTGGAGATTATGACGGAGGTGGCGGATGGGCGGAATTCGGTGATATTGGAGCAGGTGACGAATGGGTTGGCGGTGCGGATGGCGGTGTTGTATTTGTGTGTGGGGGCGAATGCGGTCGCTGGAGCGAGATAACGGGCGGGAGGGATTTTCGATTTTCTATTTTCGAGTTTCGATTTGAGAGTGGGAGAGGGTGCAATGTGTTTTTGCTTGTCCGTGTGGCATGCTTATGGCCCCGAGCCCCCCCCGTTGGGGCGTAAGCATGGCACCCGGGGGTTGGTCTTGTTAAGTTACCGGGATGATTAAAGTGCGATCGGCATTCGTGATGGTTCTGGCGCTTGCGGTGGGGGGTTCTGCGCTGGGGGATGCGGTGAATTATGATGGGATGGAGTATGGGGATGTGACGGTGAATGGGTATCAGGATGGGGGGGTGTCGGTGACGGTGAAGGCGGGGCAGCGGATATTTGAGTTGTCGAAGGTGAAGTGGATTGATTTGAGTGCGACGCCGAAGATGAAGGCGGCGGAGGAGTTGCGGGGGAGGGATCCGCGGGGGGCGCTGGCGTTGTATCGGGAGGCGATTCGGGGGTTGGATGAGCTGGAGTTGAAGCGGCTGGCGGAGGTGCGGGCGATACCGGTGGCGGAGGGGGCGGGGAACTGGGTGGAGGCGGTGGGGTATTTTCTGGATGTGTACCAGGCGCAGCCGACGGCGGATGTATGGAAGTTAAGGCCGACGAACTTTCCGGGGGCGGGTTCGACGATGATGGGGGAATCGGCGGCGTTGATAGAGAAGCGGCTGGGGGCGTTTCGGTCGGACGAGGCGAAGAAGCATTTGAAGACGTTTGAGCTGGAGATATATACGAAGTCGAATGATCCGCGGGCGGAGGGGTTGGCGCGGGAGTTGTCGGGGGTGCCGGCGGATTCGGGGGAGAAGAAGGTGACGGAGGCGGCGCCGTTGACGGTGGAGGGGATGGTGGGGCCGATTGAGGGGGCGTTTACGGGGAAGGATTTTGCGGGGGCGGTGAAGATGTGTGATGAGAAGCTTGGGGGGGCGAGTGATGCGTTGGCGATTCGGTTGTATCAGTTGAAGGCGGCGGGGCTGGAGGGGGAGGGGAAGGCGGACCTGGCGGCGGCGACGTTGCTGCGGATTGCGAGTTTTTATCCATCGAGCGGGGAGGCGCCGGCGGCGCTGCTGGTGGCGGCGGAGCTGGAGAAGAAGCAGAATCATGGGGAGGAGGCGAAGCGGTTGTATCGGGAGATTGTGGAGAAGTATCCGGATAGTCCGGCGGCGATACGGGCGAAGGGGGGGTGAGTAGTTGGTAGTCTGAAGTCAGGAGTCAGTAGTCAGTAGTGAGTAGTTGGTAGTCTGAAGTCAGTGGGTTTGGTCGCGGTTTAAGGGTGAGTATGTTTCGTCGTTATCTTGTGCCGTTTAAAGCGCATCGGTTGCCGCATGTGTTGACGGATGCGCTGGTGATTGGCGGGGGGGTGGCGGGGTTGCGGGCGGCGCTGGAGGCGGCGCGGTTTGGGGATGTTTTGCTGGTGACGAAGGGGGATTTGAAGGAGTCGAATACTTATTACGCGCAGGGGGGGATTGCGAGTGTGACGACGAAAGAGGATTCGTTTGAGTCGCATATTCAGGACACGATGACGGTGGCGTGCGGGCTGGGGAATCGGGCGGCGGTGGAGACGGTGGTGCGGGAGGCGCCGGCGCGGATTGAGGAGCTGGTGGAGTGGGGGGCGAATTTTGATCGGGAGCTTGATGGGCATCTGTCGATGGGGCGCGAGGGGGGGCACTCGTATGCGCGGATCATCCATGCGCTGGGGGATGCGACGGGGCGGGAGTTGGCGAACTCGCTGATGCGGAAAGTGCGGCAGCTTGCGAGTATTGAAGTGTATGAGCATACGTTTGTGCTGGACCTGGTGACGGTGGACGGGGGGTGCCTGGGGGCGATTGCATATCAGAAGGACCGGGGGATTTTTATGATCCTGGCGCGGAAGACGCTGCTGGCGTCGGGCGGGGCGGGGATGCTGTACCGGGAGACGACGAATCCTTCGGTGGCGACGGCGGATGGGCATGCGATGGCGTTTCGGGCGGGGGCGGTGACGCGGGACATGGAGATGGTGCAGTTTCATCCGACGACGATCTACATTGCGGGGGCGACGCGGGCGCTGGTGACGGAGGCGGTGCGCGGGGAGGGGGCGAAGCTGATTGATAAGAACGGGCATCGGTTTATGCCGGAGTATCATCCGATGGCGGAGCTGGCGCCGCGAGATGTGGTGTCGCGGTCGATGCTGGCGCAGATGGCGAAGACGCAGTTTACGCATGTGTTTCTGGATGCGCGGCACATGACGGAGCAGGCGTTTCGGGAGCGGTTTCCGGGGATTTACGAAATGTGCATTTCGTTTGATTTGAATCCGGCGAAGCAGCCGATACCGGTGCATCCGTCGGCGCATTACATGGTTGGCGGCGTGGTGACGGATCTGGTGGGGCGGGCGTCGATCCAGAATTTGTATGCGATCGGGGAGGTGTCGAACACGGGGCTGCATGGGGCGAATCGGCTGGCGTCGAATTCGCTGATTGAGGCGCTGGTGTTTGGGAAGCGGGCGGGGGAGCATGCGGGGCAGCTGATTGCGGAGGAGTCGGAGGATTTGATTCCGCCGAAGCTGACGGTGGAGATTGAGTCGTCGGCGCGGACGGAGCTGGACACGGCGGATGTGCGGTCGTCGCTGAGAAGTTTGATGTGGCGCAACGTGGGGATTGAGCGGCATGGTCCGCACCTGAATGAGGCGTCGGAGATCATTGGGTTCTGGTCGCGCTACGTGCTCGACAAAACCTTCGATGCCCCAGCCGGCTGGGAGCTGCAGAACATGCTGGAGGTCGGGGCGCTGATCGCGCGCAGTGCCTCGCTGCGTACGGAGACGCGCGGCGTGCACTATCGGACGGATTTTCCGGCGGTCGATGATGAGCATTGGAAGTTGCATATCGATTGGCAGACGCATCGGCCGGCGCCGACATTGACCCCGGTAGCAGGGTAACACGCTTTCGAACAATCTTCCCTCCAATATCGTATGAAACCTGATGCTCTCGGTTTCCGCACGATTTCAGGCACAACGCTCGATCTGGCATGAGGTCGCTGCTGTACTGTCATTTTCAATGGCCGTCGCCCTCTTCATTGGTGCGTTGACTCCGCGTATCAGCCCGCCGGCCAGCCCTTATGCAAGTGATCAGGACCTGCTCTGGATTGCTCCGTTGTGGGTTGCAATTCAACTTGGGCTGGGGCTCACGGGGCTACGTTGCGCTCGCCGGAGTTGCAACCTTGCAGCTCTGGTCGGCGTGGTCGTGCCGATCCTTCTCGAATTTGTCGCTCTCATCGCCAACTGGCAGGAATTCAAGGTGTATTGGCACATTCCATAACGATAGCTGGTTGTTGACTGATCATTCCAGAATCGTTACATTGTGGCGTATGGCGGGACGAGCGAAAGAGTTTGATGAGGCGGAGGCGCTGGAGGCGGCGATGGGGGTGTTTTGGGTGAAGGGGTTTGAAGGGGCTTCGATGGAGGAGTTGGTGGGGGCGATGGGGATTGGGCGGCAGAGTGTGTATGACACGTTTGGGGGGAAGCGGGAGTTGTTTTTGGCGGCGCTGCGGGCATATATCGAGAAGCGGGCGGGGGACATTTCGGCGGGGATCATGGGGGCGCGGACGCCGCTGGAGGGGGTGAAGGGGTTTTTGAAGCGGTTGCGGGAGCGGACATCCTGCGGGAGCGACAGGGGGTGTTTGATTACGAATTCGATTGTGGAGTTGGCGCCGCATGATGAGGAGGTGCGGAAGATCACTTCGGATCTTTTGCGGCGGCTGGAGGGGGTGTTGACGGAGCGGCTGACGATGGCGGTGAAGGGGGGGGAGCTGGCGGGGCGGCCGGCGCCGCGGCAGTTGGCGCGGTTGATCGTGGTGGTGCTGGAGGGGTCGCTGGTGATGTCGAAGACGGAGCTGGCGGGGGTGACGGGGGATGCGATCGCGTCGGTGGAGATGATGTTGAGGCCGCCGGCGTAGGCGGTTTTTATTTTGTCCGATTTTGGACTGTTCATTCCAGAAGGAGCGTGTCATGTTGGGATTGTTGATTGAGAATTCGACGGCGAACACGAAGATGCTGCAGCGGTTTGTGGCGGATATTCCAGAGGAGAAGATGTGCGTGCAGTTTCCGGGGCTGGTGAATCATCCGATGTGGGTGATCGGGCACTTGGCGCAGGCGCGCGCGGGGATGATGGGGCTGCTGGGGCAGAAGGCGGATTTGCCGGCGGATTGGCCGACGCGGTTTGGGCGGAATTCCGTGCCGGTGGCGGATGCGGGGGCGTATTCGAGGCGGGAGGAGATGATCGGGATTTTGCTGCGGGTGCACGAGGAGTTGGTGGGGGTGCTGAAGGGTGCGGATGACGCGGCGCTGGATGCGGCGAATCCGCTGGAGCGGCTGGCGGCGTTGTTTCCGACGAAGCGGCATTTGATCTGGAATGTGCTGACGACGCATGATGGGATTCACCTGGGGCAGATTGCGGATTTCCGGCGGGCGCTGGGGATGAAGCCGGTGATTTGAGGTGCTCGCTTGGTCATAGACGAATAAATTGGCCACGAAAGATACGAAAGACACGAAAGGGTCTGGGTGTGGTCGGGACTTCTTTCGAGATCGGGCACGGGTTGAATGGCGGCTGTCGTTCAACCCGTGCTGGCTTTCGGCGTGCAGGCTGTTGATTAGTTAATAAGGTTTAGATATTGTGCGCGGAGGCATTTCGACTGGGTTTGATCGTGCGAGGAGTGTGAGTGATGAAGCGGGTTGCGGCGGTCTTTGCGGTGGTGGGTGCGGTGCAGGCGGCGGTTTGTTTTGGGGAGGTGAAGGAGGTCGTGACGCCGGCGGCGGTGCCGTTTGCGATGGAGGAGGTGCGGTTGCTTGATTCGCCGTTCAAGCGGGCGCAGGAGGTGGATCATCAACTGCTGTTGTCGCTGGATGCGGATCGGTTTCTGCATACGTTTCGGTTGAACGCGGGGCTGCCTTCGACGGCGAAGCCGTACGGGGGGTGGGAGGATCCGAAGTGCGAGTTGCGGGGGCATTCGCTGGGGCATTATCTGTCGGCGTGTTCGCTGATGTATGCGTCGACGGGGGATGAGAAGTTGAAACAGCGGGTGGAGTATATCGTGGGGGAGTTGGCGAAGTGCCAGGCGGCGCTGGCGGAGAAGGGTTCGAACGCGGGGTATTTGTCGGCGTTTCCGGAATCGTTTTTTGACCGGGTGGACAAGCATGAGCGGGTGTGGGCGCCGTGGTACACGATGCACAAGATCATGGCGGGGCTGCTGGATGCGTACACGTATTGTCACGATCAGCAGGCGCTGGCCGTGGATTCGAAGCTGGGGGAGTGGGTGAAGTTCCGGGTGGATCGGCTGCCGGTGGCGCAGTTTCAGCGGTCGCTGGAGAATGAGCAGGGGGGGATGAACGAGGTGATGGCGAACCTGGCGGCGGCGACGGGGAACGGGGAGTTTCTGCGGATTTCGCAGGCGTTCAACCATCAGCGGGTGTTTGAGCCTTTGGCGAAGGGGGAGGACCGGCTGGATGGTCTGCATGCGAACACGCAGATTCCGAAGATCATCGGGGCGGCGCGGGAGTATGAGCTGACGGGGAAAAAGGAGTATCAGCAGATTGCGAATTTCTTCTGGCAGGAAGTGGCGCTGAAGCGGAGTTATGTGTTCGGGGGTCACTCGGATGGGGAGCATTTTTTCCCGGTGAAGGATTTCGCGAAGCATTTGTCGGCGGCGACGGCGGAGACGTGCAACACGTACAACATGTTGAAGCTGACGCGGCATGTGTTTGGGTGGGATCCATCGGCCAAGAGCATGGATTTTTATGAGCGGGCTCTCTACAACGACATCCTGGCTTCGCAGAAGCCGGACGATGGGATGTTCACGTATTTCATGTCGCTGAAGCCGGACCACTTTAAGACGTATTCGACGAAGGAGCATTCGTTCTGGTGCTGTTTTGGGACGGGGATGGAGAATCATGCGAAGTATGGGGACACGGTTTATTTTCACAGCCAGGACAATGCGGCGTTGTATGTGAATTTGTTCATACCGTCGACGTTGGAGTGGAAAGAGAAGCAGGTGCGGGTGACGCAGGAGAATCATTTTCCGGAGGAGGCGGGGACGAAGTTGACGTTTCATTGTGCGCGTCCGGAGCGGATTGCGGTGAAGGTGCGGGTGCCGGAGTGGGCGGAGGGGGCGACGGCGATGGTGGATGGGACGCAAGTAGCGTTTGGGAACGCGGGGAGTTATCCGACGATTGATCGGGAGTGGAAGGACGGGGATGTGCTGGAGGTGAAGCTGCCGATGGCGTTGCACGTGGAGCCGTTGCCGCACAGCGATTCGATGGTGGCGGTGATGGATGGGCCGGTGGTGCTGGCGGGGGTGCTGGGGGAGGCGGGGTTGCCGACGCTGGAGGCGAAGGACCAGGGGGACTTTTTCAAGGTGAAGGATCCGGAGGTGCCGGGGCTGGTGGTGTCGAAGGGGGAGTTGTTGAAGCACATTGTGCCGGTGGAGGGGAAGGCGTTGACGTTTAAGACGGAGGGGATTGGGAAGCCGGGGGATGTGGAGTTGGTGCCGTTCAATACGATAGTGGATCAGCGGTATACGGTGTATTGGAAGTTGTATGGGGATGCGTCGGGGTGGGAGAGGGATGCGCAGGCGGCGGGGAAATAGAGGGGGGATTTGGGTGTGCTGCATTGGTTTGCAGGTGGAGTGTTGCCCACGTCGCCTGCGGGCGACGGGCGTGGGGGGCGGCGAGATTTTGGTGTTGCTTTACCGGGGGGAGAGGGTGTGGTAGGGTGGTGGGCCTTAATGGTTGAGGTTTCCGAATGACGGACAATCGCCACGACTGAGTGCTTCCGCGGGTCAATGCCCTGAAGGGTTTTGATTGGCTGCGGGTGCGCGGGTTGTGGCGAACTTGTTTTTGCGTCGGGATTTCTCGCGATTGCGTCCATTGGATTGAACGAGGGTGATCATGTCGTTTAAACGCTCCCACTCCTGCGGTGTGCTTCGGAAGAGTGACATTGGCAAGACGGTTTCGCTGGCGGGGTGGGTGAATGCGTATCGCGACCATGGGGGCGTGGTGTTTATTGATTTGCGCGACCGGGAAGGGCTGACGCAGGTGGTGTTCCATCCGGATTATGCGGCAGCGCATGAGATCGGGCGGGCGTTGCGGAATGAGGATGTGGTGGCGGTGACGGGGACGGTGCGGGGGCGCGAGGAGGGGAAGACGAATCCGAAGATGGTGACGGGGGAGATTGAGATCATCGTGACGGCGGCGGAGCTGGTGAACAAGGCGGATCCGGTGCCGTTTACGCCTTCGCAGCGGGAACCGGTGTCGGAGGATACGCGGCTGAAGTATCGGTATCTCGATATTCGGCGGAAGGAGATGACGGAGGCGCTGGTCACGCGGCACAAGATCGTGAAGATCATGCGGGATTATTGCGATGAGCATGGGTTCATCGAGGTTGAGACGCCGATTCTTTACAAGTCGACGCCGGAGGGGGCGCGGGAGTTTTTGGTGCCGTCGCGGCTGCATCCGGGGGCGTTTTATGCGCTGCCGCAGTCGCCGCAGTTGTTCAAGCAGGTGCTGATGGTGGGGGGGCTGGAGCGGTACATGCAGATTGCGCGGTGTTTCCGGGATGAGGATCTGCGGGCGGACCGGCAGCCGGAGTTTACGCAGCTGGATCTGGAGATGTCGTTTGTGGATCGGGAGGATGTGATCACGTTGATTACGGGGTTGATCGTGCGGCTGTGGAAGCAGATTTTGAATGTGGATCTGCCGGCGACGTTTACGCGGATGAAGTATTTTGAGGCGATGGAGCGGTTCGGGATCGATCGGCCGGACACGCGGTATGGGCTGGAGCTGAAGGAAGCTTCGGAGTGGGCAAAGACGACGGATGCGGCGGTGTTCAAGACGGTGATTGAAGGGGGCGGTCGGGTGAAGCTGATCACGGTGCCGGGCGGCGGGACGTCCCTGACGCGGAAGGCGCTGGATGCGCTGACGGAGGAGGCGAAGAAGTTCGGGGCGAAGGGACTGGCGTATTTGAAGCTGGGCGGGGATGCGGGCGCCGGGAAGATGAGCGGGCCGGTGGCGAAGTTTATTTCGGAGGAGAAGCAGGCGGAGCTGCGGAAGCTGGCGGAGGCGAATGACGGGGACATCATTCTGTTCTGCGCGGACAAGCTGGAGACGTGCTATCGCGTGCTGGGGGAATTGCGGCAGAAGATTGCGCGGGATTTGAATTTGATTCCGGAAGAGAAATGGAATTTCCTGTGGGTGGTGGATTTTCCGAGCTTTGATTATGACGCGCAGACGCAGCGGCATATTGCGAAGCATCATCCGTTCACGGCGCCGCTGGATGAGGATGTGCCGTTGCTGGATAGCGATCCGACGAAGGTGCATGCGAAGGCGTATGACATTGTGCTCAACGGGATTGAGCTGGGTGGCGGGTCGATTCGTATTCACCGGAAGGAGCTGCAGGCGAAGGTGTTTGGGCTGCTGGGGATTTCGCCGGAGGATGCGCAGAAGAAGTTTGCGTTCCTGCTGGATGCGCTGCGGTTCGGGGCGCCGCCGCACGGGGGGATTGCGCTGGGGTTGGATCGGCTGGTCATGTTGATGCTGAACCGGCAATCGATCCGGGACGTGATTGCGTTTCCGAAGACGCAGAGCGGGACGGATTTGATGACGGAGGCGCCGAACCTGGTGGAGGCGAAGCAGCTGGTGGAGCTGTCGGTGGCGACGATTGCGCCGCCGAAGAAGTAGGCCGCCTCGCTCCGCATCGGCATGGGACGCCGCCTGAAGGCGGAACTCCGAACGGTGCGGGATTTGCGGCGGGTGTGACGTGAATGCAATGCCCTGTGGAGCAGAGGTGCTTCGCGGGGCTTTTGCGTTGAATGTGCGTCACGCTGGCCGAAGGGGTCCTTATGGCGGTTGCTACGGATGTGGTTGGGGAGGGGATTGATCGGGTGGACGGGCGGGCGAAAGTAACGGGCGGGGCGCGGTATGCGGCGGAGTTCAATCCGGAGGGGCTGGTGCATGCGGTGGCGTTTGTGAGCACGGTGGCGAAGGGGCGGGTGGTTTCGATAGATGATGCGGAGGCGCGGAGGGTTCCGGGGCTGGTGGCGATCCTGACGCACGAGAACATGCCGAAGGTGGCGAAGAAGCCGGACATGCACGACAAGAAGGGGAAGCCGGGGCAGACGATGGTGCCGATCCAGGGGGCGGAGGTGTGGTACGCGGGGCAGTACCTGGGGCTGGCGGTGGCGGAGACGTTGAGCGCGGCGGAGGAGGCTGCGGGGAAGGTGCGGGTGCAGTATGCGGAGGAAAAGCCGCAGATGTGGGATGGGGAGGCGGGGGGGAAGAAGCCGGAGAAGATGGGGCGGACGGATCCGCCGGATTCTTCGCGCGGGGATGCGGATGGGGCGTTTGCCGGGGCCGAGGTGACCGTGGAGCAGTCGTATCGGATGGCGCAGGAGAATCACAATCCGATGGAGATGTCGGCGGCGGTGGCGGCGTGGCAGGGGGATCAATTGACATTGTACAGCGCGACGCAGTGGATTTACGGGTGCCGACATGCGGTGGCGGCGGAGCTGGGGATTCCGGAGGAGAAGGTGCGGGTGATTTGTCCATTTGTGGGCGGGGCGTTTGGGTGCAAGGGTTCGGTTTGGCCGCACGAGTATTTGACGGCGCTGGCAGCGAAGGCGGTGGGGCGTCCAGTGCGGTGGATGTTGACGCGGCCGCAGATGTTCACGGGGTGCGGGATGCGACCGGCGATGCTGCAGCAGGTGAAGCTGGGGGCGACGGCGGGAGGGAAGCTGACGGCGATTGTGCATGAGAACTACAACCCGACGTCGCTGGAGGATTCGTGGCCGGAGCCGTCGGTGGAGCCGGCGCGGATGCTGTATTCGTGCGAGAACGTGCGGACGCAGACGCGGATTGTGCCGTCGACGATCATCACGCCGTGCCAGATGCGGGCGCCGGGGCATGCGCCGGGGACGACGGTGCTGGAGGTGGCGATGGATGAACTGGCGTATGCGCTGAAGATGGATCCGATTGAGCTGCGGCTGAAGAATTACGCGGAGCGGGACGAGCACGAGAAGAAGGCGTTTTCGTCGAAATCGCTGAAGGAGTGTTATCGGCAGGCGGCGGAGCGGTTCGGGTGGGCGAAGCGGACGATGGAGCCGATGTCGATGCGCGACGGGAATGAGCTCGTCGGTTGGGGGATGGCGACGGCGGTGTATCCGACGAATCGGGAGTCGGCGTCGGCGCGGGTGCGGATGTTGAGTGATGGGACGGCGCTGGTGACGACGGCGTCTCAGGATCTGGGGACGGGGACGTACACGATCATGACGCAGATTGCGGCGGAGACGCTGCGGTTGCCGCTGGAGAAGGTGAAGTTTGAGCTGGGGAATTCGGCGTTTCCGAAGTCGCCGGTGTCGGGGGGAAGCCAGACGGCGGCGAGCACGGGGGCGGCGGTGAAGCTGGCGTGCATGAAGGCGCGGGAGCAGATGGACCAGGGGGTGAAGAGCGTTGATGTGACGCATGATGTGGAAGTGCCGGACGATGAGAAATGGTCGACGTATGCGTTCGGGGCGCAGTTTGCGGAGGTGCGGGTGGATCCGGATTTGCGGACGGTGCGCGTGTCGCGGGTGACGAGCGCGTTTGCGGCGGGTCGGATTTTGAATGCGAAGACGGCGCACAGCCAGGTGATGGGTGGGATTGTGATGGGGATCGGGATGGCGCTGCTGGAGGAGACGCGGTTCGATCCGCGGCGCGCGAAGATTACGAACGACAATCTTGCGGATTACCTGGTGCCGGTGAACAAGGACATTCCGGAGATTGATTGCTTTTTTGTGAAGGAGGAGGATCCGCGGGTGAACGAGATGGGGTGCAAGGGGATCGGGGAGATCGGGGTGACGGGGATTGCGGCGGCGGTGAACAATGCGGTGTTTCATGCGACGGGGAAGCGGGTGCGGGAGTTTCCGATGACGGTGGAGAAGTTGATGTGAGGGGCTCGCCTGAAAAGTGGGCAGGGGCTGGGGGCGATCTTTGAATTCGGGGATTTATCTTGTTGGCGCTGGTCCAAAATCCCCACGGCGTGGAAGCCGTGGGCTTGGGTGTTTTGTGGGAGTGTCAAATGTTCCTGGGGGCGCTACCATTCGGGGGCGGTTCCCCCGATAATGCCCGCCTTATGAATCGACCAAGAACAAAAATCGTTGTGACGCTGGGGCCTGCGTGCGTTTCGCCGGAGGTTTTTTCGAAGCTGGTGGATGCGGGAATTTCGGTGGCGCGGCTGAATTTTTCGCACGGATCGCACGAGCAGAAGCGGGCGTACCTGGAGACGGTGCGTTCGTGTTCGACACGGCCGGTGGCGATCATGGCGGACCTGTGCGGGCCGAAGATCCGCGTGGGGCAGATCGAGAACAACTCGATGGTGTTGAAGACGGGGGACACGGTGACGATTCATCGTGAGCCGATGGTGGGGCGGGACCTGAACATTTCGACGAGCTATGCGTGCCTGGTGGATGACCTGGAAGTCGGGCAGCGGGTGCTGATCGATGACGGGAACATCCGGATGATCGTGACGGAGAAGATCCGCGACGCGGTGAAGTGCCAGGTGACGCACGGGAATGTGCTGTCGTCGAACAAGGGGTTCAACCTGCCGCACACGAAGATCAACATTCCGTCCATCACGGACAAGGATTGGAAGGATGTTGATTTTGCGATCGAGCACAAGCTGGATTACATCGCGTTGTCGTTTGTGCGGACGGCGGATGATGTGATGCAGCTGCGGAAGTACCTGGAGGCGCGGGGGGCGAAGATCCACGTCGTCTCGAAGATCGAGATGCCGGAGGCGGTACAGAATCTGGCGGCGATTATTGAGGCGTCGGACGTCGTCCTTGTGGCGCGCGGCGACCTGGGGGTGGAGATGGATCTGACGGCGGTGCCGGTGATCCAGAAGGAGATCGTGAACCTGTCGCACGAGGCGGGGAAGCCGGTGATCGTGGCGACGCAGATGCTGCAGACGATGGTGGATAATCCGACGCCGACGCGTGCGGAAGTGTCGGACGTGGCGAACGCGATTTTTGACGGGGCGGACGCGGTGATGCTCTCCGGCGAGACGGCGGTGGGCAAGTACCCGGTGGGGGCGGTGCACGTGATGAACGAAATCGCGACGCACACGGAGGCGTACATTGTGAAGAAGGGGATTCGGATGCCGCCGCCGAAGCTGCTGCAGATGATTCATCACCGGACGGCGGCGATCGCGCACGGTGCGAAGGAAGTGGTGTCGGACATCAATGCCAAGCTGGTGGTGGTGTGGTCGCAGGCGGGGGGCTCCGCGCGGTATTTGTCGAAGCAGCGGTTCGGGGTGCCGATCATTGCGTTGTCGACGGATCCGGCGGCGGTGCGCCGGATGGCGATGTATTACGGGATCACGCCGGTGCAGGCGGAGATTCCGGGGCACTTTGATGATCTGCCGCTGCTGGTGGATGAGATCTGCAACCAGCATGGTCTTGCGGAGCCGGGGGACCGGGTGGTGATTGCGGCGGGCGCGCCGCTGGGGATCATCGGGGTGACGAATTCGCTGTCTGTGCATACGGTTGGGAAGGTGTGATGGCTGCTCGGGAAACGGGACCGTTGATGATGAAACGCTCGCTGCTTTGCGGAACGCTCGTGCTGTTGTGCCTGTCCGGTTGTGGGAAGAAGAAGCGGTATCCGGAGCCGCTGGTCGGCTGGCATAACGAGGATTACTCGGTGATCTTCGGGCGGATCCAGCGGGTGACGGCGAAGAATCCGGACGACCAGCCGGTGTGGGTGATCCGGTTCGGTCTGGAGACGGACAAGTTCGGCGGGGAACTGGCGCTGACGCCGCCGCAGCGGTTGACGGGGTATAGCGGTGGGGAGATGGTGGAAGTGCATGGGGCGGTGCGAACGGATCTGGGGTCGCCGGATTATCCGGGGAACTGGTTTGAGATCCGGAGCATCCGAATGTGGAAGCCGCACGAGTAAGCGTAAGGTGCAAAACGCAAAGCATTGCTCGGGGGCGGGGAGCCTCGCTGGCGAGGTCGATCCAACTTAGCCGACGGGGGCGTCGGCTCCACTTATTCGGGGAAGTGGTCGTGGAGGAATTTGGCGTTGGCGGTGAAGTTTTCTTCGACCTTTCGTTCGCGGCCTTTTTTGCGGGAGCGGGCGATGGTCATCCAGCCGGACCAGTGGATGTCGTTGAGGGCGTCCTTGAGTCTGGCGAAATCGATCGGCCCGTCGCCGAGGAGATGCTCGAATTTTTCGGGGGCGACGGCGCCTTGTTCGAGGTGGAGCATGGCGATGCGTTCTTTGCCGAGCTTGCGGATGTCGGCGTAGGGGTCGTATTTGTTTTCGAGGGCGACGCCGGGGTTGTAGAAGACTTTGAAGGCGGGGGAGCCGATTTCATCGAGGAACTGAAGGTAGCCGTCGGCATCGAGATTGGATTCGATGGCGAGGGTGAGGTTGGCTTTTTCGGCGGCGGGGGCAATTTTTTTGAAGAGGGCGACCGTACGTTTTCGGACGTCGGCGTGCCCGGGTTCCTTCATGGTGCCGTCCTTGGTCATGAGGGGCATGCAGCCGATTTTGCAATTCATCTGGGTGAGGGTAGTGAGCCATTCGTGGAGAATGTCCTCAGCGGTGGGGACGTTGGCGAAGACCCAGGCGTAGAGGGCCCAGAAGGCGAGGGCGGGGATCTGGACGCCGGTCTTTTTGGATTCCTCGAGGTATTGGGTGCGGAGGGAAGCGTCCTGGAGCTTGTTGGCGAGGGCTTTGCCGCCGGACATGGAGCCCATGTCGACGACGACGCCGTCGAGGTTGCATTTGGCGGCGATGTCGAGGGCTTTGACTTTCTGGCGCTGGAGGAGGAAGAGGTCGTCGGCGGCGATTTTGAAACGTTTGTCGGGGCGCGTGGCGGCGGGGGGGAGTGCGGGCGATGACGCCGTCGATTGTGCAAACAGCGTCCGGGGGAGGGCGGAGGCGGCGGCGGTGAGGGAGAGGGTGGTGAGGAATTCGCGGCGGGTGGGGGGCATGGAGGGCTCCTGCGTCGAACGGATGGAAAGTACTTACGTCTGAACGTGGGAGCGGGCGCGGCAATGCATGTGGGAAGGGGTGGTTCGCATTTTGGCACGAGGACGCGCATTTGGTGACGACTTAGCCGACGGGGGCGTCGGCTCCACTGGGTGTCGGCTCCACTGGGTGTCGGCTCCACTTAGCCGCCGAGTTCTTCGTGGTAGCGTTTCATGAGGTCGGCGCGGGCGACCATGCCGGTGACGGTTTGCTTGCCCTGCTGGTTGGCGACGATGGCGAGCTGGTCGACGTCGTAGCGGGCAAAGAGATCCCAGGCGGCCTCGAGGGTGTCGGTGGGTTTGAGCGGAGGGACGTTGGTGCGCATGACTTCGCCGACGAGGAGGAGGGGGGCGGATTCGGGGGCGAGCATGACGGTGCGGACGTCGTTGTCGTTGAGGAGGCCGAGGTATTCGTCTTTTTCGTCGGTGACGACGAAGTCGGAGGCGCCGGTCGCCTGGCTGCGGGCGACGATTTCGGAGAGGGTCTGGCCGGGATGGGAGAGAGCGGCGGCGCGGTGGGGGAGCTGGTCGATGCCGATGCGGCGGAGTGCGGCGATGCCGACGGCGGCACCGGCGCGGACGCCCATCTTGGTGAGGGGAATCGTGTAGAGGGATTCCTTCATGACGGCGCGGAAGAGGACGGTGGCGGTGACGCCCGAGAGCATGATGGGGAGCATGACCTGGTAGTTGCGCGTGAGTTCAAAGAGGAGGATGATGCCCATGAGGGGGGCCTGGATGATGGCGGCGAGGATGGCGCCCATGCCGACGAGGGCGTAGACGGAGGGATCGGTGCCGGCGAAGACATGCTGCATGGCCATGCCGAGGGCGGCGCCGGCGGTGGCGCCGATGAAGAGGGCGGGAGCGAAGACGCCGCCGGAACCGCCGCCGCCGAGGGTGAGTGCGGTGGCGATGATTTTGCTGAAGCAGAAGAGGATGAGGATCCAGAGGGTGAGGTTGATGGTGTTGTGCTGGTAAGTGGCGGCGTTGAGGACGTGCATGATGGTGGTGTAGCCGCTGCCGAAGATGGGGACGTACCAGTTGCCGGCGGTGCGATGATAACCGACGTGGTTGAGGATGAGGATGAGGAAGACGCCGCAGATGCCGGAGAGGCCGGCGCCGATGGCGGGCTGCCAGAAAGGGGGGATCTTGATGCGGTGGTCGAGGAGTTCGGTGACGGATTCCATGAGCCAGGTGAGGAAGATGGCGAGGAGTCCGCAGAGGATGCCGAGGACGAGGTAGATGGGGATTTCGTGGAAGCTGAAGGTGACGTTGGGGGCGCCGGCGGGGAATTCAAAGAGGCCGCGGACGATACCGGGGTGATGGGCGGTGTGGATGGCGTGGAAGGTGGTGGTGGCGAGGACGGCGGAGATGACGATGGGGGTGAAGGTTTTGACGGAGAAATCGCGGAGCATGACTTCGAGGGCGAAGAGGATGCCGGCGATGGGGGCGTCGAAGACGGCGGAGATGCCGGCGGCGGCGCCGCAGCCGATGAGGGTGGCGCTGTTGGTTCTGGAGATGCCGGCGAGTGCGCCGACGATGGAGCCGATGGAGGAACCGATGATGGCGATGGGGGCTTCGGGGCCCGCGGAGCCGCCGGTGCCGATGGTGAGGGCGGAGGTGGCGAGCATTTCGATGCCGAGGGTATGTCGGAGCTTGCCGCGGTCACGGATGAGGGAGAGGAGGACGGCGGAGAGGCCGTGGACGGTGGAATGGGCACGGCGGAAGAGGAGGCGGACGAGGCTGACGGCGATGCCGCCGAGGGCGGGGAGGAGGGGGAGGAGGAAGATCCAGCGGCCGGTGAGATCGAAGCGTTCGACGAGGTGTTCAAAATAGTGGACCTGGAGGAGATCGACGCATTGCTCGAAGCACCAGGCGGCGCCCGCGGCGATGACGCCGACGACGCCGGCCATGGCGATGAGGAGCATTTCCTCGCGGACGCCCATGCGGGCGAGCTGCTGGAGGACGCGGAGTCGCCAGACGCCGGGCATCCGCACCACTGTTCTACCGATCGTCTCCAGTTTGAAGAATTGGTCTAACCGCGTGTCCACACCGACTCCACTTTATTTTATTGCGCGTGCTGCTGCTCAGATGGCGGCCGGCACGGGGCTGGCGCCATTTGCGGGATTGCGAGCCTGGGCTTCAGCGGAAGAGATACGTCGTTCCGGATCGGTTTCGTAACGGTCGCGGAGAGCGATGATCGCATCCATGATGCGTTTGGCGGCAATTTCGCGGGCCTCGTCGCGTCCGAGGCCCTTGAGGTCTTCGAAGCGCAGGGGGCGTCCGAAGAAGATTGTTACTTTACTACGTTTGAGGAAGTCCTGCACCATTCCGGCATGGACGTTGGTGCCGCGGATGTAGGCGGGGACGACGGTGGCTCCGCTCATGAGGGCGAGGAGGGCGACGCCGGGGCGTCCTTCGTTCATGCGGCCGTCGGTGGAGATTTTGCCTTCGGGGTACATGCCGATGCAGCCGCCGTCCTTGAGGACGCGGAGGGCGGTGCGGATGGAGGCGGTGTCGTTGCCGGTGCGGTTGACGGGGATGACGCCCAGGGCGCGGTAGAGATACACGAAGGGCTTCATCTCGTAGTACTCTTTGGCCATCATGAACTGGATGTGGCGGTGCTTGCTGGAGGCCTGCATAACGAGGGGGTCGTACGCGGTGGTGTGGTTGGCGACGAAAATCACGGGGCCGGTGGGGGGGATGCGGGCGGCGTTGCCCCAGTCGAATTTTTTGAAGATGGAGAGATAGGCGGAGACGACGCGGCGGGAAATGGCGACGGGGATGGAGAGGCCCTTGGTGCTGCGGTAGTACATGCGGACGAGGAGGAGGCCGACGAGCATGACGAAGATGGAGAGGTAGAAAAGGACACCGCGGATGAGTTCGTTGATGTCGCCCCAGTGGTCGTTCCAGATGGCGAGGGGGATGGCGACGGAGATGAGGCCGAAGGTGGTGATGACGTCCTTGGCGCCCATGACGCGTCCGCGGACGAAGTTGGGGACGATGCGCTGGAGGAGGGTGTCGAGGCTGACGAGGAGGACAGCGCCGAAGAAGGCGGCGCCGACGAGGAGGAAGAGGCCGGTAAGCCAGCGGTCGGTCATGGAGAAGAAGAAGAGGAAGAATCCGACGCCGAACATGGCCCAGGCGATGCCGACTTCCTTGGGGATACCGCGGCGGGCGAGGGAGACGCTGGCGGCGCCGAGGATCATGCCGACGCCGACGACGCCCATGAAGTTGGCGTAGGCGTTGAGGCCGAGGCCGAAGTGGTGGGTGATGATGCCGGTGAGGCCGTTGAGGATGATGGTGCCGCAGGACCAGAAGAGGAGCATGAGGAGGATGATCTGGAGGACGCGTTTGTGGGACCAGATGTAGGCGAGGCCGTCGGCGAGTTCGCGGAAGAAACCGGCTTTTTGTTGATCGGTGACGGCGGGGCGTTTGGCGGCGGGGGGGAGCTTCATGAGGAGGAGGAAGGCGGCGGAGAGGGCGAAGGTGCCGGCGTCGGCGTACATGGCGCCCTGGAGGCTGTATTTGACCATGGCGCCGCCGATGACGAAGCCGATGAGGGAGGCGATGGTGCCGGCGGCGTTGGTCATGGAGTTGGCGCGGAGGAGCTGGGTGGGATGGACGAGCTGTGGGAGGAGAGCGAGGCGGGCGGGGGAGAAGGTGGCGGCGAAGGTGGCGAGGATGAATTCGGAGGCGAGGAGGATGCCGTAGAGGGCGGTGATGGAGAAGACGTCGTTTTCGCGGAGGAAGAGCGTCCTGGCGGCGATGACGATGATGACGCGGGCGATGTCGGCGGTGAGCATGATAGCGCGGCGGGGGAGGCGGTCGGCGAGGATGCCGGTGAAGGGGCCGAAGAGGAGGAAGGGGGCGAGCATCATGATGGTGAGCTGAGCGGATTCGGCGACGCCGGCTTCGAAGGCGGGGTTGTGGGTGCGGCGGATCATGAGGTTGGTGACGAGCTGGAGCATGACGATGAAGTGGATGCGGTCGCCGAGGGCGGAGACGACGTAGCCGGCCCAGAGGAGGAGGAAGTTGCGGTTTTCAAAGAGGGCAGGGTGATGGGCGAGGAGGGGGGTGTCGGCGGTGGGTGTCGCGGGGGGTTGGGTCATGGATTGCGGCTCCAGGGAATGTCGGTGCGGGTATCCGTCTTTCAAGCGTCACAAGCGGCAGGGTCCCGCAGGTCCGGGGATGCCGGGGGAGCGGGAAGTGGTTCCGGCGCATTACCTTAGCATCGGTTTTGCGGGAAGTGGGGTGGGGGTATTATCGGCGAGAAGTGCGGATTGCCGCAAATGCGGGCGCGTAAGGAATTGGAATGGGCATATTTGAGAAGCTGACGCATTCGGTGAATCGGCTCACGCACTGGGCGGGGGTGCGGGCGTATTTGAACCATGAATTCAGGAGGTATGGGCACATGACGGAATTGAAGATTGATGATGAGGCGAAACGGATTGAGGTGACGGTGATGCTGAAGGGGGAGAAGGAGCCGATTCATGTGCATGTGGATGGGTATGTGCTGGATGCGGAGGGGGGGACGGTGACGGTGGAGGAGGTGCGGGTGTCGCGGGAGTGGATGGATGTGCTGGCGAAGGAGGTAGTGAAGGGGAGGAAGCTGCCGTTGCCGGAGGGGATGGGGAAGTGGGCGAAGTTGGTGTTGTGAGGAATTCAGAATTCAGAATGCTTTGGGGGCAGGACCAGACCGCCAAGTGTGGGTACGTCATTGGCGGCCTGTCGATTTTGAGCTGAAAATGAGGGTGGGGGGTTGCCTATCTTGCCAAGAGGGGGGAGGGATTGGGATTGGGATCAAGATTAAGATTAAGATTAAGATTAGGATTAGGATTAGGATTAAGATTAGGATTTAGGGAGGGGGAGGTGGGGGGTGGG
>JBQCGD010000077.1:0-31862 GCA_051955985.1 Phycisphaerae bacterium | reverse complement strand
CCCCCCCCCCCCCCCCCCCCCCCCCCCCCCACCCCCCGCCCCCCCGGCCGTGCGCGCCGCACTCAGAGGGGGGCGTCGCCTGGGCCGGGGGGCAATTTGACGTTGACGGGGAGCAGCAAGGTGTCGGCGCTGACGTTGAATGGGTCGAGCGCGAACGGGACGGGGAACGTGGATTTGAACGGGTACAACAAGCTGATTGTGGAGACGAGCGGCGGGACAGGCAAGACGTCGGTGCTGGCGGCTGTGCGATCGGAGGTGTCGTATTCCGGATATTTGGCGACGACGAGCACGACGGGGTACATTTTGAATAACGCGCCGCCGCAGACTTATTATGGGATTGCCGTGGTTGATAATGATGATGGGAGCGGGGGGACGCGGTTCAGCACGTTTGGGGGGATTGCGGTGGATGCGAATTCGGTGCTGGTGGCGCCGGAGATTCTGGGGGACGCGAATCTGGATGGGAAGGTAGATCTCACGGACATGAGCACGGTATTGAACAATACGGGGGTGATGACGGCGGATTGGTGGATGGGGAACTTTGATGGGGCGGCGACGGTGGATCTTACAGATTTGTCGTATGTTTTGAATAACTTCGGCGTCACGCCGAATCCGCATCCCAATTTTGCATTTGGCTGGGGCGGCCAGGAGGGGGGGACGATTGAAGGGATGCGGGAACTGGTGGCGAGTTTTGGTGGGGTGATGACGGCGGAGGATCTGGCGGAAGCGCGGGCGTATGCGGAGACGATACCGGGATACCCGGGGGGCAACGTGGCGGGCGGGGCGCGTTTTGCGATGGTTGCGGCGCCGGAGCCGGGGGCACTGGCCATGCTGGGGATGGGGATGGGGCTGGTGGTTTGTCGGCGGCGCAGGTGCGAGTTATGAGTGGGGGACGTGGGCGGGGATGTCGTTGTAGTTGTTCGTGAGGGCGGCGAGGAATTGGGTGGGGGTGGGTTGGGTGGTGGTCCAGGTGCGGGCGCCGTGGGAGATGGTTTGGCGGAGGTTGGGGTCGGTCATGAATTCTTCGAGGCGGGCGGCGATGGCGCGGGGGGTGGGGGAATTGGCGAGGAGGCCGTTGGTGCCGTCGGTGATGATTTCGGTGATGCAGGGGACGGGGGTGGCGATGATGGGGACGTTGGCGGCGAGGGCGTGGAGGAGGGGGGCGGTGGGGGTGGGCAGGGTGGGGGCGGGGGTGAGGAGCATCAGGTCGGCGAGGGAAAGGAGGTCGGGCCAGGTGGCGGTGGGGGGGGCGATGGTGATGAGGCGGTCGTCGGGGAGGTTGTTGAGGAAACGGGTGAGGCCAGGGTCTTCTGCTCCGCGGGGATCTTCGCGGAGGATGGCGCGGGCGTTGGGGTAGAGCTGGGAGAGGATGGCGGCGGCCCAGAGGCCGAAGTCGTGGCGGGCGGAGGGGCCGTCGCCGGCGAGGAGGAGGAGGGGGCCGTCGGTGGGGGAGAGTTCGAGGAGGGTGCGGAGGGCGGAGGGGGTGGTGGTGGGGGATTGCTGGGGGAGGAGGCGGGGGAGATTTTCGATTTTCGATTTTCGATTTTCGATTGGGCGGAGCGCGCGTGCGATGTATTCGGAGGTGGTGGTGAGGGTCCACTGTGTGCGGGCGGTGAAGATGCGGAGGAGGCGGCGTTGGGCGCGCGTGGGGGAGGTGGTGAGGGTGGCGATGCGGTGAGCGCGGGTGGGGACGAGGGAGGCGGCGGCGATGGCGGGGAATCCCCAGGCGTGGAGGTGGGTGGGTTGGAAGTCGGCGAGGAGGCGGTGGAGGGGGCGGAGGGAGGTGGGGTCGGCCCAGCCGGTGGAGGGGAGGAAGGTGATGGGGGCGGTGATGGTGGCTTGGGCGGCGAGGAACCGGGTGTTGCGGTGGCCGAGGGCGGCGAGTTGAGAGCCGGGGAAGTGGGGGAGGAGGAGGGCGAGGAGGTCGAAGGCGTCGGTAGGGGTGGTGTGGTCGAGGAGGTGGAGGATGCGCATGGGGGGATTATAGGGGGAAGAGAAACACAAAACTCAAAACACAAAACGCAAAACGCAAGACCGTGGGGGGAGCGGGTGCGCCGGGTGAGGATTTCTGAATGGACTGGGCTCGATGGCGGCGGTCAGGAGGAGAAGCGGCCGCCGAAGGGGAGGTTGTCGGGGTTGGGTTTTCGGAGAGCGCGAGCGACGGCGAGGAGGATGCGGATTTTGTCGAGGTTGCCGCGGTTGTCGTAGGCGAGCCGGGAGACGCGGGCGAGTTGTCCGTCGGGCTGTGCGCGGACGATCCAGGGGTAGAGGATGAAGCACTTGTGTGCGGAGAGAGTCTGGAGGAAGTCGGCGTCGGAGATGGCGCAAGGGAGTGAACCGCGAGCGATGGCGCGGAGGTTCGAGAGGGAGAGCTCCGAGAGGGAGGTGCTGAAACGCATAAGAACCCCTGATCAGGTCCCCTCCAAGGAACCGTGACAGATCGCGGCGGCCACGAAGCCGTGCGGGGTACCGGCGGGAAGCCGGGCGACGTATTGGTCGCTGGGCGGTGGGGTGAGGGCGCAGGATCTCCGGTGATTCCATGCCTGATTGGAAGCCGGGCGTTGAATTCTGCTGCGGCGCCTGTCAGCGGCCGTATCCCACCTGAAACCCGCCTGCTTCAATATAAATCACCAATGAAGATTGGCAAATCTTTCGTTCATGAATCCTTCATTTTCCATCCGTGAAAGTGATTGTTATCACTCCTGAATGGGGGGTTATGGGCGTTAAGCGATGGACGGTGGGAGATTTGCGGCAGGAAGCGGGAAATCGCGCGGTTTTTGCCTGTCGGGGGAAGGAGGGGAATGGAACGGATCAGCCCGGCTAAGGGGAGGGCGGGAGGATCGGGCGCAGCATCGATTTGGGAAAGTCGGCGGGCGCCTTGCAGGTGGAGAATCCATCCTCCCCTATGGAAGGGGTGGGCTTGTTCCGCAAAACGTTTAAGCACCCGGGAGGATGGCAGCAGGTCTCCAAAAGCGCGATAGAATGGAAGGATGCAGCAGCACACCCGACTTCGATTCATCCGGTTTGGAGCGCGCCTCGCGTGGGGGACGGCGGGGGTGGTGGGGGTATTGGTGGCGGTGCGGCTGGTGTGGGGATGGGAAGCGTCGGCGCGGCTGAGGGATGCGGAGGCGGCTGTCGCGAGGCAGCAATTCGAGTTGGATCCGCGGAAGCTTTTGCCGGCGCCGCTGCCGGACGATCAGAATGCGGCGGTGGCGTTGCTGGAGACGTTCGGGCGGGAGCAGATCGAGATGCCGGACCCGTCGCGGCGGGGGGAAGGGCGGTTTCCCGGGTTCGGGCGGATGTTCGGGATGATGAACGGTCGGCGGGTGATGGATCAGTTGGAGAAGAACGGGGAGGCGTTGCGGACATTGGATCGTGCGGCGGCGCTGCCGAAGTCGGAGTGGGAGGTGAACGCGGACGGATCGCTGCGGCCGCTGGAGAACGAGCGGATCAACAGTGCGTTGTTTGGGACGCAGATGCTGCTGCGGAACGGGGCGGGGATATGCCATATGAACGGGGAGGACGAGCGGGCGATCGGGATGCTGGAGAAGCTGCTGACGGTGGCGCGGGTGGCGCAGTCACGGCAGTCGCTCTCGACGAAGCAGGTTGCGTGCACGATGACCTCGGACGCGGCGCTGTCGGCGGAGCGTTGGGAGCCTGAGCTGGAGTTGACGCCGGCGGTGATGGCGGGGATGCGGCGGCTGGCGGGGGAGTTGATGGAGAGCGCGGACCGGCCGATGGGGATGCGTCGGGCGTTTGAGTATGAGACGGCGACGTATTCGGAGGAGGTAATGGCGCAGTCGCCGGCGTTGAACGGGTGGTGGATACGTCCGCTGGCGGTGGATTCGTTTGCGCGGCGGCTGATGCTGCAGTCGCGGATGGTGCCGATGGTGGAAGCGAAGGACTGGCCGACGGCGGCGGCGATGCCGGTGGAGCGGGAGACGTACCAGACGAACCTGGGGAAGATGGTGACGACGGTTTCGACGCCGCGGCTGTTGGCGGCGGAGGCGATGCGCGCGCATTTTCATGCGATGAGCGATGCGCGCGGGGCGGCGACGCTGCTGGCGGCGCGGGTGTATCGGAAGGAGAAGGGGAAGTATCCGGAGAGCCTGAGCGAGCTGGTGCCGGCGTACCTGGCGGAGGTGCCGGTGGATCCGTTTGCGGGGGACGGGCGTGCGTTGCGGTACCGGGTGGATCCGCGTGGTCCGACGGTGTGGAGCGTTGGGGAGAACGGGAAGGATGACGGGGGCGAGGTGAGCCTTGCGGGATTTCCGATGTATGGCAATGCGCGGCGGTATGCGCAGCCGGACATGGTGTATGGTGCGGCGTGGCGGGCGGCGGCGGCGACGTTGCCTTGGCGGGGAGGGGGAGGGAGTTAAAACAGAAAGCACAAAACACAACCCCTTATATCGCGGGTGGGGGCGTGATGGAGGGGGTTTTCGGGTTTGTGGGGATGTTCAGTGGGTCATGGACCAGAGGGCGATGACGATGTAGCCGAGGGTCCAGAAGAAGGCGAGGGTGACGAGGTAGATGATGGAGAAGCAGATGGGGGGGAAGAGGAGGATCATGGCGGCGATGGCGCGGCGGGGGTATTTGGCGGCGAGGGAGAGGAGGGTGAGGGTGGGGTAGAAGAAGAGGATGGGGGTGGCGACGATGAGGAGGATCCAGAGGGAGTAGATGATGATGAACCAGCGGCCGACGGCCCATGTCCATTCTTCGCTCTGGAAGGAGCGGAGGAGGATGCCGACGCCGATGCAGGAGATGAGAACGGGGGCGAGTCCGGAGCCGTAGTAGGCGAGGCGTGCGGCGCGGCGGGATTCGAATTTTTGTCGGCTGGCGGTGAAGCGGAAGAAGGCGCGGTAGCACCAGGCGATGATGCGGAGGGAGAAATAGAGGGCGGGGAGCGCGGGGATGAGGATGAAGAGGCGGTCGGTCCAGACGAGGAGGGGGAAGCGGTAAATGCCGGCGGGGAGCGGGATGGGGATGCCGAAGCGTTCGAAGCCGAGGGAGACGAAGCTCCAGGAGAAGAGGGTACGGGAGTTTTCGAAGAGTGCCTCGGGGGTGGGGGCGAGGACGGGTTCCCACTTGGCGGGCCGGAGGAGGAAGAGGACGGCGAAGAGGCCAGCGCCGAGGAAGGTGGCGAGGGCGATGGATTCCTGGTGGAAGCGGCGTGCGGGCTGGCGTTGGATGCGCTGGTGGGTTTCTGCGGCGAGCTGGCGGGGTTTGAAGAGGAGGAGTGCGACGGTCTGGAGGTAGGCGGTGATGCCGCCGCGGGCCTTCTGGTAGAGCCAGGGGAGGCGGGAGGAGGCGGCGGAGAGGATGATGGTACCGCACTCGGGGCAGCGGCCGGAGGTATTGCCGCGGAGGTCGTATTCACAGGCGGGGCATCTGCGGGTGTCGGAGGGGTTGAGGGCGTTATCGTTCATGAGGCGAGTGTACAAACTTTGCGGGGGCTCTTGTAGGGCGGGAAAGCATGATCTATTCTTAGGGGTTTGCTCGATGGAGAACAAACGCGCGATGAACAATTCGGAAATGATTGGGCGGCACCAGGCGGCACTCACGTTGAACTACGGGAAACTGCCGGTGGCGCTGGTGCGCGGGGAAGGGAGCCGGCTGTGGGACGCGGAGGGGAAGGAATACCTGGATTTGTTTGCGGGGTTTGGGGGGACGATCCTGGGGCATTGTCATCCGGCGCTGGTGGAGGCGGTGACGGCGCAGGCGCGGACGTTGTGGACGACGGGGAACCAGTTTTACACGGAGCCGCAGGTGAAGCTGGCGGAGCGGCTGAAGGCGCAGGCGTTTGAGGGGCGGGCGTTTTTCTGTCATTCGGGGGCGGAGGCGAACGAGGCGGCGATCAAGCTGGCGCGGCTGGCGGGAGGGGAGGGGCGGTTCAAGGTGATTTCGATGCAGCGTGGCTTTCACGGGCGGACGCTGGGGGCGTTGTCGGCGACGCCGACGCCGGAGTACCAGAAGGGGTTTTATCCGCTGGTGCCGGGGTTTGTGAGCGTGCCGTATAACGATTTGGCGGCGCTGGAGCAGGCGATTGATAAAGAGACGTGCGCGGTGATGGTGGAGCCGATCCAGGGGGAGGGCGGGATCAACATGCCGGCGGAAGGGTATTTGCAGGGGGTGCGGGAGATTTGCACGCGGCACAATTTGACGATGATTGTGGATGAAGTGTGGACGGGGGTTGGGCGGACGGGGAAGTATTTCGGGCATCAGTATGCGGGGATTACGCCGGATATCATGACGCTGGGGAAGGCGCTGGGGGGCGGCGTGCCGGTGGGGTGCATGTTTGCGGAGCCGGGGCGGGCGGCGCTGCTCAAGCCGGGGACGCATGGGTGCACGCTGGGGGGGAATCCGATTTGTGCGGCGGTGGGGGCGGCGGTGCTGGAGACGGTGGAGACCGAGAAGCTGCAGGAGCGGGCGGTGCGGCTGGGGGAGATGGCGGTGGGGCGGATTCGGAAGTTCAAGAATGCGGGGGAGAAGATCAAGGAAGTGCGTGGGCGGGGGTTGATGCTGGGCGTGGAGCTGACGGCGGCGGATGGTTCGCCGGTGGTGAATCATGCGTTGGCGAATGGGCTGATCATCAATGCGACGCGGAAGAATGTGCTGCGGTTGGCGCCGGCGCTGACGGTTTCGGAGGAGCTGCTGCAGAAGGGTCTGGATGTGCTGGAGCGGGCGATCAACGCGTAAGCGAAGCGGGGCTGTATTGGACAGGGTGCAGTACTTGCAATGCACCCGTGCCTCTTGGATATACTGATGCAACCGCAACTCCGAGAGGACCTTGACGAATGAAGTGTCAGAAGTGTTCGAAGCCCGCAGTGATTCACCTGACCGAGATTGTGAGCGATTCCGCCGGCGCGAAGCGTGCGGTGGAGATTCATTTGTGCCTGGGGCACGCGGAGGAGATGGGGCTGGTGGTGCCGGGGTCGGAGGTGCTGCCGCTGGCGGGGGGGCTGGGGACGGGCGGGGCGAAGAAGAATGATCCGGTGAAGCCGGCGGCGGGGGCGGACACGGGGTTGCCGACGGCGATCGTGCCGGCGCCGACGTCGTCGAGCGGGCACCTGGCGGTGCGGCGGGAGAAGGGGGAGGCGGGGGATCCGGCGGCATGCCCGATCTGCGGGATGAACTGGACGACGTTCAAGCAATCGGGGCTGATGGGGTGTTCGCACGATTACGAGTTGTACGAGACGAAGCTGCTGCCGCTGTTGAAGCGGGCGCAGGAGGGGGCGATCCAGCACGTGGGGAAGGTGCCGCACGCGCGGAAGACGGAGGCGGGGGATCGGCAGATGACGACGCTGCGGTTGCGGCGGGAGCTGCAGAAGGCGATCGATGCGGAGAATTACGAGCAGGCGGCGTCGTTGCGGGATCAGTTGCGGAAGCTGGAGCAGAACTGACGGGGGAGGGGAGGGGCTGGGGCCTGGGGTCTGGGGTATGAGGCGGGGTCCGCTTTTTTCTTGTTGGGGCGGGGGTGGGGCGGCAGAATATCTTCGCATGTTGGCGGTTTTGTGCGTGCGGAGGAATTCATGTTTTACCTGGGCGCGAAGGACCAGCGGGTGACGCTGGTGGATGAAGAGGGGCATGAGGTGTATTCGGCGGATTTTCGGCAGTTCACGACGGTGCTGACGCACCTGCGGCCGATGATCGGGGCGATTGCGATTGCCAATCCGGTGGGGGATGTGGACAAGAACCTGCTGCGTGTGTTTGAGGAGCAGATGCAGAAGGAGAAGGGGTTTCATTCGTTGACGGCGTTGTCGATGGCGCCATTGGACAGCCGGTTTTTGGCGCTTATTGCGCTGACGAAAGCGAAGACGGAGAAGGCGGGGGCGAAGGCGGGGGCCAAGCCTGCGGGGAAGGCGGGTGCGGGTGCGGCGAAGGGGACTAGGAAAAAGAGGTAGGGGCGGGCGGGTGCGGGGGAGTTGTCAAAGGATGCATCGGCATATCCTGAGATTTGCGTTGACATTCGCGCCAGGCGCGGCGATGTTACGCCTAACTCGTGGCTCCGGCAGCACGACCCACTTCCCCTTGGGAAGCAGCATGTCTCACCGTCGGAACAACATAATTCCACTGAAAACCTGGTCGGCAGTTCTCTATTGCGGCTCGAGGAGGAATGCATGAACACCCGCCCCACTCGTGTTGTCCTGCGCATCCCCGGCGTGAATTCCTGGGTTCCGGCCATTCTCAGACAGCGGCGGCACCTGGCCCTGGCGGCGGCGGTGATCGTTGGACTGATCGTCCTGGCGTGCGTGCCGGCGGCGGCGGCGCAATCGGACCAGTCGCTACCGATGACCGTGACGAGCGTGGAGCAGACCGTGCCCGGGCATGCATCGGCGGGGGGCGAGGCGAATCTCAAGATTCCCGATTTGAACATTGCGAAATTTTTCAATGACGCGATCGGCGGGCACACGTTGCTGATGTACGGGCTGATCGTCTGCGTGCTCGGCGTGATTTTCGGGCTGATGGTGTACGTGCGGCTGAAGAATATGCCGGTGCACGCGTCGATGCTGGAGGTGTCGGAGCTGATTTACGCGACGTGCAAGACGTACCTGCTGCAGCAGGGGAAGTTTCTGCTGATGCTGTGGGGGTTCATTGCGCTGGTCATCCTGGTGTATTTCGGGTGGTTGAATCCGATTGAGGGGCAGTCGGTGGCGGTGACGCTGCCAATGATCCTGGTGTTCTCGCTGCTGGGGATGGCGGGCTCGTACGCGGTGGCGGCGTTCGGGATGCGGGTGAACACTTTTGCCAACAGCCGGACGGCGTTTGCGGCGCTGAAGGGGAAGCCGTACCCGTGCTATGACATTCCGCTGCAGGCGGGGATGAGCATCGGGATGCTGCTGGTGTCGATCGAGCTGATCATGATGCTGGTGATCCTGTTGTTTGTGCCGGGGAATCTGGCGGGGCCGTGTTTTATCGGGTTTGCGATCGGGGAGTCGCTGGGGGCGGCGGCGCTTCGCGTGGCGGGGGGGATCTTCACGAAGATCGCGGACATTGGCGCCGACCTGATGAAGATCGTCTTCAAGATCAAGGAGGACGATGCGCGGAACCCGGGCGTGATTGCGGACTGCACGGGGGACAACGCGGGGGATTCGGTGGGGCCGTCGGCGGATGGTTTTGAGACGTACGGCGTGACGGGGGTGGCGTTGATCGTGTTCATCCTGCTGGCGGTGGAGAACCCGCTGGTGCAGGTGCAGCTTTTGGTGTGGATCTTTGCGATCCGCGTGATGATGATCGTTGCGGCGGCGATTGCGTATTTCGTCAACAGTGCGGTCGCCAAGAGCAGGTACGCCAACGCCGACAAAATGAATTACGAGGCGCCGCTGACGTCGCTGGTGTGGGTGACGTCGATCCTGTCGATCGTGCTGACGTACGTCGTGAGCTACGTGATGATTCCGAAGCTGGGGGACGACGGATCGCTGTGGTGGAAATTGTCGACGATCATCAGTTGCGGCACGCTGGCGGGGGCGTTGATTCCGGAGTTCGTCAAGGTGTTCACCTCGACCGGCAGCAGGCACGTCCGGGAGATCGTGACGGCCTCGAAGGAGGGCGGGGCGTCACTGAACATTCTTTCCGGTTTTGTGGCGGGGAACTTCAGCGCGTTCTGGCTGGGGCTGGTGATGGTGGTTCTGATGGCGATCGGCTACGCGGTGAGCACCAGCTTTCCCGGTGGCGAAGCGGGCGGGGCGGGGGCGATCATGGTGGCGCCGGCGGTCTTTGCATTTGGCCTTGTGGCGTTCGGCTTCCTGGGGATGGGCCCGGTGACAATTGCCGTGGACTCTTACGGGCCGGTGACGGACAACGCGCAGTCCGTGTACGAGTTGTCGATGATTGAGACGCTGCCCAACGCGACAGCGGAAATCAAGGAGAAGCACGGTTTTGAGCCGCACTTTGAACACGCGAAGGAAAACCTGGAGGAGAACGACGGCGCGGGGAACACGTTCAAGGCGACGGCCAAGCCGGTGCTGATCGGAACGGCGGTGGTGGGGGCGACGACAATGATCTTCTCGACGATCGTGGCGTTGACCGATCACCTGACGACGAACCTCGACCGGCTCTCCCTGCTGCATGCCCCGTTCCTGCTGGGACTGGTGACGGGAGGTGCGGTGATCTACTGGTTCACGGGCGCCTCGACGCAGGCGGTGACGGCGGGGGCGTATCGGGCGGTGGAGTTCATCAAGAAACACATTCACCTGGAAGGGGCGGAGAAAGCGTCGGTGGAGGATTCGAGGAAGGTGGTCGCGATCTGCACGCAGTACGCGCAGAAGGGGATGATCAACATCTTCCTGGTGGTGTTCTTTGCGACGCTGGCGTTTGCGTTCACCGGGCCGTTCTTCTTCATCGGGTACCTGGTGTCGATCGCGCTGGTCGGGTTGTTCCAGGCGATCTTCATGGCGAACGCGGGCGGGGCGTGGGACAACGCGAAGAAGATCGTGGAGACGGAGCTCAAGATGAAGGGGACGCCGCTGCACGATGCGACGGTGGTGGGGGACACCGTGGGCGATCCGTTCAAGGACACCAGCTCGGTGGCGCTGAACCCGATCATCAAGTTCACGACGCTGTTTGGATTGCTGGCGGTGGAGCTGTCGGTGGCGCTGCGTGAAAAGGGGATCAACGGCACGAACCTTTGCCATGTGCTGGCGATCGTGTGCCTGCTGATCGCGATGTTCTTTGTGCACCGGAGCTTTTTCAGCATGCGGATCGGCGGGAACGAGCCGTGAGCGGGGGCGTCAGGAGAAGAGGCTTTTGACCTGCTTGTTCGAGAGGAGCACGAGCCCCCACACGCCCAGGGGGATCGTGAGGAAGCAGCAGCAACTGGCGGAGAAGGGGATGACCGCGAGGATGGCGCCGGCATAAGCGACTTTGAATTGCCGGCGGCGCAGCATGGCGATGCCGGAGAAAATCATGAAGGCGAGCTGCGGGATCGCCAGGATTCCCAGGACGAGCGGTGCGTAGAAGCCGATCTGGTATCCGCTGCGCGAGGCCGGCGTCATCCCGGCGGGCGGGTGCGGTCCGCCGGTGGCAATCTGAAACGAAACGGAAAAGATACCCCATGCGTTTCCAAGGATCGCGAGGCTGCAGGCGATGATCAGCAGGATTCCGAGGATGCGCAACTGCGTCGTGTACGGGTTTTCTTGTTCGGGGGTTTCGTAGGCGGGAGGCTGGAGTTCGCTCATCGGTGCGGATCCTTCGCTTGAGGTTTGCGGCAGAGGACCTGGTATTGAGCGCCCATGGGGAGGCGCGAGACGAGCGGTTCCAAGGCGCGGAGGGGGGCGAACATCTTGGGGAAGATGAAGAGGAAGTCGGTGCGGAGGACTTCGAAGCCGGCCTGGCGGACGCGGCGCTTGGTTTCGAGGGCGTTGAGGGTGATGGCGTCTTTGTCGAAGGGGATGCGGCTCATGACCCAGCGGGTGCCGGGGTTCCAGGGATTGTTTTCCCAGAGGGCGAAGAGGCCGCCGGGCTTGAGGGAGCGGTGGACGAGGGCGAGGGCGGATTGGCGGATGTCCGGCGGGATGTGGTGGAAGGTGCCGTTGGAATAGGCGAGGTCGACGACGCCGTCGAGAGCGGCGGTGGCGGCCTGATCGGGGGTGCAGACTTCGGACCAGGGGTAGTCTTTTTTGGCGATGTCGAGTTCGGCGGTGGAGACATCGACGCCGATGAGCCGCGCGGCCTTGAAGGTGTCGCGGAGCTTGGCAAAGGCGGAACCGGTGCCGGCGCCGTAGTCCATGATGACAAGGTTGCTGCCGGGGACATGGAGGCGTGCGAGGCAGCGGGCGGTCCAGTCGATGCGGCGTTCGATGAAGTAATCCTTGCCTTCGCCGGAGAGGGAGATGCCGCGGTTGAGGGCGGCGTCGTAATCGCCGGCGAACTGGTCGAATTCGGGCGTGGCGCCGGCGGGCTGGGATGGGGGAGGAGGGGAGGCGGAGGACATTACTTGCGCCTCATGCCGAGGATGCTGACAAAGAAGCTGGAGAGGATGGTCTGGAAGCCGAGGGCAGCGAGGGCGAAGCCGGGGATGACGACGCGCATCGTGGAGGCGTAGTCGAGGTGGCCCCAGCCGGAGGCAGCCCAGCGGATGGCGATCCAGAGGACGAGGGCGATGCCGCCGGCGAAGGAGAGCGCGCCGGCGAGGAGGCCGCGTTCGAGGGTGGCGACGCGGAAGAAGTTGTTGAGCCGCTGGTCTTCGGGCATGAGTCCTTCGCTGATGGCGAAGACTTTTGCGCTGATGGCGAACCAGATCGCCTGGTAGCCGAGGAGCAGGGCGAGGGTGGAGACGAGGAGGGTGTGGACATCGAAGGTGATGCCGTTGATTTTCACGGCGGGGAGGGCGAGGCAGAAGCCGAGGACGCCGAGGATCATCGCGAGCGCGCCGGGCATGAGGAAGAGCCATCGGGGCGAGTACATGAGGTAGAAGCGGAGGGTGCGCCAGCCGTCGCGGAAGGTTTTGAGGTGCGGCGCGTGGGCCTTGCGGCCGTCGGGGTGGAGGGTGATGGGGACTTCGACGATGTCTTCGCCGTAGAGGCTGGACTTGATGATCATCTCGGTGGCGAATTCCATGCCGGTGCAGCGGAGATCGAGGCGGTTGTAGAGTTCCTTGGTGAAGCCGCGCATACCGCAGTAGACGTCGTGCATGGGTGCTTTGAACATGGTGCGGGCCATGATGGAGAACATGGGGTTTCCCCACCAGCGGTGGAGGAAGGGCATGGCGCCGGGCTTGACGGTGCCGCCGCCCCAGGGGAGGCGGCATCCCTGGACGAGTGCGTGTCCTTCGCGGAGGAGCTTGAGGAATTTGGGGGTTTCAAGGAAGTCGTAGCTGTCGTCGGCATCGCCCATGAGGACGTATTTGCCGCGGGCGGCGGCGATGCCACCCATGAGGGCGTTGCCATAGCCGCGCTTGGGGACGGCGATGACGCGTGCGCCGAGGTTGGTGGCGATTGCCTGGGAGCCGTCGGTGCTGCCGTTGTCGCCGATGACGACCTCGCCGGCGATGTTGTGTTCGCGGAGGATGCGCATGGCCTTTTCGACGCAGGTGCCGATGGTGTCGGCTTCGTTGAGGCAGGGCATGACGATGGAGAGTTCGAGGGGATCCGCCGGCGCGGGGAGGGCGTCGTGGGAAACCGTCGGCTCAGGCGATGTGATGGTCTGGCTCATGGCGTCTCTGATTGTGTGGACAAGACCCCTAGTATAACGAAAGAGGTTGATTAATCATCATTGGGAAAGGGGCGGAAGCGGCTCTTTTTTGCGGATTCAGGACGCCGTAACCCCTTTCGCGATCATGCGGATAGGCGTAAACTCAGGGCTTTCACCCGATTGCCCCCACTAGACGGAAGTGATGCCGCATGGTTTGGAGTTTCCCCGTCATCGCCGGCGCGGTTGCGCTGGTACAGATGGCCTTTCTGCCCGGGCATATCGTAATGCGCGCGTTGCGTTTTCGCCGGCCGGTGCTGGAAACTCTGCTGCTTTCGTTTGCGTTGAGCGGGCTCATCAATTTCTTTCTGACGATCCTGTTTGTGCTGTGCCATGTGTATACGAAGCACAAGTACTGGGCGTTCGTGGGGCTCGAGGCGGCGCTGTGGTTTTACCTGGGGTGGCGGAACAGCCGGGAGACGCGGAATGAGCTGCGTTCCGGGAGTTCGCCGGATTTTCTGACAAAGGCGGTGGAGGGGTGGCGGGAACTGGTGCCGGTGGAGCGGGCAATTGTTCTGCTGGCAGCGGGGCTGGGGATTTTCGCGCTGGTGGACACGTACCGGCAGGCGATTGAGCTGGGGCCCGACGGAGCGTTCGTGATCTGGGATGCGGTCTTCTCCTGGAATCGCTGGGCGACGAACTGGGCAAGCGGAATAATGCCGGTGCACACCTTCCACTACCCGCAGCTCATGACCTCGAACGTCTCCATTCCGTATGTGCTGATGCGGCGGCTGGACCTGGAGTTCATCGGGAAGTTTTACGTGTGGCTCTATCCGGCGGGGATCTTCCTGATGCTGCTGGATCTTGGACTGCGCTTCCGGCAGGTGGGTTACTGGCTGGGCGGGTTCCTGGTGTATGTGGCGCTGTGGCGCATGGCGCCGCCCGATCCGGGGAGCGGCCACGCCGATGTGCCGGTCACGTTCTACACGTGGTGCACTCTGTATGTGCTGCTGGTCGGGGGCACGGAAGAGGACGCGCGGCGCCGGCGGATTTATTTTTTCGTGGGGGCGGTCGTCGCGGGCGCGGCAATGCTTACGAAACAGATGGGATGCGTGGTCGCCGCCCTCTATCCGGCGCTGGCGTGGCTGCTGATGGTGCGCACGTGGGGCCTGCCCGCGCGGCGAGCGTGGCGTCTGCTGGGCTTTGGCTTCGGCGTGACGCTTTTGGTTGCGGTCCCGTGGTACATCTACATGCAGGTGGGGATTTACCTGGGGACGAACCTGTCGGAAATTTCGGCCGTCGCGGCCGCGAACACCTCGCAGACGCCGCTGGGACGGTTCCTGTATGCGTGCGGCCTTTTGTCTCACGCCTTCGGCGCGGTGGAGACCGTCTGCGCGCTGCTGTTTCTGGTAGTGGCGTTTCTCGGCGACCGGCGGCTCCGGGCGATTCTGCTGCTCGTCTTTTTGCCGGCGACCTATTTGTGGGTCGGGCTGACGACGTATGACATGCGAAACGGGACGCTGGCGATCGTGTCGGGGGGCATCGCGGCGGGCGTGGGGATGGGCGTGGTGCTCAAGGCGATCCATCGGGCGTGGAGATCGTGGCCGGACGTGCTGCGGTATGCGCTGGTGGTGGCGGCCGGGGCGGCGGCGGTGTTCTTTGTCTCGCTCTCGCCGTCGCTGGCGCTGCCGGAGCTGGTGAATCGGTATGAGGTGGCAAAGAAGCAGTCGGGCGATCCACCGTTCAACGAAGCGCTCTACGCGCTGCTGGATTCGGGCAAACTTAAACATCGCCTCTTGACGAACTACCACATGACGCCTTTTCTGCCACGGCTGAAAGAGAAGATTTCCTGGGACGATTTTGACAGCATCCAGGGTACGGAAGAGCGCATCAAGAAGTGGAACCCGGACTACATCGCGGTGCTGCGGGAGCCGTATCCGCTGCCGCCGGTCGGCGGGGAAGAGCTGCAAAGGCATCTTGCGGACGGGACCTGGTCGGTACTTCAGGAAGGGGGGATGTTTTACATCATCCAACGGCATCGGCATCCGCTGCCGGAAGCGGCTCGGAACTTCCATTTCGGGATTTATGAAACGGTTTCCGGACTGGATCCCCAGGAAGGGCCCTATCCGCAGTGGAACTTGCCCTTGGTGCGCTGGGGGCTGGGGCCGGCGACGAAGCTGAGCTATCACGGCGACGGCAAGCCGCTGGTGCTGAAGATGGAATGCCTGCACTTCGGGAATGGGTACCACGAGGAGCACCTGCAGATCGTGCTGAACGGGAAGACGGTGGCTGAGGGCGATATGACGGACAAGGTCTGGCCGGCGTCGCTGTCGTTCAACATTCCGGCAACGACGGGCGAAAACGAGTTGGAGATCCGGTATTCGCACTGGGATGAGGTTTCGACGCCGGGCCGGCCGCTGGCCATGCTGTTTAAGACGTTGCTGCTGGTCGACAAATAGCCGGCACGCGGTGATAGTCATGAAGGATCGCGTTTTTCGAGAAACTGATGCCGACATCTGACACGGTTCAATCGACTGCAGGACTGGCGACGCCGGACGTGGGCGCGGCGGCGCGTTCGCTTGGCGACGTGGCGGTGGTGATTCCCGCGTACAAGCCGACGCCGGCGCTGCTGGATGTGGTGAAGGATTTGTCGGTGCAGTCTTTCGCGGGAATCGTGGTGGTGGATGACGGAAGCGGGCCGGCGTTTCGGGCGCTGTTTGACCAGGTGCAGGCGGTTCCCGGCGTGCGGTTGATGCGGCACGCGGTGAATCTGGGGAAGGGGATGGCGCTGCGGACAGGTTTGAACGCGGCGGCGGTGTCCTGTCCGGGATTGATCGGCGTGGTGACGGCAGATGCAGATGGGCAGCATCTCTCGCCGGACATTGTCGCGGTGGCGCGGGGGCTGCAGGCGGATGGCCAGGCGCTCGTCATGGGCTGCCGGCAGTTCGCGGGGGAGGTTCCGCTGCGAAGCCGGTTTGGCAATCTCATGACCGTGGCGGCGTGCCGGATGGTGCTGGGGATGCGCCTGTCGGACACGCAGACGGGGCTCCGGGGCATACCGATGGAAATGATTCCCGGATTGCTGCGGCTGCGGTCGGTGGGATACGAATTTGAACTCGACATGCTCCTCTTGAACAAGTACCGCGGCGGGCGGCTGAAAGAAGTGCCGATCTCGACGGTGTACATCGATGAGAACCAGTCCTCGCATTTCAATCCGCTCATTGATTCGGTGAAGATTTACTTCACACTGCTGCGGTTCAGCCTGACGTCGGCGGCGTCGGCGCTGCTGGATTACGGGATTTTTACGGCGGCGCTGGCGTGCGGCTCGTCCATTGGAATGGCGCAGATCATCGCGCGGGCGATCTCCATGTTCTTCAACTATGCGGCGGTGCGTAAGGTGGTGTTCTTCTCGCGGCGGAAGCACAGCGTGGTGTTTCCGCGGTACCTGCTGCTGGTGATCCTGTCGGGGCTGGCGTCGTGGGGGATCATGTCGCTGCTGGCGCTGCAGTTGCACGTGACGATCCTGGTCGCGAAGCCGGTGGCGGAAGTCATCGTGTTCCTGGCGAATTTTACGATTCAGCGCGATTTCATTTTTGGGTCGCCGAGCGCGGGGGCGCAGCCGGCGGAGGGCGGAGCGGAGAATGGGACCGAGGTGATGCCTGCGGAAGCGCCGGCGGAGTGAGCGCTGCGGCGGGCTGGCGTGTGAACCCTTCCTGCAAATCTGGCGGTCGGCGGAGGCGGAGAGGGGGCATGGGGACGTACGGGTCTTCGATTTCGCTCAGCGGCGCAGCGGGGAGCGGGGCGTTCCAGGTGCGGTCTTCGAAATCTGAGCCAGGCTTGGGGACGGGGATGTTGATCGTCAGGCCGGTGGGGGTGGTGAGGGGGCGCGTGTGGGCGGTGGGCGTGGGATGGAACAGATTGGGGCTTGCGGAGGGAACCCAGAGGGGACGCGGCGTGCAAAGCGGGGCGAGGGCGAGGAGCGGGGCGGCAATCAGCGTGCAGCGGCGGGGGAGGAGGGCGGCGAGGGGGGCGGCCATCAGGAGGGTGAAGAGTTGCGAGCTGTAGCGGGGGTCGGGGGCGGAGAAAAACCAGGCGACGGCGGCGAGGGCGATGCAGGCGAGCAGGATGGCGAGCGGGCGCGGAAGCCGCCGACGCGCGAGGGCGATGATGAGCGTGACGATGCCGAGGGTGGCGGGGAGGAGGCACTTGAAGAAGTTGGTGGCGGGGAGGAGGCGATGGTGAAACCACGTGGGGAGCCATTGGAGGTTGTTCTGCGTGTCATCGTAGGAGAACCAGCGGGCCCAGTTGAGAAGCGTGTGGCGGAGCCATTCGACTTTCTGGAGTGGCATGCGCCAATCGACGGGAAGGCTGAGGGCGGGGAAGGGGTAGAGCGGGTAGCCGGTGAGGATCGTTTCGCGCAAAGTCCACAGGAGAAGGATGAGGGCGGCGGCGAATATGCTTGGCGCGGATTGCTTCTTCAAGAGGAGGAGGGTGATGGCAATCATCGGGGCGCAGAGGAAAAGCGTGGAGCCTTTGGCGGCGATGGCGGAGGCGGCGAGGAGGGTGGTCATCAGGGCGTTGAGGGGGCGCGATTCTTCGGCGAAGGTGCGAACGAAGTAGCAGGCCGCAAGGATGGCGAGGACGGCGGCGCCGATGTCGGTCGAGTCGCTGCTGGCCTGCACGTCGAGGGCCCAGTCGGTGAGGAGCGGGGCGGTGAAGAGGAGGAGGCGGTCGGCGATTTCGGCGGTGCTGGTGAAGACGCGGGTTGCGGAGCAGACGATCATGGCGGCGAGGATCACGAGAAAAAATCCGTTGGTGAGGTGGTTGGCGTTGCCTTGCCAGGGGCCATGGTCGAGGAAGGCGGCGAAGAGGGTCAGGGTGCTGGAGAAGCCGAAGCGCATGTGGAGGTTGGCGAGGCCGGGGACGATGCGGAAGGTTTCGGTCCACTTGATGGCCTGGAGGTGGTAGAGGCCGGCGTCGTATTCAGCGTTGGGGCCGGTGGCGCGGTTGGCGAGCCAGAGGGCGAGGAGTGCGAAGGTTAGTGCGGCCCAGCGCGGGGTGTGTACGGGGGAGCGGAAGGTGGATTTGCCAATGATGGCTGAAGCGACGATGACGCCGAGGAAGAGGAGGGCGGCGTACGTGATGAAATTGATGGGGCCGAGGAAGTGCCAGAATTGGAGCAGGGCGAGGAGGGTGGCGAGGCCGGCGAGGAGGTGGTCGGCGGGGTCGGGGTCGGAGTTGGTGGCGCGCGGCAGCCAGGCGCCGAGGCCGACGCAGACGAGGGCGAGGAAGGCCCACGTCAGGAGAATGCTCAGGATGGCGAGCGCCTGCATGCTGGACCCCTCCCCGGAATTTCAGAGCGTCCCGCCCGTGTTGCTTCGGGCGGGACGCTTTGGTTTTTAAAACAGCTTGCCGGGCTTCGGCAGGGGGCCGATGAGGGGCCGGGCGTAGTTGATGTATTCCTTCGACAAGTCGTTGCCGTTGATCACCCATTCCGGCGGCAGGTGCTTGGTCTGGCGGGCGACGTTGCTGAGCGCGGTGGGGAAGAATTCGATCTTGTACGGGTCGTTGCTGACACGCTTCATGGCGACGCTGCCGCTGGTGAGGCCTTCCGGAGCGGTGAGGGCGTATTGGACGGCGTTGCGGCCGCAGGCGCGGGCTTCGGTGGCATCCGATTCGGAGATGATCGTCGGGAAGGAGCGCTGCAGGTAGCCGAAGGTGTCGCCGCGGACCCGGAGTTTGCTCTTTTCGCCGCGGGAGGCGACGAGCTTGCCGAGCTTGTCTTTGACGAGGTTGGAGAGGTAGTCGGCGAGGGCGCCGGAGCCGGAGAGCTGGCGGTTGCCGTGGGCATCCACTTCGCCGCCTTCCATGATTTTTTCAGCGAGGAGCGATTTCTTGTCGTCGGCCTTGTAGCGGATGCCTTCGGAGACGGCGATGACGCAGCGGCCGAGCTTGGTGTACACGCGGTCGACGTCGCCGATGAATTTGTCTTCGTTGAAGTCGACTTCCGGGACATAAATCAGATGCGGGCCGTCGTTTTCATCGACCCGGGCGAGCGCGGAGGCGGCGGTGAGCCAGCCGGCGTCGCGGCCCATGATGATGTTGATCTTGATCCCCTTGAGCGAGCGGTTGTCGGCATCGTCACCCATGTGGGCGAGGGCGACGAACTTGCCGGCGCTGCCGTAGCCGGGGCAGTGGTCAGTGGTGCGGAGGTCATTGTCGATCGTCTTGCAGATGTGGTAGACGTGCAGATCGATGCCGGCGGACTTGGCCATCTCCGCGGTGATGCGGGCGGTGTCGGCGGAGTCGTTGCCGCCGATGTAGAAGAAGTACTGGACGTTGTTCTTCTTGAAGCTCTCGAAGATTTTCTTGCAGTACTCTTCGTCCGGCTTGTCGCGGGTGGAGCCCAGCGCGGAGGACGGCGTTTGGGCGACGCGTTCGAGGAGCTCGGCCGGGATGTTGTCCAGAGGAATGAAGTCGTTGTTGATGATGCCGCGGACGCCGTGCTTGGCCCCGAGCAGCTTGCCGATCTTGTTTTGCTTCTGGGCGGCGTGGATGGCTTCGATGGCGCCGACGAGGGACTGGTTGATGACGGCGGTGGGTCCGCCGGATTGGCCGATGACTGCGTTACCGGACATTTTGGGCTCCTGCGTGGTCGAGGGGTTGGGGGAAATTGAAGGGGGAGAGTATAGCGGGGCGGGAGGGGATGTGGAATCGGGAAGGGTTCGGGGTCCGGGGTCCGGGATTCGGGGTCCGTACTGCTGGAGAATAGGGGTGAAATAGGGGATTGAAAATGGGGGATGAGTTGCCCTATTCTGCGACACATGCTTGAACGATGGACACTTTCCGAACTGGCGGCCTTGGTGGGGGTGAGTGCGGCGACGGTTAAGTCTTTTAAGAAGCATGGGTTATTGCCTCCTTCATTGGGAAAGGGGCGGGGGGCGAACTATGGGCGGGAGCATGTGGAGCGGCTTCGGAAGATCGGGGAGTATCGGCAGTTGAGGTATTCGCTGGGGGCGATTCGGGCGATCCTGGAGGGGCGGGTGGATGTTTTGCCGACGGAGGGGGAGCTGGAGGCGGCGCGGGTGCGGCCGGACGGACACCTGGAGAAGATGGAGCGTTCGGAGACACGGGACCCCCTGTTTGGTGATCCGAACAGAAACCAAACCAGTATTGCAGAAGCGTGGGGGCGGGTCAAGCTTTTTCCGGGGTTGGAGCTGCACTATGAGTTGGGGAGGTATCAGGTGTATCCGCGGACGGTGGAAGAGTTGAAGGAGGCGCTGCGGGCGATTTTGTGTGCGGATGAAGAGCGTTAAGCACGAAGAGCACAAAGAGCACGACGGACCACGAAGGGGTAAGATTCACGAGCATTTCATTGATCTGCGTTTTGTTTTGACTCCGGAGACGTAGTATGCTAAAAATTAGTATAGGAAAACGATGAAGCGGACCTTTGTGGAGTTTGCAGCCGTGACGCGTGTGTTGAAGGCAGAGGGCGTTCCGGATGATGCCGTTCGCCGGATGCAGCGAGCCATCATGGATGGGAGTGGCGATCTGGTGAAGGGAACGGGCGGTTTGAGGAAGATCCGCTGCGCCGCGGAGGGGCGCGGGAAGAGTGGTGGTGTGCGGGTGATCTTTGCGGATTATCCGGAGGCTGGCGCATGTTTGCTGGTTGCGGCGTTGGCGAAGCACGTGAAGGAGAATTTGGGCAAGGCGGAACAGGCGGGTCTCGCGACGATGAAGGCGGCATTGGATCGAGTGATGAAGCAGAAGGGGAATTGATCATGAAGAAGAATACAACGCGGAATGAATATTATGAGGGGATCAAGTTGGGGTTGGAGGAGGCGCTGGCGTGGGCCGAGGGGCGGGATGTGCCGGCGACGATTCGTGAGGTGGAGTTGCCGGAGCCACCGAAGGTGATGTCGGCGCGGCAGATTGCGCGGTTGCGGACGGAGAAGATGGGCGTGAGCCAAGCGGTGTTTGCGCGGTTGATCAATGCGTCGGTGCAGACGGTGCATGCGTGGGAGCAGGGTCGGGGGAGGCCGTCGGGGCCGACGTTGCGGTTTTTGCGGTTGCTGGAGAGGCGGCCGGAATTGGTGCGGGAGTTTGGGGCGGAGTGAGCGGGGCGGTAGGTGCCGCTGCCGGAGGGGGCGTGTAGCCAATGCACGTACAGTAGCTTTTGACCTCTTCCATGTCGCGCCATGCGGGATTGACGGTGCACGAATGCCAGTCCACAACGAAGGTATCGAGGATTTCGCACGAATCGGGGAGACCGGAGGTCGCATGGGTGCGGTCGATGTATTTGACGACATCGTCGAAAGCGCGACGCGCGATTTGGCGGTCGACAGTGGACCAGATGGCAACGGACCAATAGAAGTCGCGACACATGGAATCAGTGTTGTTTGAGGAGGGAAGGGGATACGTGACGCACGTGACCCAGCGGTGGGGTATTGCCGGCGCACGTGATGCGAGTGCGACGATGTGTGAGCGTTCGGGTTCGGGCATTGGTCTGTAGCGCAGGGGGATTCCGTACCAGCAGTATCGGAGGTCGCCGGTGTCGAGGCGGATTTGGCCGCTGGTGGGGCCGTGGACGAAAGCGTAGAGAGCTAGCGCGATCAGTGAATAAACTGTGAGGTGGATGCAGGTGCGGCGGGTGAGTCTGAAGAGGCGTAGCGCGGATTTCGGGGGCGGAGCGTAAGGGAGGATCGGCGCCGGGGTGTTTTTCATTTCTGTATTACGATGGTGAGGGATTGGGGTTCAGGAAATGCTGCTGTTCAATATTATTGAACACGGCGGAAAGTTGAACAGGGGGGACGGGGATCACAGTTTAGGCGGGAATATCCGGGAGAGTGTTTATGGATCGGAGGAGGCGGACGTTCTAAGTTTTGGGGAAAGGAGATGATGCCATGGTGAATGTGATTATGGGGATTTTTGTGGTGGGGATTGTGGGGTTTAGTGGGGCGTATATTTATTTTATGAATCGGGAGATGCATGGGAAGTGAGGGGCCATTGCCGCAATGCGCGGACCGGTAGATCGGACGAAAGATGAGCGCTCCCTCACGGTCGCGGTACCATCATTGGAGTGAGGCGAGGAGCATTTGTTTGAACGCGGGGATGTTCATTGTCCAGACGACTCGGGTGAGGGTTTGCGTCGTGCACCAGGTGGGGGCGTTGCGGGGGTCGTGGGAGACGTTGAGTTGGTCGACGATCGTTTGGCCGCGAGTGAGGTCGCTGGCGGTTTCGATTTTGACGCGGTGGGAGCTGGCGCTGGTGGCGAGGGCGGGGTCGATGGCGATGGCCTTGGCGGTGGGGTCGGGGAGGGAGATGCCGAGTTCGCCGGTTTGGGTGCGGTAGGCTTCGGCGGCGGTGCGGTTGCAGTCGATGGCGAAGGTGGCGAGGCGCGACTTCAGCGAGTGAATCTCGGCGATTTCTTTGGTGTTAAGCGCGGCGTCGCCGCGGCAAAGGTGCCAGCCGACGAGTTCGCAGTTGAGGCCGGAGCGGAGAACGATTTCGGCGGCTTCGGGGTCGCACCAGATGTTGTATTCGGCGGCGGGGGTGACGTTGCCGACGCAGCAGGGGTTGCCGCCCATGATGATGCAGCGGTCGATGCGCTGGGCGAAGGCGGGGTCGCGGAGGAGGGCGGCGGCGATGTTGGTGAGTGGGCCGAGGGTGATGAGGGTGGAGCGGGGGTGATCTTTGGAGAGGTGGAGGAGGGCGTCGATGGCGTGATCGTTGTGCGCGGCGGTGCGTTTTTGCGGGCGGAAGTTTTGATCGCCGAGGCCGTCGACGCCGTGGAACCAGGTGGCATCACATGCGGCGCGGATGATCGGTTTGTGGGCGCCTTGGAAGACGGGGACATCCGGCTTTCCGCAGAGTTCGGTGACGAGGAGGGCGTTCTGCGTGGCTTGTTGGACGGGAACGTTGCCGGCGACGGTGGTGATCCCGCGGACCGTGATGTCGGGGTGGCGGAGGGCCATGATGAGGGCGACGGCGTCGTCGGAGGCGACGTCGGTGTCGATGAGGAAATTGCGGTGCGTGGTGTTCATGAGGGCGAGTATAGCGGAGGGAGAAACTCAAAACGCAAAACTCAAAACACAAAACGTTGTGGGGCGGACGGGGGCGTGAATTGGGAGTCCAATTATGCCGATGAGATTTGGTGCATCCAAAAGTGGTGCCTGCTGCGCTTTTTGCAGCGGATTCTGGGTGTATTTTGGGACTTGCGTCGGGAGTCGGGCAACATGCGGAAGCTGGCGATCGGTTGCGGGATGTTGATGGCGGCGCTGGTGGGGACGCTCGGGGCGCGCGGGGACACGCTGGTGAAGAAGGATGGGACGGCGCTGGAGGGGCGGGTGATTGCGCAGGATGCCAAGACGGTGACGTTCGAGGCGAATTTTGAGGGCCTGATCGTCCGGCAGCAGGTGGCGCGGTCGCAGATCAAGTCGTTGCAGCAGGAGGTGGTGAAAGGGCCGGGGTATTGCGTGATTCCGATGAAGGGGGAAGTGGGCGTGGGGATCACGGCGGAGAGCGTGAAGGGGGCGCTGAACATGGCGCGCGATGATGGGGCGCGGTACGTGATCCTGGACTTCGACAGCCCGGGCGGGGCGATTGCGGAGATGGCGGACATCATCGAGGTGCTGCGCGATGCGAAGGACCTGACGATCGTGGCGTACGTGGAGAAGGAGGCGATCTCGGCGGCGGCGATGATCGCGATGGGGTGCCCGAAGATTTATATGGCGGAGGGCGGGGCAATCGGGGCGGCGGTGCCGTGGAAGGTGGGGCCGAACGGCACGCCGGTGAACGTGGAGCAGAAGTTTGAGTCGGCGTACCAGGGGATCGTGCGGGCGAACGCGGAATCGGCGGGGCATTCGGCGCTGTTTGTGCGCGGGATGACGGAGATGGATGTGGAGCTGGCGCTCAAGGCGGACAAGTTCGGGAAACTGCGCCTGGTGGAGGAGACGCCGGGACAGGAGGAGGAGGGGGTGAAGATCATCAAGGAGAAAGGGAAGATCCTGACGTTGACGGGAAACGAGGCGGTGGCGAGCGGGCTTTCCGCGGGGATCGTGAAGGGGATTGACGACATTCGCGCGGGGCTGGGGGTGGCGTCCTGGCACCCCGTGGCGCAGCAGGCGGCGGCGTACGTGCAGAACCACGCGAAGGCGGAGGCGGCGCAGCAGAAGCAGATGACGAGCGAAGAGGTGGAGAAGCGGCTGGATGAACTCACGGAGAAGCGGGAGGAGCTGAAGCGGCAGTTGAAGAACAAGGAGGAGGCGTACAACGGGGAGATTGCGGCGGTGCGGGACGCGTACCAGAAAGCGGTGAACGTGCCGCAGCCGCCGTCGGAGGCGGAGTCGTACCGGGCGGGGGTGAAGTCTCGGGCGATGGGGCAGGTGGACGAGATCAACGCGCGCTATCGGCCGGTGTTTATTGATTTGACGACGCAGTTGAAGGCGATTGCGGCGGATGAGGCGATGTTGCGGGGGTTGATGGGGAAGTATGCGAATAATTGAGGAGGGGAGCAGATGGTTCGGGGTCCGGGGTCCTTTCCGGTGAGAATTCTCGGCGGGCACGGATCCCGGCCCCGGGCCCCCGAGCATTTTGCCCGCAGCGTGCTGCGTTCCACATCATCTGCGGCCGAGTTTTTCCCACGTGTAGCCGAGGGCGAAGAGGAGGAGGAGGGTGTAGGTGAGGAAGCCGAAGATGGTGCGGGTGGCGGTGAAGGCGGGGTCTGGGGCGTGGGTGGCGCGGAGGAGGAGAAGAACGATTTCGCGGGAGGGGAGGATGAGGATGGTGCCGGCGGCGCCGATGAGTTGGAGGAGGAGTTGCGGGGATTTTTTCTTGCGGCGGAGGGCGAGGAGCGCGGCGAGCGCGATGAGGAGCCAGGGGAGAATCCAGAGGAAGGAGAGGAGGAGGTTCCATGTGCTGGGCATGCGGCACCTGTGGTTGGGATGGGGGCATTATGCGGGAGAGCGGAGTTTGTTGGAACCACGGAGCACGGAGGGCACGGAGGACTTGGAGGGGATTATTTTGCGCGCTGCGTGGCGGGCTGGGTGGTGGTGGATTTGTCCTGGTAGATGCGGATGTAGTCGATTTTGAATTGCTGGGGGAGTTTGGAATCGTCGACGGTGCGGCCGCCCCAGTCGCCGCCGAGGGCGAGGTTGACGAGGAGGTATTGGGGTTTGCGGAAGGGGTTGTCGGGGCCTTTCTGGATGTCGTCGAGGTGGACGGTGTGGTATTTGGTTTGGTCGTAGAAGAAATCGATGCGGTCGGGGAACCATTCGACGGCGTAAATGTGGAAGCCGTCGGCGGGCGGCGCGGGGGTTTCGATTTTGCCGCCGTTCTCGGCGTGTTTGTGGTTCTTGGAAAAGTGGAGCGTGCCGTAGATGTGGGTGGGGTCGCGGCCGAGGGCTTCCATGAGGTCGATTTCGCCGCAGGCGGGCCAGCCGATTTTTTCGTGGGAGTCGCCGAGGAACCAGATGGCGGGCCACATGCCCTGGCCTTGGGGGATTTTGGCGCGGGCTTCGAAGCGGCCGTAGGTCCAGGAGCATTTGTGCTGGGTGGTGAGCATGGCGGAGGTGTAAGGGATGGTCTTTTGTTTGATGTAAGCTTTGGAGGTGGGGTCGTATTGCGGGTTGGGAAAATCTTCGCGGCGGGCCTCGAGGATCAGATGGCCGTTCTCGGTGCGGACGTTTTCGGGGCGGTCGCCAGTGTAGATCTGGGCTTCGCGATCGGTGTGGAAACCGAGGCGGAAGTTCCACTTGGCGGGCTCGGGGTGGCCGGGGGTGGAGGAGGTGTTGAATTCGTCGGACCAGACGAGTTGCCAGTCGGGCGTGGCGGCGTGCGCGGCGGCGGTGAGGAGGAGCAGCAGAGGAATCGCGGGAAAGAGTTTTGACATGGGGGGCATTGTACAAAAATGTGTCGCGGCGGCGGCGGCCGAGGCAGAGTGAGCGAGCGGGGGCGACGTGGGTGAAACGCGGGGTTTTACGGGACTGCGATGCATTTTTTTTATTTTTTTACGAGAAATGGCGCTGAGCGTTTTTGACAAACCTGGCATGCGTGGCATATTCGAGTGTTACTTTCCGCGCTTAGCCTCTTCAGCGGACAGTAGTTGTACTTACCGGAGGAGCCATGCGTGGCAATTTAAAAGTGGGGGTGGCGGGGGTGGTGCTTGCGATGGCAGCAGCGGCAACGGGGGCGCGGGCGGGAGTAATTGCGCAGTACACGTTTTCCAGCGCGGGGGATGTGAGTACGGCGCCGTCGACGGTGACCGGGGCCACGGCAGACAGCATCGTGGAAGGGGCGGGCCTGGCGACGAGCAACGGGATCTGGCACGACGGGGTGGATTCGGCGGCCGGGGGATACGGTTCGAACCTCGTGCTGGAAGCGGGGTATTCCACCGGGACCTCCGCAACTCCGGATGACGCGGCGATCGCCAGCGACGGAGGATTCAGCTTCACGGTGCATATTGATCCGTCGGCGACGGTGAGCCTGACGTCGCTGGATTTCAAGGCGGCCTACGGCGGGACGTCGGCGCTGCGCGGGTTCTTCATCACGTCGAGCCTGAGCAGCGATATCCTGGGAGAAATGGCATTTGACTCGACGGGCACGCAGTCGGATACGAACCTGACGACGGTGCAGGCGCGGCCGAACCTAACGCAGGAATCGATCGACCTGTCGGGCAACCCGCTGTTCCAGAATCTGTCAGGCTCGGATGTGACCTTCCATTTTTATCTGCACGCGAACCACACGAACCGGACGTTCGACTTTGATGACATCACGCTGAACGGCACCTCCGCGGCCGCGGCGACGCCGGAGCCGGCGTCTCTCGGGCTTCTGGCGGCGGGTGCGGCACTTTTGTGTGCGCGGCGGCGTCGCCGGTGAGTTGATTTGGTTTGATCAATCCAGCAGGCCCGGACGGTGTTCGGGCCTGCTTTGTTTTTTGCAGTGCTGGGCGCGGGGAAGTGCGAGTCAGGAGACCCAGTGGGTCGCGTTAACGACAGCGAATTCGCCGCCGTGATGTTGGAGTTCGAGGCGGAAGCCGCCGCCGCTGAGGGGAGCGGTTTGCCAGCCGAAGAAGATTTCGACGTTGCCGTTGGGCTCCAGGAGGATGTTGTGGACGGGGAGGGGGGCGGTTTTGTGGGCGGCGAAGAAGGCGTGGGCGGCGTCGAGGCTTTTGAGGAGGTCGGCATCGGGGATGCGTTCGGGGGTGCGGAAGGGGAAGGTGGATTCGGTGGGAGGCGGGATATCGTCAGTGGCGTGATCGGTGATGTAGGTGTAGCGGTCGATGGCGGCGGTGGACATGCCGGTCTTCTGCATGAAGTCGAGTTCGTCGCGCGTGGCGCTGAGGAAGTTGGCAAACGCGCCGTGAGAGATGCGGCCGCTGTGCGAGCGGGGGACGAAGTAGAGGGAGACGCGGTAGGGGATGCCGTCGTTTTCGGCTTTGTCGACGAACCAGATGTGGGCGGGGTGGGCCTGGGTGGCGCGGGATTGGATTTCGTGGAACTGGGCGAGGGAGAGGTGGTGGGGTTGGGCTTCGGGGTTGTAGATGGCGGGGAAGGGCGGATGAGGGGAGGCGGTGGTTTGGGGTGGGGCGGCGGTGGGGGATTCGGCGCATGCGGCGAGGAGGATGGGGAGCGCGCAGGCGAGCAGCGGTTTGGAGTGCACTGTTTTTTGCATGCGGGGATTGTACCCGACGTTTGCTGATGCACAGTGCCCGCGTCGCCTGCGGGCGACGGGCGTCGTTTGGTGAGGAGCGACGGGGATGATCAGCGGTGGGCGGAGAGCTTGTCGAAGGTGGACATGTTCCAGGTGTCGTGCCACTGGAGGTAGGGGGTCTGGTCGTTCCATTGGAGGGGGAGCCAGACGTAGCGGCCGTCGATGGCGTCTTTGGGGTTCCAGCGGTCGGCCATGAAGATGTATTGGCCGAGGTGGCCGGGGACGGGGAGCATGAAGGTGGATTGGGAGTGGAAGGTGGAGTTTTGTTGTTCGATGTTGCCGCGGCAGGGGTTGCCGAGGTAGGTCCACGGGCCCCAGATGGAGTCGGCGGTGAAGAGGCGGGCGGCGTTGGGCTGCCAGCCGGTGGTGCCAGAGGTGATGAGGAAGTATTTGCCGTGGTTCATGAAGAGGGCAGGGGCTTCGTTGTCGGTGGCCTGTCTGTCGGCGGTGAAGCGGGTGTAGTTTTTTGTGACGGAGAGGTAATCGTCGGAGAGCTGGTAGAAATGGAGGTAGCGGTTTTCTTCGGAGGCGGAGACGAAGTACGCATGGCCGTCGATGTCGGAGAAGAGGGTGCAGTCGCGGGACATCTGGCCGGTGTATTGGTCGCGGAGGAGGGTGTCGGCATCGGTGAATTGGTTGGGGTTGAGGTGGAGGGTGCGGCCGTCGGCGGTGCGGGTGAGGGGAAGCTGGCCGGCGGCGAGGCGCGAGGCGTGGAGGAAGGTGAAGGGGCCGGTGGGTTTGTCGGCGACGGCGACACCGGCCCATGCGGCGGAGTACATGGGGTGGTCCTGGTCGTTGGGTTCGAGGTGGAACCACATGACGAACTTGTGGGTGGCGTCGTTGTAGAGGACCTTGGGGCGTTCAAGGATGCAGCCGTCGTGGAGCGGGGACTTGGGGTCCTTGGAGACCCAGAGGGCGACGCCCTGATCCTTCCAGTTGTAGAGGTCCTGGGAGGAGTAGACGTGGACGCCGACGTGGGCGCTGTTGCCGGCCTCGCCGGAGATTTTGTGTTCGCCGTACCAGTAGAAATAGCCGCCATGGAGGAGGATGCAGCCGCCGTGGGCGTTGATGGGGACGTGGTGGTTGTCGAACCAGTGCTCGCCGGGGTGGAAGGCGTCGGCGAGGACGGGTGTTTCGGGAGTCTGCGTGATGGCGGCGGGGGTTGCGGCGGGCGGCGCGGGAGCGGGTTCGGGGCTGGCGAGGAGGGGGGCGGCGAGCGCGCAGGGCAACAGGGCGGACTGGATGCGAGTCAACATGGCTACTCCCGATGACGACAGCGGCTATAGCGAAAAAACGGGCGGTACAGATATGCAGGTGTCGAGCTTAACGCGGGACATATATGAAAGATGCTGCCGACCGGGAAGAATTTCGTTTATTCGGGATCAGGGATAACCGGAAGGAGAGGGCGGCAAAAAAGAAAAAGGCCGCCCGGGGAGGGAGGCCTTTTTCGAAGAGGAGGAGGAAATTGAGACCCGGAAAACCGGGGATTTAGTTGCTGGTCTTGGTGGTCCAGATCTTGGTGGGTTCGGTGTTGTAGGTGGCCGGAATGCCGTTGGCATAGTCCTGGGCGCCCTCCTGCTCGACGTGGGTGTCGAGGAACATGATGTTGCCCTTGCCGAGGTGGCGTTGCTCGAGGGAGTCTTTGAGGTTGACGGGCTCAGAGTTGAGGTCGGCCATCGCATTGAAGGCGTAGTAGTTTTTCATGGTGCTGGAACCCTGGCCCCAGACGAAGGTGGGGGAGTCGGCCATGAGGATGGTGGTACCGGGGTGATTGAATTCCGGCATGCGCCACATGGTGACGTTAGAGGCAACGGGCAGGTAGCGGACCATTGCGTAGTCCACCGGGGGACGGGAGCCGGTTTTGGCGACGTTGGCGCCAGCCGCACCCGCCGCTGAGTACTGTCCGAAGAGGGGATCGCCGGGGCAGGTGCGGAAGCCGACGGAGTACTTGGACATCTTGAGCGTGGTGTCCATGGCGCCCCATTCGGGGTCATAGAGCTCGGGCGTGCCGACGCCGATGCCGTTCCAGTAATGCTTGGGGCCGCCGTTGGCTTCCTGCCACTCGATGCCGAACCAGTCCTGGTTTTCCTGGGAGTACATGGTGATGACGTTGCCCCACTGCTTGAGCTGGGCGGCGCAACGGACGCGGACGGCGTTTGCCTTCGCACGACCGAGGGAGGGGAGGAGGATGGCGATCAGGACGGCGATGATCGCGACCACGACGAGCAATTCGATGAGGGTGAATGCGCGGTTTTTACGCATGAAGGACTCCTTCGGGGGACAAAAAGGCAGCTCAGCGCGACGGAAGGTCGCGTTTAATCAACTACATTCACAAATCGCCTTGGAGACAGCCGGGCCTGCCACCCTGCTGTGGAGAGGTTCCGATCAAGGGATTGAAACGAAGCGTGTTATGCAAGGGAAGTTTAGAAACCAAGGGGGGTTAAGTCGAGGGGGACTTCCTGCATTTCTTATTAAATTCTGCGGGACGGGGCGAGAAATCCCCGCATGTGAGAGCTCCTGAGAGGCTGTACTGCAACGCGACAACTGAGCCGTACCGAAAGAGGCTGGCCTGTGTACGAATATGCCAGTTGAGTACGGTCAGCCGCTGAATCAACCTGGGCGTGCCATGTCGCGTTCGATGGCGCGTAGCTGAGCCATCGGCCTATTTGTAACGCTAGTTTATAAATTCCGCGCGGGGTTTCATTGCCGTTTATGATGCGATGATTGCACTTTTGGTAAGGAGGGGGTGGACGCAGGCGGAAGCAAAAAAAGAGGCGTACCGGCCGAGTCGTGGCGAAACGACGCAACCGGTACGCGAAGGGGTCAAAGTTGTGGGCAGACTTGGCGGGGCAGTTTCGACTGCCAGCGGGTCAGGGCCACGGGGCGATCAGATCTGCATATCGAGCCAGTGCTTGGTGTTGTCGGGGGCGTGGTTGGGGTCGTAGGTGTCGCTGCCGGAGGGGATGTTGGCACAGTAGTCGCCGTACTTCTGCTGCTCGACGTGGCTATCCATGAAGAGGACGTTGCCGATGCCGAGGTGGCGCTGCTGGAGGCTGTTGGGCATGGTGAATTCGGGGGCGTAGGAGGTATCGAGGTCGTTCATGTTTTGGAAGGCGTAGAAGAGGCTCATGTTGTGGTTCTTGGTGCTCTGGTCGTTGGGGGGGCCGTCGAGCATGAGGCAGGTGGTGCCGGGGTGGCTGAATTCGGTGACGCGCCAGAGGGTGTTGCTGTTGGGGTTGCCGGGGGAGGAGAAGTAGCGGGGCATGGTGTAGTCGACGGCCGGGCGATGGCCGTTGTTTTTGACCCAGAAGTTGGAGTTGGCGCCGTGGGCAGCGATCTGGCCGTACTGCGGATCACCGGGGCAGGTGCGGAATTCGGCGGAGATTTTGCCGCCGACGCCGAGGTCGGCGCTCCATTCGTTGTCATAGAGGGAGGGTTCGTTGTTGAAGGCGACGGTGTTCCAGAAGAGTTTGTGCTTGCCGTCGATACGTTCCTGGATGCCGAACCACTCGTAGTTTTCCTGCTGGTACATGGTGATGACCTTGCCCCACTGATTGAGGTTGGCGGCGCACTGGACGCGCACGGCGTTGGCCTTGGCGCGGCCGAGGGAGGGCAAGAGGATGGCGATGAGCACGGCGATAATGGCAACGACGACAAGGAGTTCAATGAGAGTAAAGCCACGCCTTAGCATTGGATGGTCCTCCGAAACACAGAGAGATAGCCCGCCGAAGGCGGGGGAAAATCCCGAGAGAGATGAGTGTTTACCCTGCTGAGAGGTGCGTTCCGGGTAGCGAGAGGTGTAGGGGCCGGAACGGGGCGCTCACGGTGCGCCGTCGTGCTCATATATTATATATTGAGAAACGGGTAAGAGGTCAACTCGAAAGTAAGGAATTCCTAAAAAACTTTTCTAAGCCGTTATAGGAAGCAGCACTAGGGGCGGCGAGCAAGTTGTCGCGAGTGCGAATCTGGTGCTCGCCGGCGCGCACGAGGGGCGGGAGTTGGGGCTGGCGCGCAGGGAGCTGGGGGGTGTT
>JBQCGD010000076.1:0-13009 GCA_051955985.1 Phycisphaerae bacterium | reverse complement strand
CCCACCCCCGAACCCGCCACCCTCCTCCTCTTCGCACCCTTCGCATGCAGCGCCATCCTTCGCCATCGCAAAACAGCCTGAAAGCCCGCCGTCTCCGACGGCGCGGGCCAGTGGACGCACATCAACACCACTTCCTCGGTTATGCATACCCCCACCCCCAACGGCCCGCCGGCCGGCCGATCACTTCGCCGACCCAGAACCAACAATCGGACTCCCGCCCCTTCGCACATAAACCCCTGCGAAAATAACCCCCAGCAACGCCCCCAGATAACTGCCCCCATGCAGATAAGCCGCAATGACGAACGAAGGCACATCACGCAAACCCAATTGGTCGCGCCAATCATTCCAACCGCTCAAGTCCGTGCGATGCACGACAATCATGCCCACCACCAAACCCAGGGCACCCACCACGATGGCCGTTATGAAGACAATGCTGAACGCCCGGAAGATGTAGCCCCTCCTCTTCGCCGATGGAATTCCGTCGAGCCCCAGTCGGGCGCGCGGTAAAACCAAACAAAATGCAAACAAATTTCTTGCCTTCGTCACACGCACGAGCTATGTTGTGTGATGGCGAAACCATTTGGCGTCGGGGGACGAATGCCGCCAATACTCGCACACCAATCACCAATCAATCCAGAGAAGCACCCCGGTGCGACCCTCTCCCACCCACACGCGCACTCGACTTCGCCCGCCCTCACCCCACAGGCGCACCCAGCTGCGCCTCTTCCCAAATTCACCCCCATTTTAACGCCAAAAACCCACAACCCGCACCCACATGCAGTAACACAACCAAGCCCACCCCTCGCCCCACCCCCCGCTCTCCCCCCGAACTTGATCACCTTCGGCTGGCGCTATCAAAAACGCGGTTTTCAAAACCCCGAACTTGATCATCTTCGTCTGGCGCTATCAAAAACAGGGGTGCTCCTCCCCCAGCCCCAGCCCCCCACCTCCTTGCAAAAATCCCCCCTCCGCGCGTATCGTTCACCCTCCTCACAAAAAACCATTACTTCTGAATTCCGAATTCTGAATTCTGCATTCTTTCCCGGAGCCCCCATGTCCCTCCTCGTCACCGGTTCCCTCGGCATCGACAACGTCACCACCCCCCACGGGTCCGTCTCCAACGTCATCGGCGGCTCCGCCATCTACTTTTCCTGGGCCGCCGCCGCCTTCTCCAAGGTCCGCCTCGTCGCCGTCGTCGGCGAAGACTTCCCCAAGGAATTCGAATCCGCCTTTAACCACCCCCACATCGACATCGCCGGCCTCGAACGCCGCAAAGGCTCCAAAACCTTCCGCTGGACCGGCTCCTACGACCCCACCATGAACGATGCCACCACCGTCGAAATCGACCTCAATGTCCTCATCGAAAAAGGTCCCACCGTCCCGGAACAGTTCCGCGATTCCCAGACCGTCTTCCTCGCCGCCACCCACCCCGCCCTCCAGATCGACCTTCTCTCGCAGCTCAAAGCCCCCAAACTCGCCATCGCCGACACCCGCGGCGTCCCCTGGATCACCGAATTCCGCGCCGAACTCCTCAACGCCCTCAAACAAATGGACGGCCTCGTCCTCAACGACCACGAAGCCCGCCAGCTCACCCAGAAAGTCTCCCTCGTCGAATGCCTCCCCCTCATCCAGGCCTACCTCAAACCCACCGGCCCCAAGATCCTCATCATCAAAAAAGGCGAACACGGCTGCATCGCCGCCTTCGGAAAAGAAATCTTCTCCCTCCCCGCCTACCCCACCGGCCACGTCATCGACCCCACCGGCGCCGGCGACTCCTTCGCCGGCGGCATGCTCGGCTACCTCGCCAACGAAGTCGCCGCCAACAAAACCCTCACCGCCCAAACCCTCAAAAACGCCATCGCCGCCGGCACCATCATGGCCTCCTTCACCATCGAAGACTTCTCCCTTAACCGCATCTCGAAAGTCACCAAAGACGACGTCGACGGGCGCCTCGACGAATACCGCAAAATGCTCACGCTCTGATCATGCGCATCCGCACACTCATCCTCACGACGCTCCTCCTCCCGGGGAGCGTCGTTTCTTTGCGCGCCGCCGATACCCAACCCGCATCCCAACCGGCCCCCGCCCCCGCCCCATGGCGTCGTTTCCAGCCGCCGGGCGCCATCGTCGCCGAACCCCTCACCCACGACCCCTGCATGATCAAGGAAGGCAACACCTGGTACGTCTACAACACCGGCCGCGGCATCCAGGCCAAAAGCTCCACCGACCTCATTCACTGGAAGATCCTCCCCCCCGTCTTCGACAAAGCCCCCGCCTGGGCTATCGATAATTTCCCCAATGCCTTGTACATCTGGGCCCCCGACATCTCCTACTTCAACCACGAATACCACCTCTATTACTGCATCTCCCGCTTCGGCCGAAACCGCAGCGTCATCGCCTTCGCCTCCTCCCCCACCCACGACCCCGCCAGCCCCAACAACCACTGGACCGACCACGGCAAAGTCCTCGAGTCGCAAACCACCGACCGCTACAACGCCATCGACCCCGCCATCACCCTCGATGCCGACAATACCCCCTGGCTCGCCTTCGGCTCCTTCTGGGACGGCATCCACCTCCGCCGCCTCTCCCCCACCACCGGCCTCCCCGACCCCACCGACACGAAACTCTACCACCTCGCCCAACGCCCCAACGTCAAGAGCGATCCCCTCGAAGCCCCCTGCATCATCCACTGCAACGACTACTACTACCTCATGGTCTCCTTCGACTACTGCTGCCGCGGCATCAACAGCACCTATCACCTCGTCATCGGCCGCTCCCAAAAAATCACCGGCCCCTACCTCGACAAATCCGGCACCGACATGCTGCAAGGCGGCGGGACGCCGCTCCTTGAAGGTGACCCGCACGGCCGCGTCCGCGGCCCCGGCGGCGGCATTATCATGCACGACGCCGACCGCTGGCTCCTCGTCCACCACTTCTACGACGCCAACGACCACGGCATCCCCAAACTCCAAATCCGCCCCATCACCTGGACCCCCGACAACTGGCCCATCGCCGGAACTCCGATCACCGACGAGAACAAATAAAACGCTCGCCACCACATCCCCCAGACCCCAGTCCCCAGACCCTACTCCTCCGCCAACTCCCGCCACTCCCCATCCGTCCCCAGCACCTCGCACGGCCGAAACCGCGCCTTGTACTCCATCCTCCCGCACCCCTCAATCCAATACCCCGCATACCAATACGGAATCTTCATCTCCCGCGCCCACAAGATTTCATAAAGCGCACTGAACGTCCCCAGCGACCGCCCCGCCTCCGCCGGATCAAAATAAAAATAAACACTGCTCACACTCTTCGAACAAACATCACAAAGCCCCGCGCCCAGCAACTTGCCCGTCCCATCCCGATACTCAAACTCCACCGTCTCCACCGGCGACCGGTACAAAAAACTGACAAACGCCAGCACATCCCCCGCCTGCTTCCCATCATGCCACTCCCGCTGGTACCGGTCATACAACTCCCACTTCTCCGCCGTCGGCGCCGGCATCCCCACCCGCACCTGCACATCCTCATTCCGCCGCAACACCCGCCGCTGCCCCTTGCTCGCCGCGAACCGCTCCACCGGCACTCGCAACGGCGTGCACGCCCGGCACCCCGCACACGTCGGCTGATACACAATCGACCCGCTCCGCCGAAACCCCGCATCCATCCACCGCTGATACTCCTCCCCCGTCATCCGCCCCGCCTGAAACGCCCGAAACGTCGCCACACGCCCCGCCAGATAACTGCAGTCATGCGACTCCGTCACCGTCATCTCCTGCACCACCGGCAGCGGCCACGACGGATAATGACTGAATTCCTGACGCGTACTCATCCCCCCATTCTATCCTCCAACACATCCCCTAGACCCCAGCCCCCAGACCCTATACCCTTCCATCAGCAAAATCCCTTTGTGGTCCTTAATGCCTTTGCGCTCTTCGTGTTTAACTCCGGTCGAATATGAAAAACCTCGAAATCGCCAAGATCTTCGAACGCACCGCCGAAGTCCTCGCCGTCCTCGAAGAAAATGCCTTCCGCGTCCTCGCCTACAAAAAAATCGCCCGCGTCCTCGAAGACCTCCCCAACGACGTCGCCAAACTCGCCGAGGCCAACGAACTCGAATCCATCCCCGGCATCGGCAAAAGCTCCGCCGAGAAAATCAAGGAATACCTCCGCACCGGCCGCATCTCCGAATTCGACGACATCCTCGCCCAGATCCCCGTCGGCGTCATGGAAATGATCCGCATCCCCTCCGTCGGCCCCAAAACCGCAGCCGTCCTCTGGCACCAGGGCGGCGTCACCACCATCGAAGACCTCAAAACCAAACTCGACGCCGGCACCCTCGTCGGCCTCCCCGGCCTCGGCGAAAAAAAGCTCAACAAGATCAAGGAAAACCTCGCCCACCTCGCCACCAGCTCCGGCCGCATCCGCATCGGCGACGCCCTCCCCATCGCCCTCGCCCTCGTCGACGATCTCAAAAAGCTGCCCGGCGTCAAAAACGCCATCTACTGCGGCAGCCTCCGCCGCGGCAAAGAAACCATCGGCGACATCGACATCATGGTCGCCGCCCCCGAAAAATTCGCCACCGCCATCGCCGACGCCGTCACCAAGCACCCCTTCGCCGGCTCTGTCATCCAGACCGGTGCGAGCAAAACCAGCATCCGCACCGGCAATGGCATCCAGGTCGATGTCCGCGTCGTCCCCCCCGAAAGCTGGGGCGCCGCCATCCAGTACTTCACCGGCAGCCAGGCCCACAACGTCAAACTCCGCGAAATCGCCGTCAAAAAAGGCCTCAAAATAAACGAATGGGGCGTCTTCAAAACCGCCGGCAAAAAAGAAGAACGCATCGCCGGCGACACCGAGGAATCCGTCTACTCCGCCGTCGGCCTCCAATGGATGCCCCCCGAACTGAGAGAAGACCGCGGCGAAATCGAACAATCAATCGAAAATCGAAAATCGAAAATCGAAAATGCCCTGGTCGAACTCTCCGACATCCGCGGCGACCTCCACATGCACACCAAAGCCTCCGACGGCAGCAACACCATCGAAGAACTCGTCGCCGAAGCCAAACGCCGCGGCTACCAGTACATCGCCATCACCGACCACTCCAAATCCCAATTCCAGGCCAACGGCCTCAAATCCGACCGCCTCCTCGACCACATCAACGCCATCCACGCCGTCGCCAAAGAAGCCGCAAAGTCCGGCGTCCTCGTCCTCGCCGGCAGCGAAGTCGACATCCTCGCCGACGGCTCCCTCGACTACGAAGACGACCTCCTCGCCAAACTCGACTGGGTCGTCGCCTCCCCCCACGCCGCCCTCAGCCAGGAATCCGAGGCCGCCACCCAGCGCCTCGTCCGCGCCGCCTCCAATCCCTACGTCTCCGTCATCGGGCACCCCACCGGCCGCATCGTCCCCAGCCGCCGCGGCCTCGAACCCGACATGTCCCGCGTCATCTTCGCCGCCGCCCGTCACGGCGTCGCCCTCGAGATCAACGCCAACTACCACCGCCTCGATCTCCGCGATACCCATGTCAAGATGGCCGTGGATGCGAAAGTCCCCATTTGCATCGATACCGACGCACATTCCCTTCCAGAATTCGACATGATGCTCTACGGTGTTCTCACCGCCCGCCGCGGCTGGGCAACCGCCGCCGATGTCCTCAACGCGAAACCTCTCGCCGCCTTCAAAAAGTGGCTCAAAGAGCGGAAGGAACTTGCCGGCTGGTAAGCCGATTTCCCCGCCGTGTCTCTTCCCGAAATACCGCGCCCCGCTTATCATTCCCGCCAATGATCTCACCTCCTTCATTCACGACGGGACGAACGATGAAGCACGCACGGATGCGGACGGATTCGGCCAGACGCTGGGCATTGCACGCCGCCGTCGTCACCGCCTGCGGCACCTTCCTGCTTGCCGCGGTAGGGGGGGGCGAACGCGCACAAGCCGCCACCTCGCGCGAAGTCACAATCCTTCCCACTGTCCATCCGGTCATCGTTCCCACGAGCGCCATCCCGGCGGCGCTCCATGTCGAAGCGGACCACACCAGCGTCTGGCGTGCCGATCTCGACCAGCGAATGCTCGCCGAAGGACATGTGAAGATTAATGTGGGTCTTCGCATTCTCCGCGCCGACAACGCTGCAATCTGGCTGAGCCCCAGCCGCGAGTCCGGCGAGTCCACCTGGGATGTTGCCATTTATCTCAGTGGAAACGTGCAGGTCTTCGAGGGAACGCAACCGCAGGCCACGCACACGCGGGGGGGCGAACTGCTCGTCACCACGCGCATCTCCCGCAGCATCGATCTCACCGGGACGCCCGTCAGCAAGGCCGAAGAAGACAACCCGATCGTCCGCCGCGGTCAGCAACTGCGCGAAGAGCTCCAGAACCGTCCGATGGCGACAATTTACATCCCCGAAATTCAGGTCAGCACCGTCGAGCAGGCGCTGCAGGCAGGCTGGATCGCACGCGGCCCCAACAACAAGATCGTCGCCGGCCCGGGCGATTTCCAACTCGTCCGCACCGCCGAAGGCAAGTACGTCCCTGCCCCTGCCGCTCCCAAGCCTCCGAAGCCCCGCCCCATTCTCCGCATCGCCTTCGATCCTTCCAGCGAGGTCCGCGCCCAGCAAAGCGGCAACGAGGTCATCACCGTCTACCACGGGCCATACATCATCTACGACGCACTCGATGGCAAGCCGCCGCTCGTGTTCCACGCCCAGCGTGCCGTCACCTTCAGTCCGATCCAGAAGAACGCCGAAACCGCTCCCGCCGGCGCCCGCCGTTCGCCCGCCCAGTACGTCACCGGTGTTTATCTCGAAGGCGACGTCTCCATCACGATGGGCGGCGAAGGAAAAGTCGTCGGCCCGGAGAACATCCACGCCGAGCGCATCTACTTCGATTTCACCTCGCAGCGCGCGGTAATGCTCGATGCCTCCGTCTACACCCGCGACGAAGTGCGCAACGTGCCCCTGTACATGCGCGCCTCACAGATTCGCATGCTCGCCCGCGGAGAATACGCCGCCAAAAAGGCGACCTTCTCCACCAGCGAATTTGCCACCCCGCATTACAGCATTGGCGCCAGCGATCTCTACCTGCAGGACATCACGCCGCGAATTGAGAATCCTGAGGGCGCCGGCAAGGAGTATGACCCGAACCGCCCCGCTTCCGCGGCCGGACCGAAGGAATACGCCTTCAAGGCAACCAATTCCACGATCAACGTTCAAGGAATCCCGATCTTTTATTGGCCGTACCTCTCCGGTGATACCGCCAACAATGACATCCCGCTGCGCACGCTTCGCGTCGGCAATTCCAAGACGTACGGCGTCTCCATTGAAACCAAGTGGGACCTGTTTGCTCTTGCCGGCCAGAAACGTCCGAAGGACTTCAAGGCGGAACTGAGTCTCGACGAATTCACAAAGCGCGGACCGGCCGGCGGCGTCGATGCAGAATGGGGAAATAACGACATCAATTCCACCAGTGCCGCCGATTCCTACGGCTTCTTCCGTTCCTACGGCCTCGAGGATCACGGTTCCGACCGGCTTGGGCGAAACCGCACCGATATTCCCGTGCAGGACGATGCCCGCGGGCGGGTGCTCGCACGCCATCAGCAGAACTTCGGGAATGGTTGGTCACTTAACCTCGAAGGTTCGTATATTTCCGATCCCAACTTCCTGCAGCAGTTCTTCAACAGCGAATACGAAACCGATAAGGAGCAGGAAACCTCCGTCTACGTGAAGCACCAGGGCGACACCGATGCCATCAGCCTGCTCGGCAAATTCAATCTGTATGATTTCACCTCGGTGGCGGACCAGGTGGATGATCAGTTCACGACGGAAAAGAAGCCGGAAGCGAAGTACTGGCGGATCGGGGATTCGTTCCTCGACATGTTCACTTATTACAGCGAGTCCGGTGTTGCCAACCTGCACACCTCGATTACCGACTACACGCCCGCGCAGCTCGCGCTCCAGCAGTCGAACAGCCTGCCGACGTTCCTCGGAGCGCCTGCCGTCATCCTCGCCTATCAGCCGTCTCTCGTCGGCACGACGCGTTACCGCGATTACTACCAGCAGCACGGGTTCGACAATGGCGACATCTTCCGTGCGGATTCCCGTCATGAACTGGACATGCCGCTCTCCCTCGGCGATCTGAAGGTCTCTCCCTATGTCACCGGGCGCGTGACCGCGTGGGATGACGGCTGGGACAGCACACCGTTCGACAGCACGCACTCGAATGATGGGAATACCACGCGGTTGTGGGGACAAACGGGCATTCGCAGCTCCATGCAGTTCTGGCGCGTCTACAGCGATGCTGAATCCACGTTCTGGGATGTCCACCAGCTTCGGCACATCATCGAGCCGCAGTTCAACGTGTTCGTGACCGGTGCCAACGAATCGCGGAACGATCTGCAGCCGTTTGACCGGGATGTGGAAGGCATTTCGCGGGCGTCCGGCACGTCGCTGGCACTCAATCAACGCTGGCAGACGAAGCGCGGCGGGCCGGGGCACTGGCGGAACGTGGATTGGCTGACGCTCAATCTGCAGTGGAACCAGTTCTTTGACCGGGAAGACGGCACGCATACGAACCTGTTCGGACCGTATCCGTTTGCACGCGGTTTTTACCTGCCGAGCCGGCCGGACCTGAGCTTCATCCAGGATTCCATCGCGATGGATGGGGCGTGGCGTGTCGGGGAACGCGTCCGCATCCTCGGGGAGGCGAATTACAACACAACCGATGCCCGATTGTACCAGGCGGCGACCGGCGTTGCGGTTGATCAGACGAGCAGCCTCTCCTACTTCGTCGGGGCGCGGTATGTGGATGTGCCTTCGATCACCAGCCGCGATTACACGTTCGTGCCGGGCGGGCGCATTCCGGGGTACTCTTCGACGGAGTTCACGGCGGCGGTCGATTACCAGCTCACGCGGAAGTATGAGGTGGTTGCGTCGGAGAGTTACGACTTTTCGCTGGGCGAGAATGTCCTGAGCTCGTTTACCTTCGTGCGCAAGCTGCCGCGGTTGATTACGGCGGTCACGGTGACATACGACGCGAACCAGGATGACACGACGGTGTCGTTCACAATGTCGCCGGAAGGGTTCCCGCAACTGGGGCTTGGGAGCGGGTCGGGGAGCAGCTTTACGCAGCGGTGAGGGGTTGTCGAATATTGTGCGCGAGAAAGAACGAGGGGCGTCTTGCGACGCCCCTTTTTTTGTTCAGGTGCCCTGGTAGTTCTCGACCGGCGGGCAGGTGCACATCAGGTTGCGGTCGCCGTAGGGGTTGTCGATGCGGCCGACGGTGGGCCAGTACTTGTGCACGCGTGTCCAGGGGGCGGGGTAGGCGGCCTGTTCGCGGGAGTACTTGTGGGGCCAGTTGTCGGCGATGACGGCGTGAGCGGCGTGGGGGGCGTGTTTGAGGGGGTTGTCAGATTTATCCATGCGGCCCTCTTCGATGGCGCGGATTTCTTCGCGGATTTTGATCATGGCGTCGCAGAGGCGGTCGAGTTCGGCCTTGGATTCGGATTCGGTCGGCTCGAACATCAGGGTGCCGGGGACGGGCCAGGACATGGTGGGGGCGTGGAAGCCAAAGTCCATGAGGCGTTTGGCGATGTCTTCGACTTTGATGTTCGCTGTGTCTTCGAACTGGCGGCAGTCGAGGATGAATTCGTGGGCGCAGCGGCCGTTCTTGCCGCGGTAGAGGATGGGGTAGTGGGATTCGAGGCGTTTGGCCATGTAATTGGCGTTGAGGATGGCGACCTGGGTGGCGGCGGTGAGGCCGTCGGGGCCCATCATGCGGATGTACATCCAGGAGATGGGGAGGATGGCGGCGCTGCCGTGGGGGGCGGCGCTGATGACGATGGGGATCTGGGGGTCTGGGGACTGGGGTCTGGGGTCTGTGTTGGCGAGAGGGTGTTTTGGGAGATGCGGGATCAAATGTTTGGCGACGCCGATGGGGCCCATGCCAGGGCCGCCGCCGCCGTGGGGGATGCAGAAGGTTTTGTGGAGGTTGAGGTGGCAGACGTCGGCGCCGATGGTGCCGGGGGAGGTGAGGCCGACCTGGGCGTTCATGTTGGCGCCGTCCATGTAGACTTGGCCGCCGTGGTCGTGGACGATTTTGCAGATCTGTTTGACGGACTCTTCGAAGACGCCGTGGGTGGAGGGGTAGGTGATCATGATGCAGGCGAGATTGGCGGCGTGTTCGGCGGCTTTTTTCTGGAGGTCTTCGACGTCGATATTGCCTTGGGAGTCACACGCGACGGGGACGACCTTTAGACCCGCTACCACTGCGGATGCCGGATTTGTTCCGTGAGCACTTGTTGGAATGAGGCAGACATCTCGGACCGGATTTTCGATTTTCGATTTTCGATTTTCGATTTGTGCCTGGGCTTCGTGGTATTCGCGGATGGCGAGGAGGCCGGCGTATTCGCCCTGGGAGCCGGCGTTGGGTTGGAGGGAGACGGCGGCGAAGCCGGTGATTTCGGCGAGGTCCTCTTCAAGGGTTTTGAAGAGTTCCTGGTAGCCGGCGGTCTGGTCGGCGGGGGCGAAGGGGTGGAGGTTGGCGAATTCGGGCCAGGTGACGGGGATCATTTCGGAGGTGGCGTTGAGTTTCATGGTGCAGGAGCCGAGGGGGATCATGCTGGTAGTGAGGGAGAGGTCTTTGGATTGGAGGCGGTGGATGTAGCGGAGCATTTCGTGCTCGGCGTGATATTGGTTGAAGACGGGATGTTGGAGGAATTTGGAGGTGCGCTGCGCTTTGCCCCACGCGAACTGGCCGCCGTCCAGACCGTATTCCGTTAATTCAACGCCGCCCGATTTGGCTGCATCGGAAAGGATGGACACGATTTTGTTGACGTCATCGGTCGTAGTAGTCTCGTCGAGGGAAATGATGACCTTGTCGCCTTGATATCTGAAGTTGACTCCACGGGAAGCGGAAATTTTCTCGACGGACTTTCGAAACGCCTCGTGGGGAACTGATATGGCGATGGTGTCGAAGAACGATTCGGCTTTTCGTGCGACTCCAGCGTCGCTCAGTTCCGCGACGAGCAGTCCTGTTAGTTTCGCAATGCGCGTTGCGATGGCTTTGAGGCCGTCGGGGCCGTGGTAGACGGCGTACATGGAGGCCATGATGGCGAGGAGGACTTGGGCGGTGCAGATGTTGCTTGTGGCTTTTTCGCGGCGGATGTGTTGTTCGCGGGTTTGGAGGGCGAGGCGGTAGGCGGGGTTGCCGTGGGCGTCTTTGGAGACGCCGACGATGCGGCCGGGGAGTTTGCGGGTGAATTCGGATTTGCAGGCCATGAAGGCGGCGTGGGGGCCGCCGAAGCCCATGGGGACGCCGAAGCGTTGGGCGCTGCCGACGGCGATGTCGGCCCCCCCCCCGCCCCATTCGCCGGGGGGTTTGATGAGGGTGAGGGCGAGGAGGTCGGTGGCGGCGACGACGAGGATGTCGTCGTCGTGGCATTGCTGGGTGAGGGCGGAGTAGTCTTCGATCTGGCCGTCGGTGCCGGGGTATTGGAGGAGGATGCCGCAGAGGGATTTGGTGGTGATGGGGAGTGCGATGGAGTCGTGGAAGAGGTCGCCTTCGTTGCCGACGTGGATGGTGATGCCGAGCCATTTGGCGCGGGATTTGATGACGGCGATGGTTTGGGGATGGACGTTGTCGGAGACGAAGAAGTGGTTGCGGTCCGGGTTGGCGGCGTGGCACATGGACATGGCTTCGGCGGCGGCGGTGGCTTCATCGAGCATGGAGGAGTTGGCCATGGGGAGGCCGGTGAGGTCGGTGACCATGGTTTGGAAATTGAGGAGGGCTTCGAGGCGGCCCTGGGAGATTTCGGCCTGGTAGGGGGTGTACTGGGTGTACCAGCCGGGGTTTGCGAGGCTGTTGCGGCGGATGACGGGGGGGGTGATGGTGCCGTAGTAGCCCATGCCGATGAAGGATTTGTTGACTTTGTTCTTCGTGGCGAGGGTGCGGAGGGAGGCGAGGGCTTCGGATTCGGATTGGGCGGGGGGGAGGTTCAAGGGTTTGGGGAGGCGGATGGAAGCGGGGACGGTTTGGGTGGTGAGGTCTTCGAGGGAGGAGAGGCCGAGGAGTTGGAGCATGGCGGATTGGTGGGCGGGGTTCGGGCCGATGTGGCGGGGGGGGAAGGTGTCGGTGGGGGAGAGGGTGTTGCTGGGGGAGGACGGATTGGAGACGGCGTGCATCCTTGGCCTTTCGGGTTTGTGTAGGGGTCGAATGGGGTATTTTAGCAGAGATTGGGTGGGAGGGAATTCGGAGGAGTTTGCGGCGGAGAGGAGGGGGGGTGGAGAGGCGGGGTGGCGGAGGGGGTTGGGGATCAGGATTAGGATGAGGATTAAGATTAAGAGGGTTTGGAGGGCTTGGAGGGTGATGAAGGGGGTGGTGAGGTGGAAGGGGTGGGGTTTTGTATTTTCGATTTTCGAGTTTGGATTTTCGATTGGGGAGATGGGCTGGTTTTTGAGGTGGAATTTGTGGTAATCGAAGAAGGGGGTGTTGAGGTTTTGGACGTTGAGGGTGGGTTTGAGGGGTGTTGCAGGTGGAGTGGTGCCCACGCCGTCGGAGACGGCGGGCTTTTTCTTTTTCTTTTGGGGCGCCTCTTCTTCGTGGGGGAAAATGTACTTGGGGGTGATGGGGTAGAGGTCGGGGGCGTCGTCCATGTGGGCGAGCTTGAGGAGGGTGATGCAGGCGCGCATGGCGACCTGGGGTTTGTTTGAGTCGCAGAGTTCGACGATTTTGTTCATCGCCTTGGTGGTGTTTTTGACCGAGATGGATTGCTGCTGGATGGCGAGGAGGTGTTTTTTGAGCTTGAGCGAGTCGGCCTTGGGTTCGAAGTTGTCGAGTTGATCGAGCACTTCTTTGGGGAGATCGCGGGGGGCGAAGTTTCGGGGGAGCTTGATTTCTTTCAGGAGACGCTGGGTGTCGGCTTCGAGGTTGGCGATGAGTTCCTTGTTGGATTCGCGACAGTCGAGATCGATTTCTGGCATGATTCCGCCCTCCCTTTTTTGCGTGATGTCTTTTT
>JBQCGD010000075.1:0-28210 GCA_051955985.1 Phycisphaerae bacterium | reverse complement strand
TAGGCGATGCAGCCGGCTTTGACGTCCTGCGCTTTGGGCAGGCCGACGTGTTCCTTGGGGGTGACGTAGCAGAGCATGGCGGCGCCGGCGCGTGCGGCTTCGGTGGCGCCGATCGCCGAGGTGATGTGGTCGTAGCCGGGGAAGACGTCGGTGGTGAGGGGTCCGAGGACGTAGAAGGGGGCATCGTCGCAGATGCGCTGCTGCAGGGTCATGTTCATGGCGATCTGGTCCATCGGCACGTGGCCGGGGCCTTCGACCATGCACTGCACGCCGGCTTCGCGGGCGCGCTGGGTGAGTTCGCCAAGCGTCTGGAGTTCGGCGAGCTGGGCGGCGTCGGTGGCGTCGGCCGTGCAGCCGGGACGGAGGCCGTCGCCGAGCGAGTAGGTGACGTCGTACTCGCGCATGATCGCGCTGATCTCGTCGAAGAGGTCGTACATCGGGTTCTGCTTCCCGTGGTGGATCATCCACTTCGCGAGGAGCGAGCCGCCGCGGGAGACGATGCCGGTGAGGCGGTTCTTGATGAACGGGAGGTGTTTCTTAAGGACGCCGGCGTGGATGGTGAAGTAGTCGACGCCCTGCTGCGCCTGGCGTTCGACTTCCTTGAGGATGATGTCGTAGGTGAGGTCTTCGATTTTGCGGTCGATGATCATGGAGTAGATGGGGACGGTGCCGATGGGGATGGTGGAGTTGTCGATGATGGCCTGGCGGCATTCGTTGAGGTTGCCGCCGGTGGAGAGGTCCATGAGGGTGTCGGCGCCGTACTTTTGGGCCCAGTTGAGTTTTTCGACTTCTTCGTGGGTGCCGGAGGAGACGGGGGAGGCGCCGATGTTGGCGTTGATCTTGGTGGTGACCATGCGGCCGATGGCCATGGGGTCGAGGCGTTTGGGGGCGGCGGAGCCGCGGGAGTGGGTGGGGTCGTTGATGAATGCGGTGCGTTGGGAGACGGTTTGGTTGACCCAGAGGCTTGCGGCGTCGCCTCTGGCGCCGGGGTGGCCGGCATTTTCGATTTTCGATTTTCGATTTTCGATTTTTTCGGTGGGGTCGATTTCATGTGGGTTGAACGTTAGCGCTTTGCCTGCTGCCCCTGCGAGGTGGCGGATGTTGGCGGGGATGACGAGGCGGCCGCGGGCGACTTCGGCGCGGATGAATTCGGGGGTTTGTGCTTCGCGCTGGGCGATGCGGATCATTTGGGGGGTGATGAGGCCGGCTTTGGCGTATTCGTACTGTGTGTAGAGTTGTTTGCCGTTTTGGGTGGTGTTGGGTTGAATCATGAGCCGGCTCCTGCGCTTGGGGCGCGTAAGGGTTGAACCACGGAGAGCACGGAAGAGACAGAGACGGGGAGGGACGAGGGGAGGGAGTTGGGTTGTCGCTTCCCTACGCCGGTATCACCCGGGTCAGGTTCGGAGGGTGTGCTCTCAGCCCTTCGTTTGTGCGAATGGGCACCCCTAGCGAACTTGGGCGAGTATACGGAGTTGCAGGGAGGGGGACAATGTTGGGAAAGGGGGAATGGGGTGGGAAACGGCGTTTTTGATAGCGCCAGCCGAAGGTGATCAGGTTGTTTTTGAGCGAACCGCGTTTTTGGTGGTGTCCGCCGAAGGTGATCAAGTTCGGGGTTTTGAAAACCGCGTTTTTGATAGCGCCAGCCGAAGGTGATCAAGTTCCCTGGGACAGCGGTGTGCGGCGGGAGGGGTAGGTTGCCAAGGAGCACAATGCCAATGTGTGTGCGCGCGGTTGGCATTCTACTCTGATGGGAATGGTGGGGGTTCCGAGAGATGGGGCGCCCGCGCGCGAAGGAATAGCCGACGGGGGCGTCGGCTCCACTTTGGGATGGTCCTGGCATGATTCCCCGCCCTTTTGGTGCACCCGTATTTTACCCTAACGATTAGCGAATGCAATCCGTGATTCCGTGAATTCGAGAGCGTGGTAGGATGGGGGTGCTTAGGGAGTGTTTGAATGGCGATTTCGATTCGGTTGGCGACGGCGGGGGATCTGGGGGCGATTAATTCGATTTACAATCATTATGTGAAGTGCTCGACGTGTACGTACCAAGAGGAGGTGGAGACAGAGGAGGGGCGGCTCGCGTGGTTTTTGAAGCATGATGAGAGGCATCCGGTGACGGTGGCGGTGGATGATGCGGGGGTGGTGGTGGGATGGGGGGCGTTGAATGCATTTCATGGGCGGAGTGCGTATCGGTTTACGGTGGAGAACTCGGTTTATGTGCGACATGACATGCATCGGAAGGGGATTGGGGCGGCGATTTTGCGGGATTTGATGGAGCGGGCGCGGGGGTTGGGGCATCGGGTGATTGTGGCGGCGATTTCGGCGGACCAGGAGGGGAGTGTGGGGTTGCATGGGCGGGAGGGGTTTTTGGAGGTGGGGAGGCTGCGCGGGGTGGGGTTTAAGTTTGGGCGGTGGTTGGATGTGGTGTATATGCAGTGGGAGGTGGGGTAGGCGCGGGAGGGGGTTCAATTGGTGCGCGTTCTTTTTGGTTCGGAAGTCTTTGCAGGTGGAGGCGTTTGCCCCCGCCGTCGGATACGGCGGGCTTGGGGATTAGGAACAAGATCAAGATTAAGATCAGGATTTCAGGATGATGAGGACGGATTGGAGGGAGTTGAGGTTGATGCGGGGGGTGATGGTGAGGTCGTAGCGGAGGATCTGGGTGTCTTTGCGGGAGACGGCGGTGACTTCGCCGATGAGCATGAAGCGGGTGGCGGGGGGCCAGTTGCGGTCGGCGAGTTCGACGAGGTCGCCGATTTCGGGGGTGGCGAGGACCTTGGCGACGTCGATGGTGGCGCAGCGGAGTTGATTGTCGCCGAGGCCTTCGACGAGGCAGGGGTCGGGGGTGAGGAGTGCGGCGCGGTCGGGGAGCCGGCGGACGAGTACGGCCTCGGTTTTCATGTGGGGGTCGGACATGAGGCGGACGGTGCAGGTTTTGGGGGCGACGGAATCGACCATGCCGAGGAGGGTCGCGGCGGGGACGACCTGGGTGGCGGGTTTGGAGGGGCCTTCGGCGGGGTTGACGGGTGCGGTGGGGATGGAGACGGTGATGGCGGCGGAGACGGGCATTCCGCGGGTAACGCCGTCGAGGGAGCCTTTGTCGAGGGTGATGATGGCGGCGCCGGGGCCGGTTTGTGCGCCGGTGATGGAGGCGGAGAGGAGGTCGTGGGAGGTGAGGCCGAAGGGGGCGAGGGCCTGGTATTGGAGGAGGAGTTGCTCGTACTGGCGGATCTGTGCGTCGCGCTGGTCGATCTGGTCGCGGAGCTGGTCGCGTTCCAGGCGGAGGGTTTCGATGGATTCGCCGGAGGGGTTCGAGTTCATGCGGGCGATGGTGCGGTTGGCGACGCCCTGGATGCTGGAGAAGATCCATTTTGGGGGGGTGAGGAGGGTGTCGAGGATGCCGCCGAAGACATCCTGGGCGGCGAACATGAACGAGTTGGAGGCACGGGGGGAAGGGGTGTCGGCGTTGAGGCGGCCGCCGATGGTGGCCCAGAGGAAGAGGGCGAGGGTGGAGGCGGCGAAGATTCTCCTGGGACTGAGGCGTGGGGGCTGCATGTGCGGAGAATCAAGAATCAAGAATCAAGAAGCAAGAAGTTTCGAAGCGGGCGTCTTCCTGATTCCTGATTCTTGGTTCTTGATTCTGACTCCTTACAGGTCCGACATGTCGGATTCCATGGTGTCTTTCCAGAGTTCGAGGTTTTCGAGGAAGACGCTGGTGCCGCGGGCGACGCAGGTGAGGGGGTCGTCGGCGATGCGGACGGGGAGGCCGGTGGCCTGGTGGAGGACTTTGTCGATGGAGCGGAGGAGGGCACCGCCGCCGGCGAGGCAGACGCCGGTTTCGACGAGGTCTGCGGCGAGTTCGGCTTCGGCGCGTTCGAGGGTTCGGGTGACGGCGTCGATGATCTGGCCGACGGGTTCCTGGAGGGCTTCGCGGATTTCTTCGGAGGTGACGATGCACTTGCGTGGGAGGCCGGAGATCATGTCGCGGCCGCGGACTTCCATGGTTTTTTCTTCGCCGAAGGGGCCAGCGGAGCCGATTTCGATTTTGATTTTTTCGGCGAACTGTTCACCGATCATGAGGTTGTAGGTTTTTTTCATGTGGTTGACGATGGCTTCGTCGAAGTCGTCGCCGGCGGTGCGGATGGATTCGGAGACGGCGATGTCGGCGAGGGACATGATGGCAACTTCGGTGGTGCCGCCGCCGATGTCGACGATCATGGAGGCTTGGGGTTCGGTGATGGGGAGACCGGCGCCGATACCGGCGGCCATGGGTTCTTCGACGAGGTAGACGCGGCGTGCGCCGGCGCGTTCAGCGGAATCGAGGACAGCGCGTTTTTCGACGGCGGTGATGCCGGAGGGAATGGCGATGACGACGCGGGGTTTGACGAAGCCGCGGCGGCCGTGAACGCGGCGGATGAAGTAGGCGAGCATGGCCTCGGTGATTTCGAAGTCGGAGATGACGCCGTCCTTGAGGGGGCGGATGGCGGTGATGGAGCCGGGGGTTTTGCCGAGCATTTCCTTGGCGACGAGGCCGACGGCGTTGCCATCCTGGAGGACGCGGTTGGTGCCTTTTTTGACGGCGACGACGGAGGGCTCGTTGAGGACGATGCCTTCGCCGCGGACGCAGACGAGGGTGTTGCAGGTACCGAGGTCGATGCCCATGTCGAGGCTGAACCAGCCAAGGATTGAATCGAAGAACACGCCGGGCGACTCCTTTGCCGGGAGGGCATACGAGGGGTCCGGGGGCGGCGAGGTGAGGATCGCGGCCGTTCCGGAGGTAAGACACAGACCTAACGCAAGATAGCTTCGCGGGGATTATAGGTCATTCGGGTTGCACCGGCCAATGGTGCGGGCGCGAGCTCTTGCGGTGGCGGGAGGAGGTTGAAGGGTACGGGATCGAGGCCTGGGGCGGGAGCCCCGCGGGGAGGGTGGAGCAGGGGGACCTGTTCCAGCGGCCGTCCGTGGCATCGAGCGCGGACCGATCAGGGGTTCCGTCTCGCCAGATCCGCGGCGGGTGCTGGAGGAGGCGTAGGAGATGGGCGATTAGAGAGCGCCCATTTCGTAAAAACGCCAGACGGTGAAGCCCAGTGCAACGAGCATCGACACGAACGAGACAAAGGCCAGGGCCGTGTAGATGTTGTTGGTGGGACGAACGGTGATGACACCGGAACCAACGCGGCTCATGTGAGTACTCCGTGAGTTGCGTTTCAGGTATCCATCCCGCAGACCCTGCAGCGGATACCGTCATTATCGGTCATACGGGGGGCGGTTCATTACTCAGAACCGGCCCTCCCCCCCACCGAGCCCCACCCCATGGACGGGGTGGGCATGGGTTCGAGTTACTGAGCGCCGGTGGTGACGAGGTCGCCCTTCTTGACCGAGTCGCCGGGCTTCACGACGGTGACCTGAGCAACGGAGCTGTCCGGGAAGACCTTCTGGACCACGGCATCACCAACGTAGCCGTTGTTACGGTAGATGGTGAAGCGGGTGTTGACCTTGACGCCGTCACGGTCGCCGAGGGGCATTTCGATGAGGGTGTGTCCGGCGGCCTGGGTGACCTCGTTGATTTTGCCGTTGATGGCGCCGCTGGCGGAGGAGGAGAGGGAGGCGACCTGGTTGCCGTTGCCTTCGGCGGGAGCGGAAGCGCCGGTGCCGGAGGGATTCTGAGCGATCTGTTCCTGGAGCTTGCGGATGGCCTGTTCGGCGAAGCGCTGCTGGGTGGAGAGCTCGTTGTTGGTGCGGTTGAGCTCGGCGTTTTTCTGGATGAGGCTGGCGTTCTGCGGGCGGAGGTCGGCGAGCTCTTTGTCCTTGGCGGCCAAGAGGGAGTTCTGGGAATCAATGGAGGAGGTGAGCTGGCTGATGGAGTTCTGCTGCTGGGCGTTGCGGGCCTCGAGGGCGCCGATCTGGGAAGCGAGCTGGGCGTTCTTGGTGGTCAGGTCGTTGTTGGCGCGGGCGAGGTCGTTGACCTGGCCGGTGGCCTTGGCGATGGCGTCGGCGGCCTGGGCCTGGGCGACGGCGATGTCGTTCTGGGATTTCTGGTAGGAGGCCTGGGCGGCGACGGCGCGGGCTTCTGCGGCGTCGACGTCGGCGCGGTAGTTCTGGATCCGGCTGAGGCCGAAGACGAGGACGACGGCGACGGCAATGGAGCAGATGAGCTGGAGGAAGATGAAAATTTTGGTCAGGGTACTCAAGGGAGGCCTCCCGTAAGGAACTGGGTAAATCTTTCCGCCGAGGTCACGCGGCCGGCCTTGCGGGTACGGCTGCGACAGAGATCAGGAACTGCGGCGACGGGTTCGTCGCACGAGGGGGTGATGTGGGCGCGTTGAGGAGGCGAAGGGAGACGGGTACCGAGTTTAAACCTGAGCCGCCATCAGACACGAACCAACCACGCAATGGGTAGTCTAATCTTGAGGTTATCAGTGTCAAGATGCTGGTTGTGCGGGGGCAAGGAATTGTGGCGCATCAGTAGCGGAGGAGAAGGACGCTGAGGGTGAGGAGGGTGAGGAAGAGGAGGAAGGCGACGGCGAGAAGAAGGTGTTTGCGGAGTTCGATGGCGCGGGGAGAGAGGGTGATTTCGCTGGAGCGGCGGGTGCTGGGGACGGGGCCGGAGAGGACGGCGTCCCAGGTTTTCAAGGGGAGGCGGGCGGTGGCGCGGGTGAAGAGCTTGGTGAGCGGATTGGCGATGGGGGTGAGGAGGTTCAGGAGGTAGCGGTCGAGGAAGGCGGCGATGTTTGCGGCGAGGAGGGTGGCAGCGAGGAGGGTGCCGGCGTAGAGGGCGTCGAGGAACATTTTTTCGCGGAGCCAGAGGTAGAAGAAATTGATGCCGGGGAAGCGGCGGATGCGGTGGGCGACGGTGAGGCCGGGGAGATAAAGGAGGACGGCGAGGAGTGCTGCGCCGATCGGTGCGAGGAGGAAGTAGCGGGAGTAGTTGTAGTCGTACATGCGGGCGAGGAGGTCGGGGGAAGGAAGGACGGTGCGGACGTCGCCGGCGAGGCTCTTGGCGAGGAGGTCGGGCATGTGGAAGTAGACGACCCACGCGCCGGTGGAGAGGGCCGCGAGGAGGATGAGAGGAAAGGTCATGAGTGGGGATTCGTCGGCGTCTTCGGCGAGTTTTTCGTTGCGGGATTTTCCGGCGAAGACGAGCCACCAGAACCGGGCCATGTAGAAGGCGGTGATGTAGAGGGTGACGACGGGGGTCCAGTAGAGGAGCATGGCGTAGCCGCCGCCGTTGTGCGTGAGGCCGGCGCCGTGGGTGAGCGCGTTGAGGGCGGAGGCGTAATCGAAGACGCCAGCGAGACCAAGGCGGGTGGAATAAGCGCCGGAGAATCCCGGGGCGGCGATGGCGGCGAGGGAGGCGAGGAGTGTGGCGGCGGCGGTGATGGGGAGTTTTCGCCAGAGGCCGCCCATTTGATCGATGCGGCGTTCGTTTTTGAGGGCGTGGAGGACGGAGCCCGCGCCGAGGAAGAGGCAGGTTTTGAAGAAGCCGTGGGCGATGAGGTGGAGGAGTGCGGCGACGTACCCGCCGGAGCCGAGGAAGAGCATCATGAAACCGAGCTGGGAGATGGTGGACCAGGCGAGGAGGCGTTTGATGTCGGTCTGGACGAGGGCGATGAGGGCGGCCATGAAGAGGGTGACGCAACCGATGACGGCGATGACGAGGCGTGCATCCATGGTGAGGATGGGGTAGAGGCGGGCGACGAGGTAGACGCCGGCGCCGACGAGGATGGAGCCGTGGAGGAAAGCGGAGGCGGGGCTGGGGGCATCCATGGCGTCGGGGAGCCAGACGTGGAGGGGGAATTGGGCGGATTTGGCAGCCGCGCCGCCGAAGAGGAAGAGGCCGGCCCATGTGAGCCAGTGAAGGCCGAGGAAGAAGCCGGGGGCGTTCGGGGTGGCGATGTTGGTGGTGAAGTAGAGGAATTCGGAGGGGCCGACGCCGATGGCGTTGGAGACGCCGTGGACGAGGGTGGAGGTGCCCTCGGCGTCGAAGAGGGTGAGTGCGTTGGCGCCGATGTGGGTGAGGAGGATGCCGAGGCCGACGAGGAAGGAGGCGTCGCCGATGGCGTTGACCAGGAAGGATTTGAAGGCGGCGGTGGCGGGTCCGCGGCGTTCGGTCCAGAAGCCGATGAGGAGCCAGGAGGAGATGCCGGCCAACACCCAGAAGAAGAAGATCTGGGGGAGTGAGTTGGAGAGGACGAGCGAGAGGATGGCGAAGGAGAAGAAGCCGAGGTATGCGAAGAAGCGGGACTGACGGATGTCGGCGGCCATGTAGGGGATGGAGAAGAGGTGGACGAGGAGGCCGACGAGGGTGATGAGGAGGAACATCACGATGGTGAGGGAATCGACGAGGCATCCCACGGCGAGGAAGGCGGGGGCGGGGGTCGCGGGGGTGAGGTCGGCGGAGGAGCTGGGGGCCGGGGGGAGCTGGGGGGCGACGTCCGCGGGGAGAGAGATCCAGCGGACGGTGAGGGCTTCGACGTAGTGGGCGTGGTGGGATTCGGGCTTGGCGACCCAGGTGACGAGGGCGGCGATGGAGAGGGAGAAGGAGCCGAGGAGGAGGAGGGAGGCGAGGGGGCCGGCGAGACGACCGCCTTTCCCGATGCGGCGGCCGAGGAAAATGAGGAGGAGGAATCCCGCGAGGGGGAGGAGGGTGGCGGCGAGGAGGTAATGGGCGGTGGGCATTCTTTTGAACTCAAAACGCAAAACACAAAACACAAAACCTTGGGTTGATCGCGGTTTATGTTTTGGGATGGGGGTGGTTATAGGGGGGGTGGTGCGGGGGTGTCAATTTTGGGGAGGGGCGAAAGGCGAATCGCAGGAGAGAGTGGATCTCAGAACGGACTGAGTCTCATTTGGAGATTCGAGGAGAATTAGGTGTAACGAGAGGCGAGGGAGTGCGTTGCGCCAGGAGGGGGTGCGCGCTCCGGAGCCGGGCGACTGGGCCGGCGGTAAGGCCTGATGAACCGCCGCAAGTTGTGGAGGCGTTATGAAGCGGAACACGTTGAATTTTGTGCTGGATGTGCTGCTGGGGGTGCTGGTGATGGGGATGGTGGCGACGGGGCTGTTGATGCGGTGGGTGCTGCCGCCGGGGAGCGGGGAGCGGTTGACCGTGTGGGGATTGAGCCGACACGACTGGGGGGATGTGCATTTCTGGGTGTCGGCGGGAATCGGGGCAGTGTTGCTGGTGCACCTGGCGCTCCACTGGCAGTGGGCGTGCACGACGACGGTGCGGCTGGTGCGGCGGCGCGGGGAGCTGGTCACCGCAGCGCCGCGGTCGCTGTGGCGGAACCTGGCGGGGGTGGTGGCGATCGGTTTGCTGGCCGCGGGGCTGGGGAGTTTTATCGCAGTGGCGGCGGCGAGCGTGGAGGGAACGGGCGGGCCGGGGGGTGGTCGCAGCGGGCATCGCGCGGTGACGGCGAGCGAGGGGGTGCCGTTTCTGCAGGGATCGATGACGCTCTCGGAAGCGGCGAAGGCGTGTGGGATGACGGAGCAGGAGCTGTGCGATCGGCTGGGGGTTACGGAAAGCGTGTCGGGGGATGAGCGGATGGGGCGGCTGGTGCGTAGTTGCGGGATGACGATGGCGGAGGCGCGGGAGAAGCTGGCGCAGGGGAAGAAGAACGCGGCGCGGAGGGAAGAGTGATCAATAGCCGACGGGGGCGGGTGTTCCCGCGGCCGAGGCGATGGCGGCTTCGAGGCGTTCGAAGTTGATGGGCTTGGTGAGGTGTTCGAGGAAGCCGGCTTCGCGGGAGCGGGCGATGTCTTCGTCCATGCCGTAGCCGGAGAGGCAGATGCCGCGGAGCTGGTGGCGGTCGCGGAGTTTTTTCATGAGTTCGAGGCCGGATTCGTCGGGGAGGCCAATGTCGGAGATCACGAGGTCGAAGACGGCGGCGGCGGCCTCTTCGAGCGCGGCGGCGGCGTTCGGTGCGGGCGTGACGGAGTGCTTGAGGGCGGAGAGGATGCGGGTCATGTTGCGGCGGGTGTCTTCGTGATCCTCGACGAGGAGAATGCGGAGGGAATGCCGGGGCGCGGCGACATCGGGGATGGGGGCCGTGGCGGTGATGACGGGGGCGGGGATGGTGGGGAGTTTGATGGTGAAGGTGGTGCCTTTGTTGAGGCCCGGGGAGGCAACCTCGATGGAACCGCCGTGGAGTTCGACGAGGCGTTTGGTGATGGTGAGGCCAAGTCCGAGGCCGCCGAAGCGGCGGGTGATTTCGCCGGAGCCCTGTTCGAAGGCGTTGAAGATGCGGTGGAGGTCTTTTTTGGGGATGCCGATGCCGGTGTCGTGGACGGTGATGAGGATGGAGGCGGGCTTTTTGGAATTGCCGCCGACGTTGCGGGTGGAGACGAGGATTTTTCCGCCGTCGGGGGTGAATTTGACGGCGTTGCGGAGGAGGTTCCAGAAGATCTGCTGGAGGCGGACGGCGTCGGCGTTGACGAAGTGATGGAGGGCGCGGTAGCTGGCGACGAACTTGATCGGTTTGACGGTGGTGTCGGCTTCGCAGATGTCAATGGCACGGGCGATGGTCTGGTGGATGTCGGTCGTCTGGGGCACGATCTTGAGTTTGCCGCGGGCGATGCGGGTGATGTCGAGGAGGTCGTCGATGAGGCGGGCTTCGAGTTCGACGTTGCGGCGGATGGATTCGATGTCCGGGCGGAGGGCGGGAGGAAGGGAAGAATCGACGGCGATGGCGCTGGCGGTGAGAAGAACGGGGGTGAGAGGGGTGCGGAGTTCGTGGGAGAGGGCGGCGAGGAATTCGTCCTTGGCGGCGTTGGCCTGTTCCAGCTTAGCGCGGATGGCCTGGACTTCCTCGAACTGGGCCTGGAGCCCGGCCTGGCTGACCTGGAGTTTTTCGAGGGTTTCCTTGAGGGTTTTGCGTTCCTGCTGCTCGGTGAGGTCTGTGATGACGGCGCAGTGGGTTCCTTCGACGACATCTTCAAGGATGGAAATGGCGATGCGTACCGGTAGGTTTTTGCGCTTTTTGGAGGTGAGGCGGAAGTTGGCGGCGCCGGACTCGGAACTTGCGAGCATGGAGCCAAGGACCGGGCGTTCCTCCTTGGGGAGGTAGTAAATGAGGTTGGTGGAGATGACGCGCTGGAGGGGCATATCAAGCATGTCGGCGAAGCGCTGGTTGCAGTAGAGGATGGTGCCTTCGGCATCGAGGGTGACGGCGCCTTCGCCCATGCGTTCGATGAACGCGCGGTAGGGTTGCTCGGCGCCTTTGAGGGAGTAAACCTGGTCGCCGTTGGGGCCGTTGACGATGAGGGCGTCGACTTCGCCGGAGCGGATGGCGCCGAGGGTGGCCTCGAGTTCTTCGAGGCGGGTACGAAGGTCGAGGATTTCGACGGCGCGTGGGGAGGTGGCGGGCGGTTTGCGTTTCATCTGTTCACCGGGAACATTCTACTTCAAACCGCCCCTGGGCCGAATGTCGAGGCCCATGAGGACGCGTTCTTCATTGGAAAGGTCCCCCACGACCTTGCGCAACGGGAACGGGAGTTTTTTGATGAGGGTGGGGGCGGCGATGATCTGCTCGCCCTGGGCGAGGGTGGGTTGCTGGTAGATGTCGATGACTTCGAGGTCGTAGCGTCCGGCGAGATGTTCTTCGCAGAATTTGCGGATATTGGAGATGGCGGCGGCAGAGCGGGGGGTGGAGCCGGTGATGTAGAGGCGCAGGACGTAGTGTTCGGATTTGCCTGCGCCGGCGATGGCTTTTTCGAAATCAGAGGTGGCGTCGGGGCGGGCGGGCTTCTTTGGGGCGGGGCGCCGCTTCCGGGCGGGCGCGGACGTCGTGGCAGATTTCCGGGGTTTTTTGGCCATGGGATTGCCTTAGTGTCCTTCTTCGTGTTTCAGGTCAAATCCCACGAGAAAACGTTCCTTGTTGGAGAGGTCGCCAATGATTTTTTTGATGGGGGAGGGAATTTTGCGGACGAGGGTCGGGAGGGCGAGGATCTGGTCGCCGGCGGCAAGCTGGGGGTTTTTGAGGAGGTCGATGACTTCGATCGTGTAGCGGCCCTTGAGGTGTTCCTCGCACATCCGCTTGAGGTTGGCGAAGGCGGTGAGAGACTTGGGGGTTTGGCCGGCGACGTAGAGGCGGAGGTTCCAGACGTTGGGATCGCCCTTGGCGCGGCGCGGGGCGGGGCTCTTTCTGGCGGGAGCCTTCGCCTTGGCCGTGGGTTTGGCGCTTTTCCTGGCGGAGGATTTCATTTCCGGGGTCCTTTCTCGGGGGCGGCTTTGTCGGCCTGGCGGCTCTTGGACATCGCGGCGGCGTCGGAGAGCAGGACACCCGCCCGAATATTCTCCTCATTGACGATGTGGCGGATTTCGTCTTCTTCCGCCTCAAATTCGGTGCGGAGTGCGGCGATCTGGGCATCGAGTGCTTTACGTTTGCGGTCGATGTCGCGGATTCGTTTCTGAGTGGTCTGGTCGCGGACCAGCCTGGCGGCCTTTTCCTTGGCCTGCTGGGCGAGGCGGGCGGAGCCGGTCAGAACGCCTTCAGCGCCGATGTAGACGTCCACGAGGTCAATGCCTTTGCTGGTGAGGAGGAATTCGCGGATCTGGTTGGAGTGGTGCATACCGCGTGCTTTGAGGACGTACATGGCGCGGTTGCGTTCGCCATTGAGTTCGAGATCGCGGAGGAGGATCCAGGCGTCCATGAGGGAGGAGATGCCGATGTCGGTGGCTTCGAGGGCGGATTCGCCGCTGGTGAGGGAGACGAACATGGCAGTGACTTCGCGTGCCTTGAGGAAGTCGATGAGGCGGGTGAGCATGGCGTTGACTTCGTCGGTGTTGCCGGAGGCGGTGAGGAGGTTGGTAACGGGGTCGAAGACGCAGGTGGTGGGTTTGAACTCGTTGATGCGTTTGTGGATGAGGGCGAGGTGCATTTCGAGGCCGAAGGTGGTGGGTCGGGCGGCGAAGAACTGGAGGAGGCCTTTCTTTTCGTGTTTTTCGAGGTCGATGCCGATGGAGCGCATGTTGCGGATGATCTGGCCCTTGGATTCTTCGAAAGCGAAGTAGATGCAGCGTTCGCCGCGTTCGCAGGTGGCGTTGGCGAAGTGGGCGGAGAGGGAGGACTTGCCGGAGCCGGCGGTGCCGGAGACAAGGATAGAGGAGCCGCGGTAGAAGCCTTTGGCGCCGAGCATGGCATCGAGGCGGGGGACGCCGGAGCTGATGCGGCTGGTGGGGGCATCGTGCTGGAGGGACATGGAGGTGATGGGGAGGACGGTGATGCCGTCTTCATCGATGAGGAAGGGATATTCGTTGGTGCCGTGGGTGGAGCCGCGGTATTTGACGATGCGGAGGCGTCGGGTGGAGACCTGGTGGTTGACGCGGTGGTCGAGGAGGATGACGCAGTCGGAGACATATTCCTCGAGGCCCTGGCGGGTGAGGGCGCCTTCGCCGCGTTCGCCGGTGATGATGGTGGTGAGTTCGTTGTCGCGAAGCCACTGGAAGAGGCGGCGGAGTTCGGCGCGGAGGATGGCGGGGTTGGAGAGGCCGGAGAAGAGGGTTTCGATGGTGTCGAGCATGACGCGCTTGGCGCCGATCTGCTGGACGGCGTAACCGAGGCGGACAAAGAGACCTTCGAGGTCGTATTCGCCGTTTTCTTCGATTTCGGAGCGATCCACGTGGACGTAGTCGATGTGGATTTTCTTGCGGCGGATGAGGTCGTCGAGGTCGAAGCCGAGGGAGGCGACGTTCTTTTTGATGTCGTCGGCGGACTCTTCGAAGGTCATGAGGACGCCGGGCTCGTTGAATTCGGTAGCGCCGCGGACGAGGAATTCGATGCCCATGAGGGATTTGCCGCAGCCGGCGGTGCCGCAGACGAGGGTGGGGCGTCCGCGGGGGAGTCCGCCGTTGGTGATTTCGTCGAGGCCGGAGATGCCGGTAGGCGCTTTTTGCAAAACGCGAGGGGCGTTGCGGGGGGGCATTGGGAGGAGTTCCTACGTTAGAGAGGAGGCAGGCGGCACACAAGCGTACGTTAAGGTCCGGATTCTATAGGCGTTACGCCCCAAAGCAAGAAGTATTTTTGGAGGCATGGGCGGTTTAGTTCATTGTGATTTTGATAAATAGGGAGGATGAGGTTGAGGAATGGGGGATTGCCCTACTTGAAACTGAGTCTCAATACAGATAGGGTTGGGAGCGTCACATAGTTGAGTGAAAGCGGTGAATTTGCATGGCGTCCGCGTCGTCGTCGAGCCCTTCGAATGTTGTTGAACCGGGTGCTGGTGCGCCGGAAGTTGCTGGGGAATTGGTGGTTGCGCTGGCGGGAAACCCCAATGTGGGGAAGACGACGCTGTTTAATGCGCTGACGGGGATGAAGCAGAAGGTGGCGAATTATCCGGGGGTGACGGTCGAAAAAAAGGTGGGGAGGTGCGTGCTTCTGGAGAAGTCAGGAGTCGGAAGCCAGAAGTCAGAAGAGTGTGCGATTATCGACTTGCCGGGGACGTATTCGCTGGCGTCGCGGTCGCCCGATGAGCATGTGGCGCGGCAGGTGGTGTTGGGGCAGATCGCCGGAACGCCGGCGCCGGATGTGATCGTGGTGGTGGCGGATGCTTCGAACCTGGAGCGGAATCTTTACCTGGTGACGCAGGTGCTGGAGTTGGGCCGACCGGTGGTGGTGGCGTTGTCGATGGTGGATGTGGCGGAGTCGCAGGGGAAGCGGGTGGAGATTGAGAAGTTGTCGCTGCATCTGCGGGCGCCGGTGGTGAAGGTGCAGGCGCATCGGTCGGGGGCGGGGAATGGGATGGCGGAGTTGAAGGGGGAGATTTTGAAGGCGCGGAAGCACTCGGCGCAGGCGCTGGAGTTGCCGTTGCCGGAGGTGTTGGAGGGGCATATTGAGCGGCTGGAGAAGATTCTCGTGGAGGAGAAACTGGTGGGGGCGGAGCAGGCGTATTTTGATGCGCACCTGATGTTGTCGGCAGGGGAGGATGAGGCGGACGTGCCGGACGCGCGGCGGGAGCATCCGCGGGTCCGGGCGGAGATTGCGGAGGCGATCGCGGCGTGCGAGACCGCGGACGTGGATCCGATCGCGGCGGAGGTGGAGGCCCATTACGCGTTCATCACGGCGGTGGTGCATGACTGCGTGCGGGAGGATACGGGGAGCGCGGCGAAGAACAACCGGATTTCGCTGACGGACCGGATTGACCGGATCGTGACGCACAAGATCTGGGGGATGGCGATTTTTGTGGGGATCATGGGGCTGGTGTTTTTGAGCATCTTCAAGTTTGCGCAGCCGGTGATGGATTTTCTGCAGTTCACGCTGGTGGCGGGGCTGGGGAATTTTATTGGGGATCACATGGCGGAGGGGCCGCTGCGGAGTTTGATTGTGGATGGGGTGTTCGCGGGGGTGGGGAACGTGGTGGTGTTTTTGCCGCAGATTGCGATTCTGTTTTTGTTCCTGGCGGTGCTGGAAGATTCGGGCTACATGAGCCGGGCGGCGTTTTTGATGGATCGGGTGATGTCGCGGGTGGGGTTGCATGGGAAGTCGTTTATTCCGCTGTTGTCGGGGTATGCGTGCGCGGTGCCGGCGATCATGGGGACGCGGGTGATTGAGAACCGGCGGGACCGGCTGGCGACGATTCTGATTTTGCCGTTGATGTCGTGTTCGGCGCGGTTGCCGGTGTATACGCTGCTGATTGGGTTGTTCTTTGCGAGCAAGCCGGTGCTGGCGGCGGTGGTGATGCTGTGCATGTATCTGCTGGGGACGTTCAGTGCGTTCGGGCTGGCGTGGATTTTCAAGCGGACGCTGCTGAAGGGGCCGGCGCCGGCGTTTATTTTGGAGATGCCCCCCTACCGCGTGCCGCACTGGCGGGTGGTGGGGACGACGGTGGCGCAGCGGTGCTGGGCGTTTTTGAAGCGGGCCGGGACGGTGATTTTTGCGTTCAGCGTGGTGATGTGGGCGGGGACGCATTATCCGAAGCCGGCGCATTATTCGCAGGATTATGGAGCGGCTATCGCCGCGGCAGAAAATTCGGGGTCCGGGGTTCGGGGTTCGGGTTCCGGCCTCAGTGCGGAAGCACAGGCGAAGGTGGAGGACCTGCGCAATCAGCAGGCGCAGGAAGTGTTGGAGCACTCGGCGGCGGGGCACGTGGGTCATGCGATCGCGCCGATTTTTTATCCGCTGGGCTATGACTGGAAGGCAAGCGTGGGGGTGGCGGGGGCGTTCTTTGCTCGCGAAGTGATCGTTTCGACGATGGGGATTGTGTACAGCGTGGGGGAGGCGGATGAGACTTCCGCGGCGTTGCGGGCGCACATGCTGTCGGACAAGTGGCCGGCAGGGACGGGGCGGGCGGGGCAGCCGGTGTGGACGCCGCTGGTGGCGATATCGCTGATGGTGTTTGTGGTGTTCTGCATGCAGTGTTTGAGCACGCTGGCGGTGGCGAAGAAGGAGACGGGGCACTGGGGGTGGCCGGCGTTTATGTTTGTTTACATGACGGGGCTGGCGTGGGTGATGGCGTTTTTGGTGTACCAGGTGGGGACGATGATGGGGTTTTAAGGGGCGCGGAAAATCTGGCGGTTCAGGCCCACACGCACATGGTGCTGGCAGCCAGAACGCAGGTCGGCATTAGCGGGGATCAGAAGGATTTTGTCCCGGTCCTCTTGACGGGTTATGCGGGCGAAGTTGGGGAGAGCCTCATTTCTTTTTTTGGCGCTCCTGTCTGACCAAAGTCTATTAATCCTCACCATTTCAATGCCCCGTTTATTGATCTTCACCGAGACACTCTTTGCGAGAAAATCGAAAGCCATCGCCATAGCCCCGATGTTCGCCCTCGATCGCTACTTCCCGCGTCTGGGCGCATAAACGCTTTGCAACAAGCCCACCCCTTCCACGGGGTCGGGATGATGGACTCTCCCACCCGCAAGGCGCCCGCGGAGTTTTCCCCAAAACGTTTATGCACCCCCCGCGCCGCTCCCCCTTCACCAACACCCCACCCCACGTTACGCTACTGCAACACTTCGCACCATCAAGGACACCGCGTGACCCAACCCACCTGGCCGCCCCCCGCGCTCGCAGCATTCGTAACCCGATGGCAATCCGCCGGCGGCGTCGAACGCGCCAACTACCAGTTCTTCCTCACCGAACTCTGCGACCTCCTCCAAGTCCCCCACCCCGACCCCTCCGTCCCCGACGAATCCAAAAACAACTACGTCTTCGACCGCGCCATCACCGCGACCAATCCCGACGGCTCCACCGCTCCCAACTTCATCGACCTCTACCGCCGCGCCCACTTCGTCCTCGAAACCAAGCAAGGCATCGACGCCCATGACAAACTTGGCATAGGCATCCTGCCTGTGTCCCCCGCAGACCGAACCCCGGCTGGAAAGGCGAGGGCTCCATCTACCGATGAAGGCGGGTCACCCCTCGTCGACATCCCCTCCCCAAAACCAAAGAAGCTCAAGAAAGGCCACGGCATCCGCGGCTCCAAACTCGGAACGACACCCTCATCCTCGCAAAAACCTAGGCCGAAAACGATGTCCGCTCCACCCCCGACGCCCCCCGTCCTCCTCGTTCCCCACGTCGGCTACTCCTCGGCCAGAGTCGTCGGAAACCACCCATTCAGAATCTGCAATAACATCCGAAATGAAGGATCAGTGCACCGTCGCAGACTCACCCTCTCCGCTAACCACGACCGCACACTGTCTCCTCACCCCGCTGCTCCTTACGTCCAACTCGCCCTCACTCACCAAACACCCGGCAGCCGCCCATCTGTCAAACCCCCGCCAAACACCAACCTCCTCACAAAATACGCACCTCCCCGCACCAGTTGACCACCCCCGCGCGTTGCTCTGTGCATCCTCGGTGCTCTCTGCAATTCCCCGTTTCTAACCTTGACTACCAGGGCCAGCCTTCCACTCGCCCCTCCCTCTCACCTCCCCCGGCATTCTTCGTGGCCCTTCGTCCCTTCGTCTCTTCGTGATTCCGTCGCCGGCGGGGTGGTAAACAGTTTCACCTCCCCAAACGCCCGCCCCTCCCCCATCACCCACCCGCGCATCTCCCCCGCCCCCTCCTTCGTCACCGACACAATCACATACAGCACCCCCTCCCAAGCCAGCGCGCGATCCACCTCACTCGGCACCGCCCGATGATCCGGATGCGAATGATAGTACCCCACGATCTCCCATCCCCGTTCCCGCGCCTGGCGATCCACCCGCAAAATGTCGCGCGGATCCACGACATACTCCCCCCTTTTTTGTTCCAAACCCGCCCCATTTTGTACCTCAACCACCCGCAAAACCCTCCCCGCACACCCCACAAGTATGCCGCAGACCTCCTCCGGATACCCCGCAAGTGCATGTTTACCCACCCGCTCCCGTACCTCCGCCGACACCGAAACCTCACGCATCCACCACCTCCATCTCCCCTCCGCATACAATACCCTGCCCGAACCGTACCCGCATCGCACGCTGGAGCCCCCCATGTCTTCCGAACCCAAACCCACCCCCCACGGCATCGAACTCGAAATCAACCCCGAATGGGAAGTCCACCCCGCCCAGGTCAAGGAGTGCCTCCAAACCCCCGCCAAACCAACACTTCTGGACATCCGCCGCCCCGACGAATTCGAAAAAGCCCACATCGATGGCGCCCTCTTCATCCCCATGCACGAACTCCAAGCCCGCCTCGAAAAAGAACTTACATCCCTCAAAGACCAACCCCTCGTCGTCTTCTGCCACCACGGCGCCCGCTCCCTCCGCGTCGCCTACTTCCTTCGCCAGCAAGGCTTTACAAACGTCCACTCCATGGCCGGCGGCATCGACGCCTGGTCCCTCATCATCGACCCCGCCGTCCCCCGTTATCGGTAGCACAAACCCCGCAATTTCATGCAGTTCCGCGCCGCTTCAAACGTATAATACACCCATCTTCCAAGGGGCACTCATGCGCGGACCCGCCATCTTCCTCATCGCCTCCCTCGCCGCCACCCCCCTCTGCGCGGCCCCCCCAACCACCCCTCCCGCCACCCAGCCCGCCCTCACTCCCGCCCTCGAAGCCGCCCTCCACCAGCTTTCCTCCCAGGAATTTTCCACGCGCGAAAGAGCCCTCGCCGACCTCGAACGCCTCCTCGGCCAGCAAACGCAAGCCCTGTTGTCACCAGCAGATCCGGAATCCAAAGCACGCGTCGCCTCCCTTCTCGAATTCAACGAAGGCCTCAGCGCCTGGGTCCTCCAGACCCTCAAACTCCCCGAAGAAAATCGCCGCAAACTCCTCGAGTTCGGCCTCCGCCCCGAAATGCTCCCCATCGTCGCCCGCCTCGGCTCCCCCGTCGGCACCATCCGCGCCGAAGGCGTCCGCGAACTCGCCGCAGTCTCCGACCCCATGGTCAACGAAGTCCTCGCCCCGCTCCTCGACGACAACGACCGCAGCGTCTACGTCGCCGCCATGGAAGTCGCCTGGGACCGCCCCCCGACCGACACCCTCGTCAATCACCTCTGGGAGCGCGCCGTCGAAGCCGGCTTCAACATCTACGCCCCGCAGCAGAACCAGCAGCCGGAAGTCATGTTCCGCGGGCAGCCCCTCGGCCCGACTTTCTTCGACAACGCCGCCTACCGCCGCATGCAGGACAGCAACGTCGCGACCGACGTGCTGATTCATCTCAATGCCCCGCAGATCACGCCCAAACTCATCGCCTTCCTCCACCGCGTCGTAAAAGCCTACGGCTCGGCAAACCTGCGCGACGCACGCATCTGGATGTACGGCCCCAACTCGCTCCCGATGAAAAACATCTACGCCATGCTCAAGGCCTACCGCTCGAAAGAAACCTTGCCGGCGCTCTTTCGCCTCGCCACCGCCCCGCTCGTCCAGCCCTTCAACGGGCAAATCAACAACATGCGCTACTTCTGGTCCAACCGCACCTACCCGCTCGCCCTGTTGTTGGAACTTACCGATCAGGACCCGTCGGAATACAAGCTGTCGCGCCTCGCGCGGCCGCAGGGAACATGGGCCTTCGCCAACCAGGCCGATGAGGACGCCGCCATCAAAAAGCTGCAGACCTGGTGGGAAAACAACCCGCAGGCCTACCCCGCAGAAGCCGAGAATGCCGGCGATGCTGCAACCACAAAGCCCGCCGAGGACGAATCTCCCGAAACCCCGCAAACAATCATTTCTCAGTAGCCGCAGGCGCGTAACCGGTCATCTCCAGGTAACCCCGCGCCATCAGCTTCTCGTGCGCGTCCTCCGCATCCACCGGCCCTTCGAAATACGTCACCTTCGTCGATGCACTCGTCTGCAACTCGCAGTTCGGCATCAGAGAGCGAACATCCAATTTCGGAACGCCGGGAACACGCACCTGCCACTGCTGCGGGTACCGCGCTCCGGAGGGAGCAGCCGCCGGGTCCGAACCGGTCATCTCGATGTCGCCCGGCTTCAGGTAAGTGACGACACCGTGAGTATCCAAGAGCGATCCGAAACGCGTGTCGCTTCCGTTCTTGTTCCGCAGGCGATAAAGCATCAGCGCCCGCCCATCGAGAAACTGCAGGCTGATCCAATCCCAGCCGCTCTGGTTCTCCGCCAGCAGGTTGGAGGAAAACTCGTGGTCCATCCAGGTCAGCCCGCGGAGGTGAAATGTCTTGCCGCGGAGCGTGATCGTGCCGCGCGTGGCCATCGTCGGCATCGAATAGTAATACGACGCCTGCCCCGGCTGCGGGCCCTTCTGGCTCAAGCCGTGCGGCCCCTGGAACACCGGCGCCTCCATCTCGCACGAAAGATCAAATGAAAAATCAGCGGTGGCCGCGTGAAGCGCAGTCCGGTTGTCCGCAAGCACCGCCGACCAGTCCTTGATCTTCACATCCAGCGTATCATCGGCCGCGCCGGCGAGGCCCTCGCGCCCGCGGGACGTGATGTCGTGATAGAAAAACTCCTTCGTCGCGACGTCGGCGACGGCGGCGTGGGCGAAGTAGAGGTCGTTCGTTGCCCATGCGCTTTGCCTCGCTGGTGCTTCGGGAGAAAGTTGCGAGCGGAAAAAGGTGAGCTCAAACCCGAAGCGGCGCCCCGCGTCGTCCGTGAGGTTGCCGGTGAAATACCACCATTCAATGCGGAAGCCGTCATGCCGCCCGTGATCGCGCGGGAAACTCCAGTCGCGCGGACCGATGGCCTGTTGATAATCAGCCCCAGGCAGCGACATCATGGCGAGAAGAAAAAGGGCGATCGATCGCATCCGCATCAGTTACTCCTGCCGAAGAGCATACGCCGGCGGCGATTTTTTCAGCATGTGGAACGGGTAGATGGAGGCAAGCAGCGCCGCACCGCCCGCGAGACCTGCGGTCGAGAGCCAGAATCGCGGCCGAAGCGCCGTCGGAATAGACCACCCGAACGAGCGGTACTGAATGACGCTCGCGAGGATCCACGCCAGCAGTGTCCCGGCAACAATCGCCACCGCCGCGGCGGTCAGCGCGATCAGCAGTCCTTCCGCCAGCAGCCACATCGCCGTCTGCGGCCGAGAGAGTCCGAGGCTGGTGAGGATCGCATACTCCCGCGCCCGGGCGAGGGAGAGTGCAACGAGAGCTCCCGCAAGTCCGCAAAACGCAATCCCGCCCGCAAGCCACGCGAGAACATCCGTGACCTTGAACGTCCGGTCGAACACGCTCATGACCGTCGTTTTAAGCCCGGCGAAACTTTGCACGGTGACCGCATGCGTGGGTCCGAGTTCCGCCGCCCACCGCGCCGCCGTCGCTTCCACGTCGGAATTGTCACGCAGTTTGACGTGCAGCGTGCTGACGGTGGGGTCGTGAAATGCACGGGCGTACAGGTCCGCATCCAGCATCACCTGTCCGCGCTCGGAGCGAAAATCATAGAAGATCGCGTACACCTTCATCCGAAGCGGGCCGTCCGGCGTCTCCAGGGTCAGTTCAGCGCCCGGGTTTAACCCAAGTTTGCCCGCCAGCGGCTCGCTGATGAGAACCTCCGAGGCCGGGTTGAAATCCCCGGCGAGGCGGCGCTTCAGAGAGAGCGTTCCATCCTTGAGGATCGCCCCGACCTGCGTCCCAAGAATCTGCACGGATTGTCCTCGCAATTGCGCATCGTGAAACCGCGTGGTAACGATGGACGCAACGTTCGGCTGCCGGCGGGTCCAGTCGATCACCGTCGGCTCGAGCACCGCATTGATTTTGTAATCCACCGCAAGCTGCGGCGCGAGAAAAAGGTCATACCGAAAACGCTGGTCCATCCAGGAATCGAGCGCCCCGCGAAAATTCGCCACCATCGTCTGAATCCCGATGCTCATCGCCAGGGCCAGCATCATCGCCCCGACCGCCACGCCAGTGATTCCCAGCGAGCGCGACACCCCCGCCGCCGCCATCCGGATCGGAAGCGACTGCCGCCACCCGGCGACGCAATCGAGCCCGGCGCACAGCAGCCGCGTGATCAGCGGGCAGAGAAAGGCGAATCCGACCCCCGCCGTAATGGCCATCACAAACCCGACGACCGGCGATTTCGTCGGCAGGAGCGGCAGCGCCGCCGTCATCACGAGAAGCCCGACCCCCACTGCGAACGTGAAGCGCGCGGTGCTCCGGGCGCTCGCGGCCGCGTCGGTGGGCCGCATCACGGAAACCGGCGCCACGCGCGACGCCTGCCACAGCGGAACGAGCGCGCCCAGCAGCCCGCTGCCAAACGCAATGCCAAGCCCTTTGAGGGCGACCGGCCACTCCAGCGACACCGGGCCGGGCCGCACCTGGGCGTACAGGTCGTTGATCGTCGTCGCGATATAGCCCACCATCTCCCGGGCGATCAGCCACCCCCCGCCAATCCCCAGAGCCGCTCCCACGAGCGAGAAGAGTACCGCCTCCACAAGGTAAATGGAGGCGAGCTGCAGGCGCGAACTGCCGAGGCTGCGCAGGATGGCCAGGCTCGTCGCCCGCTGCTGGACCGAGACAAGCAGGGCGTTGTAGACGATGAAGATCGCGACAAAGCTCGCCATCAGCGACAGCGCGTTCAGGTTCATCCGGTAAGCCGCCGTGAGCGTGGCCAGCGATTTCGAGCGATCGTCCGTCGAGACCAGTTGCAGATCGGCCGGGAGATGCCGGCGCAAAATCGCCTCATCCGCCGCCGAGGAAACAAGCACATCGATGCGGTCGATCCGGCCGATCCCGCCAAAGAGCTCCTGCGCCGTGGAAATATCCGCAAACATCAGGTCGGCAAGCTGGGCGCCCGCGGGCGGCGGCAGGGTCACCACGCCCGCGATGTGAACGTCGATGTGGTGGCTGTTGATCGTCAGGGTCAGAGAATCCCCCGTCGTCACCCCAAGACGCTTCGCAAGCGGCGCGACAAGCACCACTTCATTGGGCTGCGTGAGAAACCGGTCAAATGCGTCCTCGCTCAGCGCCGTGGTGATCTTCGTGTGCGAACGCAGCTTCTGCTCGGAAAAAGGATCCGCCCCCAGAAGGTGCACCTCCTGCGGCTGCTGCGACGGGCCGGCCGCAAGAAGGTGCCGATCGATGATCGGCGCCAGCGGCGTCGGAAGATCCTGCCGGGCCAGATCGATGTACTGCTGATCCGTGATGGCGCCGTTCGGGCTGACGATCGAATGCGTCGCGCGATCGGCGAGCGCATCGACCGCCGAGGCGAACGACGAAACGCAGGCCGCCACCGCCAGATCGATCCCCACCACCACCGCCACCCCCAGCGCGATTCCGACCAGGCAGAGCGCCACCTCCAGCGCGTGCCTGCGCATATGCCCGCGAAAGAGCTTCAGCGCCAGCGAAATCATGCCGCTCCCACCGTCAGGGCCCCGCGCACTTCCGTCACGTGGCCATCTTCCAGGTGGAGCTGGTCCTCACACATTGCGGCGGCCTCCGGCGCATGCGTCGCCATGATCACGGAAAGTCCCCGCTCGCGATGCAGTTCGCCAAGAAGCGCGAGGATCGTGCCCCCCGTCGTGACATCCAGGTTCCCCGTCGGTTCATCGGCCAGGAGCAGCGCGGGTTGGTGGATGACCGCGCGGGCAATCGCCACGCGCTGCTGCTGCCCGCCGGAAAGCTGGTCCGGGTACTGGTGCGCCTTTCCGGCGAGTTCCAGCCGTTCGAGCAGCGCGTGAATCTCCTCCCGCCGGGCGCTGGTCAGTTTCCGGTCCAGCGTAAAGGGAACCGCGATGTTGTCGAAAATGGTCAGGCTCGGCAGCAGGTGGAAGGACTGAAACACGTACCCCAGGCGACGCCGCCGGAACAACGCCAGCTCCCCCGGAGACATCGCCGACAACGTCTCACCCCCGACCCTGACCACCCCCTCCGTCGGCACATCAACCGCTCCCAGCAGGTTCAGCAGCGTCGATTTGCCCGAGCCCGATCTTCCCAGCAGCGCCACCATCCGCCCGCGCGGGATCGTCAGCGTCAGGGACCGCAACGCCTCAAACGGCCCGTACGCCTTGCGCACGTTGTGCAGCGTCACGATCGGTTCCCCCCCGGAGGCGTTTGGCGTCTGCATGCTGCGGAAACTCCCGGAAAGCGGTCTTCCATCATAGGCACTCTCCGCAAAGAGAGACATTCCCCTCGTCCCGCCGCCCGCGGTTGAGTAAACTGCGGCCCCAGGCCGATAACAGAGGAAACGCAGGTTTCACGGGACAACCATGGACGACATTCATATCCCCCTATCAGGTCCGGATATCACCGAAGCGGAAATCCAGGCCGTTGTCGACGTTCTTCGCACACGCCATCTCTCCCTCGGACCCAAGGGGCCCGATTTTGAGGCAACCTTTCAGCGCTACCTCGGCGTCGAGCACGCCGTGGCGGTGAGCTCCGGCACCGCTGGATTGCATTGCTGCCTGCTCGCGCTCGGAATCGGGCCCGGGGATGAGGTCATCACCACCCCCTTCTCCTTCATTGCGTCCAGCAATGTGATCAAGATGGTCGGCGCGAAACCCGTTTTCGTCGACATCGAGAGCACCACCCTCAACATGGATGTCGAAAAGGCGGAGAAGGCGATCACGCCCAGGACGAAAGCGATCCTCGGCGTCGAAGCCTTCGGCAATCCCGCCGGCATGCACGAAATTGCAATGCTTGCCGCACGCCATGAAATTCCGCTGATCGAAGACTCCTGCGAAGGTCTCGGCAGCAGCCACAAAAAACGCAAGGTCGGCACCTTCGGCCGCTGCGGCGTCTTCGGCTTCTATCCCAACAAGCAGATCACCACCGGCGAAGGGGGGATGATCGTCACCAGCGATCGCAAAATCGCAGACCTTTGCCGCAGTTTGCGCAACCAGGGTCGCGACCCCGGCGGAAGCTGGCTCAGTCACGTCCGCCTTGGATTCAATTACCGCCTCAGCGACATCAACGCCGCCATTGGCATTGTGCAGATGCAACGGCTCGATGAAATCGTCGAGGCACGCCAACGTGTCGCACACGCGTATATCCGCGAGCTGCTCGACGAGTCTCACATCATTCTTCCCACCATCGACGAAGAGACGGTCATGAGCTGGTTTGTTTTTGTGGTGCGGCTCACGGGCGAACTCGATGCGACGGACCGGGATGCCATTCTGACCTACATGCGGAATCATCACATCGGCTGCTCTAATTACTTTCCCCCGATCCACTTACAACCATTTTATGTCGAGGAATATGGCTACAGGCGTGGCGATTTCCCGATCACGGAATATGTCTCCGACCGCACCATCGCCCTGCCTTTTCATAACCAGTTGACACCTATGGAAATAGAGGCAGTTGTTCACCACCTGCGCCAGGCGATTGACCACCGTCTTTCGCACCGCGCCGGCTGAAGATTGCCCGCAGTTTGCACTCTTTTTGCACCCGAATTCGCCACTCCGGGTGCTTAAAGTGCGCGCTTTTGACGTATATCCAGGCATGTAACTCACGACCGGATCGCCGTTGCCGCCATGCCGAGTGCCAAAACAGAATCGCCATCCGGAAAGCAGCGACCCTGGCTGCTTCTCCTCGGACCGCTCGCCATCCTTGCGCTCACGCTCGTGTTGTGGACTATTCAGCGCGAAAGAAATCTTTTTATCCCCAATCACGCCGTCCTCTTCATGGCCGTTCTCGTCATTGCCGGTTTGACCGGGAGTCTGGCCTCGGCGGTCGTCAACATCGCCCTTGCCGTTGTCGCCACGCTTTTTCTCTACGCCCAGGTGGGCTACCTGACCGCGCATGGAGAATGGCTGATCCGCATCCTGCTCCCGGTGGTCACGTTCCCCATCGCCGGGGCGATCGTCTTCCTGATGCGTCGCCGCGTTTCCCGCCTCGCCGCCGCGCCGATTCAGGCCGAACGGCTCCTCTTCCAGGCGATCATGGCTTCGATGCACGACGCCATCGTCGAAACCGACTGGCAGGGCATCCGCGACGTCAACGCCAGCTTCTGCCGCATGACCGGTTTCTCCCGCGAGGAACTCATCGGCGCCAAAGCCCCGTTTCCGTTCTGGCCCATCGAACAGTACGCCACCATCGCCGCCGCCCTCGAGACCTCGATGCGCGGCGAGGCCCTCGATTTTGAACTCGTCCTCAACCGCAAAAACAGCGAACGCTTCCCCGTCCTCCTCTCCGTCTCCCGCATCCTCGACGCCAGCGGCTCCGCCAATCGCGTCCTCTACAGCTTCCGCGAAATCACCGAACTCAAGCGCACCCAGCAGCAACTCGCCGAGCGTGAACGCACCCTCGCCCAGGCCATCGACGCCGCGCGCATGGGGACCTGGGACATCGACCTCGTCAACCGCCGCGTCCGATGGGGGGGGCACATGGAAGCGATGTGGGGCATGAAACCGGGCGCATTCGACGGCACCTTCGAAATGGCCGCCGCACAGATCCACCCCGACGACCGCGCATCCTTCGATGACATGATGGAAGAAGCCCGGCGCACGCGCGCCCCGATCACCAGCCAGTTCCGCATCACCTGGCCCGATGGCACCCTCCACTGGCTGGCGACGATGGGGGCCATGTTGTTCAATGACAAGGGGGAGGCGGTCCGCATGACCGGCGTCATGCACGAGATCACCGACCAGCGCAACGCCGAGCTCCTGCTCTCCGCCGAAGGGCGCATTCTCGAAAAGATCGCCCGCCGCAGCTCCCTACAGGCCACGCTGATTTCGCTCGTGCAGATGATCGAGGAAATCCTGCAAGGCTCGCGCTGCAGCATTCTCACCCTCACGGAAGACGCCAAACGGTTTCACGTCGCCGCCGCCCCCACCTTGCCGCCGGAATTCGTCCGCCTCGCCGAAGGCTTCGAAGTCGGCCCCGAACGCACCACCTGCGGCACCGCCGCTTCTTCCGGCCGGCGCGTCGTCACCCGGGATATCAACATCGATCCGCGCTGGTCCCAGTGGAAAGATCTGGTCATGGCCTTCGGTCTGCGCTCGTGCACCTCGGAGCCCATTCGCGCAAAGGACGGCCGCGTGCTGGGGACGTACGCCGTCTATTTCAGCGAGCCGCGGGAACTCACTCCTCACGAACTCCACGTGCTGGAAGTCGCAGCACAACTCGCCGCCATCGCCATCGAGCGCGAGCGGGAGGAACGGGAGCTGCGCGACGCCAAGGAAGCCGCCGAAATCGCCAACCGCACCAAGGACCGCTTCCTCAATCTCCTCAGCCACGAACTGCGTGCACCGCTCACGCCCATCCTCACCGTCGCGAGCGTGCTCGAAAGCGACAACCGCCTGCCCGAGGAACTTCGCCCCGACATCACCATGATCCGGAGGAACGCCGAAGGCGAAGCCGCGCTCGTTGATGAACTCATCGACCTCGTCCACGGCGCCCGCGGCCAGTTCCCCATCGAAGTGGAACCGAACGTCAACGATGTCCGCGAAGTGCTCCGCGGCGACCGCCAGGAAGCCCCCGTCCCTCCAAAAGTCCAGCGCGCCAAAAAACCGCTCAGAATCCTGCTCGTCGAAGACCACGCCGACACCGCGGACGTTCTCAACCGCATGCTCGCCCGCCGCGGCCATCACGTCGTGCTCGCGAAAACCGTCGCCGAGGGCGCCGAAAAGGCATGCGCCGAACCCTTCGATCTTCTCCTCAGCGATATCGGCCTCCCCGACGGCACCGGCCCCGACCTCCTCCAGAGAATCCGCCCCCATTGCACCGTCCCCGCCATCGCCATCAGCGGCTTCGGCTCCCAGCAGGACATCCAGCGCAGCCTCGCCGCCGGCTTCCTGCTTCACCTGACCAAGCCGGTGAACTTCCACACCCTTCACGATGCCATTGAACGCTTCACGTCGTAAGCGTTTGGGGGGGGGGGGGGGGGGGGGGGGGGGGGGGGGGGGGGGGGGGGGGGGGGGGGGGGGGGGGGGGGGGGGG
>JBQCGD010000074.1:0-8978 GCA_051955985.1 Phycisphaerae bacterium | reverse complement strand
CCCCCCCCCCCCCCCCCCCCCCCCCCCCCCCCCCCCCCCCCCCCCCCCCCCCCCCCCCCCCCCCCCCCCCCCCCCCCCCCCCCCCCCCCCCCCCCCCCCCCCCCCCCCCCCCCCCCCGCCCCGACCCCGCCCCCGGCTTTGTTCGAATTCGTCCTGGGCGGGGCAGAGACGGGCGTTGGCTTCTTTCATGCGGTTGAGGACTTCGAACATGCGTTTTTCGACGGGGTCGGTGGGGAGGGGGCGGGGGTCGTTGGGGAGGCGCCAGTGCCAGCGGCCGGACCAGTCCTGTTTGACGGCTTCGATGTTGGCGGCGGCGCGGGCGCGGTGGAGGGTGGCGGGGGGGATGGCGTTGGTCTGTGCGCTGTCGCGGAGCTTGCAGGCGGGTTGAGGGCCGTCGGCGAGGGCGGTTTTGAGCCAGGCGATGGCGGCTTCGAGGGCGAGGGGGGGCGGGCCGGACTTTTTTTCGGGAGGGGCGGGGAAGGGTGCGTCGGGGAGGAAGGTGAGGGTTTCGGCGATGGTGAGGGGGAGAGGGGCGGGTGGGGTGAGGAGGTTGGATTTGAGGGAGAGGAGGAGGTGGGTGGGAGGGGAATGCTGAATGCTGAATTCTGAATGCTGAAGGGGGGGATTTTCGATTTTGGATTTTTGATTTTCGATTGGGGGTTCCGGGTGGTCGAGGGGTTGTGTGGCCGCGTGCGCGGGGAGAGGACCGGTGGGTGGCGACGTTGTGCGACCGGCGCTCACGCTACGGGTTCCCTGGGGAATTTGCGAGAGGAGGAGGACGGAGCGGGCGGTGGTGGGGAAGTCGGTTCGGCCGAAGATGCGTTGAAGGTTGGGGGTGGGACGGGCGGGGTCGAATTGTTTGTTGAGGCGGGCGGTGAGGAGGAGGGCGATGTTGTGCTTTTCGGCGAGTTGTGCGAGTGCGTGGAGGATGGAGCGCGGGGAGGCGGGATCGTCGTGGTGCTGGGGGAGGAGGCGGTCGGTCTGGCCGAGGTAGTGGGTGATGGGGTCGATGATGAGGAGGGCGAGGTTGGGGATGGAGGGGAGGAGCTGGTCGAGGAGTTCGATGGGGGAAGGGGGTGGGGTTTCCCTGTTGGCGGTTTTGGCGGGGAGGAGGGAGTGGAAGCTGGGGAGGAGGTGGATGTGGTCGAGGTTGGCGTGGAATTGTTCGAGGCGTGGACGGAGGGTGTCGGCGGCGTTGTCGTCGGGGCTTAGTAAGAGGGTCGCCTGAGGCGGGCAGGTTGGCTCGGGGTTCGGGGTTCGGGGTTCGGGGTTCGGGCTTTTGGGGAGGGATTGGGAGGGATGGGCGGGGTGTTGTGAGGTGCGTGTCGCGCAGGCTCCCCGTGGGTGATGGGGGGTTAAATGGGGGAGTTCGTCGCCGCGGGAGAGTTGGGCGGCGAGGTGGAGGGTGAGGGAGGTTTTGCCGGCGCCGGGGTCGCCGGCGAGGAGGGTGATTTTGCCGCGGGGGATGAAGGGGTGCCAGAGCCAGTTGATTGGTTTTTTGGGGATGGAGGAGAGCGGGATGGTGGAGAGAGTGCGCGTGTACATGTGGGCCCCCTTTGGTTGGATGCGTTAGATGGTTGATGTAGTTCGATGGTTAAGTGGTTAAGTGGTTAAGTAGGTTCGGCGAGTCAGGGTGTTGGTTGGGTGTCCGAACTTATACCTAACAGTTTATCTTGGGAATTGGGGGAGGCAAGGAAAAAGTGAGATGGTGGGGGGCTTGGATGACTGGGCCATCACGCCACCACGCCACCACGCCACCACGAGCAGCGAGAGCAGGAGGGGGGGCAGAGTTTTTGCGCGTGTGTGGGAGGGTTGGCGGGAGGTTGAATTTGAAATTTGGGATTGCAGGGAAGGACAGCGGCGGATGGGGGTGGGTGTGCGGCACTGAATTGCACACTTTTTTGCCGCATCCGCCGCTGGTCGTACGGGAGTTTGGTTTGAAATTCTGGGCGAAGGGAGTCGGCCCGTTTGGGCCTCCGGCTGGCGGCCTGGTGGCCGGGCGGCCGGGGGTGGGTCAGGGGGCGAGGGTGGGGTCGATGATGGCGAGGTGGCCGGGGCGTTCGGTGTAGCGGACCTGGGTGAGGCCGAGCATGGATTTGAGTTGGTCGGCGGGGACGTTTTTCATGGGGCCTGGGGAGGGGGCGGAGCCGGGGGCGGGTTGGGGGAAGGCGGTGGAGCGTGCGGTGTGGAAGGTGATGTTGCCTTCGATTTTTTGGAGGACCTGGTGGATGTGTCCGTTGAGGACGGTGACGGAGCCGAAGCGGCGGAGGAGTTGGAGGGCCTGGGCGGAGTCAGCGGTTCCCCAGCCCCATTTTTCGTAGATGGTCCAGAGGGGGACGTGGGCGAAGAGGATGATGGGGGTGGAGTTGGAGAGGCCCATGAGATCGGCTTTGAGCCAGGCGAGCTGGTCGGGGCCGAGTTGGCCCAAGCCACCGTTGGTGGATTTGAGGTTCATGACGTTGGTGAGGGCGATGAAGTGGGCGCCTTTGTGGTTGAAGGAGTACCACCCCCCCCCGGCGCCTCTGCCGCCGCCGGGGGAGGGGTTTTTGCCGAAGCGGTTGAAGTATTCTGCGCCGTCGTCGGTGAAGACATCGTGTTCGCCGGGGACGTAGAAGGCGTGTTGGGTGTGGATGGTGTTGACGATTTGCTGGACGGTGTCGAATTCGGCGGGCTTGGAGAGGTGGGTGAGGTCGCCGGTGTGGAGGAGGAGGTCGGGGGAGGTGGGGGCGTTGTTGATGCGGCGGACGGCTTCTTCGAGGGTGGCGATGACGTTCTGGTTGGGTTGCTTGGAGAAGCCGATGTGGGAGTCGGAGATTTGGACGAAGGAGAAATCGGCGTCGGTGGGGGTGGAGATTTTCTGGTTGGGGGCGGCGGTGCAGGAGGTGAGGATACCGCCTTTCATGGACCAGAGGACGGCGGTGCCGGCCCAGGCCATGCAGTGGAGGAAGCCGCGGCGGTCGATGCCGTCGGAGGAGGATTCGATGATCTTGGATTTTTCGTTTGTCATGGGAGGCCTCGGAAAGAGAAGACGTAAACACGAAGACACGAAGAGACGAAGGGACGCGAAGAGGGAAACCACGGAGGGCACGGAGAGCACGGAGGGGAGCAAAGGGGTTTGAAGGGTTGAGATTTTGGAGAGGGTTATTTGACGAGGATGGTGGCGGTCATGTGGGGGTGGACGGCGCAGAAGTAGGGGAAGGTGCCGGGGGAGCGGAAGGTGAAGGAGAATTTTTCGTCGGTGTCGAGGGTTTTGGAGTTGAAGGCGGGTGGGGAGGCGGCGCTGGTGGCGGTGTGGGGGACGTCGTCGTGGTTGATCCAGGTGACGGTGTCGCCGGTGGAGATGGTGAGGGATTGGGGGGAGAAGGTGAAGTTGTCGATGGTGACGATGTGGGTGGCGGGTGCGGATTGGGTGGCAGGGGGCGCGGAGGAGGTGACGCGGGTGGCGGCGGCGGCGGCGAGTGCGAGGGTGAGGAAGGTGATGGTTTTAGATGGGTGCATGATATGATTCTCCTTTTCGGGTGGTTGAGATTTAAACTGGCCACGAAAGACGCGAAAGACACGAAAGGTTTTTGGCTTTGTGGCGGCAGCTTTGTGCAAGAAGAGACTGGCGGGGAGGGGAAATATTCCCGGCGAATTTGGTGGGAATAAAAATGGGTGGGCGGGGGTCTTGATCTTGGGTTGTGTGTTTTTTGGCGGGAATGCTCGTGCGGGACGAGGGTTTTGAGAGGAGGGTGCTGCCGCACCTGGATGCGGGGTTTAACCTTGCGTGCTGGCTATTGCGCGATGAGCATGAGGCGCGGGACGTGGCGCAGGAAGCGGTGATGCGGGCGTGGCGGTATTTTCACACGTTGCGGGGGGAGGAGGCGTTGCCGTGGTTTTTGCGGATTGTGCGGAACACGGCGTATACGTGGATGGAGCGTCGGCAGCGGGATGGGCGGTGGGTGAGTTTGGGAGAGGATGCGATGATTGAGGATGAGACGGTGGGGGAGCCGGGGGAGCGGTTGAGTGCGGAGGTGGATGCGGAGATGTTGCGGAAGGCGGTGGATGCGTTGCCTCCAGAGTTTCGGGAGGTGATTGTGCTGCGGGAGCTGGAGGGGATGAGTTACAAGGAGATTGCGGCGGCGACGGAGGTGTCGATCGGGACGGTGATGTCGCGGTTGTCGCGGGCGCGGAAGAAGCTGGAGGCGGCGTTGTTGCGGGATGCGAAGGGGATGGGGCGCGAGGGGGGATTGGTGGAAGGAAGCGGGGAGGTGCGGGATGGAATGTAAGCGGGTGCAGAATTTGATTGATGCGTTTATGGATGGGGAGCTGGATCCGGTGCATTCGTCGGAGGTGGAGGGGCATTTGCGGGAGTGTGCGGGGTGTGCGCGGGGGTTGGAGAATCGGCGGGTGTTGCAGCGGGTTTTGCGGGAGAAGCTGGCGTATTTTGCGGCGCCGGCGGAGTTGCGGGAGGCGGCGGTGGAAACGTCCTTGGGGCGTCATGATGTGCCGGAGCATGAGAGGTCGGGTGGTGAGCTATCTGCGCCGGACATGCTCAGGGGTCCTTCCCTGAGCATGGCACACAGGGCGGCTCGCCGTTGGAAGATTGCGGCGTGGGCTTTGGCGGCGTGCCTGATGGTGGCGGTGGGGGGGATGACGGTTGTGATGTTGGAGCGGCCAACGGGGGATGGGGGGATGGTGGCGGCGGTGGAGTCGGCGCATTTGCGGGCGATGTTGCCGACGTCGGCGTTGGTGGATGTGGTGTCGACGGATCGGCACACGGTGAAGCCGTGGTTTGCGGGGAAGCTGGCGTATGCGCCGCCGGTGCCGGAGTTGAAGGGGGAGGGTTTTGAGCTGGTGGGTGGGCGGTTGGATGTGCTGGCCGGGGAGCGGGTGGCGGCGTTGGTGTATCGGCGGGGGCAGCATGTGATTGATGTGTTTGTGAGGCCGCGGGCGGAGGGTGGGAAGGAGGAGGGAGTGGAGGAGGTGGTGACGACGGGGCGGGGGCATCACGTGGTGCGGTGGGGGTGTGCGGGGTTTGAGTGCTGGGCGGTGTCGGACGTGGAGGGGGAGGAGTTGAAGGCGTTGGGGAGGGCTTTTGAGAAGGCGGTGGGGGGGTAGGGTGAATGACGAATGAAGAATGAGGGAATAATCAAATGAAAGGGCCCAGGGATTGGATCCCTGGGCTTTTGTTTTTGATTTGGGGGTATGTTTTGTTTCAGGCTGCCAGGCGGTGGGGGGTGGGGCGGGACTCTTCTGTGGCGGGGGACGTGCCGTTGGAGAGGCAGGCGGAGACGGTGCGGGTACCCCAGTTGCCGTTGTTGGCGGTGAGGATGGAGTAGGGGACGACCCACCAGAAGCAGGTGAACCAGAAGAGGGAGTAGAGGACGCCGTAGATGCAGTCGGAGTCGCGTTCTTTCATGTAGTAGTAGGACTGCATGATGGTGCCGAAGATGACGATGTAGGCGAGGTACTGGAGCATGAAGAAGGGATTGAGGATTCCGTAAATCAGCGAGGTGGCGATGAGGATGTAGGGGAAGATCATTTCGCCCATGCTGAGGAAGGCTTCGACGTTGGCGTGGAGCCAGTAGCGTTTGCGGAAGGGTTTGAAGCAGAAGGAGAGGTAGGTGAGGTTTTCGCGGACGTTGCCGCGTTCCCAGCGCTGGTACATCTTGGCCATTTGTTTGTAGCCGGTGGGGACGTTGGTCCAGACGGTGGCATCGGACTGGAAGACGACTTCGTGGCCTTCGCGGAGGATGAGGTTGGAGAGGGCGCGGTCTTCGGCGATGGTGGAGGGTTTGCCCATCCAGGACTGGTTGTTCCAGTCAGTGAGGACGGCTTCGACGGCGGTGCGGCGGTAGGCGGAGAAGGCGCCGGGGGTGCAGAGGACGGAGCGGACTTTGGATTGGTAGGCGCGGGTGAAGTCGAAGGCGAGGACGAAGCTCGCACGCATCATTCTCGGGAGGATGCCGGCGTTGCGGTTCTGGACCTTGACGTTGCCGGCGACGGCGCCGATGCGGGGGTCCTTGGCGATGGGGGTGACGAGGGAGCGGAGAGAGTCGCGGGCGATGACGGAGTCGGAATCCATGGTGACGAGGACGTCGCCGGCGGCGAGGGCGAAGCCGACGCGGAGGCCCTGGCGTTTGCCGCCGTTGATTTCCATGCGGATGGCGCAGACGGTGTCGGGGTGGCGTTTGGCGGCGAGTTCCATGTGGAGCCAGGTGTCGTCCTTGGAGCCGTCGTCGATGGCGATGATCTGGAGCTTGTGTCGGGGGTAGTTGGAGCGGGCGACGGAGTCGATGGATTTGGCGACGTCGGGGCCTTCGTTGTAGGCGGGGATGATGACGGTGACGGAGGGGAGGTCTTCGTCGGGGAGGGACTTCATGGGTTTGTAGGCCATGACGAGGAAGCAGCGGCCGAGGGTGACGAGAAGCATGAGTGCGGAGTAGTAGGCTCCGTAGGTCATGACGAAGCCGCCGATGGTGGAGTGGTGGAGGCCGTTGAAAGGGTTGAAGAGGGAGCCGGTGGAGTAGGCGGCGTAGAGGATGGTGACGTACAAGGTGACCAGGCCGCTTTTGAGGGCGACGTCGTACCAGGAGACGTCGAGCATTCTGGCGAGGCTGTCGCGGACGATGCGGAGGCCAAAGGGTACGTTCAACTGGGACACTGCGGGATCCTTCTCAAAGACTCGAGGCTCGTAGAACATTTTCCGTGCCAGAGTGCGTGTGCACGCTGGTCGCCTCCGGGAACTTTTGCGATTCCGAGGTTCTGCGAGGTCGTCCATTAGACCCGAGGGGGGGGTGGTGGTTAGTAGGATACGGTTTGGGGTACCTCAGCCACAAGAAAAAATGGACAGGATGACGGGTTGGGGTGATAATTCGGCGATGAGAAAGACTGAAATGACGGAAGGGCAGGGGTTTATGGATGAGGTTGGGGAGACGGGGGGAGGGGCGGTGATAGAGGGGGATTGCCTGGAGGTGGCGGGGAGGTTGGAAGCGGGGCGCTTCGACTTACTCTATTCTGATCCTCCGTTTTTCACGAAGCGGGATTTTGTGGGGAAGGAGCGGGGAGGGGGGAAGGGTGGGCAGGTGCGGGGAGATGGGGAGGGGGCGGGGAAAGAGGCGGAAATTGCGCGAGGGGCGCTGAAATTTACGGATCGGTGGTTGTCGGAGGTGAGCAATCGGAATGAGCGGAAGGAGTATCTGCGGTGGTTGGAGGTGCGGCTGATCGCACTGAAGCGGCTGCTGAAGCCGGGGGGGGTGTTTCTGCTGCATTTGGATTGGCATGCGGTGCATTATGCGAAGGTGATGTGCGATGAGTTGTTTGGGGAGGAGAACTTTCAAAATGAGTTGATCTGGTACTACCAGACGGGGGGGGCGTCGAAGGGGCGGTTTTCGCGGAAGCATGACACGATTTTGTTTTATTCGAATGGGTTGGGGGGGGAGGGGTTTTATTTTGATGGGAAGGCGATTGCGATACCGCGGACGGAGAAGGCGATGAAGCGGGCGCGGAGCGGGGCGGGGGCGCGGATCGCGGCGACGGATACGCATAAGAATCCGGATGATGTGCTGGTGGTGCCGGCGTTGAATCCGATGGCGAAGGAGCGGACGGGGTATCCGACGCAGAAGCCGGTGGAGCTTTTGGAGAAGTTGATTGTGGCGCTTTGTCCGGAGGGGGGATTGGTGGGGGATTTTTTTTGTGGGAGTGGGACGACGTTGGTGGCGGCGAAGAAGGTGGGGAGGCGGTGGTTTGGGTGTGATGTGAGTGGGGGGGCGGTGGGGCTTGCGAGGCGGCGGGTGGACGAGGAAGTGAAGACCGAATTTTTGGGAAATAATGTTTGAAGTAAAGCCACGGGAAGTTGCCAGACAGTTGAATCCCAGTTGAGCCACAAAGGGGAGCTGTCTGATTTGGTATTATCGGCGAGCCGCTTAAGAGAAGGAACCAGATGACGACGGTGTTCTACGCATGGCAATCCGACCGCGATCCAGAAGTCTGTAAAAAGTTCATCCGCAGGGCAGCTAAGCTGGCGATAAAGAAGCTAGCTGCTGAGGCCGAAGTGAAAAGCGCGCCACCGTTCGACATGGACGAAGCAACGAAGGATGTACCAGGTCATCCTCATATTGCTATGACGATCCGAAGGAAGATTCGGACTTGTGGTTGTTTTCTGGCTGATCTTACCCACGTTGCAGAATATGAATCGGCCGACGGCCGAAAGAAAAGGGCACAGAACGGGAATGTCCAAATAGAGTTGGGCATCGCGATCAGGGCTAAGGGATTTGCAAAGCTGATCATGGTCATGAATGAGCACTTTGGCCCACCGGAAGATCTTCCGTTCGACCTTAAGTCCCACAGCTTCCCGATAACCTACAGACTTGCGCCGAACAGCGACCATGCCATCGTTGAACTCGCGAAACGGGAACTCGCTAACAGGATCGCTGAGAAGCTGAAGCCGATACTCAAACTGGTCAAAGATGAAGAGAATAATCGAGCGCTCGAATACGGTCCCAGCCGTGAGTGGCTGAATTCTGTGATTTTTGAGCATAGGCAGCAGGTGTCTCGCGTCCGGAACCGTGAATTCTTCAATATGACGGGCAACCGATGCATTCTAATCGTCAACGTTGTTCCCCAAACAGAGCCATCGTCTCATCTGGCATTTACCGAAGGCTTCTTGTTCGAAAGAAACAGTCCGATCCGTCCACTCGGCCAGGAAGTCGGACTACCGAAGTCTACGACGTATTCCGTAGGTCAAGTGTATGAAAATGCGAAATCATCGATTCAAGCCGTGACGGAGTTGAGGAATAACGGGTTCATTCACGGGGCGTGGCATCTTCTCTGGTCTGATGAAGACGACACCACCCCGGATAAGATGATTCGCTTCGACGCTCGTGTAACTTCTCTTCTGTAAAACCCACCGCAAGCAATTCCGCCGCCGGGGCCTTGTAGCACCGGCGAGCGAAGCGAGCGGGTGCGGAAAGGCCCCGGCGGCGGGGCGGTCGCTT
>JBQCGD010000073.1:0-3895 GCA_051955985.1 Phycisphaerae bacterium | reverse complement strand
CCCCCCCCCCCCCCCCCCCCCCCCCCCCCCCCCTAGGCGGATGGGGCGAAGATGACCTGGGGGGTGGGATCCTGGCCGGTGTAGATGTCTTTGCCGGGTGTCGCGTTGTCGCCGTTCTGGTCGAAGGGGATGCAGCGGACGGTGGCCTTGGTTTCTTCCTTGATTTTGGCTTCGATGGCCTTGTTTGGTTCGAAAAAGGCGCGAACAAAGCCGGTTTTCGTACTCAAAATGTCCTTCAATTCGGCGTAAGTGGAAGCGGTGCGGATGTTGGCGTCGCGGAATTGCTTCGCTTTTTCGAACATTTCCTGCTGGATGGTGTCGAGCTGGGCGCGGAGCCATTGGGGGGTGATGGCGTCGGTGAGCTGGGTGATTTCCTTGGAGCGGTCGAGTCGCTTTTTGAGGACGAAGGCGTTCTGGTCGACGTCCCGGGGGCCAACCTCGATGCGGAAGGGGACGCCGCGCTGCTCCCAGTGGAATTGTTTGTCGCCGGGGCGGTTGTCGCGCCAGTCGACGATGATCGCTTGATTGGTGACCTTGTCGAAGAAGTATCTCGGGAGGGCGGGGTCGGTCTGGCGGGCTTTCGCCGCGGCGAGTTCTTCTTCGCCGACGAGTTGGACGAGGAGTTTGTCGATGAAGCCAGAGACTTTCTGCTGTTCTTCCGGGGACTTGAAGATGGGGACGATGGCGATGAGGTAGGGGGCGACCTTCGGGGGGAGGACGAGGCCTTCATCGTCGGAGTGGGCCATGATCATGGCGCCGATGAGGCGGGTGGAGACGCCCCAGCTGGTGGTCCAGGCGTGCTGGAGTTTCTGGTCGCGGCCGAGGAACTTGATGTCGAAGGCCTTGGCGAAGTTCTGGCCGAGGTTGTGGCTCGTGCCGGCCTGGAGGGCTTTGCCGTCCTGCATGAGGGCTTCGATGCAGTAGGTGGTGACGGCGCCGGGGAATTTTTCGGCATCCGTCTTGGCGCCCTTGATGACGGGGATGGCGAGGAAGTTTTCGGCAAAGGCGGCGTAGACGTCGAGCATTTTGAGGGTTTCGGTCTGGGCTTGCTCGGCGGTTTCGTGGGCGGTGTGGCCTTCCTGCCAGAGGAATTCGGCGGTGCGGAGGAAGAGGCGTGTGCGCATTTCCCAGCGCATGACGTTGCACCACTGGTTGATGAGGATGGGGAGGTCGCGGTAGGACTGGAGCCACTCGTGGTACATGTGGCCGATGATGGTTTCGGAGGTGGGGCGGATGATGAGGGGTTCTTCGAGGGGCGCGGCGGGGTTTAGCTTGCCGTCGGCGCCTTTTTGGAGCTTGGTGTGGGTGACGATGGCGCATTCCATGGCGAAGCCTTCGACGTGTTCGGCTTCGCGCGTGAGGAAGGATTGGGGGATGAGGAGGGGGAAGTAGGCGTTGACGTGGCCGGTGTCTTTGAAGCGGCGGTCGAGGTCGCGTTGGATGGCTTCCCAGATGGCGAAGCCTTCGGGGCGGATGACCATGCAGCCTTTGACGGGGGAGTAGTCGGCGAGCTGGGCGGCCTTGATGACGTCGAGGTACCAGGCGGAGTAGTCTTCAGCGCGGGGTTTGATGTTCTTGGCCATGGTCGGTCCTAAGGGTTTATGGTTGCGGAAATACAGACGGGACGTTGTACGCGGATGGCGGAGGGGATGCAAGGTGGGGGAAAATGGGGGCAGATTGGTCAGGGTTGGGGATTGGGGATTTGCGGAGAGGCGGGAATTGTGAAACCGAGGGGCGTGCGGAGGGCACCAATTGGGGTATTGAGGGAGGAGTTTGATGCGCGGGATGTTTTTTGTGCTGGCGGGGGGTGTGGCGATGGTGGGGGCGTGGAGGATGCTGCGGGCGTATGGGGAGGCGGCGGGTGGGGCGGCTGGGCGGGGTGGAGAGGCGGGGGAGGGGCGTGTGGCGGTGAGGTTTGTGGGGGGATATGAGACGGATCCGCGGGATCGCGGGCGGCCGGTGGTGCTGGTGGCGAGTGCGCTGGGGGTGCCGGCGGAGACGTTTCGGGAGGCGTTTAAAGGGGTGCATCCGGCACCTCCTGGGCGGGGGCCAACGGGGGAGGAGGCGCGGGCGAACAAGGAGGCGTTGCTGAAGGTGCTGGGGCCGGTGGGCGTGACGAATGAGCGGTTGGATGAAGTGTCGGATTACTACCGGTATCGGCGGGAGGCAGGTGAGTTGTGGCGGCATGTGCCGGCGGAAGCGTATGCGCGGGTGAGGGAGGGGAAGGTGGTGGGGTATGTGGTGACGAAGGGCGGGGCGGGGTACAGCTCAGCGCCGGAGGTGCATGTGGCGGGGTTTCCGGATGTGAAGGCGGCGGCGGTGATTTCTTATGGGAAGGATCTTGGGACGAATGGGGCGGTGAAGGAGATTCGGGTGGGGGGGTGATGTGGGTCGCCGGCGGCGGGCTTATTTCTTCGGGTTTCGGGTTTCGGGTTTCGGGGTTCGGGTTTTTGGGGAGAGGTGGAGAGGAATGCGCGGTTTGTTCTGGGATGGGTGTCGCGCAGGCCCCCCGTGTGCCACGGGGGGTTAAATGGGGGAGATCCTTCCCCCGGGCGAGGTGGGCGGCGAGGCTGAGGGCGAGGGTGGTTTTGCGAGGAGGGTGATTTTTCCGCGGGGCTGAGGGGGTTCCAGAGATATTGGGTGGATTGGGGGAGACGGAGGAGAAGCGTCGGAGGAGGAGGGTCGAGTTTGTGCTGGGTATGAAATGGAGTTGCGGCGAATAGCTTGGTGTTCGCCGCATATTTTGCGGAGAATATCTTTGATTATGCGGTGAATATCGCCGATAATCTCCGCAAGAAGTGCGGAGATTATGGGTTATATCCACGAAATTGAAGATTGGCCGAAATTTCGGTGGGACGCGGCGGTGGTGGGGCCGGCGTTGGCCAGGGTGCGTCACCAGCAGGGGAGGCTGTTGGGGCGGATGGAGGCGTTGGGATTTTCGGTGTTGGATGAAGCGACGCTGGCGACGCTGACGCAAGATGTTTTGACGACGAGTGCGATCGAGGGGGAGGTGCTGAACAAGGAGCAGGTGCGGTCGTCGTTGGCGCAGCGGCTGGGGGTGGATATCGGGGCGTTGACGCCGGCGGATCGGGAGGTGGAGGGGATTGTGGAGGTGATGCTGGATGCGACGCAGCGCTCTGCGGAAGCATTGTCGGCGGAGCGGTTGTTTGGATGGCATGCGTTGTTGTTTCCGTCGGGGCGGAGCGGATTTTCGCGGATTGTGGTGGGGAATTGGCGGGACGATGCGACGGGGCGGATGCGCGTGGTATCAGGGGCGATTGGCCGGGAGCGCGTGCATTTTGAGGCGCCTTCGGCGGAGCGGGTGGCGGGGGAAATGGAGCGGTTCATCGCGTGGTTCAACGGGGCGGAGGGGATGGACCTCGTGTTGAAGGCGGGGGTGACGCATTTGTGGTTTGTGACGGTGCATCCGTTTGCGGATGGGAACGGGCGGATTGCGCGGGCGCTGGCGGATATGCTGCTGGCGCGGTCGGAGGGGACGCCGCGGCGGTTTTACAGCATGTCGGCGCAGATTCGGGAGGAGCGGAATGACTACTATGCGATCCTCGAGTCGGTGCAGAAAGGGTCGATGGATATCACGTCGTGGCTGACGTGGTTTCTGGGGTGCCTGGGGCGTGCGATTGAGGCCGCCGAAGGGGTATCGGCGCGTGTGCTGCAGCGGGCGCGGTTTTGGGAGCGTCACGCGGGGGAGTCGTGTAATGGTCGGCAGCGGGCGGTGCTGAACCGGGTATTGCAGGGATTTGAGGGGAAGTTGACGTCGTCGAAGTGGGCGAAACTGGCGAAATGCTCGGCGGATACGGCGTTGCGAGATATTGAGGATTTAATGCGGCGGGGGATTTTGCAGAGGACCGCGGGTGGGGGGAGGAGTACGAGTTAT
>JBQCGD010000072.1:0-18823 GCA_051955985.1 Phycisphaerae bacterium | reverse complement strand
CCCCCCCCCCCCCCCCCCCCCCCCCGCCCCCCCCCCCCCCCCCCCGCCCCCGCGCCCCGTTTGGCGATCTAGGGGTCTGCTGGTGGGGGAGCAGACGCGCGGCCCGGAGGGCCGCGGCTAAATGGTTGGCGGTTACACAGGGGCGTGATTATGGGAATGGTGCGTCGGGTGCTGCTCACCGTGCTGCTATGCGGGGTATTTCCGGCGTTGCTGCAGGCGGAGGATTTTACGAATCCGAAGGCGGTGATTCCGCCGCAGGCGCATCAGAACCGGATTTCGGGCGGGGAATCGTTTCCGCCGTTGCCGCTGCCGGCGACGCCGTTGCGGCGGACGGAGCGGAAGCGGGATCCGGCGCCGCCGGCGCTGGTGGGGAAGATCAACTTGAACGTGATTGATGGGCGGAAGGTGGCGAGCTATCCGTCGGTGACGATCGACATTGAAAACCTGATGAACTGGGCGAACAGCGAGCTGCGGCTGCGGTATCGGTATGTGGAGACGGACCTTTCAAAGTTCAGTTATTCGCCGACGGAACTGCCGGTGCTGTACATCACGGGGTGGACGCCGCTGCCGGAGCTGACGGACGCGACGAAGGACAAGCTGCGGGGGTATCTGATGGCGGGGGGGACATTGATTGTGCATGCGAACTGCGGGCGTCCGGAGTTCAATGCGAGTTTTCAGAAGCTGCAGAAGGAGCTATTTCCGGATCGGCCGATGGGGTGGCTGCCGGCGGATCATCCGATTTACTCGTGCCTGCATCGGATTGATTCGATGAAATTCCGCGAGGGGGACGGGGCGTGGAAGGAGACGGATCGGAATCACATTCTGATGGGGATGAACATCGGGTGCCGGGCGGCGATTATTTATTCGCCGATCGACGTGTCGTGGGGATGGGATGCGAATGCGCATCCGATCACGGGGGGGATCCTGTTCGACCAGAGCGATTCGCTGAAGCTGGGAGCGAACATGCTGACGTATGTGCTGGCGAATTACGAGTACGCGCGGGCGTTTGAGATCACGAAGATTTACCAGCAGGCGGACATGGCGACGCGCGACCAACTGGTGGTGGCGCAGTTGATGCACAATGGAGATTGGGATCCGACGCCGCACGGGTTGCCGAATCTGCTGAAGTTTATCGATGAGAATTCGACGTTGAACGTGCAGTTCAAACGGCAGGTGGTGTCGCTGGATGATGTGGATGTTTTGAAGCAGCCGCTGTTGTACATGACGGGGCTGCGTGAGTTTGCGTTGACGGAGAAGGAGCAGAAGCGGCTGGGGGATTATTTGAAGGCGGGCGGGATTCTGTTTGGCGAGGCGGCGATGGGGTCGCAGCAGTTTGATGCGAGTTTCCGGCGGATGGTGTCGCAGGTGTTGCCGGGAGCGGAATTGAAAGAGTTGCCAGCGGATCATCCGATTTTTTCGAACGTGTTCAAGCTGCGGACGGTGACGTATTCGCCGCTGGTACAGACGGCGGAGCCGAATTTGAAGCAGCCGATGCTGGAGGCGGTGGTGAAGGATGGGGTGCCGGTGGTGATTTACAGCCACTGGAGTTTGAGCAATGGGTGGGAGGGGTTGCCGAATCCGTATGCGAAGGCGTATGGGGAGGAGGATGCGTTGAAGTTGGGGACGAATGTGCTGGTGTATACGCTGACGCATTGAGGCGTGGACGGTTAAGTGGTTAAGTAGTTAAGTGGTTAAGTGGGTTGTGCACGATTGTGTGTGGCGGCGCGTCCCTGTCGGTGAAGAATGTGATTTCGCCGGCGGACGGAGTACGCGATCGAGAGCTGATGCGCGCCTCGTACTTAACCATTTAACTACTTAACTACTTAACCGTCCTTTTAACCGTCCTTATCCCGCCGCGAGGGGTTCGGCGGCGGGTTCTTCGCCGGCGTTGGCGGTGAGGCGTTCGATGGCGTCGATGAGGAGCTGGAAGTTGAGGGGTTTGGTGAGGTGTTCGGCGAAGCCGGCTTCTTTGGAGCGGCGGATGTCGTGTTCCATGCCGAAGCCGGAGAGGGCGACGGCGGGGATGGGCTGGAGGGCCTGGACGGAGCGGACGAGGTCGATGCCGGAGCCATCGGGGAGGCCGATGTCGGAGACGAGGATGCTGTAGCGGTTGTTTTTGAGGAAGTTCATGGCCTCGGTGACGCTGGCGGCGGCGTCGACGTGGTAGGAGTTGGAGCGGAGGAGTTTGGCCATGACGCGGGCGGTGTCGCGGTGGTCTTCGACGAGGAGGACGCGGATTTCCTTGAGTGGTGCAGCGGGGACAAGGCGCGGGGCGTGGTAGGCGGAGGCCTGGGGCTGGTCCTGGGTGATGGGCATGGTGATGGTGAAGGTGGCGCCCTGCCCGCGGCCGGCGGAGGTGGCGATGAGGGTGCCGTGGTGTTGTTCGACGAGGGCCTTGGAGATGGCGAGGCCGAGGCCGAGGCCGCCGAACTGGCGGGTGATGGCGGTGCGGCCCTGTTCGAAGGCGTGGAAGATGCGGGGGAGGATATCGGGTTCGATGCCGATGCCGGTGTCGGTGACGCGTGCGCAGAAGGTGGCGTCGCCCTGGTCGATGGATTCGACGGTGATGCGTCCCTTGGCGGGGGTGAATTTGACGGCGTTTTTGAGGAGGTTCCAGAAGACCTGCTGGAGGCGGGTGGCATCGCCCCTGACGAAGCGGCGTTTGGAGTCGAGGCGGACGACGAGGTCGATGGATTTTTCGGCGATGTCGGCCTGGCAGATGTTGGCGGCTTCGCGGAGGAGTTCGTTGGCGTCGAGGACTTCGAGCTGGAGTTCGATTTTGCCCTTGCTGATGCGGGTGAGGTCGAGGAGATCGTCGATGAGGCGGGCTTCCAGCTCGACGTTGCGGCGGATGACCTTGAGGTCGTCCTGGATTTCGCCGGGGAGGCGTTTATCACCCTGCATGGCGGCAACCAGGGCGAGGACGGGGGTGAGCGGGGTGCGGAGTTCGTGGGAGAGGACGGCAATGAACTGATCCTTGGCGCGGTTGGCTTCGCGGGCTTCGCTGCTGAGGATGTTTTCGATGGCGACGGTGGCCATCTGGGCGAGCTGGACGAGGATGGCTTCATCGTCGGTGGTGAATTCGCCATTGACTTTGTCGGAGAGGTAAATGACGCCAACGGTGCGGCCTTCGCGGCCGATGAGTGGGGCGGCGAGGACGCCTTCGATGGGCGGAAGTTCGCCGCGCATCTGCATCATGAGGGCCCAGTCGGGATGGGAGGGGAGCTGGGCGGCGGTGAGGCGGGAGGCGTTGCGGCTGGTGGCGATGACGGAGGTGGCGGCGGCGTCGAGCTGGAGTGGGCGGCCGCGCCAGTCGGCGTATTTGTCGGAGAAGGAGGAGAAGGCGCGGGTCTTGGGGTTTTGTCCGGTCGGGCTTTCGTTGTCGAGGATGAAGAGGGTGATGGCCTGGTGGGAGCCGATGACGTCGCGGGCGGAGTCGGTGATGATCTGGAGGGTGCGGGCCATGGACTGGGCGGCGTTGATCTGGACGGAGGCGGAGGCGAGTTTCTGGAGCTGGGACGCGCGCTGCTGCTGCCAGAGGGCCTGTTCGCGGACGATGCGGTTTTTGCGGTAGAGGTCAACGAAGACGGCGACCTTGGAGCGGAGGATTTCGGGGACGACGGGCTGGAGGATGTAATCGACGGCGCCGAGGGAGTAGCCGCGGGACATGAAGAGTTCGTCGTGGTAGGCGGTGACGAAGATGATGGGGGTGTGCTCGCTGCTTTTTCGCTGGCGGATGAGCTGCGCGGTATCGAAGCCGTCCATTCCGGGCATGTTCACGTCGAGGAGGATGGCGGCGTACTCCTGCTGAAGGAGGCAGCGCAGGGCATCGCGGCCGGAGTAGGCGCGGACGAGGTTGAGGGGCAGGTCCGCGAGGATCGCCTCCAGTGCGAGGAGTTTTTCCGGCCGATCGTCCACCAGCAATACGCTGATCTTGTCCGCGGCGTCCATCAAAATCCTTTACACATGAGTTGCATGAACGAGGTCGCAGTCGGCGGGCCATTATACACCTGCCGACTGCACATTATCCCTTCATCTTACCTATACAACCAGACGCGAAGTGTTGCCAGCAATTGTGCGGTATCGACGGGCTTGGAGAGGTAATCGGAAGCGCCGGCCTCGATGCACTTCTCGCGGTCGCCTTTCATCGCTTTGGCGGTGAGTGCGACGATGGGGAGCGAGCGGAACCGGGTGATCTTGCGAATGGCACGCATCGTGTCGTAGCCGTCCATGTCGGGCATCATGATGTCCATGAGGACGATGTCAACGTCGGGGGAGCGCTGGAGGATTTCCACGGCGGACTTGCCGGTCTCCGCGGAGAGGATCTCCATGTTGTGGGGTTCGAGGATGCTGGTCATTGCGAAGATGTTGCGGATGTCGTCATCAACGATGAGGACTTTTCGTCCGGCGAGGACGGCGGAGGTCGAGTGGAGGTGCTCGATGCGTTCGCGAACCGCCGCGGGCATTTTTTCCATGGGGCGGTGGAGGAACAGGCTGACCTCATCCACGAGCCGTTCGCCGGAGCGGACATCCTTGACGACGCTGCTCTGCGTGAGGCGTTTGAGGTGGATTTCCTCTTTCTTGGACAGGTCGCGGGTGGAGTAGACGATCACGGGGAGATCGTGGCGGCCCTGTTCTTCCTTGATTTCGTCGATGAGGTCGAACGTCTTTGGATCGTGGAGGTCAATGTCGAGGACCACGAGGTCGCAGGGCTGGTCGTGCAGAAGGGTGAGGACTTCCTTGCCGCCGCCGTGGGTGATGATTTCGACATCGGGGCCGCCGATGGAATCGGCGAGATTGGCCCGCTGTGCGGCGTCTTCGTGAACGATGAGGACGCGGCGGGAAGTGCGTTCGATGGCGGCCTTGATCTTGTTGAAGGTGCCATCCAGGACTTCCTTGGTCTTGATGGGCTTAGTGAGCCCGCCGATGGCGCCCATGCGGAGGCCGCGGAGATATTCCTCTTCGGTGGTGATGATCTGCACGGGGATGTGGCGGGTGGTGGCTTCGTCCTTGAGGCGGTTGAGCACGTGCCAGCCGTCGATATCGGGGAGGTTGATGTCGAGGGTGATGGCGGCGGGCTTGAGCTCGCGGGCCATGGCGATGGCGACGGCCCCACGCGTCGCCACCGCGGCCTTGAAGCCGTGTTCATGCGCGGTATCGAGCAGGAACCTGGCGAAGTTGATGTCGTTCTCGACGATGAGCAGGAGGCGTTCGCCGGGGACGAGATTGCTGGTGTCGTCGGAAAGCTGGTTGGAGATGGTTGCCGCGGATTCGCCTTCGACGTTGACGAGACTCTGCGCGGCGGGTTCGGGAAGAATGAGCTGCTGCTGCGGCGGCGGCGTGACAGGGAGTGCCGGCGTCGCATGTTCGACCTCGGTGCGGCGGACGGGCGCCTTGGCGGGGACGAAACTCGCGGGGAGGTAGAGCGTGAAGGTGCTGCCCATGCCGGGCGCGCTGGAGAGGCGGATTTCACCGCCGAGCAGGCGTGCCAATTCGCGGCTGATGGCGAGGCCGAGGCCGGTGCCGCCGTATTTGCGGCTGGTGGAGCCGTCGGCCTGCTGGAAGGCCTCGAAGATGATCTGCTGCTTGTCGGTGGAGATGCCGATGCCGGTGTCAATGACGGAGATCGCCAGCACCTGCTTGGCCCGGTTGAGGGTGTCGGTTTCGGTGTTCCACCCGCGTTCGGCGACTTCGATCCGCAGCGACACCTTGCCCTTTTCCGTGAACTTGAAGGCATTGGAGAGCAGGTTCTTGATGATCTGCTGCAGGCGCTTGGCATCCGTGTGAATGACGCGCGGGAGGGTGGGGGCAAGATCGATCTCGAAATCGAGCTTCTTGTTTTCGGCGACATGGCGGAAGGTGCGGTCGACGTAATCGTGCAGGTCGCGCATGACGAGTTCGCCGACGTCGACGACCACGGTGCCGGATTCGATCTTGGAGAGATCGAGGATGTCGTTGATGAGGTTCAGGAGGTCGTTGCCGGAGCTGTGGATGGTCTTGGCGAATTCGACCTGCTTGGAGGTGAGGTTCTGCTCGGGGTTCTTGGAGAGCTGGTCGGAGAGAATGAGCAGCGAGTTCAGCGGCGTGCGCAGCTCGTGCGACATGTTCGCGAGGAACTCGGACTTGTACTTCGAAGTAAGCGAGAGCTGCTTGGCCTTTTCTTCGAGGGCCTGGCGGGCCTGTTCGACTTCGCGGTTCTTGCGTTCCACTTCGACGTTCTGCTCGGCCAGCAGCTGGGCCTTTTCGGCGAGCTGCTGGTTGGTCTGCTGCAGTTCTTCCTGCTGGCTCTGGAGTTCGCGGGCCAGCGATTGGGACTGCTTCAGCAGGTCTTCGGTACGCATGTTCGCTTCGATGGTGTTCAGCACGATGCCGATCGATTCGGTGAGCTGATCGAGGAACGCCTGGTGCGTGGCGCTGAAGTGCTCGAAGCTGGCGAGTTCGATGACCGCCTTCACGGCGCCTTCGAACACGACGGGCATCACGATGATGTTCAGCGGCGTCGCTTCGCCGAGGCCGGAGGTGATCTTGATGTAATCCTGCGGCACGCTGGCGAGGAGGATCTTTTCCTTTTCAAGGGCGCACTGGCCGACAAGCCCTTCGCCGAGCTTGAACTTGTTGTCGATGTTCTTGCGTTCCTTGTAGGCATAGGACGCGAGCAGCTTGAGGATCGGTTCGTCCAGCTTGCTGTTGTCCATCATGTAGAACACGCCTTGTTGTGCACTCACGACGGGGGCGAGTTCGGACAGGATCAGGCGGCCGACGGTGAGCAGGTCTTTCTGGCCCTGGAGCATGCGGCTGAACTTGGCGAGGTTGGTCTTGAGCCAGTCCTGTTCGGCGTTCTTCTGCGTGGTGTCCTTCAGGTTGCGGATCATCTCGTTGATGTTGTCTTTGAGCGCGGCCACTTCGCCCTGCGCGGCAACCGTGATTGACCGGGTGAGGTCGCCGCGGGTCACGGCGGTGGCGACGTCGGCGATCGCACGCACCTGCGTGGTGAGGTTCGCAGCGAGCTGGTTCACGTTGTCGGTGAGGTCCTTCCAGGTGCCCGATGCACCGGGCACGTTTGCCTGGCCGCCGAGTTTCCCTTCGACACCCACTTCGCGGGCCACGGTGGTGACCTGGTCGGCGAAGGTGGCGAGGGTATCGATCATGCTGTTGATGGTGTCGGCGAGTTCGGCGATTTCGCCTTTCGCATCCACCGTCAGCTTGAGTTTGAGGTTGCCGTTGGCGACGGCGGTCACGACCTTCGCGATGCCGCGCACCTGGTTGGTAAGGCGGTCGGCCATGAAGTTCACGTTATCCGTGAGGTCCTTCCAGGTGCCGGCGACGCCTTTGACTTCGGCCTGTCCACCGAGCTTCCCTTCCGTACCCACTTCACGGGCCACGCGGGTCACTTCCGACGCGAAGGAGTTGAGCTGGTCGACCATCGTGTTGATGGTTTCCTTAAGCTCGAGGATTTCGCCCTTCACGTCGACGGTGATCTTCTTCGAGAGGTCGCCATTCGCCACGGCGGTGGTCACGGCGGCGATGTTACGCACCTGGCCGGTGAGGTTGGCGGCCATGAAGTTCACGGAGTCGGTGAGGTCTTTCCATGTGCCGGAGACACCGCGCACTTCTGCCTGCCCACCGAGCTTTCCTTCGGTGCCCACTTCACGGGCCACGCGGGTCACTTCGGACGCGAACGAACGGAGCTGATCGACCATCGTGTTGATGGTTTCCTTCAGTTCGAGGATTTCGCCCTTCACGTCGACGGTGATTTTCTTCGACAGGTCGCCGTTCGCGACGGCGGTGGTCACGGCGGCGATGTTACGCACCTGGCCGGTGAGGTTGGCGGCCATGAAGTTCACGCAGTCGGTGAGGTCCTTCCAGGTACCGGCAACGCCACGCACTTCGGCCTGCCCGCCGAGTTTCCCTTCGGTGCCTACTTCACGGGCCACGCGGGTCACTTCTGCCGCGAACGACGAGAGCTGGTCCACCATCGTGTTGATGGTGTTCTTGAGTTCGAGGATTTCGCCCTTCACGTCGACCGTGATCTTCTTGGAGAGGTCGCCATTGGCCACGGCGGTCGTCACGGCGGCGATGTTACGCACCTGGGCGGTGAGGTTGCCGGCCATCGAGTTCACCGAATCGGTGAGGTCCTTCCAGGTGCCGGACACACCCTTCACTTCCGCCTGCCCGCCAAGCTTCCCTTCGGTACCCACTTCACGGGCCACGCGGGTCACTTCGGAGGCGAAGGAGTTGAGCTGGTCCACCATCGTGTTGATGGTGTTTTTGAGTTCGAGGATTTCGCCTTTAACCGCGACGGTGATCTTCTTGGAGAGGTCGCCGTTGGCGACAGCGGTGGTCACGGCTGCGATGTTACGCACCTGGGCGGTGAGGTTGCCGGCCATGGAGTTCACGGAATCGGTCAAGTCCTTCCAGGTGCCTGCGACACCCTTCACATCGGCTTGGCCGCCGAGTTCCCCTTCGGTGCCCACTTCACGGGCCACGCGGGTCACTTCTGCCGCAAAGGACGAGAGCTGATCGACCATCGTGTTGATCACGTTTTTGATCTGGAGAATTTCGCCGCGGGCATCGACGGTGATCTTCTGGGTGAGGTCGCCGTTGGCGATGGCGGTGGCGACCTTGGAGACGTCACGAAGCTGGACGGTCAGGTTGCCTGCCATGGAGTTCACGGAGTCGGTGAGGTCCTTCCAGGTACCGGCGACCCCTTTCACATCCGCCTGACCGCCAAGCTTGCCTTCCGTACCCACTTCACGGGCCACACGGGTCACTTCCGCCGCGAAGGAGGAGAGCTGGTCCACCATCGTGTTGACGGTGTTTTTGAGTTCCAGGATTTCGCCCTTCACATCGACGGTGATTTTCTTCGAAAGATCGCCGTTGGCGACGGCCTTCGTCACGTCGGCGATGTTGCGCACCTGCGAGGTCAGGTTGCCGGCCATCAGGTTCACGTTATCGGTGAGGTCTTTCCAGGTGCCGGCGACGCCCTTCACGTCTGCCTGGCCGCCGAGTTTCCCTTCGGTACCGACTTCACGGGCCACGCGTGTCACTTCTGCCGCGAACGAAGAAAGCTGGTCCACCATCGTGTTGATAGTGTTTTTCAGTTCGAGGATTTCGCCTTTCACGTCGACGGTGATTTTCTTCGAGAGGTCCCCCTTTGCGACGGCCGTGGTCACCGCAGCGATGTTACGCACCTGGCCGGTGAGGTTGCCGGCCATCGAGTTCACGGAGTCCGTTAAATCCTTCCAGGTTCCCGCGACCCCCTTCACTTCCGCCTGCCCACCCAGTTTTCCTTCGGTACCCACTTCACGGGCCACGCGGGTCACTTCGGAGGCGAAGGAGTTGAGCTGGTCCACCATCGTGTTGATGGTGTTTTTGAGTTCGAGAATTTCGCCCTTCACGTCGACCGTGATCTTTTTCGAGAGGTCGCCATTCGCCACGGCAGTGGTCACGGCGGCGATGTTACGCACCTGGCCGGTGAGGTTGCCGGCCATCGAGTTCACAGAGTCGGTCAAATCTTTCCAGGTTCCCGCCACACCCTTCACGTCTGCCTGGCCGCCAAGTTTCCCTTCCGTACCCACTTCACGGGCCACGCGCGTCACTTCGGAAGCGAACGAACGGAGCTGGTCCACCATCGTGTTGATGGTGTTTTTAAGCTCCAGAATTTCGCCCTTCACGTCGACGGTGATCTTCTTGGACAAGTCGCCGTTGGCCACGGCGGTGGTCACGGCAGCGATGTTACGCACCTGTGCGGTCAGGTTGCCTGCCATGGAGTTCACGGAGTCGGTGAGGTCCTTCCAGGTGCCGGCGACGCCTTTCACCTTTGCCTGGCCACCGAGCTTCCCTTCGGTGCCCACTTCACGGGCCACGCGGGTCACTTCGGAGGCGAAGGAGGAGAGCTGGTCCACCATCGTGTTGACGGTTTTGGCGGTTCGTAAGAATTCGCCCTGCAGGGGCCGGCCTTCGATTTCGAGGGCCATGGTCTGCGACAGGTCACCCTTTGCCACGGCGCCGATCACGCGGGCGGTTTCGGAGGTCGGGTGGACGAGGTCGCTGATCAGTGCGTTGATGGCGGTGATTTTGGCGGCCCAGGCGCCCTGGACGGGGCCGATGGAGGCACGTTCCGAAATGCGCCCTTCCTTACCGACGACGCGGCTGAGGCGTTCGAACTCCTGCGACATGCGCTGGTTGAGCTCGATGGCGTCGTTGAACGCTTCTGCGATTTTTCCGTCGAGACCTTCGAGGCCGAGGGGCAGGCGAGCGGTGAAGTCGCCCTTCGTGAGGGCGGTTAAAGCGGCGAGGAGTTCGCGGCGATCGAGTGATTCTCCTTCAGCGGCCATGCGGGCGGCGGGTACTGCGGTTGCTGCGGCGACGGGGGAGGAGCCGTTCCGGCCGGAATGGCCGTTGCGTTTGGACGCCTGACCGTCCGCCTTGCTGAAATGGCCGTTGGAGGTTTTTCGCGATTTGGTGGATGACGCGGGAGCTTTGACCGAGGCGGGCTTTCGGGCGGGTTTGGGGGTCACAGGTTTGGCCACCGGCTGCGGTGGGCGAAGCATGTCGGTCATAGGGGGAGCTCCTGGTTCAGTAGAGGCAAACGACTGTGCGCAGAAAACGATGAGGAGTCGCAAGCAAAAGTCATGTCATTATTTCAGCCCAGCTATAATTCACGATTGGTAGCTGCAGAACGGTGGGAATTCGCGAGTTACAGCATATATGGGGTGGCCGTGTGAACGGCGAGCCTGCGGCAAGTTGGCGTTAATGACTTCACCTACGACATAGTGGCGATATGACGATGCGTCCACGGAGGGGCAAATATCAGCGTTTTTCGCGAAGATCCTGATTCAGGTCATGCGGAGGCACGCATGTTGCGAGCCTGCCTCGGCACGACTTTAGATGTAATGGGGCGTATGTGCCGAACGAGGAATTAGATCCGGCGATCCATCAATTTATCAGTGCGCACATCCAGTCGGTTGCGCAACTGGAAATCCTCTTGCTGCTGCACACCAATCCAGCGCAAGCATGGACCCCTGCGGCTATTGCGCGGGAATTGAGAATTGAAGCCTCCGGGGCGCTGCAGCAGTTGACGGGGCTGGCCAGCAGCGGGCTCGTGAAGAGAGATCCTCCCGAATCAGACAACTACTTTTTTGCGCCGGCGTCGGAGGACCTGGCGCGGGGGACCCACGCGCTTGCACAGGCCTACCTGGTGCGGCGTGTCACGGTGATCGGGCTGATCTTCGCGAAACCGGTGGACAAGATCCGCGTGTTCTCTGACGCGTTCCGGATCCGGCAAGACCCGCCACGAAAGGATCCAAATGCTGGGTGAAGCGGTCTATATTCTCTGCCTGATCTCTTCGTTCGCCTGCGTGGTGCTGCTTGGGCGGGCGTATCTGCGGAACCGGGCGCGAATTCTGTTGTGGAGCCTGATCTGTTTTATCCTGCTGACGATCAACAATGTGCTGCTTTATATTGATGTGATCATTTTCCCGGGTCCCGACGTGGATTTGCGTATTCCCCGTGCGTTGATTTATGCGGCGGCGCTCGGGGTGCTGCTGTTCGGCCTGATCTGGGATGCCGAGTGATCGGAGTTTTTTCATGCCAACGCTGGTATCGGTCCTCTATTCGTTCCTGACGGGGACGGTTTTTGCGCTTTCGGCCGTGGTTTCGTTGCTTTTTGCCCGGTTTTACAAGAAGACGGCGGATCGGCTGTTTTTGTGGTTTTCGATTGCGTTTGGGGTGCTGGCGCTGAGCAACCTGTTGATGGTGTTTATTGCGCAGCGGTTTGGGGATGCGCCGGAGGATGCGCGGCATCCGATGTTGTACAGCATGCGGTGCATTGCGTTTGGGATCATTTTCTTTGCGATCATCGATAAGAACAGGTCACCGCGGAAGTTATGAGGTGGGGGGGTAGGGGGCGGTGACGTGGATGGGGTGGTCGATTAGACTGAGCGCATGAAGCCGTCGGCATTTCCTTTTCTGGACGCTTCCCGACTGATGACGCTGGTGGACCATGAGCTGGAGCTTGTGGAGCCGGAGGTGCGGTATGTGGATGCGGTTCTAAGTGCTTGTCACCACCCGCTTACGCGGCGGGACATGCCGGCGCAGGCGCAGACGACGCGGGAGACGTTGATGACGTTTCTTTCGCAGAATCCGCGTGGGCGGACGGGGCCGGATGCGGGGCGGGGGATTGCGCCGGGGTACACGTTTTGGATGCGGATTCGGAATGATTCGGGCGGGGGACGGGGGGGGAATGGCGGGGGGCTGGCGGGGGGCGGTGGGGGCGCGGGTGAGGGGTTGGGGGGGTTCAGCGAGGGCGCGGGCGCGGGAGTGGCGGGGTTCAGTGGGGGTGCGGTTGGGGGAGTGGCGGGGGTGAGTGCGGGTGCGGGCGGAGGAGTGGTGGGCGTGAGCGGGGGCGCGGGTGGAGGTTTGATGGGGGGTGGTGGGGGCGCTGGCGGGGGGTTGACGGGGGCCGGGGTGGTAATTGCGGGGTCGGTTTCGTTGCGGATCGGTCATTCGCCGAACCTGGATTTTTATCTGGGGCATATCGGCTATCACGTGTTGCCGCCGGCGCGGGGGCGCCATTATGCGGAGCGGGCGTGCCGGCTGCTGTTGCCGTTGGCGCGGGCGCATGAGCACAAGGTGGTGTGGATCACGTGCAATCCGGAGAACGCGGCATCGCGGCGGACATGCGAGCGGCTGGGGGCGAAGCTGGTGGAGACGGTGATGGTGCCGCGGGATAATCCGCTGTATGGGCAGGGGGATCGGCAGAAGTGTCGGTATCGGTTGGAGCTGTGAGGGTGCCCGGGCTCCCCCCCCCGCTCCCCCCGACGACGTAAACACGAAGTCACGAAGGGACGAAGACCACGAAGATCGTTGGGGAAGGGATGGCGGTTGCCCGGGGAGCTTTGCGTGGAAAGTTACGGGAGAAGGGGCTGGTGGTGATCGGGGTGCATGAGGATGAGAGCGGGGAGGTGGATACGGTGGCGAAGTATGGGGAGAAGATGGGGATGGTGAAGAAGGCGCGTGCGGGGTGGGAGGAGGCGGGGTTTGCGGTGGCGCTGACGTCGGGAGAGAAGAAGGAGGGGAAGAAGCGGACGTCGGATGAGCATGGGATTTTGTATTTTCCGATAGTGGTGCTGATTGACCGGGAGGGGAAGGTCGGGGGGAAGTTTGAGGGCGCGGATGTGAAGGAGTTGGAGGGGGAGATCGGGAAGTTGCTCGGTCGGTAGTGAAGGGGAGTTTCCGGGGGATTGCGCGGGCGATGCGCGTTGCTCCGCGCCGCCCGAGGCGGCGGGCGTCGTTCCGGAGAGTGGGGAGGCCGAAAAAAATTGGGAGAGGGGTGTCTGGTTTTTGGGTCGTCGTCCATGATGGGGTAGAGGAGACGCGATTCGATGACGGACTATGAGCTATTGAAACGGTATGTGGGGGAGAAGTCGGGGGAGGCGTTTGGGGAGTTGGTGGGGCGGCATGTGGATTGGGTGTATAGCGCGTGCAGGCGGCAGGTGGGGGATCCGGGGCTGGCGGAGGATGTGACGCAGGCGGTGTTTGTGATGCTGGCGCGGAAGGGGGCGGGGTTTTCGGCTTCGGTATCGATTTCGGGATGGTTGTTTAGGACGGCGCGGTATGCGTGTGCGTCGGCGTTGAAGATTGAGCGGCGGCGGCGGAAGCATGAACGGCGGGCGGCGAGCATGATGAATGAATTGATGAGAGAGGGCGGGGAGGAGGCGTGGGCGGAGATGGCGCCGCGGCTGGATGCGGCGCTGGGGAAGCTGAGTGGGGCGGATCGGGAGGTGGTGATTTTGCGGTTTTATCGGGGGATGTCGCACGCGGCGATTGCGGAGTCGCTGGCGATCACGGAGATGGCGGCGCAGAAGCGGGTGAATCGTGCGGTGGGGCGGTTGCGCGTGAGGCTCGGAGTGGCGATGCCGGCGGGGGCGGTGGGGGCGCTGGTGGGGGCGCGGGCGACGGAGGCGGCGCCGGCGCAGGTGGCGGTGAAGAGTGCGGCTGCTCTGGAGGGCGGCTTGTCCGGGAGAACGGAACTTATTTTGAAAGGGGTTTCGGCGATGAAGAAGGTTTTTGCGATGAAGGTCGGGGCGGGTGTTGCGGCGGCGGTGCTGGCGGCCGGGGTGACGGCGTTTGGGATCAGCGGGCATGTGGGGCCGGCGGTGGCGACGACGCCGGTGATCGCGGCGAGTGCGGCGGTGGGGCATGTGCCGGACTTTGATGTGAGCGGGGTGAAGATCGTGCGGGGGACGACGCGGACGGCGAACGGGGGCCTGTTGATCACGATTTATTTCAATCGTGCGGAGCAGGCGGTGGTGCAGAAGACGGAGGGGCCGGGGTGGGCGGCGACGCATCTGACGGTGGGGGGGACGGAGTGGGATTATCGGGAGGGGGGGACGTTGATCCTGCAGAAGAAGCCGCAGAAGGATGCGGCGGCGGAGTTGAAGGAGTTGGATGCGAACCTGGAGGGGATTCGGAAAGGGGGCGCGGTGCGGGAGGCGGGATCGGATGGGGAGGTGGAAGGGGTGAAGTGTGAGGCGTATCGGCTGGTGCCGGGGGCGATTGATGTGCAGAACGGGGAGGCGAAGGGGACGTTGCCGACGGAGGGTCCGCTGGTGCTGGTGGATGCGGGGACGCATCGGCCGATGCGGGTGCAGACGAAGGTGTTTTCGGTGACGCTGGCGTACGACCCGGTGGTGCCGGCGGGCTTTTTCGACGTGCCGAAGATAGCGGGCGCGAGGACGGTGAATGCGCGGGAGTACCTGGAGGGGAAATATCCTATAGAGGGGGCGGTGTTCACGCGGCAGACGATGGGGGCGGTGTTTGCGGTGCACGAGGCGGTGATGGATGGGGCGGGGTGTTATCACATCGTGTGTTCGAGCCGGCCGAACGGGGAGGTGCGGGACGCGTTGAAGGAGACGCCGGACGATGAGGGGTTGACGGTGTTCATGATGGATCCGCGGGCGCGGCTGCATTTTCGGTATATGAAGGTGGGGGAGGTGCGGGAGAGCGGGATGCAGGTGAGCTACGTGGTGGCGGTGCCGGAGAAGGAGTTTGTGGCGGAGGGGTTGTGCGAGTTGCCGGTGACGATGGGCGGCGCGAATGCGTTGCTGGATGCGGCGGGAGTGTCGTACGGGGAGCACACGGGGCATGACACGCATTTTGAGGTGCGGATGGCACTGGAGCAGAAGGCGAGGGCGGAAACGGCGGAGGGGTTTGCGGGGCGGGCGTATGATGCGGTGGGGCCGCTGGTGGGGTTGGCGCCGGAGACGTTTGTGGTGGGGCCGCGGAAGGATGCGGGGTTGTCGACACGGGAGGAGTGCGTGGGGGAATTTCAGCGGGAGTTGGGGGAGGCGGTGGAGAAGGCGGGGGTGCCGTGAGGGAAGACGGAATTCGAATGAGGAAGGAGGAGTCAAATTCGGATGACGGATCGGATCTCTGAAAAATCGAGAAAGACGGCTTGGCGCGGCGAGAGTCCACAATCCCCACGGCGTGGAAGCCGTGGGCTTGGGATTTTTCAGAGGTCCCGAATGAGTGAAGGGGGGGAAACCCCACGCGGGGAGTGCGTGGGGTTTTGCGTTTCAGGGGGGAGGTTGCGTGGCGAGGGGAGAGTATATATGCTTGTGCGTATATGAAGACGGTTGCCAGAGTGCCGAAGGTGGATTTGCTGTTCCGGGCGTTTTCGGATCGGACGCGGCTGAGGATTTTGCATTTGCTGGTCGGGGGGGAGTTGTGTGTTTGTGAGATTGTGGAGGTGCTGGGGTTGTCGCAGCCGAAGGTGTCGCGGCACCTGGCGTATTTGCGGCGGGCGGGGCTGGTGATGGCGCGGCGGGAGGGGTTGTGGATGCATTATCGGTTGGCGCCGGCGACGGGGGCGTTTCATGGGAAGCTGGTGGCGTGTTTGGGGAGTTGTTTTGAGGAGGTGCCGGAGCTGGTGCGGGATGCGGCGAAGCTGGGGCGGCGGCGCGGGGCGTGTGCGGATGGGGATTGTTGCGGGACGTGATTTTTTTTGGCCGGATATATATGGGCAAGCGAATACAGGAAGGGCCGATGAAGAAGTTGAAGGTGATGTTTTTGTGTACGGGAAATTCGTGCCGGAGCCAGATGGCGGAGGGGTGGGCGCGGGCGTTGAAGGGGGAGGTGATTGAGGCGTATTCGGCGGGGGTGGAGCCGCACGGGATGAATGCGCGGGCGGTGGCGGTGATGAAGGAGGCGGGGGTGGATATTTCGGGGCAGCGGTCGAAGCATATGCGGGAGCTGGAGGGGGTGGGGTTTGATTATGTGGTGACGGTGTGCGGGCATGCGCGGGAGACGTGTCCGGTATTTTTGGGGGCGAAGGTGGTGCATGTGGGGTTTGAGGATCCGCCGGCGCTGGCGAAAGAGGCGAAGAGCGAGGAGGAGGTGATGGGGTGTTATCGGCGGGTGCGGGATGAGATACGGGGGTTTGTGGAGAAGTTGCCGGGCGCGTTGACGGAATCGAGGTGAACGATGAGCGGTGACAAGATGAGCTTGGGCGCGGGGATTGCGAAGAGGCTTTCGTTTCTTGATCGGTATCTGACGCTGTGGATCTTCCTGGCGATGGGGATTGGCGTATCGATCGGGTACTTCGTACAGGGGGTCGAGGGGTTTATCAATCAGTTCCAGGCGGGGACGACGAACATTCCGATTGCGATCGGGTTGATCCTGATGATGTATCCGCCGCTGGCGAAGGTGCGGTATGAAGAGATGCCGCGGGTGTTTCGGAACTGGAAGATCCTGGCGGTTTCGCTGGTGCAGAACTGGGTGATCGGTCCGGTGCTGATGTTCGGGCTGGCGGTGTTGTTTCTGCGGGGGTATCCGGAGTACATGATCGGGTTGATCATGATCGGGCTGGCGCGGTGCATTGCGATGGTGATTGTGTGGAACGAACTGGCAAAGGGGGATTCGGAGTACGCGGCGGGGCTGGTGGCGTTGAACAGCATTTTTCAGGTGTTGTTTTTCAGCGTGTACGCGTGGTTTTTCATCACGCTGCTGCCGCCGCTGATTGGGTTGAAGGGATCGGTGGTGGATATATCGATCGGGCAGATATCGCGGAGCGTGTTTATCTACCTGGGGATTCCATTTCTGTCGGGGATGCTGACGCGGCTGGTTCTGGTGAAAGCGAAGGGGCGGGGTTGGTACGAAGGGAGTTTCATACCGAAGATCAGTCCGGTGACGCTGGTGTCGCTGCTGTTCACGATTGTTGTGATGTTCAGCCTGAAGGGGAATTTGATCGTGCGGCTGCCGCTGGATGTGGTGAGGATCGCGATTCCGCTGGTGATTTACTTTCTGGTGATGTTTCTCGTGAGCTTCTGGATGGGGAGGAAGGTGGGGGCGGATTATTCGCGTACGGCGACGGTGGCGTTCACGGCGTCGGGCAATAATTTTGAGCTGGCGATCGCGGTGTCGGTGGCGGTGTTCGGGATCAATTCCGGGGAGGCGTTCACGGCGGTGATCGGGCCGCTGGTGGAGGTGCCGGCATTGATTGGGCTGGTGAATGTGGCGTTGTATTTTCAGCGGCGGTATTTCGGGGCGGTGGATACGACGGCGGTTGGGGGTGGAGCGTCGTGTCCGACGGTGGGGAACGTTGTCCGGTAAACAGCAGCTTTTTTTTGAAGGAGTGCGCACATGTCGGAGATTGAGAACGTGGTGAAGGCGAAGTATGGGGCGGTGGCGGAGAGTGCGTTGACCAATGCGCATGCGGGGGTGCGGGCGGTGGCGGAGGCGTTTGGGTATACGGCGGAGGAGTTGGCGTCCATTCCGGCGGCGGCGAACATGGGGTTGAGTTGCGGGAATCCGGTGGCGACGGCGCATTTGCGCGCGGGGGAGGTAATGGTGGACCTGGGGAGCGGAGGCGGGTTGGATGTGTTTCTGGCGGCGAAGAAGGTGGGGCCGACGGGGCGGGCGATTGGGATTGACATGACGGAAGCGATGGTGGAGCGGGCGCGGGCGGGGGCGGCGGAGGGTGGGTTTGGGAATGTGGAGTTTCGATTGGGGCGGATTGATGCGTTGCCGGTGGAGGCGGGGACGGTGGATTGTGTGACGAGCAATTGCGTGATCAACCTGGCGCCGGACAAGGAGGCGGTGTTTCGGGAGATTTTCCGGGTGTTGAAGCCGGGGGGGCGGGTGGCGGTGAGCGATATTGCGTTGAAGAAGGAGTTGCCGGGGAAATTGAAGGAGAGCGTGGCGGCGCTGGTGGGGTGCATTGCGGGGGCGATCGAGATTGAGGCGTATCGTGCGGGGCTGGAGCGGGCGGGTTTTTCGCATGTGGTGGTGGTGGACAGCGGTGCGGATTTGAATGCGTACGGGAAGATGGAGTTGCAGTCGGGGTGCTGTTCGCCGGGGATGGGGAAGAAGTCGGTGTCGCTGGGGGTGGCGGAGGAGGGGTGTTGCGGGCCGAGTTGTTGTTCGCCGGCGGAAGGGGAGAAGGATGTGCATGAGGGGTTGGGGGAGATTTTGCGGAAGTATGATGTGAATGAGTATGCGGCGAGTGTGAAGGTGTTTGCGGTGAAGCCGGGGGGGGGAATGAGGAAGGAGGATGAGGAATCGAATTTAGATGACGGATGGGGGGAATGAGGAAGTGGGGGGGCGAAGCTGGTGGAGAGGGTGGTGGTTCCGCGGGATAATCGGCTGCATGGCCGGGGGGATCGGGAGGAGTGTTGGTGCCGGTTGGAGCTTTAAGGAAGGTGCGCGAAGTCGATGAGACATATTAATAAATTTGCATACATCGTGGTTTCTGTGATTGTTGCGGGGGGAGCGAGGGGGATGGCTGCGGTGGGGGGGGTGGAGAAGCAGGAGCGGCAAGTGG
>JBQCGD010000071.1:0-112692 GCA_051955985.1 Phycisphaerae bacterium | reverse complement strand
GAGGCCGGGGGCGTGGTCGCCCATGATGGGGTCGGGGGGGCGGATGCTGGGGGAGAGGGCCGGAGGGGCGTCTGCCGGGGGGGGATCGAACAGTTTGTGTTGGGGGGAGGGTTGCGGGGCGGGGGCGGGCGCGGGGGGGTGCGCTGGGGGAGTGGCGGGGGCATTGTGGGCGGCGGGGCGGGGGGCGGGCATGGAGGGAACGTTGGCGGGGGGGGGCGGGGCGGTGGGTGCGGGGTTGGTTTTGCTGGACCACCAGGCGGGGATTTTGAGAGAGCCGCCTTTGGGGACTTTGAGGGTGCTCTTGTCGAGGAGTTCGAAGAGGGCAGCAGCTTCTTTGCGTTTGTTGGTGGACATGGCGCGCTCCGCGGTCTGGCTGTACAGCTTTGCCCGGGCCTCCTGCCGGGGCGTGTGGTCCCCCGCAACTGTAAAGGGTCCACTGTAGCCTTCTTCGGTCAGCGGGACAATGGACGGCCAATAATCGTGGGATTTGGGGGTCAGGGGGGAAGAGTGCCAAAGAGTAGAATGCCAAAGTGTGTGCGCGGGGTTGGCAATCTACTCAGTTCCATGTTTTTTTGCGAATAAGGAGAAGGAGGAGTGGGGCGGTGAGGGCGAGGGAGGCGGGTTCGGGGGTGGGGGTGAGGAGGAAGGGGGCGTCTTGGCCGTTGAGGGTGCCGGTGCCGATGATTTGGCCGTGGTCGTTGATGGCGGTGGCGGCGGAGAGGGTCCAGCCGGAGGCGGGGTCGATGAGGGAGTTGAGGTCGAGCAGGGTGTTGTGGGTGTAGAGGAAGGCGTGGGTGGAGAAGTTGTTGGGGAGGAATTCGGAGGCGCCGACGATGTCGCCGGCGGTGTTGATGGCGTTGCCGACGCTTTTGCCGCCGCCGAGGGTGCCGAGGTCGAGCATGGTGTTGTTGGCGTAGAGGAAGGCGTGTCGGGTGGGGAAGGTGATGGGGAGGCCGGTAGTGTAGGTGAGGGTGCCGGGGGCGTCGGCCCAGCCGGTGATCTGGTTGTTGTCGTTGATGGCGGAGGCGGCGCTGGCGGGGCCGCCGAGGGTGCCGAGGTCGGAGATGGCGTTGTTGGCGTAGAGGAAGGCGTGGCCGGGGTCGCCGTTGGCGTTGCCGAGGTCGCCGACGACGTTGCCGGCGTTGTTGAGGGCGAAGGCGGCGCTGCTCGCGTAGCCGGGGAGGGTGCCGAGGTCGGTCATGGCGCCGTTGGCGTAGAGGAAGGCGTGGAGGGTGGTGCGGTCGGGGAGGAAGGAGTAGCCGGCGATCTGGGTGTTGTTGTTGATGGCTTGTCCGCAGGCATCGCCGCCGAGGGAGCCGAGGTCGGTCATGGTTCCGTGGGAGTAGAGGAAGGCGTGTTGGGTGAAGGCGGGGTCGGCGGTGGTGGAGTTGCCGGTGATGTCGCCATTGTTGTTGATGCCGTAGGCGAGGGACCAGTTGCCGCCGAGGGTGCCGAGGGTGGTGGCGGTGGCGTTGGTGGAGAGGAAGGCCTGGAGGGTGGGGGCGTCGCTGAAGCCGGCGATTTGGGCGGAGGTGTTGAGGGCGGTGGCCTGGGTGTGCTGGGCGCCGGGGGGAGTGGGGATGAGGGAGATGGTGTATTGGGGGGCGGCGAGGGTTGGGGCGGCGGGGAGGAGGAGAGAGGTGAGGAGGAGGGGGCGTGCTTGCCGGAACATGAGGCGACTCCGTGCCTGGTGTGGTTTCGGGTTTTATCGGATTGGGAGATGCGGGAGCATCAGGTGAAAGGGGGTTGGGCGGCGGGGATCGTTGGTAGATCAATATAGTGTGGCGGAGTGCATTCAAGCGCCGCTTCCGCGGCTTAGTTCCGTCCTCGTTCATCCCGCCTTCCGCCGCTTCTCCCGTACCTTCTTCTCGCGCTCCATCTTCTTCTCCACGTCTACCTTGGACGCCTTTAGCAGATTGCCCATGGCTTCGTCGAAGCGGGAGAACTCGGATGCTTTATCTTTCCTGGGTTGCCGTCTTTCATATCTCACCACCTACCGCAAATTTCGCAATGCGGTCCTCGTTCCCAGCAACACCAACCAACGTTGGCATTAATTGTTCAAGTCTATTTTGCGCATCAGTACCCAACACGCCCTCTTCGTCCAATACCGCAAGTGTGCTACGCATCCGGTTTTTTTTGAGGAAAAAGGCGTAAGTTTCCACAGCACGCAGCGCCTTGCTTGTACTGCCAACTCCAAACAAGAGCCTTGGCGGCGCAGTACCGTTGAATTTGTAATCAACCCGAAATTGCCCTGATGGGTCAATCTCTGGGTCGTTCCAATCTCGCACCACCGTGCACAGTTTAGGAATCTCAATTCGTGACGAAACTACGCCGTCCAATGTCTCCAAAAAAGATGATCGGGTCCGGCTTGCTTGTTCGTATTGGAGATTCGAGATTTTTGCTATGGCTTCACAAAATGCGATACAGCCAATGCCCAAGGCATCTGGCTCCAATACTTTTCGGAAGCACAAGCCTTGAGTGTCGAAATCAACGCCTTGAATGTCACAAATCGCGCGAATGAAGTCCTTTCGCGTCGAAGTAACAGTTATTCCCATCTCGCGGAATTTCGACAGGGTTGTGCCCATGTCACTCACGCGAGTTCTGCCCTCTATTGCGTCAACGTAGAGATTGACCGTATCGCCATCAGGGTACATGAACCTCGTGATGATGTAGCTTTGGTCATCATGGACCGCAACATCCAACACCAAGTCCGGGCACAGTTGCGAAGCAAAGTCTTCAATCGCGTTCATCGGGTCACCTCGTGGAAAAGCGAAGGCCCATCGCGTTCTTCAAAACTGATCTTCATGTCTGTCAAGAAACCGGCCCAAAGAGATGCCGGATTTCCATATCGAGTCGCCTCAAGAGCGTATGCCACAGCACACCACACATTCCTCTGCTTGTAAGCCTTCTCATTGTAGACGTGCTTGTGGGGCTTTCTGGTGGCGATCCAAATCGGCGGAAAATCGGGCGGATTTTTATGATGGCCGTTGTGGATGTGATACGAACACAATCCCTCTAGCGGCCTTTCCCCGATCCGACCTTTCAGCAGGTATACCGTGCTGCACCGCTCTGGTGCCTTAATCACTTCAACAACGTACGAAATCTGCGGATACCCGACACCGTTGGCCGAGAACGTGAACCCATCTTCGCCAGGGCGAACGGCCCCCGTTCCACGGTTTTCTTGGACGGCTGGGGCCAGCTTTTCTACCGATACCATGAGATCGGCTTCTTCTTGGCTGTAGGGAACCTGTAGCAAGGCTGCTCGCGAAAGAGTGACAGGACGATTCGCGAATCCTAACACCAGCGGACTACAGAGCAAGAAAAATCGGAACACGCCAACCTCTCGAATGCACTCCATAGAGTAATTAATCCATCAATCCGGATCAATGGATTTTCTCTTTCCTCTTTTCCACCGTTTCTTAGGACGGCAGCCCCTACCGGTGTTTCCACCTTTCCGGTGAGTTCCGCGTACGTCAACCGCTTGCCCGTCGCGCCCTCTAACGCCCGCACAAACCGTTCCGCATCCGTCATCTTGCGGAGAATGAACCGGAAGGCTTGCTCGTTCGGATACCGCTCAAGGTGGAACAGTTCGCACGCCACGTAGGTGCCCGCAAGCATCCAATGCATGATCGCGCAGAAGTTTTCAATGTGGTTCGTGCGAACCGCGCCACAAGTGTAGCGGAAGTGATTATACGTGGGTGAACCACATATGGCGGAGTGCATTCAAGCGCCGCTTCCGCGGCTTGGGGCGTTGGGGCGGCGTGTTGGTCCCACGGCTTTGCCGTGGGCTAAGTTCAGGCGCCGCTGCCGCGGCTTTGCGGGTTTGGGGGTTGGGGGGATGCAATGTGTTATATGAACGGGTCGCGACGACGCAAGCGTTGGCGGATGTCCGAGCGTTGTGCGGGGCATTGTACAGGGGAAGATGGGAGCTTGGGGGCGGGTTAGGGATGAAGGGCGAAAGGGTTTGGTGGAGTGGAGGGCACCGTGACAGGGCGGGACGTCCGGTGCATGTGGGAGGGTTCAGGGAGATGGCGGGCGCTCAGACCAGATTTGTTGAGGGCCGTCGAGGACGAGGGCGACGCCGGCCAGGACATCGCGGCCCAAGATGCCATGCTCGGTATCGATGACCAGGTAGCGACCGCGGTAGGCTTTGTTCAGGAAGATCATGTCGAGGTCTACGGCTTCGGCGACGCTGGACGCGCCATCGAAGCCGAGCAATTGATAATGCTGATTCGGGAGAGATTGGACACCCAAGCGTTGGAGCGCGTTCTTTGGGAGAAGCGTGGTATCGGCGCCAGTATCAATGAGCAGGGGGACGTTGGGGAGAAGCGCGCCGGAGGAGATTTCTCGAAGGGTCACGTGAACGACGGGCGCCGGCGGATTGTAGTGGAGGCCGTCATAGTTTGGCATCGCGGGGGAGCTCCAGAACCTGTTTCCGGAAATCAGCTGCTTGCTGGGGGTTGGCAAGGCGGGGGGTGCGGATTTGGGCGGGAGGGGTTGCGTCGGGAATGATGACGAAGACGCGGGTATTGTCGGGGAGTTCGATGGGGTCCCGCAGGCGGATAGCGCCGTTTTCGACGATTCCTTCAACGGTTGTGATCACCGGGCACCTCGTTGACCCATGTATTGCTTGCCACATTATACCACTTTGCGGGAGGCGAGGTGTTTGAGGAGGGTGAGGAGGGCGGGGTAGTTTTTGGCGGCGTCGAAGAGGGATTGGGCGCGGGTGCGGGCGGCGGTGGACATGTGGTGGCGGAGGGTGGGGTCGGCGACGAGTTTCTGGACGGCGGCGATGAGGGCGGGGAGGTTGTCGGGGGGGATGAGGAGGCCGGTGTGGTTGTCGATGACGGCTTCGGGGAGTGCGCCGACGCGGGTGGTGATGACGGGGAGTGAGGCGGCCATGGCTTCGATGATGACGAGGGCGAGCATGTCGCCGCGGGTGGGGAGGATGAAGAGGTCGGCGTTGGCGAAGCGGGCGAGCATTTCGGGGGAGTTGGCGGAGATGCCGTGGTGGACGTGGATGTTGGGGAGGCCGGCGGTATCGACGGGGTCTCGGGTGACGATGTCGAGGCGGCAGTTTTTGTGGAGGGATTGGCGGAAGGCGTCGAGGAGGAGTTGGCCGCCCTTGCGGTTGAATTCGCCGCCGACGAAGAGGAGGCGGAGGGGGGTGGGGGGTTGGTCGGAGGAGGGGGCGGGGGGCGGGTCGCGGTGGATCTCCCAGCGGGCGGGGTCGACGCCGGGGGGGATGACGGTGATGTGGTCGGTTGGGATGCGGTAGTCGTGGAGGAGGGACTGGCGGACCCAGTCGCTCCAGGTGACGAGGTGGGCGGCGCGGGAGAAGACGCGGCGGTTGAGGCGGTTTTTGAGGGATTCGAGGGTGCGGCTCTTTCCGACCTTGTGGGAATAGGCGGCGGCGAGGGAATCCATATTGAGGGGGGTGGCGTCGAGTGATACGACGGTGGGGAGGCGGCGCATGAAGGGGGCGGCGAAGAGGGCGGTGACCTGGGTGTGGAAGAAGAGGGCGTCGAAGGGTTTTTCGCGGTGGGCTTTGCGGACGGCATCGCGGGCGCGGAGGCTGGCGAGGAGGGTCCAGTTGGAACGGATGCCGGGGATGCGGTTGTAGCGGTCTTCGACCCAGGGGAGGATGGGCATGAAGACGGGGTCGATGGCGGGGTCGAGGGCGGTGTAGTGCTGGAGGAGCTGGGCGTGGACGACGTGGCCGAGGGTTTGTTCGAGGACGAAGCCGATGCGGTAGGGCGGGCGCGGGGGGTGTGGGGATGGGTGGGTCATGTGTGTTGCTGGTGGTGTGCTGCAATGCCCCGCGCCGCCCGAGGCGGCGGGCGTCGTGGGGGTGGTGCGTGCCGGGTTAAGGGTCAGGAGCCGACGGGGGAGTTTTCGTTGATGAGGGAGAGGAGTTGTTGGGGGGAGAAGGGTTTGTGGAGGAAGTGGACGTCGGGGCCGTAGCGGTCGAGGCCGGCGAGGCCGGGCTTGCCGGAGACGAAGATGATGCGGGTATCGGGGGACATTTCCTTGAGGTAGAGGGCCCATTCATCGCCGTGGAGGCCGGGGAGCTGGATATCGACGATGGCGACGTCGGGGTCGCTGGTGGCGCAGAGGGCCTGGGCTTCGAGGGCATTTTTGGCGACCATGACGGTGTGTCCCTCGGCGGAGAGGAGGGTGGCGAGGCTGCGGCGGGTGATGTCCTGGTCTTCGAGCAAGAGAATGCGTTTCATGAGGGCCTCCTTGGGCGGTAGGGCGATGAGGGAAACGGTTGGGGGAGATCTGTGGGGCCGGTGTAGGGTCGGCGGCGAGACATCCCGGTGGCACTGCTCAGCAAAAGGCGTACACAGCGGGAATAATTTTTGGGCGGAGGGCACTTCTGCGCGAGGTAGAATGACGTTTGGCGATGTGCGATGCGTCAGACGAGCGTGCCCGAGGGCCCTTGCCTGAGCATGGCACACGACCGCGACAAGCTGAGCAGTAAGGCGGACACCTTGTCGGGCGGTTCACCCGGACGAGATTGTTATTGCAAGCGGCGGTCCGATTGGAGATGCTGCGTCCATGAAGTGCGTGTATCGACGGCTAGGTGTTTTTGCGGTGGTGGCGGCGGCGTGCGCGGGGGCGGGGGTTGCGCCGCCGCGGACGATGAACGATGCAACGAAATCGCGCGTGAACGAGATCCTGGGGGAGCTGGAATCGAATGGGAAGTGGGATGAAGCGGAGGACCACCTGGTGCGGATGTTCGACCAGGTGGTGCTGACGGCGCCGGAGCAGTCGCTGGATGCGTTTCGGGACGGCGCGTTTGCGGCGCGGATGGTGCACGAACTGCGGCAGGTGAAGGATGCGCAGCAGCGGATGGGGCTGCTGAAGTACCTGCGTGCGAACGACACGCTGGCGCGGACGCTGGTGTTTTTGATCAATGATGACAAACAGGCGGCGACGTCTTTTGCGCTTCTCGACAAACTGCGGGAGAAGCATGGGGAGGAGTTGAACAAGTACGCGCAGCTCACTGCGGCATTGTGCGTGGTGCAGGACCGGCCGTTTGAACGGCGGATCAACGAGAACAAGACGGTGTCGCCGGACGCGGTGGCGATCTGGGAGTATTACACGGCGAACGAGAAGCGGATGCTGTTTCCGATCAAGAACGTGCCGGCGGAATTGCTGATGTACGTGGTGGATGAGACGTCGTCGATACCGGAGATGGAGTGGGCGTTGCGGCGGTATGCGGGGGACAACGCGGTGGGGAAGCATTTTTTCGACATTCAATATGATGAGGAGAGTTTTCGGAAGGGGACGGCGAAGCGGGTGGATGCGGCGGGCTTTAATTTGCCGAACATTTTGAAGTTTGGGGGGGTGTGCGCGGACCAGGCGTTTTTTGCGATGGAGGTGGGGAAGGCGATTGGGGTGCCGACGACGTACACGACGGCGAGCAGTGCGGAGGTGGGGCATGCGTGGGTGGGGTTTCTGCAGGCGCGGCCGCGCGCGGGGTACGGGGGCGGGCCGGCGGGTTTCTGGAATTTTGATGTGGGGCGGTACGAGGAGTACCGCGGGGTGCGTGGGAGCGTGGAGGATCCGCAGACGCGGCGGGAGATACCGGATGCGTATGTGTCGCTGTCGGCGGAGATGATCGGGAAGACGCAGAACGAGCGGCATGCGGCGGTGGCGTTGACGGATGCGGCGTTGCGGCTGGCGAATGCGATGGATGCGTCGCAGAAGGAGGGGGCGTTGGCGCCGGCGGCGTTTGCGACAGCGCCGAGCGATGCGTTGAAGGCGCCGCGGAGGCCGACGACGGAGGCGGTGCTGGGGCTATTGCAGGCGGCGTTGAACCAGAACAAGGCGTATCGGCCGGCGTGGTTCACGGTGGCGGAGCTGGCGCAGGACAACAAGCTGACGACGCCGGAGAAGGCGTTGTGGAGCAATGTGCTGTTGAAGATGTGCGGGGAGAAGTATCCGGATTTTGCGTTGACGGTGCTGGAGCCGATGATCGGGACGGTGGCGGATCCGGTGGAGCAGGACAAGTTGTGGCAGGCGGCGTTGACGAAGTTCACGGGGCGGGCGGATTTGTCGGCGGAGATTTTGATGAACGAGGCGGAATTGTGGGAGAAGCGGGGGCAGAAGGAGAAGGCGGGGCGGTTGTACCTGCAGGTGATTGACCGGTTCTGCAATGCGGGGCCGTTTGTGATACCGGCTTTGGCGAAGGCGGAGGAGTTGCTTTCGGATAAGAAGAAGGTGGCGATGTTGTACCAGCAGTCGTGGGCGAAGATTCAGAAGCCGGAAGACATGGCGGGGCCGTTCATGCGGCAGAGCAATTGGTTTCGTGTGGGGGCGATGTATGCGGAGAAGCTGCAGGGGATTGGGGAGACGGGGGCGGCGAACCGGGTGATGGCGACGCTGGGGGTGAGGGGGGATGCGTTGGGGCAGTGAGGGCGGGCGGTCCGGGGGTCTGGGGTCTGGGGCTCGGGGTCTGAGTTGTGGCACCTCTTGACCGGGTGCGGCGGCTCTCACTTGACGACGGGGTACCAGACGTCGATTTCGCGGTCTTCGACCGACCATTCGCCGCCGACCTGGTCCTGAACGTTGGCGAGGATCTGTTGGAGTTTTTCCTTGTATCCGTCTTGGGTGTGTTTCAGGTGCTAGGCGTCGTTGAGGATATTGAACGCTTCGCCGACATAGCTCGATTTTTCCGGCATGAAGGGCGCATCAAGGATCCATCCAACATCCTGGAAGTCGTTCATCCATTCGCCGGGCTCCCGTTGTTTCCAGCGTTCCCAGTCGGCGGCGGTGGGCTTTCGCAAGCAAATCATGACGGTGTGAACGCCATTGGAGTTCTGCCAGGTCTGGCGCCGCAGTTTTCCTTTGACCACGATGCAGGGGCGGGTGACTTTGTGCGATTCAAAATGAACATCGGCGCCGAGGTCGGCGGAGGCGATCTTGGCGAAGGCGGCGAGGCGTTGTGGAACGTTTTCTTCTTCGCGGAGGGTGCCGCGCACGACCCAGTCGACGCCGCTGGAGGACCAGGGGAGCTGGTCGAGGTTTTCGTAGCGGAACCAGTGGAGGCGGAGGGTGTAGCGAAGAAAGCCTTCCGTGGTTTGAGCGGCTCCTTCCGTGCCGCCGACGACGAGCTTGCCGTTGTTCTCGTAAAGGACAAGGCCTTTGACGAATTTTAGGTCGGAGACCATGTGCGCCGCGGATTTAAGGAGGGCCTGGCGTTCCGGCGGAAACGGGGGCGAGACACGGCGGAGTTCCTCGCCGGGGGCAAGGGCGTAGGCGGGTGGAATGGCCGGGGCGGTGGCGGGAGGCGTTGCTGCGGGGGCGGAGGCGGGGACGGCGACGACGGGTGTCGGGGGCTTGCCGGGTCGCAGAAGCCAGATGCCGACGAAGGTGGCGGCGGCGATGGCGAGGATGGCGGCGATGGCGAATGTAAGAGGGATGGCCGCGGTCGTGGCGCCGGCGCCGGTGAGACCGACTTTGGCGAGTTCTGCGGTGACGCGGGCGGGCACGGCTGCTTTGGGCAAGCCGGCGAATGCCGCAGCACCGGTTCCAAGTCCGCCGAAACCGCGTTTTGTCAGGCGGTTGCGTAATTTTTCGACGGCCTGTTCCATCCGCCGGGAGATGGTGGATTGGTTGACGCCGGTGCGGTCGGCGATGGCGCGGTGGGATTCGCCGTGCAAAAAGTGCGCGACGATGAGGTCGCGGGCATCGGGGGGGAGGCGGGCGATTTCTTCGTCGATGATGGCGCTCAATTCGGACCATTCGGCGGGCGGGGCGTCGGTTTTGGGGACGAGGAGGCGGTCTTCGTGGCGGCGGCGGGTGGAATCACTGCGGATGCGGTCGAGGGCGGTGGTGACGGCGGTGGCATGGAGCCACCCGGCGAGGTTTTCGCGGATGGTGCCCGCCCGTTGGGCAAGTTTGAGGAAGGTCTGCTGGCTGACGTCCTCGATGTCTTCGCGGGTTTTGAGGAGGCGGCTGGCGGCGGAGTAGACGAGGCCCTGGTATTCCTCGACGAGCGTTCGGAAGGCTTCGGCGTCGTGGCGGGCGGCGTATGCCTGGAGTGCTTGTTCGGGGGTCATGGGGTTACCTCCATGGCAAAAGACGCAGATCGGGGAAGGGTGATGCAAGAAAGCTGGTGCGGTCGCGTCCATTTCTTCGTAATCCGGGACCGGCCTGGCCGAAGATAACGGCGATCTGGCTGCGGGACCCCTGCTGGGGCTTTCGCGATAGGCCGAATTCTGTTGCCGGTTGCGGAGGTCTCGTATACAACAGCGATAAACTGATGGCAGGTCCGATGCGGCGTTGCGCTCTGCGGCCGCCGGCGGCCATTTTCTGTGACACTTCTTCGAGAGGGAACGACCATGGCGGGACGGCTGTTCGGGCAATCGGCGCGCAAATCTCGCGTATCGGGCAATGGCTCGCGGAATTACCTGGACGCGTTGGAAACGCGGGTGCTGTTGTCGTCGACGCTGCTGGGGAACTGGACGTTTGACGCGGCGGGGCGGTCGGGGAGCATGAGGTTGACGGAGATCGGGGCGATCCAGACGGGGCAATGGAACACGTTCAACGGGACCAAGACGCTGGTGTCGGCGCCGGGGATCCTGGCGAAGCCGGCGGATTCGTTTTCGTTCACGGACCTGCAGTCGTCGTTTCCGGTGACGATCGGGAAGGTGTCGGGGGACAATTTTCCGTGGGCGGGCGTGGCGGATCCGGCGAACGACGCGATCGCATTCAGTGACGTGGGGCTGGCGAACGGGGTGCCGGTGGGGGTGGCCGGGTTGAATTTTGCGGTGCTGAATTCGGCGAACAATTATTCGGCGGGGGACCTGGTGGGGACGTGGATGTTTGCGGCCGAGAAGTATCGGGCAACGGTGAACATCAACCGGGCGGGGGCGATCAGCGGGTCGCTGACCTTCAACAACGGGAACACGGTGAGCGTGACGGGGTCGGCGGTGATCCGGCAGAACGGGACGGGGTCGCTCACGCTGTCGAACGGCGAGACGCTGGTGTTCACGATGAACAATTCGAAGGACACGATCACGGCGAACACGCAGGATTTCGGGAACAACATCAGCGTGTCGGAATTCCTGATCGGGGTGCGGGACACGTCGCCGGCGAATTTCACGCGGGACACGATCCGGGGCGGGTGGTCGCTGAATGCGAACGGGCTGCTGGGGCATTTGTCGCTGGGGCTGGGGTCGAATCCGAACGGGATCACGGGGCTGGTGAACAGCAACGGGGTGTACGTGACGGCGAGCGGGTCGTACCTGGTGAATGCGGACGGCTCGCTGGAGATGGAGCTGGTGTTCAGCAACGGGGTGCGCGAGACGCTGAGCGGGCGGATTGCAGCGGGGCAGGGGACGATTCTGCTGGATACGCCGACGGGCGCGGGCGGGGTGACGGTGTTGACGAGCGACGTGGGGCGGCCGGCGCGGAATCCGGTGGTGGATGTGTCGGGGGACATGGCGCTGTACGGGATTGACAAGACGGGGTCGCTGACGCTGGACGGGAACGGGAACGTGACGACGGGGTCTTTTACGCAGCGGAGCGTGCTGCAGGTGGTGTCGTCGGGCGGCGGGAGCGTGTACAACGTGGTCCCGGGGACGGTGAACCTGTCGGTGACGACGCAGCCGAACGGGACGGGGGTGGCGACGGTGACGAATTTTGCGGGGGGCCTGAATTCGCGTGGGGACCTGCTGGCGCTCAATGAGTTTACGACGACGGCGTTCAGCACGCAGCCGGCGGGGCTGGACCTGCTGGTGGCGCACACGGGGACGTTTACGAACGCCAACTTCGCGGGGGTGTGGAATATTGATGCGGAGGACTTCCGCGGGACGGTGGCGTTCAACCGGGCGGGGGCCGTGACCGGCGGGTCGATCACGCTCAACGACGGGCAAGTGCAGGCGCTGACGGGCGGCGGCGTGACGGTCAATGCGACGGGGGTGGGGACGGTCAACCTGGTGACGGCGGCCTCGACGGTCTCGCTGGGGATCACGATGGCGAGCGGGAAGGACATTGCGATCGGGAATTCGAGCACCGGCGGCGAGCTGACGGTGATGGTGAAGTCGTCGGGGCAGTATGCACCGACGGAGATCGGCGGGACGAACTGGCGATGGGCGGGCGTGGGGAGCAGCGGCAACCTGCGGTTCCAGCCGAACAACGTGGTGCGCGGGAAGGTGACGATTGCGACGGGGCAGATCTTGAACGTGGCAGGGACGTACCGGCTGGCGAACGACGGGTCGATCGAGGTGGACCTGACCTTCAACAACGGCACGTCGCAGAAGTTGATCGGTCGGATCAACGGGGCGCGGAACGCGATCGCGCTGGACACGACGGGCGGTCCGGGGGCGAGCGAGAATTCGCAACTGGTGGTGCTGGTGAACGACACGAACCATGCACCGCTGGAGAACGCGTCGGGCGTGCTGCCGGTGGCCGCGCACCAGCGCACGGCGACGCAGATCACGTACCAGCAGCTGCTCCAGACGACGGGGGCGATTGACCGGGAGGGGAGCACGATTTACTTCGTGGTGAATTCGCTGGGCTCCGGGGCGCAACTGACGATCACGAGCGCGGGGGCGACGAGCCGGGTGATTCCGGGATTCACCGCGGTGGCGCCCGGGGACACGCTGACGTACACGGCGCCGGCGGGGGCGAACGGGAAGACGCTGGCGTTCACGGTGACGGCATCGGACGGGGTGCTGAGCGCGGGGAACCCGTCGCAGGTGTTTGCGATGGTGTCGCCGATCCCGAGCGTCGGGGTGACGGCGTCGCGTCCGACGGTGGATGAAGGGCAGGCGGGCGGTCCGGGGGCGGCGACGTCGATCGTGATCACGCGGAGCGGCGCGGCGACGACGTCGGCGGTGACGGTGCACCTGGCGATCACCGGGACGGCGACGCTGGGAACGCATTACCAGTTGAAGCTGCCGAACGGCACGGCGATCAACACGCTGACGCCGACCGTGACGATACCGGCGGGGGCGAGTTCGCTGGCGTTGACGCTGACGGCGATTTCGGACCACGCGATCGACCCGACCCGGACGGTGACGGTGCACGTGATTGTCGACCCGAACGGGACGAGCCCGGCGTACCAGGTGGCGGCGAACCGCGTGACGACCGTGAGCGTGCTGGACGGCGCGCCGGCGGTGACGGTACGCACGGCCCAGGGGACCTCGCGCCAGGGGCAGAACGGGGAATTCATCATCAGCCGGAGCAACGTGTCGGACGGGCCGCTGACGGTGAACTTCAACACGACGACGACGGTGGGGACGGGGACGCCTGCGGTGCAGGGGACGGATTACGTGCTGAAGGACGCGGCGGGGCACACGCTGACGGGTTCGATCACGCTGGCGGCAGGGCAGAAGGAAGCGGCGGTGTTCGTCGTTCCGGTGGCGAACGGGAAGCACGACGTGACGCTGTCGGCGACGCTGGCGGTGGCCCAGAGCAACACGTACCGTGCGACGACGCCGACGATTGCGCTGGTGGAGATCGTGGAGCCGCAGGTGGCGGTTTCGTGATCGACGGGAAGTGAATGATGAAGGGCGTTGCGGTGAATCGCGACGCCCTTTTTTGTTTTTGCCGGGGGTGAAGGGCATGGGAGCGCACAGCAGACGAAGAAGTGCCTGGAGGGGGCTGCGTTTTTTTAGACCCGGGCGAAGGAGAGCGGCGTTTAAGGGGGAGAGCGTTCTTGAGGAGAAGACATGGCTGCGTTGCCGTCTCCATTTCGGCCGACGATTGTGCCGGCGGATCCGGTTGGGGGTGAAGATGGGGAGGATTGGCGGATATTGGGGGAGTCGAGGGCGGGGAACTTTTCGGGGTTTGATGTGTTTGTGAATCGGCACAAGGGGGCGTTGCTGCGGTTTTTGCTGGCGCGGGTGGGGGCGATCGAGGCGGCAGAGGATTTGGCGCAGGAGGTGTTCATCAGCGTGTTGCGGGCGCCGGCGGAGGGGCCGCGGGAGGCGCGGGTGCGGACGTGGTTGTTTACGATCGCGCGGAATCGGGTGATCGATCACCACCGGGCGGCGCTGCGGCGGGAGAAGGCGCATGCGGCGTCTTTGCGGGACGGGGAGAGGAGAAGTTCGTCGATCGATCCGGCGACGGCGGCGGCCCTGGAGGAGGAGCATGGGCGGGTGATGGGATTGCTGGGGGAGTTGCCGGAGGAGCAGCGCGAGGTGTTATCGCTGCGGATTTTCGGGGGGTTGTCGCTGGGGGAGATCGCGGAGGTGGTCGGGGTGCCGCTGAACACGGTGAAATCCCGGACGCGGTATGCACTTGGGAAGATTGCGGATCGGCTTACGCAGGAGGGTCGGCGATGACACTGCCTTCGGATTTATTGGATGGGGTGGATGCGGTGGAACGGGCGCGGTTGGAGGCGGCAGAGAAGGCGCTTCAGGGGGCGACGTCGGCGGTGCGGGTGCCGGAGGCGTTTAACGATGCGTTGCGGGCGCGGCTGCTGGCCGGTGGGGAGCAGGAGGAGAGGGGGCCGGTGAGGCGGAGAGCGTTTCCCGGGCGGTTCCTGGCGGTGGCGGCGTCGCTGGTGATCGGGGTTTTTCTGGGGGCGCAGTTTCTTTCGAACCGGCCGATATCGGGTGCTTCGGTTGCGTGGGGGGATGTGGTGCATGCGGTGAATGCGGCGGATCATTTTCATCTTCTGTGCTACAGCGATGCGCCGCGGGGGACGGATGCGGGGGAGCGGGCGTCGCGGATTGATCTGTATTACCAGGCGCCGAACCTGTGGCGGTCGCAGGGGCTGAAGGCGGTGGCGTTCAACACGCCGGCGGGCACGGCGACGATTTTTCCGGAGGGGACCGGGAGCATGGAGACGAAGGTGGAGAGGTTGAGGCTGATTCCCCAGGACCTGGTGGAGCGGACGAAGGAGCGGGGCCTGCTGGAGGGGGTGTTGTGGATGATTTTCCGCGGGAGGCCGCCGGCGGGGGAGCCGGTGAAATCGGATGTCGTGGCGGCGAGCCAGGGAATCGAGGTATTTGATTATGCGAACCGGCCGACGGCGGAGTGGGCGCGGATCTGGGTATTGAAGGATTCGCGTCTGCCGCTGCGGATTCATTTGTATTATCCGGAGAGCGATGCGTTCATGTCGGTGGAGTTCGATTATTCGGACGCGCAGCCGGCGGAGTTTTTCGATGTGAATTATTTTCGGAAGGAGCTGGCGAAGCGGCACATTTCCACGGCGCGGGAGGCGTACATGGTGGGGATGCATCCGCTGGCGGGCGCAGCGCCGAAGCCGCGGAATTCGGCGCAGATTAACGAGGCGGTCGGGGGCTACCGCGCGCCGGAGGTGCGGCGGGTGCTGACGCGGGAGAACGGCGACGTGGCGCTGGTGACGACGGTTCCGGAGAACCGGCTGCGGTCGGGAGCGCGGATTTATGAGCAGGGGTTTGACGCGGTCGTGGATTCTTGGGGGAATCGGTACATTCCGGTGGGGCATGTGGAAGAGGGCGGGGCGGGGGAGGAGGCGTGCTGGTATTTCACGCCGCGGGGACCGGGGAAGACGGGGAGCGGTCCGCGGCGGCTTTCGTTTTCGTACAGCGTGACGGATTACGACCAGGGGCAGCCGGGGCCGACGGAGAAGACGATTTCGACGGGCAATGTGGGGATGCCGGCCGCGGAGGCGGGGGCGCCGGAATGGGCGCGGGACGCGGGATACCTGGAGCGTGCGAAGCCGGCGGCGATTCGGAATTTCCTTCGGCGCACGGGGACGCTGGAGGAGCAGCTCGCGGCGATTGATGCGGCGCTGGCGAAGGATCCGCAGGACATGGGGGCGGTGGTGTGGAAGGTGGATCTGATGCGGGCGCATGGGCGGGAGGCGGCGGCGTGGGAGTTGTTCGGGACGTTTTTGAACAGGCATTTTCCGACGGCCCTGACGGCATTGCAGGAAGACAACCTGTACTCGCACATCGGGCAGTACTTGGTATATCTGGCGCACGAAAAGCGGTGGGCGGAATTTGATGGGCTAGCGGCGAGGCTCGAGCCGTTGCGGCTGGCGGCGCTAGCGGCGACGGATCGGGAGTCGCGGAATGCGGCGGAGGTCGTCTTTGGGACGCGGTATTCGTCCCTCCTGGCGCAAGCGATGGCGTTTCGTGAGTGGCAGAAGCTCCTGGCGGAGCATCCGCCGGCGGTGACGAACGTGTTTTTGACGAAAGATGGGGCGGTGTGCGTGCAGTTGCGTGTGCCGCTGCCACCGGAGGGATGGCAGGAGTGGGGGCATTCGGCGGGGGATCATTGGAACATTTCGTTGGGGTGGTTCTGGGATCCGCAGCCGACGGGGAATGCGTGGCAGGTGATCGGACATCTGGCGGACATGAAGACGGGAGAGGTGTGGCTGGCGCTGCGGCCGGCGGGTGGGGAGCGGCCGGAACGTGTGACGCTGGCGGCGGAGGCGAAGCTGCTGCGGGACAACATGTCGGACTTTTATCTGCGGTATCCGGAGAACACGGTGACGTATCCGTGGTCAGCGACGGTGCCGGTGCCTGCCGCGACGGTGGCGGATCTGCCCGCGTGGTGGAAGGAGCACACGGCGGGGCGCACGTCGGTGTGGTATGGGGAGCGGGCGGCGGGTGTGCAGAAGCCGCCGGAGTTGCCGGCGGTGGATAAGTGGGCGGCACAGGCAGAGAAGGCGCGGGATGCGGGGCGGTTTGAGGAGGCGGCGGGGCTTTATCGGAAGATTGTCGCGGCGCCGGCGGAGCAATATCCGGCGTGGACGCGCGATCCTGCGATGGGGCCGGACATGGTTGGTGAGGAGCGGCGGGGGTATCGGGTGCAGTTGGTGAAAATGCTGGTGGCGGCGCGGCGGCTGGATGCGGCGCGGACGGAGATCGCGGCCTTTCGTGCGACGATCGCGGGTGCGCCGGACAGTGCGAGCGTGGCGGATTCCGAGGCGCGGGAGTCGGTGCGGGCGGCGGGATTGGCGCTGGTGCGCGGGCTGCTGGCGGAGCACCAGTTGGCGGAGGCGCGGGCGGAGATGGAGGTGATGGCGAAGGAGCGGCCGGACGTGGGGGCGTTGCAGGAGCGGGCACTCGTGGTGGAGCGCGGGATGGCGCGGCAGGCGAGTTCGGTGTGGCAGTTGCAGCAGCAGGCGTGGATGGAGTTTGACACGGTGTGGTGGGAGTTGCGGGATGCGGAGGAGGCGTCCGCGAAGTGACGGTGAAGGGGGGCGGTTACAGCGGGAGGCCGTGTTTTTTTCGCCAGACTTCTTCGGCTTCGGGGAGGCGGATGTAGATGGGGAGGAGGGTGCGGGGGTCGGCGTAGCGGCCTTCCTGGGCGAGGCGGCGGCCGAGGTGGTAGACGGTTTCGGCGCGCGGGGGCCAGAGGGCGGGGTCGAGGAGGTGGAGGTTGGGGTGGGCGGCGAGGAGGGGGTCGAGGGCGGGGCGGTGGTAGTCGATGCCTTCGCCGAGGAGGGCGATGGGGGCGCCGCGGGCGAGGGTTGCGGTTTCGGTGATGAAGGGGGCGGGGTGGACGAGGGCGGGGTTGGTGATGGCGGTGAGTTCCGGGCCGTGGCGCTGGTAGCGGGCGGCGAAGACCTGGCTGCGCTTGGCGTCGAGGAGGGGGATGGCGAAGGGGAAATCGGTAGGGGTATTCTGGGCGATGATGTCGAGGGTGGGGACGCCGACGATTTTGCAGCCGATGGCCTGGTGCATGGCGCGGGCGATGGCGACGGCGATGCGGAGTCCGGTGAAGGAGCCGGGGCCGAGGGAGAGGTAGAGTTCGTCGATCTGGTCGGGTCGCCAGCCGTGCTTGAGGGTGAGGTCGCGGAGGGCGGGCATGAGCTGGGCGGCGTGGCGGTTGCCGGGGGGGAGTTGGCGGGTTTCGAGGAGATTGTCGCCGAGGGCGATGGCGACGGAGCCGTGGCGGGAGGAGGTTTCGAGGGCGAGGATGCGGGGGTTGTCGGGGGTCATTGGTGGGGCATCGTACCCGCGAGGCAAAGGGTTTGTGAAATCGCCTCGCTTCGCATCGGCGAACGCGCCGCCTGAAGCCGGAACTCCGTGCTTTTGCAATGGCGGCGGCGCGGGGTAGAGTGGGGGCGTTCGAGCGTGCGAGTGGAGACAACTGTTGGGCGTGCGGTTTTTGATTGGGCGAGCGGGGACGGGGAAGAGCGCGCGGTGCGCGGCGGAGATTCGCGCGGCGGCGCGGAGCGATCCGCTGGGCGGGGCGCTGCTGTGGATCACGCCGGAGCAGGGGACGTTTACGGCGGAGCGGATGCTTCTTGGGGGCGGGGCGTTCGGGGGAGTTCAGAATTCAGCGTTCAGGATTCAGAATGAGGGGGGCGTCGGTGCGCGCGGGGTGGGGACGTTTCGGGCGCAGGTGTTGAGTTTTCGGCGGCTGGCTTCGTTGATCGGGCGGGAGGTGGGGTTCCTGGAGGGGGAGCACGTCAAGCCGATGGAAGATGTCGTGCGCGTGGTGCTGCTGGAGGACGTGGTGCGGGCGGAGAAGGAGAAGCTGCAGGTGTTTGCGGGGGTGGCGGATCGGCCGGGGTTTGTGCAGAAGCTGGATGCGACGCTGCGCGAGTTGCGGCAGCACGGGCACACGGGGGAATCGCTGCGTGAGATGATGGGGCGGGCGGAGGCGGATGCGATCACGGGGCGGAAGCTGCATGACCTGGCGGTGCTGCTGGATGCGTGGGGGGCGGTGATGGATGCGCGGGATGCGTGGGATTTTGAGAAGATCATGCACCACGCGGCGCTGCGGATGGGGGAATCGCGGATGATCCGGGGGGGCGGCGATGCGGGGCCGGCGCAGGTGTGGGTGGATGGTTTTTCGGCGATGTCGGCGCTCGAACTGCGGATGCTGGTGGCGCTGGCGGAACATGCGGAGGGGGTGACGGTGACGCTGCTGGCGGATCCGGAGTCGCGGGCGATCCGGGATTTGCGATGTGCGCCGGAGGAGATGGGGCTTTTCGCGCGGACGGAGCGGCTGTATTGCCGGATGATGGACCTGTTCCGGAAACATCGCGTGGCGGTGGCGGGGACGACGTTTCTGCGGGAGCGTTACCGGTTTCGCGCGGAGGCGCTGCGGAGGATTGAGGCGGCGTTCTTCAGCGGGCAGGAAAAGGCGGTGGCGGCGGCGGGAGGTGGGCGGAAGCCGAAGAAAGCGGCGCAGGGGGCAAGCCTGTTCGACGGGTTGTTTTCTACGGCGGAGACGCGTTCGGGCGAAGAGACGGCGGCGGTGGAAATCTGGGAGTGCAGCGATCCGGAGACGGAGGTGCGCGTCGCGGCGCAGGCGATCCGGCAGATGGCGATCGGCAACGGGGCTGGGGAGCGGCTGCGGTATCGGGAGATCGGCGTGATCGTGCCGGACCTGGAACGGTATGAGGATGCGCTTCGGCGGATTTTTTCCGAGCATGGGATTCCGCACTTCATCGACCAGCGGCGCGGCATCGCGCACCACCCGGTGGTGGAGCTGCTGCGGAGCGCGGTGGCAATCGTGACGAGCCGGTGGGATCGCGACGAGGTGCTGCTGTTTCTCAAGACGGGGCTGGCGGGGATCGGCGGGGAGGATGTGGCGGTGGTGGAGAATTACGTGATTGAGCACGGCATTTCGCATGTGCCGTGGTCGGTGGCGTGGAAATGGTTCGCGCCGAACCAGAAGGACGAGGACGATGTCGACGTGGTGATGGCGGCGCATGAGCGGGAATTGCTGGCGCATGTGAACGGCGTGCGGCAGCGGGTATGGGAGTCGCTGCGCGAATGGGTGGAGCGGTGTGCGCGGGCGGAAGCGGCGGAGGGGCGCGGGATGGGCGCGGCGGATTTCATCGAGGGGCTGCGGCAACTGCTGTCGCGGCTGAAGGTGGAGGAGCAGATTGCGGCGTGGGTGGCAGCGGCGCGGGCTGGCGGGCAGGGGGATGTGGAGCTGGCGCAGGTGCACGAGCAGGTGTGGCGCCAGGTGCAGGAACTTCTGGAGGTGGTGGCGTCGGCGACGGCAGGGCGGGAGCGCCCGCTCGAGGAGTTGGCGCGCATTTTGAACACCGCGCTGGAGACGCTGACGCTCGGGTTGATTCCTCCCACGGTGGACCAGGTGCTGGTGAGCTCGGTGACGCGGTCGCGCGTGCCGGAGCTGCGGGGGTCGCTGATCCTCGGGGCGGTGGAGGGGAAATTTCCGAAGGTGGTGGAGGAGGACCCGATTCTTTCGGACGGGCAGCGGGAGTTTTTCAACGCGCAGACGGCGGATCCGATCAGCGCGGGGTCCGACCGGCAACTGCTGGAGATGCGGTACTTCGACTACATGGCGCTGACGCGCGCGAGCGAGCTGCTGGTGGTGAGCTATCCGCTGGCCGATGCGCGCGGGCGGGCCGTGGGCAGGAGCCGGTACGTGGGGCGGCTGGCGGAGTTGCTCGGCGAAACAAGGCCGGCGGCGCTGGTTGAGCGTTCGTTCGACGCGGCAAGCCGGACGAATGTGGAGCGGATCGGCACGATGGAGGACCTGCTGGCGGGGGTGGCAGGGTGGGCGCGGTCGCGCCTCCGGCAGGGGACGGCCGAGGGGGGCGACGGGCGGATGGCGGGGCTTTACAACTGGCTGGCGGCGGCGCGCGAACCGGCGCTCGCGGAAGCGCGCGAGCTGGTGTGGGCGGCAGTGCGCGAGCGGCCGGCGCCGCAGTTGTCGGCGTCCCTTGCAGCGAAGTTTTTCCCGCCCGGCCGGGCGCTCCGCATGAGCGTCAGCCAGCTCGAAAAATTCGGCGCCTGCCCGCTGCAGTATTTCATGCATTACACGCTGCGCCTGCGGCCGCGGGCGGTGCTGGAGATGGACGTTCTCAATCTCGGCCTCCTGTATCACCGCATCCTGGAGGGGGTGTACCTGAAGATTTTGCGGGGCGAACTGCCGTGGCCGGCGTGTGATGCGCTGACGCTGCGGCGAACGCTGGAGCGGGAAGTGGACGCGGCGACGGAGGAGATTCACGCGGAGCTGGCGGCGCAGACGCCTTCTTACCAGAAGATGCAGGCGCGCACCCGGCGGGTGCTGGGGATCGTGCTGGAAGGCCAGCGGCGGCGCGCGTGCGCGGGAGAGATGCGGCCGATCGGGGTGGAAGTCGGCTTCGGGCTGGGCGCGGAGGATGCGCCGCGGGGATCGCGCGCCGGCAAGGTGGTGAGTCTCCCGGTGTTGCGGATCGAAACGCCGGGGCAGCGGGCGGTGGAGCTCAACGGGAAGATCGACCGCGTTGATGCCGCCGAGGAGGGGCGCGGGCGGCGGGTGATGGTGGTGGATTACAAGAGCACGAGCCGGCGCGAACTGAAGCTGGACTGGGTGTACTTGGGGCTGTCGCTGCAGTTGCCGGTGTATGCGATCGTGATGGAGGAATTGTGGCGGCGCGGGCAGGCGGAGGCGATTGCGGCGATGTACGTGCCGCTGGGGATGTCGCGGCAGAAGGTGGAGCGTGCCGCGGAGGCGACGAATCCGGAGAGCGACGCGTTTTACCAGATGTTCACGCCGCGCGGGCTGGTGGATGCGGAGGGGGCGGCGGCGATGGATCACGCGGTGGGCTCGCAGGAGGATGAGGGGGGCAAGAGCGCCTGGTACAAGATCGGTTTCAACAAGAAGCCGCCGCTGGTGCCGAAGTCGGGCGACATGGTGGAGCATGAGGATTTCCGCACGGTGCTGGAATTCACGCGGTGGAAAATTGCGCGGATGGTGGATGACCTCGCGGCGGGAAAGATTGCGCCGGCGCCGTATCGCGCGCAGAAGGAATCGCCGTGCGATGCGTGCGATTTCTTCAGCCTCTGCCCGTTTGACCGGGCGAGCGGGACCTATCGCGATGTGCCGCGGATGAAGCGCGAGGAAGTGCTGGAACGCATGCGGCTGGACATGGGAGGGGCGGCGTGATGCAGGCATCGAAGCAGGAGCGCACGTGGACGGAGCAGCAGCGGAAGGCGATTGAGCATGTCGCCGGGGACCTGGTCGTTTCGGCCGCGGCGGGTTCCGGGAAGACGGCAGTGCTGGCGGAGCGATGCGCGCGGCTGGTGTGTGAACAGGTCGCGGGCGGGTGCGGGGTGGACGAATTGCTGGTGCTGACCTTCACCGAGGCGGCGGCGAACGAGATGCGCACGCGCATCGCGGCGGCGATTCTCAAGAAACTCCGCGATGCCGAGGAGGGCGGACGGCTGGCGGCGGAGCGGCGCGGTTGGCTGCAGCGGCAGGCGGCGATGGTGGAGCGGGCGAGCATTTCCACCCTGCACGCGTTCTGCGCTCGCGTGCTGCGCCAGCATTTTCATGAGGCCCAGATCGACCCGGCGTTCGAGCTGGTCGATGAGGACGAAACGCGACTGATGCGCGAAGAGGCGATCGAGGAGGTGCTGGCGCGGTGGCATCGATTGCCGGCGGAGGATGCGCGGGCGGCGGCCTTTGCGGACTTTTTCGAAGCGTACGCGCAGGGGCGCGATTCGAATTGCCGGGACATGCTGCTGCGCGTCTACACCATGCTGGCGACGACGGCGGACCCCGTGCGCTACCTGGAGGAGGCCCGCGAGAACCACACCGGCGACGGGTGCCGGCGGATGTTTGAGCGGTTTGTGCAGGACGTGGCCGCGGGGCAGGTGCGGCTGGCGGGGATTTTCGCGCAGCGCGCGGCGGAGGATGCGTCGCGCCACGCGGGGCCGGATTCGCCGATGGCCGCGGAGCTGCGCAATGTCGCACGAAAGCTCGAGGCGGGGCACCGGCGGCTGTGCGAGGAGGGGGCGGCTGCGCTCCAGGACGTCTGCCAGGCGCTGTCGCAGAAATGGCCCACGCTCAAGAGCATGCAGATCGACGGTTTCGACGACCTGAAGAAGCGCACGTGGGAAAAAACGAAGGACCGCCTGAAAAGCATCTGCAGCACCGTGCTGGTGCACACCGCGGAGGAGATGTCGCAGGCGATGGCGGGGCTGCGCGGGCCGCTGGGCGTGCTGCTCGAGCTCGTCGCGGATTTTGAGAAGACGTACACGGCGGCCAAGCGCGCCATGAACCGGCTCGATTTTTCCGACCTCGAGCGGCTCACGCTCAACCTGCTCACCGCGAAGGACAGCCTTGCGGCGGCGGAACTGCGCGGACGATACCGGCACGTGCTTGTGGATGAATTCCAGGACATCAACCCGCTGCAGGAGGCGCTTCTGGCGGCGGTGCGCTCGGCGGAAAGTTTTGGCGGCAAGGGAAATCTTTTCGTCGTGGGGGACGTGAAGCAGTCGATCTACGGGTTTCGCCTCGCCGATCCGGTGCTCTTTTCGGCGCGCATCCAGCGGGCGCGTGCGGCGGAGGTGGCGGAGGGGCATGTCGCGTTGCCGCACAATTTCCGGTCGCAGGCAAAGCTGCTCGAGGCCATGAACGGACTGTTTGCCAAGGTGCTCACGCCGGAGGTGGCGGGCGTGCAGTACGGGGACGGTCACGCGCTCGAGCCTTCGCCGGCGGCGGCGCCGCCGCGCGGGCATGAGACGCTCACGCTCTTCGACGGCGCGCCCGTGGAAGTGCACCTCGTCGCCACGAAGGAGGAGGCGGAGGAGAACGGCAGCGAGGAAGCGCCCAGGGAGCTTCTCTCCGCGGTGGAGCTCGAGGCGCAGATGGTCGCCGGGCGGATCGAGACATTGATGCGGGAATCGCGCGGCATCGTGACGCGCGACGGCAGCGTCCGTCCCCTCGCCTACCGCGACATCGCGATCCTGCTCCGCTCCATGAAAGACAAGGCGATGATCTTCGCCCGCGCGCTGTCGCAGCGCGGCATCCCGGTGCACGCGGATCTCTCCACCGGCTACTTCGATGCGGCGGAGGTGCGCGACACCCTCGCGCTGCTGCATGTGCTCGACAACGCGCAGCAGGACATCCCGATGGCGACTGTGTTGCTCGGCCCCTACGGTCGCTTTTCGCACGATGATCTCGCCACCATCCGGCTGACGTTCGACCGCAAGCGCGTGCCGTTCGCTGCGGCGGTGCATCGGTACGTGCTCCCGCCGGGAGAGCAGACCGATCTCATGCGCGACCCGCCGGCGCGCGACGAATCGCTGGTGCGGCGGCTCACCGTGTTCCTTCGAAAGCTCGCGGGTTGGCGCGAGCTCCTGCGCACGCGGCCGCTGCATGAAGGCCTTGCACGCATTTACAGCGATGCGCGGATCATGCCGTTCCTCGCCGGCCTTGATGCGGGCGACCAGCGCATCGCCAACCTCGGTGCGCTCCACCAGCGGGCGCTCAAGTTCGCCGGCTTCAGCAAGCAGGGGCTGCACCGGTTCCTCCGCTTCATCGAAAAGCTGCGCGAGCAGGAGGGGGACTTCGGCGAGGCGCCGGTGCTTTCCGAAGCGTCCGACGTGGTGCGCATCATGTCGGTGCACAAGTCGAAGGGGCTGGAGTTCCCGGTGGTGATCGCGGCCGGACTCGGCGGAATGCTGAACCTGCGCTCCAGCGGCCCGGTGTTCGTGCACCGCCGCCTCGGCATCGGCATGCACGTGGCCGACGTGGAGCGCAACGTGTACTACCCCTCCGCCGCCTCCGCGTGCATCCTCAACGACAACGAGCGCAGCATGCGCGCCGAGGAGCTGCGGCTTTTGTACGTCGCGCTCACCCGCGCGCGGGATCACCTGATTCTGACCGGGCACATCGATCGAACCCGGTGGCTCGAATCCAAGCGCGCGGAGTGGCGCGGGAATGGCGCCGGGCCGCTGGCGGAGGATGTGCTGGTCCGGGGCCGGCATTTCCTCGATTGGATCGTGCCGGCGCTGGCGAGTTCCCCGATGCGCGTGCGCTGGCCGGAGCAGGCGCCGGCGGCCGACGCGCAAGTGGAGATTTCCGTCCACGAACCCGCGCCCGCGGCGGCGGCGACCGCGGTCGGGCTGGAGCAGGACAAACTCCTTCGCCGGCTGATGGCGGGGGAACCGCTCCCGGCGACGCGGGATGCCGACGAACCGCGCGACCTGGTGGCGCGCGTCACCGGCACCTACGCCCATCACGAACTGGCGAACCAGCCGGCTGTCTTCACCGTTTCGGAGCTCCGCAGCCTCGGCGAAGAGGCGGACGATGTACGGCCGCGCGGCCTGCTGCAGGGGCTGACTCTGGCGGCGGAGGAATCGCGTCTTCGCGGCGTGGCCACCCACCGCGTGCTCGAGCTGCTCGATTTCAGCGCCTGCCGGAGCCGGGAGGACCTCGCACGCTTCCTGGAGGCGCTGACGGCGAAAAAGCGACTTACCGCCGACGATGCAAAGCGCGCCGATATCGATGGGATTCTCTGGGTTCTCACCACTCCGCCGCTCCAGCGGGTGATCCTCGCCGCCGGCGACGCGCACGCCCGCATCCGCCGCGAAATCCCCTTTGCCTGGAGCGCCCCGCTTCCCACGTCGTCCGCCCCCTCCCCGGATCCCGCCGACTGGCCCACCATCCGCGGCACCATCGATCTGCTGCTGGTGCACGCGCGCGAACAATCCGCCGAGATCCTCGATTACAAAACCGATTCACCCTTCACCTGGCAGAAAAACCTGCCGGAGTACCAGCGGCAGATGCAGTATTACCTGCGTGCGGCATCGGACATCCTGGGATTCCGCGTGGCGCGGGCGACGCTGCTGTTCCTCGCGCCGAAGCAGGCGGTCGAAGTGTTGAACGATTCGCCGGGGTGACGGCCTAGGCGCCGAAGACCGCGCGGATGACGAAGTACGCCACCGCTGCAATGAAGGCGGAGCACGGAATGGTGAGAATCCACGCGATCACAATGCGCTGCCCCCAGATCCAGCGCACCGCCCGGATCGAGCGGGTCGTGCCCACGCCCAGGATGGCGCCGGTGATCGCATGCGTCGTCGAGATCGGCACGCCGCCGACGGTGGTGAACCCGATGATCGTCATCGCCGCGGCCGTTTCTGCACAGAACCCCCCCACCGGCTGGAGGCGCGTGATGCCGGAACCCATGGTTTTCACGATGCGCCACCCGCCGAAGACCGTGCCGAGGCCCATCGCCGCCTGGCAGGCGAGAATGATCCACCAGGCCATCGCGTGTTGATGGCCGAAGATGTTGAGGTAATGCGACCAGTGCGACGGATCCTTGTTGGGCTGGGCGTACACGGCGAACTGGGGTCCGGCGGCGATCATCAGGGCGTAGATGATGCCCATGGTTTTCTGCGCGTCGTTGCCCCCGTGGCCCAGGGAATAAATCCCGGCGGAAAACAACTGCAGCCGCCGGAAGAGCGAATCGACGCGCGACGGCGTGGAAAACCGGAACAGCCACGACACCACCACCATGTTGATGGTGCCCAGGATGAACCCGAACAGCGGTGAAAACACGATGCCCGCCAGCACCAGTATCCAGCCCGCCGGCTCAATCACGCCGATGCCCGCCTTCGCGATGGCCGCGCCGGCGAATCCGGAAATCAGCGCGTGCGAGGAGGAAGTGGGCAGGGCAAGCAGCCACGTGAGGATGTTCCAGATGATCGCGGCAATGAGGCCGGCGAAAATCACGTGGACCTGCTCCACCGGCCCGCCGAGCATCGAGACGTTGACGAGCTTCTTGGAGATCGTGTCCGCCACCTGCGTGCCGAAGACGAACGCCGCGACGAAATTGAAGAACGCCGCCCAGATCACCGCCTGCATGGGCGAAAGGACGCGCGTGGAGACCACGGTGGCGATCGAATTGGCCGCATCGTGGAAGCCGTTGAGGAAATCGAACACGAGCGCGACGCCGATGATGACGGCCACGAGCGCGAAGCTGACGGCCGGCGCCGTGGTGGTCGCGGCGGCCGTGGTGGTGGAAGCCGCCAGGATATGGAGGGGAATCTGCATGCCGGTGTAGTCTTACCCGTTCTTGAGGATGATGCGTTCGATCACGTTGGTTGCGTCTTCGCAGCCGTCGATGGCCGACTCGATGAATGAGAAAAATTCTTTCCACTTGATCACGTGCAAAGCGTCGGTGCCGGGCTCGAAGAGCTTGGAAATCGCGGCGAGGTGGTTGTCATCCCCCACGTTCTCCAGCCGGTGCACCTCGATGATCTTCGCCTGCAGGTCCGTCAGTTTGCGCGTCGTCCGCAGCAGCTTGACGGCCTCGGCCAGCGCGATCGTCGCCTGCACCAGGATCTCCGTCTGCTTCACAAACGCCGGCTCCATCGCCTTCACGTGGTACGAGCTGAGCCGCTTCGCCAGCGCATTGATGTTGTCCGTGATCGTGTCCAGCTCCCCCACCAGCGCGTGGATGTCTTCGCGGTCGAACGGCGTGATGAACGTCCGGTCAAGCCGCTCCAGCGCCTGGTGCGTGAGCTGGTCGGCATCATGCTCCTCCTGGCGGATGCGATGCACCTGTTCCATCGATTCCGGAAAACCGCTGGCCAGCGACCGCAGGTGGTTCGCGCAGGACACCGCATGCGTGGCCAGACCTTCAAACAGGTCGTAAAAAACCGTGTCCTTCGGCAACAAATTGAACATGGCGCACTCGTTCCTGTGTTCGTGTCGCTGGCATTATTAGCGCAGTGTAAAGGCGAAGCAACCGGCCGCCGGCCCTGTTTGGGCCGCGGTCACATCACCACGCCGATCGTCAGCAGAATGTTGGCGTAAATCCGCTGCTCGCCGGTGGCGATGGTCAGCGTCACGTCCTTCGTTCCCGCTGCATCATAAAACGCGAAGCGCTCGATCTTTGTCAGGTCCAGCGAGGCATTTCGCGCTTTGAGAATCTTGCGGAACTCCTCAAAGATCGGCGGATCGTTCTTCATCGCGTACGGGCCGGTCTTCATCGGCTCCATCACTTCCGCCAGCTCGATCGGCACCGTGTTCGCCAGGCCGATGAGCACGTCCGTCACGTTCATCTGCCCCGGCGCAAAGTTCAGAAATACCACCTCCGCGTTCGGACCCCTTTTCGTGTGAAACGGGTAATTGCCGTCGGCGATCAGAATTTTCGACGAATGCCCGGCCCGGCCGAGCGCGGCAAGGATCTGCGGGTGCAGAATCGGCGTTTTCAGCATGTGTGCTCCTTCGAAAACGCCGAAAGCGTAACGCGCGGAAGAGAAGCCGGAAAGCCGGCGAGGCCGGGAGGCGCGCTTTCCCGCAAGCTGCAAAAAAAAGAGAGCCCCGCAAACACCGCGGAGCTTTCAGGAGCATTCACACCTATGGCGGTTCGAGCATCAGAACCCGGCGCCGTAGCTTAGGGCCGACGCACTCCCCGCCGCCTGGATCACGGGCTGCGCCGGGAACAGCAGGTTCTGCACCGACACCCCGATCGCCGCCAGCGGGTTGTACGGCACGTACACAATGTCATCCTGCTCCAGCAGCACGTTCGCCGTCGAATCCCCCTGTTCCACGATTTCCTTCAGGTTCACCACCGTCACGTGCCGCTGATCCGGATCCGGCGACGGCTTGATCACATAAATACGCTCCGGCCACCCGAGCTGCGTCGGCTGCGCTTCCGCCAGCGCGCTCACCAGCGTGTCGCGCCCCGTGTAACGCTTCGGCCCGGAATGATCCGTCTGCCCGAACACGTAGTACCACTGGCTCTTGTACTCCACGTCAATCTGCACCTTCACGTCCTTATAGAACGTGCGCAGTTTCTCGGCCAGCAGGTTCTCAATTTCCTGCGGCGACATGCCGGCGACGTACACACGGTTGAGCAGATCCAGGTTCAGCGTGCCATCCGGCGCCACCTGCTGCTTCACATTGTTCACCTCGGGGGCCAGCGGCGCGTGAATGGTGATCACGTCCGGCGGCGCCACGGCGTAGCGGTCGGTGCTCACCGTCCGCTGATAACTTTTCTGGAAGTACTTGAGCTGAGCCCGCTCGCGCTGCGTGGGCCCGCCGCAGCCGGTCAGACCCACCACAAACCCGATCAAACACAACGGAACAACCAGACGGGAAAGCAAACGCATAATCACCCTCATTTCCAGGGGGAACCCCACGACAAACCGCTCCTGCGGCGCGGTTACCAATGCGGGATACGCATCACCCCATCGGTAGGATGTTTTGCCTCCCCCGCTCCACCCCATTTCAAGGCGATTTTTATCGCTGCCTCAGGTCATCGCTCCGCTGGCCGATAAGAGGGTTGTCACCGCGGGCCGGCGAGGCGTGGACCAGCGCCCCGCCGCCCGTTCTGACCTTTTTTCCCGGACGTGCGACCTGCACAGCTTCCCCAGGTTAACCCCCGCGCACGGCTGGCCGATAAAGCGCTTGCAGGGAGCACGCCGCTCCCCGACCCAACGGGCAGGATTTCAGGCATGGACATCGCAACCATCATCGGGTTCCTTCTCGCCTTTGGCGGCATCATGTTCGCCATGTACGAAGGCACCGAAGGCCAGTTCGGCGTCTTCTACTCCACCGAAGGGTTCGTGCTTGTCATGGGCGGCGCCATCGGCCTTGCCATCATGTCCATGCCCTGGCACGCCTCCAAGGGCCTCCCCGCCTACATCAAAAAATGCCTCTTCCACAAGGATGTCCACGCCGCACACCTCATTCAGCAGATCGTCCAGTTCGCCGAAATCGCCCGCCGCGACGGCGTCCTCGCCCTCGAAAATTCCGTCAAAACCTCCGAGGACCCCTTCCTCAAAAAAGGCCTCCAGCTCGCCATCGACGGCGCCGACCCCGCCGTCATCGAGCAGGTCATGTCCATCGAGCTCTCCTCCATCGAAGAACGCCACCACCATGGCCGCAAAATGTTCGAACTCATGGGCAAGTACGGACCCGCGCTCGGTCTCACCGCCACCCTCGTCGGCCAGGTCTGTATGTTCAAAAACATGGCCGCTCCCGCCGCCGGCGAAAAAGGCGGCAGCAGCGACAACCAGGCCGCCACCATCGCCCACTCCCTCCAGATCGCACTCCTCGGTACCCTCTACGGCACCATCTGGGCCAACGTCATCTGCGGCCCCCTCTGCGACAAACTCGCCGTCCGCTCCAAGGAAGAACTCTTCAACAAGCAGATCATCATCCAGGGCATCCTCTCCATCCAGGCCGGCGACAACCCCCGCATCGTCGAATCCAAACTCCTCAGCTTCCTCTCCCACGGCGAACGGGCACACATCGCCCCGGCCGGCGGCGATGCCAAGAAGTAATCCGTCCTGGATTCACGAGCGCCTCCAACGCACGCTGAATTCTGAACTCTGAATTCTGAATTGACCTCCGGTGCCCCATGGCCATGAAGAAAAAAGCCGCCGCCCCCGAGCCCGCAGGCGAATCCGCCCCCATGTGGATCGTCTCCTTCGCCGACCTCGTCACCCTCATGATGTCCTTCTTCGTCGTGCTCTACGCCCTCAAACAGGGCGGCGAAAAACAGCAGATGGACACCATGGCCGCCATTAAGGCCACCTTCGACCCCTCCTACGAACCCCCCTCCGATGCCAACCCCGAATTCCTCCAGGCCTACAAACGCTACAAGGGCATCCCCGGTCCCCCCGTTGACACCCTCCAGGGCGCCAGCCAGAAAACCAGCAAAGGCGCCGACGGCGCCAACCTCGAAGTCCAGACCATCCGCATGGGCAAGGACAACGTCACCGGCGGAAAAATCATCTTCGACGCCGGCCAAACCAAGCTCTCCCCAGAGGCCATCGACACCATCCACCAGATCGCCGACCGCGTCCGCGGCCTCAACCTCGTCCTCATGGTCAAGGGCCACGTCTCCGCCGACGAACTCTCCCTCCGCCCTGACGACCCCCAGGGCCTCTCCCTCTCCTACCAGCGCGCCATGGCCGTCATCCGCGAGCTCACAAAAGACGAAATCGATCAGCGCACCATGCGCCCGGTCGCCTGCGGCGCCTTCGAGCCGCTCCGCACCGGCGTCTACGATGCCGCCAGCCTCCGCGAAAACCGCCGCGTCGAAGTCTTCACCACCGAAGCCACCGCCAGCGATTTCGCCCCCACCCCCACCGTCTCCCCCGACCAGCCCGCCACCGCCCCGACATCGAAGGAACCGGAGTAATCCCGAAACTCCGCCATTCCCCCCGCCGCCCACCTCGCCCGCCGCTCGCCAACCCGTTACAATCCCCCCCATGAACAAGCTCCTCCTCACCCTCGCTGTCGCCTCCGTTGCGCTCGCCGGCTGCACCTCCAACATCCAGCCCATCCAGCCCATCCGCCGCGTCGAGATGTGGGTCCCCGATGCCCCCGGCACCCAGCCGGCCACCCAGTCCGCCAGCACCGCCCCCGCCGTCGCCACCACGCAAATCGCCGAAGGCCAGGCCATCCCCGAACTCGCCCCCCTCCTCTCCAGCACCCAGCCCTTCAAACCCACCACCCAGCCCAGCACCGAGCCCGCCGCCACCGAACCCGCCCACCCCGGCGAACACCTCGTCGTCAAGGTGATCAACCCCAACCAGACCTCCCGTTACATCTACCACGCCTCCTACGACAACATCTGGCAGCAGGCCATGAAACTCCTCACCGACTGCGGCTTCCGCCTCGACCGCAAAGACTACCGCCTCGGCATCCTCACCACCCAGCCGCTCCCCAGCGCCCAGTTCGTCGAACCCTGGAAGCCCGAGCAGACTACCTTCAAAAACGCCATGGAAAACACCATCAACATGCAGCAGCGCACCGTGCGCCTCTCCATCTCCAAGGTCCCCGACAAACCCGACTTCTACGAAATCGCCATCGAGGTCCTCGTCGAACGCCAGAACAACCCCATCGAAACCATCGGCGGTCCCGTCTTCGTCGAAGGCTCCGGCTTCGGCCGCGCACAGGTCTCCCTCCGCTCCGATTACACCCCCGCCGTCACCAAAAACATCTCCCCCACCTGGTACGTCGTCGGCCACGATCCCAACCTCGAGCACAAACTCCTCAAGGAACTCTTCCGCCACATCTGACCTCCGCCGCCGCGCGCCCACACGCCCCTCCCGCGCCGCTCCTCCCACGGGAGCCCCTCCCCTACCCACCCGCCCCCTCGCGCCCTACAATTCCCCGCTGCAAAACCGCCCACACAGGACCTCCGCATGCCCACGCGCTTCTACAACACCCTCGCCCACGAACTCCAAACCTTCACGCCCCTCCAGCCCGGACCCGATCCCCAGAACCCCCTCGCCGGCAGCACCATCAAACTCTACACCTGCGGCCCCACCGTCTACGACTACGCCCACATCGGCAACTTCCGCGCGTTCCTCTTCGCCGACCTCCTCCGCCGCTACCTCGAATTCCGCGGCGCAAAAGTCCGCCACGTCATGAACATGACCGACGTCGGCCACATGACCGACGACGCCCTCGCCGATGCCACCGGCGAAGACAAAATGACCAAGGCCGGCGAAAACCTCAAAAAAGAATCCAAAAAACAAGGCAAGGCCCTCGTCGAAAACCCCGACGACCCCTACGAAGTCGCCCAGTTCTTCGTCGACGCCTTCCTCAACGACGCCCGCGCGCTCCAGCTCGAAATCGTCCAGGACTACGACGCCGCCCCCGACTCCGACACTTCTGAATCCCGAATTCTGAATTCTGAATTCCGCCCCAAAAACGCCATCATGCCCCGCCCCACCCGCTTCATCCAGCCCTTCATCTCCATGATCGACACCCTCCTCCAAAACAACCACGCCTACCTCGCCCCAGACGGCGTCGTCTACTACAACGTCGCCTCCTTCCCCTCCTACGGCAAACTCTCCGGCAACTCCGTCGAACAACTCTCCCACGGCGCCGGCGGTCGCACCGCCGATTCCGCCGCCAAAAAACACCCCGCTGACTTCTTCCTCTGGAAACCCGACGAACGCCACATCATGAAATGGCCCTCCCCCTGGGGCACCGGCTACCCCGGCTGGCATATCGAGTGCAGCGCCATGGCCACCAGCCTCCTCGGACCCTCCATCGATATCCACACCGGCGGCGAAGACAACATCTTCCCCCACCACGAATGCGAGATCGCACAGTCCGAAGCCGCCACCGGCAAAAAATTCTCCCAGTTCTGGATGCACACCCGCCACCTCATGGTCGATGGCCAGAAAATGTCCAAATCCAAGGGCAACTTCTTTGCCATCCGCGACCTGGTCCAGAAAGGCGGGGGGGGGTTCGACCCCCTCGCCATCCGCCTCGCCCTCATCAACACCCGCTACCGCGAGTCGATGAACTTCTCCCTCCAGGGCCTCCACGACGCCGCCAGCGCCCTCGGCCGCCTGCGCGACCTCGCCGAAAAGCTGCAAACGACCGTCGCAAGCATCGACGAAGCCGCGGGCCATTCCATCCTGCACCCGGACCCCGGGACCCAGACCCCGGACCCCGAGCTCTCCGCTCCTGATCAAAAGCTCCTCGACGAATTCGCCGCCGCCATGGACGACGACCTCAACATCGCCGCCGCCCTCGGCCTGCTCCACTCCTGGGAAGCCCCCCTGACCAAGCAAAAGAAAATCCCCTTCCCCCAGGCCCGCAGCGCCCTCGCCACCCTCAAAAAAATCGATCACGTCCTCGCCGTCATCTTCCCCCCTCTCCGCGGCCTCGATGTTGAAACCACCGCCAAAATCGAAGCCCTCATGACCCAGCGCGCCCACGCCCGCGCCGCCAAGGACTGGCCCCAATCCGACGAGCTCCGCAAACAGCTCACCGCCCTCGGCGTCGAAGTCAAAGACACCCCCACCGGCTCCAACTGGCGCCCCCGCCTCGCGCCCCTGCCCCCCGGTTGAAGACCCCCGCCTGAACCATCCGCAAAAAAAAGAGGAGCAGCCGAAGCCGCTCCTCTTTGTTTTTTAACCGTTTGCGCTCGTTACTGGTGGTTGTACGGGTTGGGGCCGTTCGTGCCGTCGGCAACATCGGGCTTCAACAGGTAATCCAGGGTCTTCGTAAGCGAGCCATTCGTCGCGTACGGCGGCGAAGTCGGGGCCGGCGGAATCGACATCCGGTTGGGCCGGTCACACACGATGCTTCCATCCGTGAACAGCATGTTGGCCGTGGTCCCGCCGCCGTGCGGAGTGCCCGCCATCGGCGTCGTGCCGTGGTTCGAGGCGTCCGCCGGGCTTTGCAGCGTCAGCAGGCGCTGGATGTTGTCAAACGACCAGTCGTTCTTCCCACGCTCCACCGGCGGGTGCAGCTCGGTCATCACCAGGATGTCCGGCCGCAGGTCGCCCAGCCGCCGGAAGGGGAATTTGTAGACCAGCGGCGACGTCGTCAGCACATTTCCGCCATCGCCGAGATTCTGGTTGTACGTGTAATCCGCCACAACCCCCTGGATGGTGCCATTTGCAACCGACAGCGGATCGCCATACGTCGGCATTGCCGGGCAGTGCAGCATCGCGTTGATCTTCTCGTACTGCTGTGCCTGGTAAGTCCCATTGCTCACCACGCCCCGGCCCATCCCGAACTCCGGCCCGAGCACATCCACACCCGACCAGATCCAGCTTTGCGTGCTCCCGCCCTTCAAACGCGCCGGAAGAATGTAGCCATCCCATTCCGCCGCATAGTTGTTGATGCCGCCCCACAGCGACCGCACGTTCGACGCACACGCCGTCTGCTTCGCCCGATCCCGCGCCTTGCCCAGCGACGGCAACAGGATCGCAATCAGCACCGCAATAATCGCCACCACCACCAGCAGTTCGATGAGCGTGAATGCTCGTTTCTGCATCTTCATACAACCTCCGAATGTACGCCGCACCGACTGAAAACAACTTCGTCCAGGTGCTCTTTTTCCGCGTTATGAATTGACGTTCGCTCCGCGGAGAAGCGACATACTGAACTTAGTTCTCTATCGCCATTGTTACAATGGGCAAAGATTGCACTTAGGGCCAAAATACGTACACTTTTCGCCTCCGTTTTGTGCAATCTCCGCCGCCAAAAGTGCGCAGCGCTCCCCCCATCCCCTGCAAAAACCCGCCGAATACTGCACGTTCTTCCCTCTCCGCCGATCTCCCGCGCGTCCCTCCCTCCATAGTTCCAATTCCTCTTAAGTCTTTCTTATGATTCTTCGCTCGCGGGGCCACCCCCCACGACATACCGAATAAAAAAGGCCCCGCAATTGCGGAGCCTCTTTGCTTTCATTCCGACGATGATGAAGATCAATATGGGAAGCCGGCGTTCGTTGCCGTCGGCTCCACCATCCGATCGACAATCCAGTCCTTCTTCGTCGCGTTGTTCTTCATGTCCGGCCACATCTTCAGCGGATCGTCACACACCACCTGCCCGTCCGCAAACAGCATGTTCGCCTTCTTCCCATCCGAGTGCGGCGTCCCCGCTTCATCCTTGTTCGTCGTCTGGTCCGTCCCGTTCGGCGGCAACAGGTTCGTCGAACTCCCCGTGAACTTCGCAAACGCATTGTCGCTGTCGCTCGTCGTCTTCGTCATGTTCCGCACGTCCATCATGATGAGCTGATGCCGCGGCAGCAGATCCCGCTTCACCGGCTTCCAGCCGTCCGGATAGTTCGTGCTCACGCCCTGCCACTGCAGCTTCATGTGAGCATTGGCGTCCGACTCCTTGGTCAGACCGTATCCCATCGTCTGGTTGTACGTGTACCCGCCATACCACCCCTTCGGATGCACGTTGTCCGGGTGAACCACCGCCGGACACATCAGCATCGACAAGATCTTGTCCCGCGCCCACCCCGGGTTCGTCGCCGACTGGCTCGAACTGCTGCTCGTCACGTTCAGACCCATCGACGGTCCTATCAAACTTGCACCGTACCATCCCCAGTTCGTCGCACTTCCCGAATACATCCGGCACGGCACCTGGTACCCGTCGTACAAACTCTGATAGATGGTCATCACCTGGTTCCATGAACGCAGGTTCCCCGCGCACACCGTCGTCTTCGCCCGGTCCCGCGCTTTGCCCAGCGACGGCAGGAGAATCGCGATGAGCACGGCGATGATCGCCACTACCACCAACAACTCGATGAGCGTAAATGCCCGTTTCCGGATCTGCATACCAACCTCCAAATAGACGTCGGGCCAGCCTGCAAAGAAATGTGACGAAGCGCTGTCTCGTCCGCGCCGGTGAAATGAAGAGTCGCTCCGCGGAAAAGCGATGCCCCCAACTTATGCCTCTCACCGGGTTCTTACAATGTGGAAGACTTGCATTTAGAGCCAAAACCGGTGCACTTTTTGCCTCTCTTTGGGCCATCCGGCGCACCCGAAGATCACCTTCCCCCGCCCCGATCTGCTACAATCCCCACCTGTTCCCCCGGCAGGATGCCGCGTTTGCGAATGGAGATTCCCATGGCCAAAGAAGAACCCAAAGCCAAAACCGCCGTCATGCCCCTCGAGTTCGAGAAACCCATCCTCGCCCTCGAACGCCAGATCGCCGACCTCGTCGCCCTCCAGGAAACCAAGGGCGCCGACTACGCCGCCGAGATCAACTCCCTCCGCCAGAACCTCACCGCGCTGCTCAAAAAGACCTACCAGAACCTATCCGCCTGGGAAACCGTCCAGGTCGCCCGCCACCCCGCACGCCCCCAGACCCGCGACTACATCGAAATGATCGTCAAGGACTTCGACGAACTCCACGGCGACCGCACCTTCGGCGACGACAAAACCATCGTCACCGGCATGGGCCGCATCGGCGGCCACAAGGTCATGGTCGTCGGCCACCACAAGGGCCGCGATACCAAGGAAAAAATCGCCTGCAACTTCGGCTGCGCCCACCCCGAAGGCTACCGCAAGGCGCTCCAGAAAATGGAATTCGCCGAAAAGTTCGGCCTCCCCATCGTCACCTTCATCGATACCCCCGGCGCCTACCCCGGCATCGGCTCCGAAGAACGCGGCGTCGCAGAAGCCATCGCCGTCAACCTCCGCGAAATGGCCCGCCTCAAGGTCCCCATCGTCTGCATCGTCATCGGCGAAGGCGGCTCCGGCGGCGCACTCGGCATCGGCGTCGGCGACCGGCTCGCCATGCTGCAGTACGCCTGGTACTCCGTCATCTCCCCCGAAGGCTGCTCCGGCATCCTCTGGAAAGACGGCAAAAACGCCCCCGAAGCCGCCGAAGCCTTAAAGCTCACCAGCAAACACCTCAAAGAACTCAACATCATCGACGAAATCATCGAAGAACCCCTCGGCGCCGCCCACCGAAACCCCCGCGCCGCCGCCGACGCCCTCGAACGCTACATCGATAAAACCCTCCGCGAATTAAAACGCATCCCCGTCGAAAAACTCACCGACCACCGCTACGACCGAATCCGCAAACTCGGCACAGACGCCGTTGCAGTTTGATCGCAAAGTATTTACCTTCGACCTTTTCAGTTTCTGGAGTTCTCAAAGTGGACCACCCCGCCCTCGCCAAACGCGTCAAGGAAGTCGCCCTCCTCGAAGGCGATTTCACCCTCCGCTCCGGCAAAAAATCCAAGTTCTACTTCGACAAATACCTCTTCGAAACCCAGCCCGACATCCTCGAAGCCATGGGCCGCGAAATCGCCAAACGCCTCCCCGCCGGCACCACCCGCATCGCCGGCCCTGAACTCGGCGCCGTCGCCCTCGCCGCCTCCGCCTCCCTCGCCTCCCGCCTCCCCTTCTTCATCGTCCGCAACGCCAAGAAAGACTACGGCACCAGCAAAACCATCGAAGGCAAACTCGAAAAAGGCGACCACGTCGTCCTCGTCGAAGACATCGTCACCACCGGCGGCCAGGTCATCGAAGCCATCAAAAACATCACCGAAGCCGGCGCCAAAGTCACCAAGGTCATCGTCGCCCTCGACCGCCTCGAAGGCGGCAAAGACAACATCCTCCAGGCCGCTCCCAACGTCGCCTACGAACCCATCCTCACCAAAACCGACATGGGCATGTAACCCCCCACCACTCGCCCGGCACGCCCCGCGCGAAACTCACTTGCGCGTCGCCGGCGGCGTCTCTTCGTCCGGATCCAGCCGGTGGTCCGTCATCGCGTCCCGCAGCTCGTGCGCAATCTCCCGCAGCACCAGCCGCCCCAGCCCCTCCGGCCCCAGCAGCCCCACATCCACGTGCAGCTCCGTCATCGTGTTCGTCCGCCGCACGATCGTGATCGTCACATCCTGCTTCCGGTCATCCTGCAGCACCACCTTCAACTGCTCCGGATGCGCATGCTCCTTCACCGCATGCAGCATCAGCTTGTCCGACGCCGCACGCATCGCCGCCACCACGTCCTGCCAGTTGGCATTCACGTACGTGTCCGCCTTCCCCGCCTGGAACAACTGCTGCGTCGCGTCATAAGTCCCCCCGATGAAATCCCCCGCAAACCCCGCCGCCGCGCATCCCGCGAACGTCGCCGCCCCCATCAACCCTGCACCCAACAGCATCACCCGATACGCCGTGCTCAAACCCACGCTTCACCTCCCGACACAACCGCCAAGGAGGGGAATCCTATGCAACCACCATGCCCATGGAAAGCACCCGCCCCAACCACCCTCTCTCCCCGTCACTGCTGCCACAGCGGATCGTCCCGCTGCACCTGCATGATCGCCAGCAGCGTCATGTCCGACAGAATGGGCCACCGCAGCCGCCGCAACTGCAGCGAGTGCGACGCCCCCGACCCCGTGTACGACCCGCGACCCGGAATCGTCAGCGTCCCGCTTGCCGACAGCCCCGTGTGAAACGGCGCACCGTCCAGCAGCCCCTCATGCTTCAACACCAGCTCCGCCGGACGCCCCTTCTCGTCCGCCCCGTGCATCACGATGCTCCCCGGATACCGCGTCAGCCACTTGCCCACCTGGAAATTGCCCAGCTTCGACTCCGGTGCCTCCACGATCACCGACTTCTTCCCCTTCTCAAACAGCACCAGCCCGTTCGCATGGTCATTGGTGTGCCGGTACATCGTCTGGTGCCACACCGCCGTCCACGTCTCCCCCTGCAAAAACCCCCACATCTGCTTGCTGATGCCGTCCGCAAGATCCCCCTGCCCGTACACGTAATCGTGATAACCCGTCGTCGCGATCTGCACGTCCAGCACGCTGCTGTTTTCCCGCGAATCCACCAGTTGCACCGCTCCCGTCAACTCCCCGTGCGGCGACGACAGGATCCAGTGATGCATCGCCCCGTTTTCGTTCGGCCCGCGAAATGCCCGGTGATGCGGCGCCACCGGAAACGACGGCGTGAAATCCAGTTGCGCCGCCAGCACCCGGTCCGACCGATGCCGCGGCCGCCCTCGCACCACGTCGTACGGATACCCCTTCGCCGATATCCCGATCGACCCGTCCGCCCGGAACATGATCCGGTTCGGACCAATGCGAATGTCCCCCGCACGCCCCGCCTGCGACTCCGTCGGATACACATTCAAAAATTGCGCAATCTTCTTCCCCCCTTGGTACACCGCCATGTACGCCGCCGGCGAAGCCACGCCCCCCGCCGTCGGGCTCCGCTTCTCAAATGACGACGCCGTCGAACGACGATTCGACCGCAACTGCGGCGGCCGGAACGGAAGCCCCTCAAACGCCGCGAAAATCACCCCGTTCCCCTCCGCCGATATCCCGTGGAAATACCACCACTCATACGCCCCCGGTGTCTTCAACAAATGCTGAGCGTCGTCCGACCAGCGCGACTCATCCTGCGCGCCGCCGAATCCGCCGTTCTCCTCGACGGTAACCGGCCCTTTCCGAAGTGCCGACAGTGCCCCATTCCTGGGTATTTCCGTGTTTCGTGCCATGTTCGTTTCGGTCCTAAAGACCCCTGGACATGCTCCATGGAAAGTATAACGGTCCATGCCGCGCGCATCCTACATTTAATTACGTTAAATATCGAAAATCCCGCAGTTTTCTCCCCTTACAGCACTCGAACGTTATCGGAGGTTCCCCCATCCACGTAACAGTTGACCACCCCCGCCCGTTGCTCCTTGCATCGCCGGCCCTCTCTATAATTCCCCAGTTTCTAACCCTTACCACCACAGCCAGCGTTCCACGCGCGTCTCCCTCGCACCTCCCCCGGCATTCTTCGTGGTCCTTCGTCCCTTCATCTCTTCGTGATTACGTCGTCGGGGGCGGTGGTAATCAGTTTCCGATCCACTGCACTCTGCGCAAACCCACCGATCCACCCCCCACTGCGGACCCACCCCGCCCTCCGTCGCGTATCTCCCAGTGAATCAAGACGCTCCACGCGCGCCACGCACGTGGATTGCTCTTGCCAAATTGCAAAACAGGCCCCATCCTTTGGCCGAGGTGAAAACATGAAACGCTCACATTCTTTGCTCATCGCCGCACTTTCCTCCGTCGGCCTGGCCGCCTCCGCCGCCGTCGCCCAGACCTATTACTACACCCCCGGGGAAAACGGCGCCTATTACACCTCCCCACCCGTCCCCGCCTACCCCACCGCCCCCGCCGTGCCCACCTACTCCGCCGATCAGCTCCGCCAGCTCCTCGGCCCCATCGCCCTTTACCCCGACCCCCTCCTTACCCAGATTCTCGCCGCCGCCACCTACCCCCAGGACATCGCCTCCGCCCAGGAATGGATCCAGTACTTCCCCAACCCCTCCGAAGACGATATCGCCGCCCAACCCTGGGACCCCTCCGTCCAGGCCCTTCTCCACTACCCCGCCGTGCTCAACATGCTCGCCACCCAGCCCGACTGGACCGCCGCCCTCGGCGCCGCCTTCGCCAACCAGCCCCAGGATGTCATGAACACCGTCCAGCAGCTCCGCAGCGAAGCCCTCGCCGCCAACACCCTCGCCACCACGCCCCAGCAGCAGGTCGTCAACGACAACGGCATCATCGAAATCCTCCCCGCTCAGCCCAACATCATCTACGTCCCCCAGTACGACCCCGGCCTCGTTTATTCCCGCCCCCCCTACTACCCCAGTGGCCCCATCATCACCTTCGGTCCCCATTACGGCATCGGTCCGTGGCTCAACCTTGACTGGGATTGGCGCGCCCACCACGTCAACGAAGGCGTCCACTGGGACCGCGACTGGCACGACCGCGATCGCCGCGACCGCGATGAACACCTCCGCGAATGGCGCCACAACCCCGGACGCCCCATTATCATCCCCCACAACTTCCCCGACCGCGATCATCGCAACGACCGCACCCCCGACCGCCGCGGCCCCGGCTGGAACAACGGCGATCGCAACCACCACGACGCTTTCAATGTCCACCAGCCCTACCGCCCCGAAGAACGCCAACGCGCCCCCGAACGCCCCGTCATCGGCATCCCCAATCACCCCGCCCCGCGCCCCGAAGAACATCGCCCCATCGAACAGCCGCGCCCGCAGGAACATCGCCCGATCGAACAACCCCGCCCCCAGGAACATCGCCCCGTCGAAGCCCCACGCCCCGAACAGCACCGCCCCACCGAACAGCCGCGCCCCAGCGAACCATCCCGCCCCGCACAACCCCCACGCTTTGAACCCCAACGCGGCGGCAACTTCGTCAGCCCCCCCACCAGCGCCTACAACCGCCGCCCCGTCGAAGGTCTCCCCCATCCTTCCCCCGCGCCCGCCCCCATCTCCCGCCCCACCCCCGCGCCCGCCCAGCCCCACAACGCCCCCGCCCCCGCTTTCCACAACGACGGCGGCGGCGCCAACATCCAGGCCGGCCGCGGCCACCAGTCCATGCGCCGCTGATCGTCCCCACCATCGGTCCCTTCATTTGCAGGAGTTCCCCATGCCCGCTCGCCCCTTCCACCTCCCCGTCGCCGCCTTCGCCCTCGCCGGATCCCTGGTCCTCGCCGGCTGCGCCTCCCACGGCGCCAACGCCCGCGACGATGCGAATTCCCCGCAAAACCTCTCCTCCACCCCGGAACACCACGGCCAGCCCGGAGCCCCCGCCGCCGGCCAGCAAACCTTCCCCACCCCCGACGCCGCCGTCGTCGCACTCCTCTCCGCCGTCCAATCAAACGACCACGCCAACCTCCAGGCAATCTTCGGCAAGGACGCCCACGACCTCGTCACCGGCGACCCCGTCACCGACGCCAACAACTACCAATCCTTCGCCCGGAAAACCCTCGAAAAAGCCGCCCTCGAACAGCAAAACCCCACCACCGACATCCTCCACATCGGCAACGACGACTGGCCCTTCCCCATCCCCCTCTCCAAAACCTCCAACGGCCAATGGTTCTTCGACACCAACGCCGGCCGCAACGAAATCCTCGCCCGCCACATCGGCGCCGATGAGCTCGAAACCATCTCCATCTGCCGCGCCTACGTCCAGGCCCAACGCGAATACGCCATGCAGGACCACAACAACGACCAGGTCCTCGAATACGCCCAACGCCTCCGCTCCTCCACCGGCAAACAGGATGGCCTCTACTGGCCCGCCGCCGACAATCAGCCCTCGAGCCCCTTCGGCCCCCTCGTCGCACAGGCCTCCAGCGAAGGATACGCCCCCATCTCCGGCTCCCCGCGCAACCCCCAGCCCTTCCACGGCTACTACTACCGCATCCTCAAATCCCAAGGCGCCGCCGCCCCCGGCGGCGCCTACAACTACGTTATCAACGGCCACATGATCGCCGGCTTCGCCCTCATCGCCTACCCCGCCGACTACGGCAAGTCCGGCATCATGACCTTCATCGTCAACCACCAGGGCAAAGTCTTCCAGAAAGACCTCGGCCCCCAAACCACACAAAAAGCCAAAGCCCTCCAATCCTACAACCCCGACCACTCCTGGACCCCCGTCCAACAATAAAGTGGGGCCGACGCCCCCGTCGGCCAAACTTTGTCGCTCGTGCCGGGTGCCATGCTTCTGACCACAACCTCGGTGGTCAGAAGCATGCCGCGCGGATACCCAAAAACACATGGCGCCCCTTCCCACCCCCCAAATCGAAAATCGAAAATCCAAAATCGAAAATCCCCCCAATCCCGCAAAAACCCCGCGAAAAACACCTATCCGCCTTCCCGCCCCCGCACGATTCGTGTATCCTCTCGGGTCTTTGCCGGCCCCCCACGCAGGAACCGTTCATGAAAAAATTACTCGTCGCCAACCGCTCCGAAATCGCCATCCGCGTCATGCGCGCCGCCACCGAGCTCGGCTTCCGCACCGTCGCCATCTACTCCCACGAAGACCGCTACTCCCTCCACCGCTTCAAGGCCGACGAAGCCTACCAGGTCGGCGGCCCGGACGCCCCCGTCAAAAACTACCTCAACATCCCCGCCATCATCCAGATCGCCAAGGAAACCGGCGTCGAATTCATCCACCCCGGCTACGGCTTCCTCTCCGAAAATGCCGACTTCGCCCAGGCCTGCGCCGACGCCGGCATCACCTTCGTCGGACCCACCCCCGAAATGCTCCGCGGATTCGGCGACAAAACCGCCGCCCGCAAAATCGCTGACGCCGCCGGCGTCGATATCGTCCCCGGCACCCACGACGCCGTCTCCGACTGGAAAGATGTCCAACGCGAAGCCAAACGCATCGGATTCCCCCTCATCATCAAGGCCGCTCACGGTGGCGGCGGCCGCGGCATGCGCGTCGTCCGCGAAATCTCCGAACTCCAGGACAAACTCGCCGAGGCCTCCCGTGAAGCCGGCGCTGCCTTCGGCAAGGGCGAAGTCTTCCTCGAACGCTTCATCCAACGCGCCAAACACATCGAAGTCCAGCTCCTCGGCGATTCCCACGGCAACCTCCTCCACCTCTTCGAACGCGACTGCACCATCCAACGCCGCCACCAGAAAGTCGTCGAACTCGCTCCCGCCGTCTCCCTCCCCTTCGGCGTCCGCCAGAAAATCTGCGAGGCCGCCCTCAAAATCGGCCGCCAGGTCCACTACCGCAACGCCGGCACCGTCGAATTCCTCGTCGATGCCGAAACCAACGAATTCTTCTTCATCGAGGTCAACCCCCGCATCCAGGTCGAACACACCGTCACCGAACTCATCACCGGCATCGACCTCGTCAAATCCCAGATCCGCGTCGCCCAGGGATACAACCTCCACGATGCCCCCATGAACCTCCCACGCCAGCAGAACCTCACCTTCCGCGGCGTCGCCCTCCAGTCCCGCATCACCTCCGAAGACCCCGCCAACGGCTTCACCCCAGACTACGGCCGCATCACCTCCTACCGTTCCCCCGCCGGCTACGGCGTCCGCCTCGACGGCGGCACCGCCTACTCCGGCGCCATGATCACCCCCTACTTCGACTCCCTCCTCGTCAAACTCACCTGCTTCGGCAGCACCTTCGAGGAAGTCATCGCCCGTACCCAGCGCGCTCTCGCCGAGTTCCGCATCCGCGGCGTCAAAACCAATATCCCCTTCCTCCAGAACCTCGTCGCCCACCCCGACTTCCACAGCGGCAAAGCCACCACCACCTTCATCGACACCACCCCCGCCCTCTTCAAATTCCACCAGCGCCGCGACCGCGCCACACGCCTCCTCACCTACCTCGCCGATGTCATCGTCAACAGCCGCCCCGAAATCAAAAAGAAACCCGACCTCTCCGTCATGACCCCCCCGCCCCTCCTCCCCATCGGCCGCGCTGACCAGATCCCCCCCGGCACCCGCACCAAACTGATAGAGCTCGGCCCCAAAAAATTCGCCGACTGGGTCCTCAAACAAAAGAAACTCCTCATCACCGACACCACCATGCGCGATGCCCACCAGTCCCTCCTCGCCACGCGCGTCCGCACCATCGACATGCTCAACGCCGCACCCTTCGTCTCCCACAACCTCCCCCAACTCTTCTCCCTCGAAATGTGGGGCGGCGCCACCTTCGATACCGCCCTCCGCTTCCTCAGCGAAGACCCCTGGGAACGCCTCGCCCAGCTCCGCAAGGAAATCCCCAACATCCTCTTCCAGATGCTCTTCCGCGCTTCCAACGCCCTCGGCTACACCAACTACCCTGACAACGTCGTCAGGGAATTCGCCAAGCTCGCCGCCGCCCACGGCATGGATGTCTTCCGCATCTTCGACTCGCTCAACTGGACCGAGAACATGAAGGTCGCCATCGAAGCCGTCCTCGAAACCGACGCCCTTTGCGAAGCCGCCATCTGCTACACCGGCGACATCCTCAACCCCAAGCGCGACAAGTACTCCCTCACTTACTACGTCAAACTCGCCAAAGAACTCGAACGCATGGGCACCCACATCCTCGCCATCAAGGACATGGCCGGCCTCCTCAAGCCCCTCGCCGCACGCAAACTCGTCAAGGCCCTCCGTGACGAAGTCGGCATCCCCATCCACTTCCACACCCACGACACCGCCGGCATCCAGGGCGGCGCTTACCTCATGGCCGCCGAAGCCGGCGTGAATATCGTCGACTGCGCCGTCTCCTCCATGTCCGGCATGACCTCCCAGCCCAACATGAACGCCGTCGTCGCCGCTCTCCACAACACCCCGCGCGACACCGGCCTCTCCGACGAATCCCTCTCCCGCTACTCCGACTACTGGGAAGCCGTCCGCCGATTCTACTCCCCCTTCGAAGAAGGCATGCTCGCCCCCACCGCCTCCGTCTACCAGCACGAAATGCCCGGCGGCCAGTACACCAACCTCCGCGTCCAGGCCAAGTCCCTCGGCCTCGAGTCCCGCTGGCCCGACGTCGAAAAAGCCTACGCCGACGCCAACCAGCTCTTCGGCGACATCGTCAAGGTCACCCCCTCCTCCAAGATCGTCGGCGACATGGCCCTCTTCATGGTCACCAACAACCTCAAACCCGCCGACATCCTCGACCCCGACCGCCACCTCGCCTTCCCCAAGTCCGTCGTCGAATTCTTCCGCGGCGACATCGGCCAGCCCACCGGCGGATTCCCCAAACAACTCCAGAAAATTGTCCTCGGCAAGGAAAAACCGCTCAAAAACCGTCCCGGAGCGACTCTTTCCAAGGTAAATCTCGACAAAACCCGTTCAGAATTGAGCGAAAAAATCCACCGCGACGCCTCCGACACCGACCTCGCCAGCTACCTCATGTACCCCCAGGTCTTCCTCGAATTCGAACGCTTCCGCAAACACTACGGCGACGTCGCCAATATCCCAACTACCGCATTTTTCTACGGGTTACAGCCCTACCAGGAAATCCCCATCGAGATCGAGCCCGGCAAAACCATCCTCGTCCGCTTCCTCACCGTCGGCGACCCCGACCCCGACGGCATGGTCACCGTCTTCTTCGAACTCAACGGCCAACCCCGCGAAGTCAAAGTCCCTGACCGCAAACGAGTTATAACCAAAGTCGAACGCCCCAAGGCCGACAGCATGAACCCCAAGCACGTCGGCGCCCCCATGCCCGGCAAAGTCACCGCCGTCAGCGTAAGCCTCGGCCAAACCATCACTAAGGGCGCTAAACTCCTCTCCATCGAAGCCATGAAAATGGAAACCGCCGTCTACTCCCCTCGCGAAGGCAAAATCGCCAAAATCGACGTCCAACCCGGCACCCTCGTCGCCGCCGGCGACCTCCTCATCGAAATCGAATAACGTGGAGCCGACGCCCCCGTCGGCTAAAATTTTTCGTGTCGCATCGAACCATTCCTCCATCCACCGCGTGCCCCATGCGCGAAAACGACTTCCTCTCCTGGATCCGCCAAAACACCCCGCAACACCCTGCGGTGAAACTCAACATCGGCGACGACATGGCCGCCGTCGACATCGCCCCCTCCCTCGCCATCCTCAAAATCGATCAATGCCTCGACCAGGTCCACTTCGACCTTCGGCACCATTCCGCCGCGCAGGCCGGCACCAAGGCCGTCAACCGCTGCCTCTCCGACTGCGCCGCCATGGCCTGCCTCCCCGCCGCCCTCATGATCTCCGTCGCCCTCCCCAACGAAGGCCCCGGCTCCGGCGAAGAGTTCGCCAAGGAACTATTCCTCGCCTGCCAGGCCGCCGGCGCCGCATTGAACTGCCCCCTCGTCGGCGGCGACACGAGCATCTGGGATCAACGCCTCGCCATCACCGTCTCCGCCCTCGGCCGCATTCCGACGGGCCAACACCTCATCACCCGCAGCGGCGCAAAGCCCGGTGACACCCTCTTCGTTTCCGGCGCTCTCGGCGGATCCCTTCTGGGCCGCCACCTTGCCTTCAAACCGCGCATCGACCTCGCCCAAAAATTGGCCAAAGCCGCCGGCCCCGCCCTCCACGCCATGATGGACCTCTCCGACGGCCTCGCCCAGGACCTCCCCCGCCTCTGCAACGCCTCCAACGTCGGCGCCCAGATCCACACCGCCCAGCTCCCCATCCACGAAGATGCCTGGACCCTCTCCAAAAAAGATTCCCTCCCCGCCGGCTTCCACGCCCTTGCCGACGGCGAAGACTACGAACTCCTCTTCGCCCTCGACCCCGACGCAACCCCCGCAATCATCGGCATCTCCGACATCCCCCTCACCGCCATCGGCACCATCACCGCCGACCACGCCCTCCAACTAATCGACCCCGACAGCCGCCCACATCCCTGGCCCCGCGCCGGCTGGGAACACCGCTCCTGAGCTTCCCCACCCTCCCCAAGCCCACGCCTCCCACCGCGTGGGGATTCAGGACGCCCCTCGCGCTCGCTCCGCTCCCCCAATCAGGCAAAATGCCCGCCCGTCAAAACCCCCGTAACTTACCCGTTCATCGCCCCTTCCCCCCTTGTCGCGCCGATTGTGAGTCCGCAGTGGATAACTTTTCGAGAGCTGCTGGCGCGAAACAGCGCACCCCCGCAAGTCCCCCGCCATGAACCCCGCCAACAGTGAAATTGTCATCATTATGAGCCCAAAAACAGCCCCCAGCGACACGCCAGTGACAGCTTCTGCACCTGCCCATCATCAACTGATCATCTGCAACTTGATACCTGGCAATGTCTTACGAACAGCAGGCCCCGTTATCCACATGCCGACAGGCCTCTTTACGAAGACTATTCTCTTTTAAAACATTATCTTAAAACCCCGGAAGGGAACTGGACGGCAAGTTCATAACCACTCATGTGGATAACTTGTCGAGAAGCTCACATCTCCCGTAAGGGCTGCACCGATGTCTTGATACGAAAAATCGCCCCCTTCGACCCCATCTGCAGCTTCCGCAAAAGCCCCTGCCGCAACTGCCCATCCAGCTCCGCCCGCACCGTCGCCGACTCCACCGCGATCGTCAGCGTCCCCCGCTGAAAACTCACCAGCCGCGCACGCTCCTTCAGATTTGGCGGCGCCAGCTCCATCCACAGCTCCAGCACCCCCTCCATCTTCTCTGCCGGCTTCTCCACCATCTTCTCAAACCACGGCAACAACACCTCCCCCAGCTTCGCAGTCTCCCGCGTCTCCTTGCTCTTCTTGTTCGTCAGCAGGGTCTGCAGCGAAAACACCTTCAGCCGATCCCCCCGCATCTCCAGGTTTGAGATGTTCTCAGGCGAAGGCGCGTTCGAGCGCGCGGCCGGCTTCTGGCCGTTATTCTTTTTGCGGGGAGGCATAAAACCCACGATCATGCAGACAGCCGCATCTGCACGTCAAAAGGCCAAAAAAACGTAAAACAATTTCGTGTCTTTAGTGTCTTTCGTGGCTCATTTACGTCCCTTCAATGAGCCGGAAAACACACTAACTCAGCTGAGATTCACCGGCATCACCACATACAAGAACCCCGGACCGCTTTTGAGCAGCCCCGGCTTGTTCGGCGTCTTCATCTCAAACGTCACCGTCTCCTGATCCGCCACCTTCAACGCGTCCAGCAGATACGTCGGATTGAACCCGATCTCAATCGCATCCCCTGCATATTCGATCGGCAGATCAATCTTCGCTTCGCCCATCTCCGGCGCCCGCGAAGAAATCGACAACGTCCCGCTCGAAAACGCCAGCCGCACCCCCTTCGATTCCTCGTTCGTGAGCAACGCCGCACGCCGCACCGCCGAGAAAAACCGCTCCCGGTTCAACGTCACCTTCTTGTCCGAATCCTTCGGAATCACATCCCCGTACGGCGGGAACGTCCCCTCCACCAGCGATGTCGACATCGTCGCACTCACGCCCCCCGTCTCCGAGCTGATCTGCACAAACAGCTTGTTTTCCTTGAACTGCAGCGACACCGTCTGCTCCGGATCCGTCAGCAGCCGCTCAATCAGGTTGATTGCCTTGATCGGCACCACCGCCGACACATCCTTCCCCCCTTCCGAAATCGTGTCATCCTTCGTCTGTGCCAGCCGGTGCCCGTCCGTCGCCACCAGCGACAGCTTCTTCCCCTTCTTCTCAAACAGCACGCCGTTGATCGCATACCGCGTCATCTCGCGCGCCGCCGCAAACCGCGTCCGGTCCAGCAGCTGCCGCAGGCTCCCCGCCGTCAGCGAAAAGTCCGGCGACCCGTCAAACGACGACACCGGCGGAAATTCCTCCGGGTTGTACCCGAACACCTTGTACTGCGCATCCGACCCCTTGATCGCTGTCGTGTCCTGGTTCGTGTCCAGCGTCAGCGTATCGTCCGGCGAATTGTTCACAATCTCCGAAAGCTTCCCCGCCGGAATCAACGCAACCCCCGGCGTCGCAATATCCACCTGCGTCAGCGTGTATTGCAGCGCCAGCTCCATGTCCGTCGCCACCACCGTCAGCGTCTTCGCCCCCGTCCCGCCCGCCCCCGTCCCCGCCACCAGCTTCACACACGTCAACACCGGCTTCGGCGTCCGCGAAAGAACCACAGAAGAAGCAAGGCCGAGGGCTTCCACCAGCGCGGCGCGATTGATCAGAACTTTCATGAGGACCCTCTAATTCGAAGCATAAAGATGGAGTGCTGATGTTAATCCAAACCCCCAAAAGACGCCAAGCTTCGGCGCCCATTCCTTTTCGTGCACTTGGATCAGCACTGCTCCTGTCAGCTCAGGTCCCCGGGCGCTTCGGCCCGCTGAACGGCCCCCAGACCAGCCGCGGCGCCGTTGAAGTCCACACCGCCGAAGAGTTCGGCCGGCTCGGCGTCATGATCGTTTGCCGAATCGTTTCTTGATGACCATCCACAAAGTTGATGTTCGCAGCGCCGTTGTGTCGCTTCACGTCGATGTTGCTCGCGAGACCCGCCGCTGTTGAGCTCGAGGGAACATCGTTGGGATTGTTCCCCGTCGGCTCGAACAGAAACACCGTCGAGGCCGGATCATCCATGCTTGTTACTTTCACATACATTTGTCCCAAATCGCCGCCCCATGTGCCGCTGCTCCCCGCCCCGTCCAGTACACCATTCATCGCATAATGAAACGAATTTAAGCCCGAAGTGGAATTCTTGGTCTTCTGCAGTTGCGATTGACAGTACCAGATCCACGCATTCTTGTACCCGCCCCCGTTCTGCCCGCCGTTCGTGATCGTCCACACCGTCCCGTTGGAATCTGTCACGGTCGTCCCCACCCGCGCACTGTATCCCGCATAGAGAAGGTAGTAACGCGGGGCATTTACGTAGTCAGGCAACGCATTAAACCAATTCCCCCCATCCATGAAATTTGGATTGGAGGCGCTGGGCGCACTCGTGGAGCCCTCCAGCGGCATCGCCTGCGCGTAATCATTGAGATAGTATTGGAGCGCAATTCCCCACTGTCTCATCCCGCTGGCACAATGGGTCATCCGCGCTTGCTCGCGCGCCTTCCCCAACGACGGTAACAGGATCGCAATCAACACCGCGATGATTGCCACCACGACCAACAGCTCGATGAGCGTAAACCCACGGCGCGCGAAACCTCGGCGGGTAACCATCACGGTTTCTCCTGCGAACATCGTTCCATTGGCAATCTAGCGGTGAACGAACCCGCCAAAGTCCTTGAAGGACCACCAACTATAGCAGAAAAGGGGGCTGTCTTCGCAACACCGTTCCCACTGATTTCTTGGCCGTCCGCCCCTCCTTCGCCTTCCCAGTGTTCCCTTTTCTGATTGCGTCCGCCTTTTCGTCGCGATACAGTAACCTTCGCAGGCGACTGGTGATATCGCCATCCGCTGGTGCTGCCCACGCAAGGACGGCGGCTCCAGCGCTTCGCGCCACCCCCAGACCCTGCCCACGATTTCCCCCCGCGCTGCCCCCCTGCAGCTTCACTGGGCCTCTAAAGGTGTCTGGATGGATTTCGAACAACTCGTCACCCAATGTGAATCAGTCCTCGGCTACCGCTTCGTCAATCACGCCCTCCTCAAAGAAGCCCTCACCCACGCCTCCATCGCAGACGACCGCCGCCTCTCCAACGAACGCCTCGAATTCCTCGGCGACTCCGTCCTCGGACTCGTCGTCTGCCACCGCCTCTACGAACTCTTCCCCGGTTACCTCGAAGGCGACCTCACCAAGCTCAAATCCGCCGTCGTCAGCCGCAATACCTGCGCCGCCGTCGCCAACGCCATCGGCCTCACCGACCTCATCTTCGTCGGCAAAGGCATGACCGGCCGCGCCGAACGCCCCTCCTCCCTCGCCGCCGGCGTCCTCGAAAGCATCATCGCCGCCATCTACATCGACGGCGGCTTCGAACATGCCCGCCTCTTCATCCTCCGCTACATGGATCCCTACATCGAACAATACGCCGCCACTACCCACCAGCAAAACTTCAAATCCCTCCTCCAGCAGCACGCCCAGAAATCCCTCAACGCCACCCCCATGTACGAACTCCTCGACGAAAAAGGCCCCGACCACTCCAAGTGCTTCGAAGTCCGCGTCGTCATCGGCTCCCGCGCCTTCGGCAGCGCCTGGGGCGCCGCCAAAAAACAGGCCGAACAACGCGCCGCCCAGATCGCCCTCGAAGAACTCGGCGTCCTCGCGCGCGAAGGCCCCCTCCCCTCGGAAGCCGCAATCATTGATCCCAACGTGAGTGCAACGGAGTTGCCACCCGAATCCGACGCCCCGCTCGCCGCGGGCGCTGAACACACTGCCGATCAGGCATAACGGCAAGGAGGCCACATATGGCGGCGGCAGGAGCGCCCATCGGCGTTTTCGATTCCGGTCTCGGCGGCCTCACCGTCGCCAAGGCCATCCGTACACTCCTCCCCAACGAATCCATCGCCTACTTCGGCGACACCGCACGCCTCCCCTACGGCACAAAATCCGCCGCCACCATCCACCGCTTCACCCGTCAGTGCCTCCAGTTCCTCATGGGCCTCCACCCCAAAATGCTCGTCGTCGCCTGCAACACCGCCTCGGCACTCGCCCTCGAAAAACTCCAGGATGATTTCGACATCCCCGTCCTCGGCGTCCTCGAACCCGGCGCCCGCGCCGCCGTCGAAGCCGCACGCAATGGCTTTAAACGCGTCGGCCTCATCGCCACCGAAGCCACCATCTCCAGCAACGCCTACTCCAACGCCATCCACCGCATCAACCCCACCCTCCAGGTCATCGGCCGCGCCTGCCCACTCCTCGTCCCCATGATCGAAGAAGGCCGCGAACCCACCGACCTCCTCGTCGGTCTCGTCCTCCGCGAATACCTCGCCCCCTTCCTCGAACTCGACGTCTCCTCCCTCATCCTCGGCTGCACCCACTACCCCCTCTTCGCCAACGCCATCCAGGAAACCCTCGGCGAACCCGTCACCCTCATCGACTCCGCACAGCAAACCGCATTGGTGGTCCGCGACAACCTCGATACAATGCACGCGCGTTCCAACAGCCCCCATGAAGGCCGCTTCACCTGCTACGTCACCGACCAGGGCCAGCGCTTCGAACGACTCGCCTCCCGTTTCCTCGGCGAATCCGTCGGCCAGCCCGTCTGGGTGACCCCCGAAATGCTCGAACTCGCCGAACAGTCCTGAAACAGGAACCATGATGCTCCCACAATCCCCCCTCCACCGCTCGTCACGCGTCGCTCTCCTCCTCGCAGCGCTCTTCCTCACCGCCTGCAGCGGCTCCGCCAAACGCTCCCACGATTTCAACGAACTCATCCCCCGCATGATGGGCGCCATCAAAAACCGCTCCCCCGAAGACGCCGCCGCCAACCTCTTCAACGTCACCAACCCCGATGAACGCCGCGACGCCATCGCCTGGCTCGAAACCAAGCCCTACGGCCACGAAGCCCCCTACATGAAAGCCTACGAAATCCTCACCACCGACCCCTCCCCCATGGTCCGCGCCCAGGCCATGGAAGCCCTCGGCTCCTCCCACCGCCCCGAAGCCATCAAGTTCCTCGTCGGCGGATCCAACGGCAAGGGCGGCCTCGCCGACCGTGAACCCGAAGTCCGCCGCGATGCCGCCAAGGCCCTCTCCTACACCTTCACCACCGCCGCCACCTCCGCCCTCGCCAACGCCGTCCGCTCCGACCCCGATACCCAGGTCCGCATCAACGCCGCCCGAGCCCTCCACAGCGACCCCTCCAACGAATCCATCCGCGCACTCATCGACGCCCTCGACGACCGCGACGCCGGCGTCGTCTACTTCGCACACGACTCCCTCGTCAAAATCACCCACCAGAACATCGGCCCCGACGGCAAAGAATGGCTCCAATGGTTCCAATCCGCCAACCAGCCCGCCACAAAACCCGCCGCACAGCCTTGAACCAGCGCCCACACCACCAGTAAAAATTTCGTGTCTTTAGTGTCTTTCGTGGCTAATTTATCCGCTGCGAATCCCTTCAAAGGCCCCGACCATGCGCGCAATCCTCTTCGACGGTTCCTCCGTCAAATTCCAACGCAATCACCCCGACCCCATCCCCGCGCCCGGTGAAGCCCTCCTCAAAATCCTCGCCGCCGGCGTCTGCCAGACCGACCTCGAAATCGCCAAAGGCTACATGAACTTCACCGGCGTCCTCGGCCACGAATTCGTCGCCACCGTCACCGCACTCCCCAAAGGCGCACCCCCCAACGACCAGCACTGGCTCGGTAAACGCGTCGTCGGCGAAATCAACTGCGTCTGCGGCAAGTGCGACATGTGCAACCGCGGACTCTCCTCCCACTGCTTCCACCGCTCCGTCATCGGCATCCAGGGGCGCGATGGCGCCTTCGCCGACTTCCTCCGCATCCCCACCCGCAACCTCCACGCACTCCCCGACCACCTCTCCAACGACGAAGCCGTCTTCGTCGAACCCCTCGCCGCCGCCTTCCAGATCCTCCGACAGGTCCCCATCGAAAAACGCACCCGGGTCACCGTCCTCGGCGACGGCCGCCTCGGCCTCCTCGTCGCCCAAACCCTCGCCCGCACCGGCTGCAAACTCACCCTCGTCGGCAAACACGAATCCAAGCTCTCCCTCATCGAACGCATCCGCACCGGCGCCGCCAACAACAACATCCGCACCCTCCTCGACCGCGAACTCACAACCGCCCGCGACCAGGACGTCGTCATCGACTGCACCGGCCGCGCTGAAGGCTTCGAACGCGCTCTCCAGCTCCTCCGCCCCCGCGGCACCCTCGTCATGAAAACCACCGTCGCCGCCAACAAGCCCCTTAACCTCGCACCCATCGTCATCGATGAAATCAACGTCCTCGGCTCCCGCTGCGGCCCCTTCCCCGAAGCCATCAACCAACCCGCCGCCCGCCAAATCGACGAATCCCCCCCCAACCCAAAACGACTCCCCCTCGACCAGCTCGAACCCTTCTTCGCCAACCCCCCCGCCGGCCTCAAAACCATCGTGACATTCGACCGCTGAAGTACGGACTTCCGTCCGTATGAAGTTCCGCCTTCAGGCGGCCGTCGCAGCGGGGGGGCGATGCGGAGCGAGGCGAACATATCCTCCTCCACCCCCCGATAAAGTTCATCAAGTCCCCCCCATCTCCCGCCGATACCCATTATTGGACCTGCAACTTCGCGCAAAAAATCAGGCGGACCACCATGCCCAAAGCCATCGCCCTCATCCTCTCCTCCGGCGGACTCCACAGCCTCGTCGCCGCCGCGCTCGCCTCCCGCGAATACCGCATCGCCCTCCTCCACCTCCGCGACGCCCGCGCCCCCGAAGCCCAGGCCGCCAACGCCTTCGACAAACAAGTCGCCCACTTCAAACCCTTCCGCTCCTGGGCCATCGACGCTCAACACCTCCGTCAAATGAGCTGGCCCCCCGAAACCGCCGGCGTCGTCCATTCCACCGGCTCAGACCCCTACTCCAACCTCATCCCCCTCCGCGACCTCCAGCTCCTCACCATCGGCGCCGGCTTCGCCCGCCAGATCCACGCCTCCGTCCTCATCTGGGGCGCCCAGCTCGACCAAAAACAAGCCGACGCCCTCGCCCGCAACATCGAACTCGTCCAGATCTTCAACCAGCTCCTCGACCTCTATTCCACCGAAACCCCCCTCACCCTCAAGACTCCCCTCATGGGCCTCGAAGACCAGCAGGTCATCGAGCTCGGCTACCAGATGGCCGCCCCCTTCGCCGCAAGCTGGTCCTGCCAGATGAACCTCGAATTCCCCTGCATGAGCTGCCCCGCCTGCGCCCGCCGCCTCCGCGCCTTCCGCGCCGCCCAACTCGCCGACCCCCTCCTACAAAAACCAAAACAATCCGTCGTCTCCTGACCCACCCCCTCTCCCCCCGACGCCCGACGCCCGTCGCCCGCAGGCGACGCGGGCACCTCTCATAAACAGCCCGACCCGCCCCTCACGCCCCACCCGCCCACGCAACCGCTTCCCCCTCCTCCATAAACGTCCGCTTCTCCACCACCTTCCCCCCGCCACTAGTATACACATCCACCACCCGCCCCTCCCGCCACAGAGTCTCCCCCTTCATCCGCACCCGCACCCGCACAACCACCACCACCCGCTCCCCCGCCACCACAAACCGCTCCGGCTCACACCCCCCCTCCGCCCACGCCCCCCGCGCCGCCACCAGATGCGCCGTCACCGCCTCCACCCCCCGCAACCGCCGCCCACCCCCAACCTCCGCCGGCTCAATCCACTCCACCCCCGCATCCAACACCTCCACCACCGCCCCAACATCCCCCCGATTCAACGCCGCATACGCCGCCCGCAACACTTCCACCATTTCTCGCTCCAAAAAAACACGCTCCCCGACAATGCCCGCCGCCTCGGGCGGCGCAGGGCCACGGACATTCCACGCGCGACCCATCCTCAAAAACAAACATCTCCCGCATTCAATCCCGCCGAAACGTCGACCGATTCATCCCCCAATACACCGCCGCCCCCACCAACCCCATCACCAGCGTCGTCAACCCCCACAACGGCGCCGGAAGCAGATACACCCGCCGCCCTTCTTTCCCCAGCGCATGCGCATCCATCCACACACCCATCGCTAAAAGGATGTGGACGATCCCCGTCAACACCACCATCACCACCCCCACCAACCCAAACACTTCCGCCAGCATAACACCTCCTTCTCATTCCCCTCCATTATTCCGATTCCCACCCCCTCCGCCACGCACAAACCCCAACGCCCGTCGCCCGCAGGCGACGCGGGCACGCTTAGACCACCGAGGGTGCCTAAACCTTGTTAGAGAACAAGCCCACCCCTTCCATGGGGTGGGGATCATGGACTCTCCCACCTGCAAGTCGCCCCCCGAATTTTCCGCAAAACGTCAACGCACCCCGCCACAGTTTTATCCTCGAACTTGCAACTGCTCCCGACGTAGGGTCAGCCCCAACACTTCCCATGGACGGAAAGAATCACCCCAACCTTCAGAGCGCTTCGCTCTCAAGCTCTTCTACAAGGGACCAAACCTGATGTGGTGGCTCGATCTATGCAAGCCCTACTGGATGTTCTGGGGAACGCCCCATGTCAGCAACATGGCCGTCATCGGAGAATTAGCCTTTGTATGCATAGCGGCAATCGCCCCGACCAAACGCACCTGGCGCAACATCGCGAGGCGTATCACCTTCCTCCTCATCGCCGTCGCTTGTTCGAATGCCCTCCTGAATATTCTCCTGCTCATCATTGGCGCTGTCGGCCTGAGGAATACACCCGGGAGCTAGCAAAATAAGGAACGATAAGCACCCCAATCCCCAACGCCCGTCGCCCGCAGGCGACGCGGGCACCTCTCGCACAACAGTCGAACCCCCCGCCAACAACAGCAAGCCCCCTCCCACCCCCTTCGTGTCCCTTCATCTCTTCATCCCTTCGTGTTTACGTCGTCGTCGGGGGGGGATTCACGCCCTCTCCGCCATAAACCCCTCCACCTCCGCGCGCCCCGGTATCGCCCCCATCGCCCCCTGCTTCAAACACGCCAGCGCCCCCGCCGCATTCGCAAACTTCACCGCCGCCGCCAGCGGCATCCCCTCCGCCAGCCCCACCGCCAGCGCCCCCGTGAACGCATCCCCCGCCGCCGTCGTGTCCACCGGCTGAATCCGATACCCCGTCACATGCTGCACCACCGTCTCCACCCCGCGCTCATCCTTCTGCACAATCGCCGCCCCCTGCGACCCCATCTTCATCACAACGATCCGCGTCCCCCGAATCAAGAACCGCTCCGCCGCACGCCGCGCCTCCTCCAAATTCCGCACCGGCATCCCCGTCAGGATCTGCGCCTCCATCTGGTTAGGTGTCAAGATATCTACATGATACAACGACTCCGGCAACCCCTCCGCAGGCGCCGGCGCTGGATCCAGAATCGTCAACACATTCGACCGCCGCGCCAACGCAAATGCACACGCCACCGTATCGTGCGGCACCTCCAGCTGCGCCGTCAGCACCACCGACGTCTCGATCGTCTTCCGCTCCGCCAATAAATCCGTCGCCGACAACTGCCGATTCGCCCCGCTCGCCACCACGATCGCATTCTCCCCATGCCGATCCACCAGGATCATCGCCGTCCCCGAAGGCGACCCGCGCGTCTTCAACACCGACGTCACATCCACCTTGCACTTGTTCAACGCCACCAGCATGTTCTCCCCGAAAACATCCTCCCCGATCCGCCCGATCAGCTTCGCCCCCGACGTCTTCCGGTTCCACAGCCGCCCCGCCGCCGCCGCCTGGTTCGCCCCCGTCCCCCCCCGAGTCTGCAACAAATCCTGCCCCAGCACCGTCTCCCCCGGCCGCGGCATCGTCTCCGTGCGCACCACCAAATCCATGTTCAACGACCCCACCACCCCCACCCCCGACTTCGGCCCCGCCACCGACGCACGCCCCGGCGCATCCGTCGGCAACGCCTCCAGCTTCTTCGCCTCCCCCCCACCCCAATGCTCCCCCTTCCCGGCGCGCTCCACCACCCCGCCACGCGCCACGCCCGCCGGCCTCGCCGCGCGCTTGCTCACCGGTTTGGCGATCCGCTTCGCCATGAAGTCGCTCCCTCAAGTCCGACACGAAACCGCTCCACACCCTGAAACAATTTCGTGCCCTTCGTGTCTTTCGTGGCCAATTGATCTTTTGCAAGGTGGTATAGATATGCAGATATATAAATCAATTAAACTTCTCGACGATCCGGTCAAACTCATCGAGCGAAAAATACTGGATCATGATCTTCCCCGTGTTCTTCTTCTTGCTCGGGAAAATCCGCAGCTTCGTCCCCAGCTTCCGCGAAAGATCCTGCTCCAGCTCCACCACATGCGGACTCTTCGCCGCCAGCGTCCGCGTATGCGCCGCCACCGTCGTCTCTGCAGGTGTCTCGGTGGGCAGGGGGGGGGCGCTCACCAGCTCCTCCAACTTCCGAACGCTCAACCCCTCCGTCACTGCCTTGTTGGCAAACGAATCCTGCTTCGCCTTGTCCGTTACCCCCGCCAGTACCTTCGCATGCCCCGCCGACAAGATCCCCCGCGCCACCAGGTCCTGCACCCCCGGGTTCAACTCCAGCAGCCGCAGGAAGTTCGTGATCGTTGTTCGGTCCTCCCCCAGCCGCTCCGCCGCCTGCCCATGTGTCAGCGAGAACTTGTCAACGTACGCCCGGTACGCCTTCGCCCGCTCGATCGCATTGAGATCCTCCCGCTGGATGTTCTCGATCAGCGCCCACTCCGCCTGTCGTTCATCCGTCGTATCCTGCCGCACAATCGCCGGCACCACCGCCAGCCCCGCCAGCTTCGCCGCCTCCGTCCGCCGATGCCCCGCCACCAGCTCATACCGCGGCGTCCCATTCACCGGTGCCCCCGGCCGCACAATCACCGGCTGCAACACGCCCGACTGCTTGATGGAGTTCGCCAGCTCCTGCAACGCCGTCGGCTCCATCGCCGCGCGCGGCTGGTGCGGATTCGGATCAATCGCCTCCACCGGGATCAACGCCAACCGTTCCCCCGTCTCCAGCACGCTCTCGGCAGGGGGGGTAGGCGACCCATTCGTGCCCGCAGGCGATACGGTGACAGGTGTAGAGATAAGCGACTTCAACCCCCGCCCAAGCCGTGGTCGATCCTTCAACGTCATCACGAGACTCCTTTCTCAAGGCAATGTTCTACGTGGAACCTTGTACCTCCACCACCCCCGGCACGTCAACGCCAACCCAACCAAAGCAGTCAAAAGTTCTACGTGGAACGTCTCCTACCGCCCCAATCACCCCCCCTTGTCGACCGCCCACAAACCCCAAGTTACCCCATAAGAGACCCCGACCCAACCCACCACCGACCCCCAGTCAACCCCCAGTCCCCCCTCGCTACCCCGTTAACCAAACCCGCGCCAACCGCCCCATGGGCCGCCATCCCATCCCCTCATACAGCTTTAACGCCGGCCCATTCTGGTCATCCACCTGCAACGTCGGCGTCTTCCCCGCCGCCCGTATCCGCCCCGCCAGGTCCGCCACAATACGCCCCCCGAACCCCTTCTTCCGAAACTCCGGAAACGTAAATACCCCCCCTATCTCGATTAACCGCGGCAGCTCCAAATCGAACTTCGCCACCGCCACCACCTGCTTTTCATGTTCATACACAAACACCCGCCCCGTCTGCACCCACGCATCCAGGTCCGCATCAAACAGAATCCCCCGCTCCTCCTTGTACATCCGCCGCCATTTGTTCAGCACCGGCACGTCCGCTTCCTTCGCCGCCCGAACGTTGCCATCCCCTTCTGACACAACACCTTCCGGCAATTGCATCACCACGTTCACCATCTCCCGCGCCGGCGCTTTCTTGTGCACCACCGGCAACAACATCGGCACCATCCACCCAATCCCCTCCGCATGCCCCGTCAAAAAATCAATCGGCACCTTCCCATTCCCCGCCGCGCCCGCCCCTTTCCCCCCCACCCCCGGATCCCCCGGCAACTCCATCGACGCCACCGCCCCCCGCACCACGCTCGACAAATCCGTCAACGGTAACGTTCCACCCGAAGAATCAGAAGTGCTTACTAAATCAGGAGTTACGGAATTCATCCCCGCACCCGAAACCACATTATCGGACCTTGCCTCCATCCCCTTATGGCTGATATACGCCGCAAACGCCGCCGCAGTAGGGGGGTCCAATGCCAGCACATCCGCCCGATGCGCCTTTGGCACATACAGCATCGCCCCCGAAAACTTCCCCGCATCCAATTGCGGCGTGTTGATATTCACCACGTCCGACCCCGTCGGCGTCGCCACCACCAGGTGCAAGTCCCCCCGCTGCAACGGCGGCGTCTGCGCCAGCCGCTCCCAGAAATGCGCAATCAGATCCATCACCCCCTGCGACCGTTCATGTAAAAACGAAACCGCCGGCTGCGGCTTGTCCACCGGCAGGCGCACGAGCTGTAACGGCGGTCGCACCACTTCCGCGCCGCTCCCACCTCCCGTCTCCCCCGCTCCCCCCCCGCCACCGCCCGCTACGGATGATCCCGGTTCACTCACCGACAGCTTGCTCCTGCTCCGGACATCGGCACTCCAGCCGTCACATCGCGGACATTTCTCGTTCGCAGGCGCGCGGTCCCCGCCACGCCACTCGCCCACATTGTATCAACCGCTTCCCCCACGCCAAACGCTCCCTCTTCCTCCCCGCGGCCAAAGCGTTGCCGCCGCAACCATAATATGAAACTTTTCCTTGGCGCTCCCACTACCACGCAGTACGATGTACTGGTACTCTGCATCGCGTGGTAGTGGCATGACTGAACAGGAAAGATCCCGCGGATGGACCGGCCCCTGGGTCTCCCAGGTCCGCAAAGGGCTCCTCGAGCTCCTCGTCCTCATCGCCCTCCGCCGCGAAGAACTCTACGGCTACCAGCTCCTTCAGCGCCTGGCCGAACTCGACGACCTCGCGCTTACCGAATCCACCCTCTACCCCGTCCTTGCCCGCCTTGCCGCCGACCAACTCGTCGCCGTCCGCCACCAACCCTCGCCCGCCGGCCCGCCGCGCCGCTACTACCGCCTCACCCGCGCCGGCCATCGACGTCTCGAACAGATGCTCGCCCATTGGCGATCCCTCAACACCTCCATCGAACGCATGGCCACCGACAAGAAAGGAGCAACCGAATGACGCTCTCCCTCTCCGCCGAGGCCAAATCCCGCCTCGACGCCTACCTCGATGCCGTCGAACAAACCCTCCACCGCTCCGGAAACGCCCGCGACCAGCGCCGCGCCATCGTCGATGACCTCGAAACCCACATCCGCGACCTCCTCGCCGCCCGCACCGCCAAACCCACCCTCGCCGACATCGAAGCCGTCCTCGCCCAGATGGATCCGGTCACCGCTTATGGAACGCCCCTCCCAACCGCCGATCCCAACCCGAACCCCTCCGCCGACGGCGCAACACAATCCGTCACGTCCGTAGCGCTCTACTTTTTCCTGGCATGTGTCGCGTTTGCCGCGCTGTTCGCGCTCGTCCTCGGCGCGATGTGGGCAATCCGGCGCTTCGGCTGACACCCGCAATCCTCAGAGCGTCCGATGTTTTCGCAACAACTCGCAAATATGCCCCATGTCCCCGGGCATCGGCGCCTCCAGATGCATCCGCGTGAACTTGCTCGGATGCACAAACTGCAACCGGTACGCATGCAGCGCCTGCCGCGTAATCAACGGTGGGGGGGGTACGGTTTGAGTTTTGACCTTTGCATTGTGTGTTTTCGGAACGATGTCCTCTTCCGTGATCTGCCGACCCCCATACATCGTGTCCCCGATAATCGGATGCCCGATGTGTGCACAGTGCACGCGAAGCTGGTGCGTCCGCCCCGTCTTCGGAGCCAGCTCCAGCAGCGTGTACCCTTTGAAGCGCTCCTTCACCGTGTACACCGTCTGCGCCGGCTTCCCGATATCCCGTCGCACCGCATATTTCTCGCGGATTTTCGGGTGCACCGCCAGCGGCGCATCGATCAGGTCCGACTCCAGCTCAAACTCCCCATGCACAATCGCCAAATAGGTCTTCCGAATCGTCCGCCGCTCAAACTGCCCGGCAATCCGCCAGTGCGCCTCGTCCGTCTTCGCAATTAGGATCAACCCCGTCGTGTCCCGATCCAGCCGGTGAATGATCCCCGGCCGCCACGGATCGCTCCCCGTCGACAGCGTCGAATGCGTCTGCTGCGCGTGATACAGGAGCGCATTGATCAACGTCCCCGACCAATGCCCCCGGGCCGGATGCACAATCAGCCCCGACTGCTTGTTGATCGCGATGAACTGATCATCCTCATGCACGATGTCGAGCGGAATGTTCTCCGGCAGCGACTCCGGGGGCTGCAGCTTCGGCACCGTCACCCGCAGCACATCCCCCGCCCGCAACGTCGTCGACGATTTCGCCGGCCGCTCATTCACAATCACCGCTCCTGACTTCACCAGCTTCTGCAGCATCGCCCGCGAAAAGTCCGGCAATCGATCCTTCAAGTAAAGATCCACCCGCTTCTGCAGATCATGCTTGATCTCGTACGTCACCACCTGCCCCGCCACGGGCGGCCCGGAAGGCGCCCCCGCCGCCGACATCTCCCCATCTCCATCCTCCGCATCGTCCGGCGAGGCCGCTTCATTCGCATCCAGCGCTTCGGGCGCCGGCAATGCGTGATGCTCCACTTCTTCCTCGTTCTTTTTCGCGCGCGATTTTGACATAGACCCTGATTGTAGCCGCCCCCGCCGCGGAAGTCGTTCCGCTACGCCTTCGTTCTTCGATTCGCACGCACCTCCAGCAGCAGCGTCATACCCCGGTACTTCGCCAGCCGCGGCGAACGCGCCAACGTCTCCTCATCCGGCACATGCTCCGCAATCCGCACATCCTCAAATCCCGCCCGCGCCAGCTCCTCCCGAAATTCCGCCTCCTCGTGTGGATAGCTCGGCAAACGCACATCGCGCCCCTCGTGCAGAAAATGAGCCCCCGTCCCCGCCCGCTGCCGCGACGGATGCAATTCCAGGATCCGCAACTCACCGCCGCTTACCGCAAGCCGCGCCGCATTCCGAATCACCGGCCGGATCTCCGCAAAATGTTCCAGCACCAGCGACACCACCACCAGGTCAAACCCGCCCGCCCCCCAATTCAACGCACCCGCCCCATCCCCCTCCCCCAGCGCCACCGTCACCCCGTAACGCTCGCGCGCCCGCGCCAGCATTCCCGCCGAACCGTCCACCCCCGTGTATGCCGCTGCACTCGCCGCCAGAAAATACTCCGCCAGCCGTCCGGTCCCGCACCCCAGTTCCACCACCCGCTTCCCCGCCACCGCCGGCGGATCCACCTCCAACGCCCGATCCACCATCGCAATCAGCGGATTGTCGAGAGCATCGTAGCTCCCCGCCCACAGGTCGTAACCCGCCAGGGTTTCGGAAGTTACCGGCTTCCGGCCGGGAGCACCTTGCCTTTCGCTCACGCGCCACCTGCCCTTTCCGAACAGCCCTTGACCCCGACCCATGCCGCAAGGCAGAAAGAAAAAAAACGCGCCGCCGGAGCCCACCTCACGGTAACATGGTGAACGTCGGCCTGGCAATGGAGACCGCCCATGACCCTCCTCTCGTACGACCCCGCCGGTTCCATCCATCCCCAACGGAGCACCCTCGCCTTCGTCGGCCTCGCCGCCGGACTCTTCAACGCCGCGTTTATCGTCGCGGCCCTCCGTCTCCTTCGCGACGTCGGCACCCCCGCCGATGCGATCTTCGGCATGACCATTCTGCTCCTCGAAAGCGCCGCAATCGTGTTCCTCTCCCTCACCGCCGTCGCACGTGTCACCGCCAGCCGCGGTCAGCTCCACGGCCTTCTCCCCGCCGCCATCGGCGCCTTCCTGGCCAGCCTCACCGGCCTCGTGGTCGTCGCCTTCGGCATCGGATACGCCGCCCAGGTCCTCGTCCGCTGATCGCACTCGCCTCCTCCCCAAAAATCCCGCCTCTTTTGACTAACCGTCGCGCTGGGGTTTAATCTATTACCCTCACACGGGACATTCTTTACCCCCCTTCGGAGGATCTATGGGTATTGCAAAGTGCGTCGCAGTTTGCGGCATCATCGGTGCAGTCGCGGTCGGCCTCGGTGGTTGCGAAAAAGACCGCAACGAAATGCGCCCGGATATGGACACCGTCCAAAGCGGCGAGCACGGCCTGCAGAGCCGCGACCTCCGCGAAATGACCAGCAAACTCGCCCCCGACCTCGTCGCCATCCCGGAAATCGCCCAAAACCCCTACCGCGTCACTATCGTCATGAAGTCCATCGAAAACAAAACCGAAGACATGCCCGGCCGCAACATGGACATCTACATCGCCCGCCTCAAGGGCCTCCTCAACTCCGCCCAGACCCGCGACCGCCTCCTCTTCGTCTCCGACCGCGCCACCCTCGAGCGACTCCAGAGCGAAGAACTCGGCGGCAACAACAACGACCCCTTCGAAGATGCCTCCCGCGGCGGCCCCCAGCCCCAGGATCCCCGCATCAAGCCCCAATACGCCCTCGCCGGCACCTTCTACAGCATGAACAACGGCAAAACCACTTACTACCTCTGCCAGTTCCGCCTCACCAGCCTCACCACCGGCGCCGAAGTCTGGACCGGCCAGTACGAAGTCAAAACCCTGAACTGAAAAACCCAAAACTCAGAACGCAAAACACAAAACCTCCTCTTCGCAAGGTTTTGTGTTTTCGCGGTTGAGTGTTCTCCCGGAATGCCCACACGAGGACCTTCCCCGATGCAGACCCCGCTCTCCATCCGCGCGTTTTGTGTTTTGTGTTTCGCGTTTTGCGTTTTCTTCGCCGGCTGTTCCTCCGAAGCGATCAGCAAAAACCGCACAACCACATTCCTGAACTCCGACGACATGCAGGCCATGACCAACAAAATGGCCGCCGCCATCATGAGCGACCCCTACATCCAGCAGGAGATGCAGAAGGGCCCGCTGAAAATCGTCATCAAGCCCGTGGAAAACCAGACCAACGAAATCATCCGCGACAACCGCAAGGAACTCTTCGTCCACCGCCTCCAGGGCCTCCTCGCCGCCCAGCCCGCCCTGCACGACAAATTCACCTGGCTCGTGAACAAGTCCGATTACGAAAAGCTCAAGGCCGAAGAAATCCCCGACGTCGGCCCCTCCGAAGACCGCATCCAGCCCGAGTACGCCCTCTGGGCCACCTTCCTCGCCGACACCCGCGCCACCTCCAAGAGCCGCAGCGACATCTACCTCTGCCAGTACAAACTCACCAACCTGCGCACCGGCGCCGAACTCTGGACCGGCCAATACGAAACCTCCAAGCAAATCAAAAAAGGCATGCTCGACTGACCCAATTACCAATTACAATTTACCAATGACCGTCGCACTCCCCGGAGCCCCCATGAAACGCATCCTCCCCGCACTCCTCATCGCCCCCGCGCTCGCCGCCACCGGCTGCCAGACCACGCCCAAAGAAGTACGCAACGCCATCGCCAACTACCAGGTCGGCAACTTCGCGGCCGCCGAAGCCCAGCTCCGCCCCGACATCACCAAGAAGAACGAAGACTACGTCCTCAACAACTGCCGCTACGGCTCCGCCGCCATCGCCGCCGGCGACCTCCCCGGCGCCGAAACCGCCTTCATGAACGCCTACGACGTCATGAACGCCACCCACGTCAACGACACCGGCCGTACCACCGGCGCCGCCGTCTTCTGGGAAGGCGTCAAGGTCTGGACCGGCGAACCCTTCGAACGCGCCATGGCCCACTACTACCTCGGCGTCACCTTCCTCATCAAGCACGACTACGAAAACGCCCGCGCCGCCTTCCAGAACTCCCTCTTCAAACTCCGCGCCTACGCCAACGTCGATGACCCCAAGCACTACCAGGCCGCCGAATCCAACTTCGCCCTCGGCTACTTCGGCCTCGGGTTCTGCTACTCGCGCCTCAACCGCCCCGACCTCGCCCAGGAAAACTACGAACTCGCCGTCAAAAACGACCCGCGCCTCAACGCCGTCATCCGCGACGTCCAGAACCCCAAGGTCAACACCCTCGTCTTCGTCGATTACGGCGCAGGCCCGCGCCGCGCCCCCAAGGGGTGGTACAACGAAGAATCCGCCTTCGGCCCAACCCCGCTCGAAGCCGGCCCCATCGGCCCCGCCCAGCTCCTCGTCGATGGCAACGTCGTCAACAACCCCAACGAGACCTATCACATGGTCGACACCCTCGCCATGGCCCAGGAACAACGCTGGCAGGACATCGACACCGTTCGCAAAACCAAGGCCGTCATCGGCACCGGCGCCATGGCCGCCGGCGCCGGCGTCACCGCCTACGGCGCCCAACGCCACGACACCGGCATCGCGCTCGCCGGCCTCGGCGCCATGGCCCTCGGCGCCGCACTCGCCGCCAGCTCCCAGGCCGACATCCGCTACTGGGAAACCCTCCCCCGCACCGTCTACATCCTCCCCGCCACGCTCACCCCGGGCCCGCACGAGCTCCTCGTCCGCGCCGGCGGCAGCCAGAGCGCCCCGCTCCAGATCACCGTCCCCCCACCCAGCCCCGGCACCCCGCAGGACAACGTCTTCTACTTCCGCATCCTCCGCTAAAAGTGGAGCCGACGCCCCCGTCGGCTCTTCCCTTGTGGTCCTCACCTGCGCAGCGTCTCGCACAACACGGCGATCCCCGCCTACGCTTGCGTCGTCGCGAACCATGCACCCGACACATTGCATCCCCTCAACGCGCTCATCTCCCAGCCGCGCCCCCCCCCGCGCCGTCACATCTTCTCCTTGATCCCCGACCGCACCAGCCACCAGTTCACCGGATACGCGCACAAAAACCCCGCCACCATCGCAATCTGCATCATGAACCAGAACACCGGGCTCGTCTTCGGCAAGTGATGATCAAACAACACAAAGATCGCAATCGCCATCCACCCATACATCCCCAGTTGCCACGCCGTCAGCGACAACGCATCCGCCTTGATCGCCGCCCACACCCCCTTGCCCGGCGGCAGATGCTTCATCGGCACAATCGTAAAGTACTGAAACAGAATCCCCAGCAGAAACGCCAGGATGAAATCAATCACCCACGTCGCAAACACCTTGTCGCTGAAAATCGTTCTGTACCCAAACCACGTCAGCACCACCGGCAGAAAAAACACGCCCCACTCCGCAATCAAATCGCCCAGCGTGCAGCCGCTCCCGCAATGCGTCGCCGCCACCGCGGAGATCGCCCAGAACGGTTTCTTCTTCGACGGCGGCGTCTCCCCATGCTCTTTCGCTTCCATCATCACATGCTGCGTCGACAACCGCCCGAACCGGTAATACCCCAGCAGCCCCAGCGGCCCCGCCCACAGCCCCGTCAGCGGCCACACCACGTTCATGATCTTCATGTGCTGCGGGTGCCCCGCCAGCTCATCAATCGTGATCATCACCGCCGACAAAATGCCCAGGCCCACCCCGATCCACGCAATCACAATCAACCACTCCGGCATGCGGCACCTCCATGCGAAGCCACGTGCAATCGCAATACCTTCGCGGACGAAACCGATGCGTGGAAATAGTTAGCAGTGTCGCCGCTCCTCCGGTACAGTAGAACCATCCAATCGAGGGTCATGAATTCACACCGGTAACGCCATGGCCACCACTGCGCTCTCTCTCGAAGTTCGTAACGCCGCCGGCGCCACCTCCCGCCACAAGCTCGAGGGGCAGAACATCCTCATTGGCCGCATTCGCGACGCTTCCCTCCCCCTCGAATCCAACACCATCTCCCGCCGCCACGCCGAAATCGTCCGCGACCCCTTCGGCCGCTGGTGGATCCGCGACCTCGGCTCACGCAACGGAACCCACGTGAACGGCGCCCGCGTCACCGAGTCCGTCATCAAGCCCGGCGACCTCCTCCAGCTCGGCGAGTTCGCCCTCACCCTCCTCCCCGCCGAAGACTCCCGCGCCGAACCCCCGCCCGCACCCACCACCATCGACGCCAATCTCTCCGTCGTCGATGGCCAGGTCGGCCGCATCGCCAGCCTCAAAGACTTCGACACCCCGCGCCTCTCCGCCACCCACCTCTCCACCCTCTCCGAGTTCGGCCAGCACCTCGTCGCCACCGAAGACCCCGCCGCCCGCTTCGCCGCACTCAGCAAACTCATGGTCTCCTCCGAATTCCGCGGCCGCTCCGCACTCGTCCTCCGCGCCTCCAAGGAAAACCTCACCGAATCCCCCAAGCCTCTCTGCCCCGCCGAGGCCGCCGACAATTACAAAGACTGGCAGCCCTACGTCTCCCGCACCGTGCTCCGCACCATCCTCGCCCGCAACGAGCCCGTCCTCGCCGGCAACACCTCCGGTTCTCGCGCCGGTGCTGCGGGTGGCAGCGCACCCCACCCTACCCCGCCTCCCACACCCGACTTCGCCGAACTCTCCATCTCCTCCGACGTCATGGCCATCTCCGCCGTCGCTGTCCCCATCCGCTCCGAAAAACACTACATGGACCTCCTCTACGTCCTCTTCCCTCCCGAGTGCGCCACCTCCGAATGGCTCGCCCTCGCCGCCCTCGCCGTCAAACAGTTCCAGCAGGCCGAAACCACCTGGGCCGGCAAAAAACTCGGCGAAGCCCACGCCGCCATCGAACGCGAACTCGGCCGCGCTCACGCCATCCAGGAACGCCTCGTCCCCCGCAACCTCAAAATCCCTGGCCTCGATGTCGCCATCGGATTCACCCCCTGCAAATGGGTCGGCGGCGATTACGTCGACATCGTCCCCGGCAAAAACGGCCAGGTTCTTCTCATCATCGCCGACGTCTGCGGCAAAGGGCTCCCCGCCGCACTCACCGCCTCCAGCCTCCACATGATGACCCACACCGCCATGCGCGCAAACACCCCACTCCTCGACATCATGCAGAACCTCAACCTCTACCTCGCCGAATCCCTCACCGAAGGCACCTTCGTCACCGCACTCGCCGCCATGCTCGACCCCGCCACCGGTGCCCTCGAAATCATCAACGCCGGCCACCCTCCCGGCCTCCTCATCACCCCCGATGGCGCCCTCCAACTCACCCAGTCCGAAGCCAACATGCCCCTCGGCCTCGACCCCCAGGCCCAACTCCTCTCCCAGTCCACCATCCTCCCCCCCAACACCTTCTTCGTCACCTTCACCGACGGCCTCACCGAACTCCCCCTCGAAGGCGGCACCCTCCTCGGCGAAGACCCTCTCGCCGACCACATCACCCGCCTCATCAAAGCATCCCCCACCTGCACCTGCGACGCCCTCTCCACCCAACTCACCAATCTCCTCGATTCCCTCCAGTTCGGCATGTCCCAGGACGACCGCACCTTCCTCCTCGCCCGCCGCGAGTAGTGGAGTCGACGCCCCCATCGGCTAATCTTAATCCCCACACCCAAACCGTTCATTCAACGCACGTGCCCGCCCCAACGCTTGCGACTTCGCGGCCTCGTTGCGCTTCACTACTCCGGCGTATCAATCAACTGCTGCAACCGCGCCCCCAATGTCCCCCCCAACCGCCGAACCCACTCCTGATCGATCAACCCCACCTCCAACATATCGCGCAGATGCGTTCGATCCTTATCCCGAAACGAGGTCAGCTTCATCCGCACCAACCCCTCCAACGTCACCACCCGCACGTTCCCCTCCCCCGGCTTCGCAAACTCCACCACATCCGGGGCCGCCGCCTCATACTCCGGCTTCACCTTCTCCCCCGCCATCACCACATGCACCGCGTCCCGCACCTTCGCCTCCGGCCCATCCAGGAACACCTCCATCCCCGCCACATTCCGGCGAATAAATCCCGCACGCTCCAGCGCAACCGCCGCTGCATCCAAATCCGCCCGCCGCAACAGCACATCCACATCCTGCGTATTCCGCACCGCCGCCACATCCACCGTCGCCACCCACGCCGCCACCGCATTCCCTCCCGCCACTGCATATGGGATTCCCGCCGCTTCCAGCGCCGCCGACGCCCGCATCAACCGATCGCGCACCCGTTCCACGCCCAGCACCATCCTGTCCAAAAGTGTCATGTCGGAAGTCAACGGAATCATCTCACCAGTATACACGCGCCCGCTCTCGCACGGAGCATCCTATGCCCGTCCCACCCAACCCCGCCCTCCAAACAAAATACAAACCACCCACTTGCCTCTCACCACTTTCTGTGTCAAACTCAATTGCGGAACGCGGGGAACTTCGTGCACACCACCTTCCACATCCCCAAACAACCCAACCCCCTCCCACCCCGCCCGACACCCTGCACCCCCATGCAGCCTCCCCCCACCCAGACTGCACCCACATGCAGCCACCCCCCCCAAAACGCGCGCCCCGCTGCGCCCCTTCCTCACCCAAAGGCGCAGCCCGCTGCGCCTTTGCCCCAATGCACCCCCATTTTCAGCTCAAAAACCCACAACCGGCACCCACATGCAGCGCACATAACCAAACCGCCGACTCCCTCTCTCCCTGCCCTCCGCGCTCTCCGTGCTTCCCTCCTCCTCCTCGCCCTCGGAACCGCCACCCCCGCCAAAGCCGCCCCCGGCGACCTCTCCATCCTCATCGGCAACGTCCCCCAGGACCTCCACACCACCACCACCGAGCTCGGCCACCTCGCCGGCGGGCTCGAAATCCACATCTCCCCCGACAACGCCCACCTCGCCTTCCCCACCCACGCCGGGTTCCTCTCCCCCGCCGATCTCGCCAACATCGATGCAAAATCCGCCGAAGCCCAGCACCTCGAACCCATCCGCATGATCTTCGACAGCCGCCCCGGCCTCGCCTCCGTCGAACTCTCCACCGCCATCTTCTCCCCCGACTCCGCCCACCTCGGCTACGCCATGAGATCCCGCGACACCTGGACCATCCTCGACAACAACAAGCCCCTCATCACCGGCGCCCAGGACATCCCCGGCCTCCGCGGCCGCGGCAGCCCCATCGTCTTCTCCCCAGACTCCCAACACGTCGCCACCATCCACCAGAAAGACTTCCACTGGCACATCACCGTCGATGGCAAAGAATGGCCCACTGAAGGCGGAAGCGGCATCAATCTGCCCTACTGCGGCCTCATGTCCTTCTCCCCCGATTCCCGCCACGTCCTCGTCCTCGGCCAGGGTGGCCGCAACACCATGCAACTCTTCGAAGACGGCATCCCTATCCCCGCCCCGCCCGAATCCCACACCGCCCCGCCGCGCCTCCTCGCACGCATCTTCCCCTGGTACACCTGGGCCCCCGACTCCTCCTGCCTCGCCTACTATGCCGCCTTCCCCGAAAAACGCTGGCAAGTCTTCACCACCGAACGCACCCCCTTCCAATCCCCCCAATATGATGGCATCCTCCAGCACTCCCTCCTCTTCTCCTCTGACGCCAAACAACTCGCCTTCGTCGCCAAAACCAAAAACAAATGGCACGTCGTCATCAATGCCACCGAATACCCGACCCCCTTCGATGAAGTAAACGCCGAAACTCTCGCCTTCCTCGCCCCGCGCGAAAACGAAAGCGCTAAAACCGAAAAACTTCTCTACGTCGCCCGCCGCGGTAACGCATGGAACCTCTTCCTCAACGACCGCCCCACCGGTGAATCCTTCGACGGCGTCGTCGAACAAACCTTCACCCTCTCCCCCGACCATCGCCACTACGCCTTCGCCATCGCCCGCGGCAACCAGGCCTTCATCATCCGCGATGGACAGCAAAAACCCCTCGGCCCCTACGAGTCCGTCGGCGCCGGCACCCTCGCCTTCTCCCCCGACTCCCAGCACCTCGCCTATGGCATCCGCAACAAAATGCGCTGGCACGCCGCCGTCGATGGCAAGATCGGCACCCGCGACTTCTCCGCCCTCTGCGCCTGCCCCATCACCTTCTCTCCCGATTCCAAAACCGTCGCCTTCCAGGCGCAACTCAACCCCGGCATGATGCGCCTCTACGTCGGTATCGACGGCGATTACCAGTCCGCGCCCTTCGAAACCTTCCTCGCCGGCAGCACCATCACCTGGCGCGACAACAAGACCCTCATCACGATGGCGTCCACCAAGATGATCGCCTACCGCGTCGAAGCGCAACTCCCCGCCAAATAACGTGGGTCCGAAATGTCGTTACGAAACAATGCCCGCCGGCTGCCCATGCCCCACCGTCTTCTTCACCGGCGCCCCCTGCGTGAACAGGGCATAAATCATCAACCCCGCCAGCAGGATCAGCACCCCCAGCGCCACCGACGTGTACACCCGGATCGCCTTCTCCACCCGACGCCCTGACTTCCCGTTGTACTGCACCCCGCACCCGTTGCACCGCACCAGCGACAGCAGCCGCGGCCCAATCACCCCGCCCCATGCCGTGAAACGAATCTTCTGTGCAGTTTCGTGCGAACACGCAGGGCAGTGGTGCGGCATGGCAGGTCCCAATCGCTGAAAGATGGATCAATGGCCATAACGGGATCCGCCCCCCATCCGTTCCCAGAAAGGGAATTTTCCTGCCGTCCCCGTGCCCGCCGCCCACGTTTCCATTGTCTAGTTGTGCTTGGACGTCGCCTGGTGCAACTGTTCGCGCCGCGTCTCCAGCAACTGCCGCAGCTTCCGCAGCGCCCGCACTTCCAACTGCCGCACCCGCGCCTTGGTGATCCCCATCTTGTCCCCGATTTGCGACAAGCTCAGCGGCTCCGTCTCCCCCTTCCCGGTGTTCAGCCCATAATGATGCGTCAACAGCTCCTGGTCCCGCGCCGGCAACTGCTTCAACAGCGACAGCAGCTCCGCATTGCTTGCCGGCGCCTCCGCTTCCGCCGCATGCTCCCGCGCCCCCACCGTCTTGAGAATCTCCTCCTGCCCGGTGAGCACCCGCGCCTCCGGCCCCGCCAGCCGATCCGCCCGGTCCCGCGCGAAATTCTTCATAATTGCATAGCTGGCATACGTCGAAAACCGCGCATGATGCTCCGAACCGCCCCGCGCAAAATCAAAATTGTCCGCCGCCCGCATCAGCCACACCGTTGCATCCGAAAACAGCTCGATCAACGGCCGGTTCGACCGCTCGTGCTTCCGAGCCACGTGCACCGCCACCCGCAGATTCGCCTGCACCAGCTGGTTCTTCAATTCGTTCGCCTGCGCCAGCAGCGCTTCCAGCCCCGCCACCGCATCGGCCGAGACATTTTCCCCCGCCAGCATCGCCTGCGCCTTCGCCGCCTTGAACTTCAGGTAGTTCATCCGCCGAAACGCATCCGTCTCCAGTTCCTGCGGCATGATCGGCTGCATGAAAATGTCGGCCAAAAACGGCGGCAGATCCCGCGGCATCCGCGCCATCAGCACATCGTTCGCCTTCGGATTCGTACCCGCCGCCACGCTCGCCTGCGCCTTGGCCAACCCCTCGGCAGGCAAAACCGTCAGGATAATGTTGTCCGCATCCGGGTGCTCGAACAGCGGGTTGTGGACGAACGGAATCAGCAGCGAACGAAGTTTCTCCGCATGCTGCCCCGCGGCTTCCTCCGCATCGCTCCCGCCAAATGCCGCCTGGGCCTGCGCCGCCTCGCCGACCGGCGTGCCCCCGTCCACCGGCTCCGCCCCCGCGCTTCGGTCCGTGCGAATGCTCTCCCCGTTCTCCGGAAAAAGCGCCGCCTCCGGGTGATCGGCGTCATACTGCCGGATGGTGTAGCGGATCGTCTCCGGGCTCCGCTCGACGCGCTCCGCAATGCGCTGCGCAATCTCCGTAAGCGAGTGCCGCGCCCCCCCGGCGTGCGACAGGAAACGCCGGGCAAGCTCGATGATCTGCCGGCGTTCCTCCGCCGACAGCTGCTTGAACGTCGCCGACTTCTCCACCCGCTCCCTGTTCGCCGCGGCAAATTGCGCGGCCGCCGCTTCCCGGAAACCAATCCGCCGCCGCCCGTCCGGATAAATGTACCGCAGCGCGATCAGCCCCTGCTTCCGCCACCGCTGAATCGTCTTCAACGACACCGAAAACTTGCGCGACACCTCTTCCATCGACAAAACGCTCTCCCCCGCCGCCAGCGGCTCATCCACCTTGATCGAGAGCGTGTCCGAAAGAAATTCGATCAGCGTGGAAAGGTCCGCCAGCAGAACCTTCCCCGCCACCGTGTGCTCGGAATGCGCGCGCGGTTGGAACCCCGTGATTCGAAAATGCACGAAATCCCACGGATACGATTTGTCCGGATGCAGTGTGGGAACGAGATCGATCGCGGCATCCAACTGCTCCCGCCGCTTTTCCGCGGGAGAGTAGGAAAGCTGGGTGGCCAGCTCCAGAATTTTGTCGTCACGCCAGGCCGCCATCGTTTACCTCATCGGCCAATTGTAGCAGATCAAGCAGCACAACGGTGGAAACGGCCTGCCCGCGGCCCGCCGCCGCCTCCGCAGAGCACAGGTCGCAAGCCGGCAAAGTCCGGTTTTATCGCCCTCCGCCGCTTCCTTCCGCCCACCTCCCGTTCGCTCCGGAAAAAGGAGGAAGGTATCATGAGCCGTCATCTCTCTAGGGGACCCGAGCAAATGCCGCATCGATCTGTAGTGGCCGAACTCCTGCCCTTCGCTCACGCCTTGGGCGATCCGGCCAATGAGTACGTGATTCACAACGAAGGGGACTGCTCGGCAAAAGTGGATGGGAAGACCTTCCTCCTCAAGGCCTCCGGGAAATACCTCCAGAAAGCCAAGGAAGACGATTTTGTCCCGCTGACCTTCGAGCCCCTGCTGCAGCTCGTCGCCAGAAAACCCAATGCCAGCCGCGCAGCCATCGTCGACTGCCTCCACGCCGCCAGCCCGGCGCACGCGCCCATGCCTTCGAAGGAAGCCTTCTTCCACGCCGTCCTCCTCGATCTCCCGGGAATCCGCTTCATCGGCCACACCCATCCCACCTATGTCGCCGGAATCATGGCCTCCCCAAAGGCGGAAGCGTTCGCCACCGTCCGCCTTTTTCCGCAGCAGGTGCAGTTGTGCGGGCCGCGCTCGCTCTTTGTCCCCTACATGGATCCAGGATTGCCACTTGCCGTGGAACTGCGGTACCGGCTGGAAACCTACATGAACCAGTACGGCGAACCACCCGCGACGATTCTGCTGGGCAACCACGGGATGATCGCCCTCGGTCCCACGGCCGAAGCCGTGCTCGCCGCGACCGCCATGACCCAAAAAGCCGCCCGGGCCTACGTGACCGCCCAGAGCTGCGGCGGCGCGCTCGCCCTGCCGGACGACCACGTTCAGCGGCTGATCGAGCACTCGCAGGCAAAACGCTGAAATCACCACCCCGCTGACACCCCCATCCCTCCTCAAGTTGCGGGCGCTGCCTTACAATCGGGCCTGCATCCGTTTGCGAGAGGAATGAATCATGGCGAGTGGTGAGAAACATTACCTGGCGATAGACCTGGGCGCAGAATCGGGTCGTGTGATGCTCGGGACCGTCTCCGACGCCGGAATTAAACTCACCGAGCTGCATCGCTTCCCCAACATCTCCGTGCAGGTCGGAAAACGCCTCCATTGGGACATCCTGCGCCTCTGGCACGAGATCAAGACCGGCATCGCAAAGGGGGCGAGCGGGCACGAAATTTCCGGCATCGGCGTCGACACCTGGGGCGTGGATTTCGGGTTGCTCGACGCCAACGGAGAGTTGCTCGGAAACCCGGTCTGCTATCGCGACCCGCGGACCGAACCCATGGTCGAGGCCGTCTTCACGCGGATGCCCAAAGAGAAGATCTACTCCATCACCGGCATCCAGACGATGTCCCTCAACACGCTCTTCCAGATGGCCGCGCTCTCCCTCGGAAATTCGCCGCAGTTGGCCGCGGCCAAGAGCATCCTCTTCCTGCCGGACTTGGTCACCTATTTCCTCACCGGTCGGAAAGGCACCGATTACACGATCGCCTCCACGTCGCAGATGCTCGATGCCAGGACCCGGCAATGGTCGCCGGAAGTCCTCAAGACCATCGGCATCGATCCCGCCCTGTTCCCGCCGATCTCCATCCCGGGCGAAAAGAATTCCGTCCGCGGCGCCGTGCTCCCGCAAGTGAATGAAAAGCTGTCGAACGTCCCGGTCATCGCCGTCGGCGGTCACGACACCGCCTCCGCCGTCGCCGCGGTGCCGGCCAATCCCGCGCAGGGTGACTGGCTCTACCTTTCCAGCGGCACGTGGTCGCTCCTCGGGGCCGAGACGGACCAGCCCGTGCTTACCGAGAAAGCGGCGCAATACAACGTGACGAACGAAGGGGGCGTCGGCGGAAAAATCCGTCTGCTGAAAAACCTCGCCGGCCTCTGGCTGCTCCAGGAGTGCCGGCGCGAGTGGCAGCGCGAAGGGACGGAATACGATTACGCCACCCTGACGCAGATGGCCGAGGCGGCGGATGCAAACATCGCGCTGCTGGATGTGGAGGACCCCGCGTTTTCCACGCCCGGAAACATGCCCGGCAAAATCGTCGCGCAGTGCACCCGGACGAACCAGCGGATTCCGAAAACGCATGGGGAATTCGTGCGGGTCATCCTCGAATCGCTCGCCGCCGGATATGCACGCGTCCTGAAGATGCTCGAGGAGATCACCGGCAAGCAGTTCAAGGTGCTGCACATCGTCGGCGGGGGATCGCAGAACCATCTGCTGAATCAATTGGCCGCGGATGCGACCGGACTGCGCGTGCTCGCCGGGCCCGTCGAAGCGACGGCACTCGGAAACATCATGACTCAGGCGATCACGACGGGGCAGTTGAAGGATATCTGGGCGGGACGCACGCTGGTCGGGAAGTCGTTGAGCGCGCGGCCGTTTCTCCCACGAGATAAGTGAACAGATAACAGGTCCGGCCATTGCACCGGACGGTACCCCGCTATCTCACTTCCAGCGCCAGCAGGCTCACGTCGTCGTTGAAGACGAGATCGGAAAAGAAAAGCGATTCAAAGATGCACGCCGCAAAGTTGCCGTCGACCGGGCAGGAACTGACCACCTTGCTCACTTCGTCGGTGGTGATCATCTCGCCGGAGGAGCGCGTCGCTTCGAGCACCCCGTCGGTCATCAGGAGGAGCCGGTCCTCGGGCAGCATCTGGATCGCAGGCGCATCGGGGTATTCAACGGCATCCCCGGTGAAAAGCGGCAGGTGGGGCTCGGCCTCAACCCGGGAAACTTCGCCCCGCCGCATGAGGAGTGCAGGCGGATGGCCGGCCGAAGAAACGGTCAGCGTCCTTGTCGCCACATCAAACCAGGCAATCATGGCAGTCACAAAGCGGCCGAAGCGGACCGTTTTGTGGAGCTCCGCGTCGATGAGCGACAGCAGGTGACCCGGGCCGCTCGCGCCGGGGGCGTGGCGGAGAAACGCCGTCTTGAGCATGGCGGAACTGAGCGCCGCTGCCATGCCGTGCCCGGAAACATCACCGATCATGAGGACGAGTTTTCCGTCGGGGCGGAGCAGCGTATCCAGGAAGTCGCCGCCCACATGGTGCAGCGGGTGATACACGAACGCCGTACGGAAACCCGCGTGCTCCTGCACCTCCGGCGGAAGAAGGTACCGCTGGACCGCGCGGGCCTGCAGAAGCTCCTCCTCCATCTTCTGCGATTCGCGCATCAGGTGGGCCGAAACGGCATTCTCAATATCAAGTGCGGATTCATCGAGCATGAAATGACCTCTCCAGTGTCATCGGCCGAATGAGGGAAGGACTTGGATGCGGCGGCAACGTGATTTTTGCGGATGGGGAACAGTCGCATGGACCGCAACATCGGAAGTGCCGATGCGTTTAGCATGTTCGCGGATTGGAAATGCCGATAACTGCGGCGGTTCTGTGTTGTGTGAAGGACGCCATGTCGACTTACCCTTTGGCACCAGCAGGTTTGACGTCTTCGCGGCCGCCGGAATCCGTGGCTGTGCCCGCTCCCCGAAAAGGCTCGACGCCGGCGCTTGCCGAACGCCCCTTGTGGCCCACGCCGGAGGAGGAAAGCGGCCGGCGCTGGCTCGCCGTGATGGTTTTCATCGCAATCGTGGGGCTCTACGCATACGCCCTGTCGTTTTTTTACGCCGGGGCGCATGCCGGGGTGGATCAGAACGGATATCTGATGACCGCCCGGCTCATTGCGGGGGACAGGAACATCTTTTCGCCCGAGCGCCCCGCGCCCGCCGTCGACGTTTCCGCCACGCCCGGGCCGTTGCCGAACTGGACCGGTTACGACCGGCTGCGCGCCCTGTTTACGCCCCAGTTGCCATACCCCCTGCGTCGCGATCTGCATGATCCGACGGCGGACCTGCTGGCACGCGCCGCGGAACACCCAATGCCTTCATCCATGCAGCAATGGCACGCGTTTGACTGGCTGCGGAATCGATTGAGCTTCGTGCCCGAGACGCCCTACCAGTTCGCCGGACGCATGGACATCATCACCGAGCCGTACGGGCCCGCGGATGCGGCCCAGCCGGCGCAATACCGGGTCTACGCGAAATACCCCTTCGGCTTCCCGCTCCTCGCGGCCCTCGGACGCTTGATCGGCGGCATCGACGGCATGTACGTGGTCAATCCGCTCTGCACGGTGCTGGCGTGCTACTTCGCCTACTTTCTCTTCCGCCAGGCCGTGACGCCCTTCATGAGCCTGCTCGGCGTGATCTGGCTGGCGTGCAATCCGCTGGTCCTCTACTACGCCAACGATGCGAACTCGCATGCGTCCACGCTGTTCTGCGTGACGGTGGGATTCTGGGGCGTGCTCTCCTGGCTCCGTACCGGGCAGAACTGGCGCGCCTGGATCGGCGGGTTCGCACTGGGATATGCGTGCACCATCCGCTACTCGGAGTTCCTGCTGGTCCTCCCCGTCTTGTTTGCCGCGCTCCTGAATTTCCGGATGAACTGGAAGCGGGCCTGGGGATCGCTCTCGCTGATGCTGGCGTGGTCGATTCCCATTGCGGTCCTCGCGGGGGTCTGCTGGATCGCGTTCGGCGCGCCGTGGAAGACCGGATACACCTACTGCCGGGAAAGCACCGGCTTCGCCTGGAAGTACCTGAGCGGTGATTTTGGCGACGGGCTCCCCGGTCGCGTGGGCAACTGGGAAACCATGGTCACGCAGTTGAACCACACCGGCCTGTTCGTCCTGTGGCCGCTGGCGATCGCGGGGTTGTTTGCCATGGCGGGGTCGGCCTGGCGGCTCGGGATGCTGCTGGCGCTCTGGGTGCTGCCATCGACATTGTTGTACATGCTCTACTACTGGGCGCCGGGTGGCGAAAACACCCTGGGGTACATGCGCTTTTTCATGTCGATCGTGCCGGGGTTGGTTTTCGCGGGGCTCTGGCTCCTGGACCGTGGCCTGGCCGTGCTGCGGGGCGAGCGCTGGGCGTCGCTGCTGGCCATCACGGCCTTCGGGGCATTTTTCTTCATCTGCGTGGCATTGTACCTCGATGATGCGCCCATCGAGCTGGGCCTCCCCCTCCTGACGACCACGTGGGCCGCGGTTCGCGATTTTGTGTGGGAAAGCTGGCTGGGGATGGGGATCGCCGGCTTCATCCTCCTCGTAATTGCGGGCATCTGGATTTTTGACCGGGAGTTCGCCGCCGCAAAGGTCGGTATGGCGCTCGGCGCCGGCATCCTGACGGCGATCGGGTGCGGGATCAACCTGCACAACTTCATGCCCCAGGTGATGGCGAACTACACGCAATTCGTGGGTCTGCGGTCGACAGTCAATGTCCTGCGAAAGAAGGCGCCGGCCGGGACGGTTATTTTCAGCGAAGATCGCATCTTGAATGATCTCGACGCGGTGGGGGGCTGGCAACTGATCAACGACACGCTCTTCAACGGACCGTTTTTTGCGGATTCAAAACGCCGCGTGGAGATCCGGGACTCCGACAAGGATAAGCAGGATGACCCCGATCCGATCCAGCTCGAGCGCTCCCGTTTTTATGAGGAACTGCTGGGCGTGCAGGACAAAAACGGGAACTGGAACTCCCGGCCGGCCAGCGAACTGCGGCGCGCCAAAATGGATCTGATTACGCACTACCTGGCGGAAGGGCGCCGGGTGATGTTCGTCCGGCAGGAGAGCCCCCGGGTGGGGCGCGTGGAGGTGCCGCCGACAGGGGATGGGTGCGTTGTGAAAAAAGTGGAGGACTGGGAAGTGCCCACGATGCAGATGGTGGGAAATATAGCGAACGTGCGGGCGTTCGGCGGGAAGCGGCGATTTGCGGTGGCCCCGCAGGCGCAAACCGACCCGCCGAGGCACGACCCTCAAGTCATTTACAGGCTCTGGGAGATTGCAAAAGCCCCCGCATCGGCCGCAACCGGGCCCGCCCTGACGGCGCCGACGCCTGACCCCGCACCGCCCGCGCCTGCCGCCAAAAGGCAGGGCGGACGAAAGGCGCGAAATCTCCCGCGCCGATGAGCCGGCGCCTCGCCCCTCGAAACCAACGCCGGTTGCCATGCCGGGGCCGCGGGGTAAGATTCTGGCATGAATGACGAGTTGGTGGAACGGCTGATCAGGCAGAGCAAGCTGCGGCGCACGCCCGTGCGGGCAGGCGTGCTGGAGGTGCTGGGGGGCTCGTCGCGGCCGCTGGGAGCCGTTGAGATTCAGGCGAAGCTGCCGCCGCATACCGACACCGTCACCATCTACCGGACGTTGAACACCTTCACCAAAAAGGGCGTGATTCACCGCGTGCGCGGCGAGGATGGCGTCTCGCGCTATGCCCTCGGTAATCCCCAGGAAGCCCCGGCGCACCAGCACCCCCACTTTATCTGCGAGGAATGCGGCAAGGTGGAATGCTTGAAAGAAGCCGAGATTCCTCGCGACTTCGTGAAGTCATTAGGCGTCGGCAGCAGGTACAGCATTCATTACCCGGAAGTGGTTCTGCACGGCACGTGTCCGAAGTGCCAGTAAGCGTTGGGCCATGACGAGCGGCGAGGTTTCTGAGGCAACGCAGTCGCGGATGATTTCGGTCGTGCTGCCGGCGCCGCACGACGGTCAGGTGCTCCTCGCGCAGGTGCAGCGGATGCACGGGGCCCTGCACGGATTCGCCCACGAATTTCTCGTCATCTGCGATGCGCCCGCGCTGGAGATGATCGACGCGCTGCCCACGCGGCCGCCCGCGATGCGGGTGGTCGAGCAGACCGATCATGACGCCGGCGGATACGCAGAGGGCTTTCGCGCCGCCGCCGGAGACGTGGTGGTGACGCTCAATCCGAGCGGCGCCGACGATGTCGCTGCGATTCCTGCAATGGTGCGACGGGTGCGGGAAGAGCATTGCGCGGTCGTCGCATGCCGGGGCCACCGGCGGAGCATCGCAGACTGGGCGCTTTTCGTCCTGGCCGGAATCGACCCGGGAAACGTGGAATCGCAATTCCGCGCCTACGATCCCGCCTTCGTCGACTGGCAGCGCGTCGAGTCCGTCCATGCCGAAACGGTGGGCATCGAGCTCACGGTGAAGGCCAATCTGCAGGAATGCCCCCTCGGGGAGGTGCGGGCGACGAAGATGGGACAGCGGACCTCCTCGCTGCGGCCCGTCGCGCGCTGGGTGGGATTGGCCCTGCAGTCACCCCTGCTGGTATGGTCGCTCTGGTGGGCAATGATCGCCGCCGCCATGCTGGAGGTCAGCTACCACCCGGGCGGTGCAACCCTGGGGGATGTGGCAAACGTTGCACTCCTGGCGGCAGCGGCTTTTGCCTTCACGATCGCCGCGCGCCGTGTGCGGCACCGCATGCGCGTCGCGGACGGGTTCTTCTCCCTCGTGCTCCTCAACCCACTGCTCTACCACAAGGCCCAGCCCTTCGATCACACCCTTCTGAGCACCGGACTGCTCGGGCTCATGGCCGGCGCCATCATCGCCATGAACCGCAACAACGTCGCGCGCTACTTCGCGGTCATGGCCCTTGCGCTCCTCCTCACGTGGCTCTCCCCCGATTTCCTCATGCTCCTCCCGGCCCTCGCCCTCTGGATCATCGCCGCCGGTTACTTGATTTGCGTCAAACCGTCCCCCCCGGCAACCCGGGCACGCGGTTTTGTGGTCATGGCTGCCGGTGAAATCGGGCTCCTGATCTTCGGCATTGCCTGCCTCCTCGAAGAAGCCCGCCCCACGCCCTCCCCCGATAAACTCTTCCAGCAGATCGTCGGCCTGCTCGACTTCCCGCTCATCGTCCTCGGCATCGTGGTGGTGGGACTCGGCTGGCGCGCCGGGCCCCGCGGCACAACCCCCCCCCATTTCGCCGGCGTGCTGGCGTTGCTCCTGGGCTTGCTGACGATGCTCCTGAACAACTTCGGCGCGGGGGAATTGAGCCGCCCCGGTGCCGACCAGACCGTCCTGCTCGTCTGCATGCTCTACGTGGTCTTCTCACTCCACGGCCCCCGACGCCTGCGATGGATCATCCCGCCGGCGCTCCTGATCGCTGCGGCGGCATACACCGTCTTCCGATAATCGGGAATGGGCGATTACGTCAAACCCGCGGCGGCATCCCGGGCGGGTACCACCAGCGGCGATTCCGCACGAACCGCCTCCGGCCCCCGAATCACTTCCACCACCGTGTATTCATCCAGGTTGAGAATCGTGATCTCCCCATCCTCTTTCCGGATCACCAGCCGGTCGAGCCACACCTTGCTCCCTGCGTTCCGGGCGTACCAGCTTCCGGAAGGCTGCCTCTCCTGCCGCATCACCGTGCCGGTGACGGTCGTGACAACCGTATCCGTGCGGCGGGGAATCTGCTGCGTGATGCGCACCACCGAGCCCGGGGCATACCGGACAGTCTTCTGTTCGGGGCTCAGACCTGCGGACGTTTCGGATTCGTTCATCGGGGAAACCTTTCGGGGCGGATCACGCGGCTGCCGCGCTCCACCGCTTTCATACCGGCGGCACGCGGAGGTCGTTGACAATACTCACGATCCCCTGGCGTATCAAGCTGACCGCAATCGCCGCCAGCAGGATCATCACAATCTTGTTCACCACGCTCATCGTGTTCCGCCCGATGAGGGCCACCAGCCGGCCCGAAAACCACATCGCCACGAAAAGCACCGCCAGGTTCAGCAGCAGCCCCGCGCACACCATCGCCGCCACCAGCACCTGCCCATACGTCTTCGCGTACGTGTTCACCAGCAGCAGGCTCGTCGTCATCGTCGCCGGCCCCACGATCAGCGGCACTGCCAGCGGCACAATCCCGATCGACGCCGCCGGATCCGTCTGTGCCGCCTCATTCACCGCCGGCTTCCCCGGACTAAGCAGATCCAGCACCGCCAGGATTACCAGCAATATGCCCCCGGCAATCTGAAAATCCGCAAACTGGATCCCCAGAAAATTAAATATCGCCTGCCCCAGAACCACGAACAGGATCCCCGTTACCGCTGCCACCACCGTCGCCTTCACCGCGATCTGACGCCGCTGCTCGTCGGTGTAATGCGCGGTCAACGCCACATACACCGGCAGCGTCCCCGCCGGGTCCATCACCACAAACAACGGCAGGAGAATCAGGAAAAAATCGTGCAGCGTTTGCATCGGTCCGCCGAATTTCCGAAAGTGCATGCCCCGGACCGCGAGAACGACGCGGCCCTCTGCGTATAATATCGGCAAGAGTGATGAGCGATACGCAATCAGAACAATCCCCCGCCCCCGAGCCCGCGAAATCCCCGGCCCCGCCGCCCCGCGCGCCGGAGGTCCCGCCCCAGAAACCCGCGGTGCCCCCCCCTCCGCCGCGGCCGACCTCCGAAGTGCGCCGCGTGAAGCCCGTACGCCCAAAGGAGCGTCGCGATTTCTTCTCCGATGCCATGAAAGAGGTCCTCTCTCCCTTTGCCGGCGTCATCGAACGCAAAATCAACCCCCTCCTGAACGCCATCGAGGCCATCCCCGACCAGGCCGAACGATTTGCGAAGAGCGAGCCCCCCAAGCTCGATCAGATTCACATCGGCAAATACTCGCTCCCCGTCGGCAAGCCCGAAACACCGAAGAAAAAGCACCTGCTCGATCGCTACCTCCGCCCCCCGGGCGCCATGGACCCCGGCCAGTTCGAGTCGGTCTGCTCACGCTGCGCCAAATGCGTCGAGGCCTGCCCCGCCGACGCCATCCAGCTCGATCCCAACCATCTCACCGCCGACGGCTTCCCCTACGTCGTTCCCGCCGATCAGCCCTGCGTCGTCTGCAGTGAACTTGCCTGCATGCAGTCATGCCCCTCCGGCGCGCTCCAGATGCTCGACATGTTGAACATCGACATGGGCACCGCCAAAGTCGATCACGCCACCTGCCTCCGCGACCGCGGCGAAAACTGCACCCTCTGCATCGACGTCTGCCCCGTCGCCAACGACAACGGCCTCCAGGCCATCACCGCCAGCCCCCTCACCGGCAAAATCATCGTCCGCAAAAACATCTGCATCGGCTGCGGCCTCTGCGAAAACCGCTGCCCCACCGAACCCCGCGCCATCACCATCACCCCCCGCGGCCCCACCGTCGACCCCATCATCGCCTGAAAGTGGGGCCGACGCCCTCGTCGGCCATGTCCGCGAAGAATGCCGCCCTGCAACCCAAAGCCTCAAACCCCCCTCCAGACCCACGAATTCACATACCCCATTCCCCAGCCCCCAGACCCCCGCCCACCCCCCTCACTGCACCCGGCTCGACAACACCGCCGTCACCGGCGCCGGCAACGCATTGACCGTCTCCGCCAGCAACTCAATCTCCGTCCACTTGTCTGCAATCTCCACCTTCCCCACGTGCGTGTCCGTGCCGTAGCGGTAATACGACACCTTGATCGCGATCACCCCGTGCTCCGTCGGCAGCGTAAAAAGCGCCGTGCCGATGTGGTCCCCCAGGATATGCACTCCCACCAGCGACACCGTCGTGTCGTCGATCCGCGTCACCTTGCTGAACACCTGCGCCGCCCCGGAATTCTCCAGTTGCGTCTCCGCGTATTTCTCCAATGGGTAAATCTTGCTCGCCACGGCAAACCGCTGCTGGATGATCGCGCTGATCCACGGCGCAAAATCGTTGACCATCTTCTGGGCGGTGTCGTTGTCCGGAAGCGCCGCGGTCACCCCCGCCGCCCGCGCCGGACACGCCATCGCCCCAAGGATCAGCAGACCTGCAGCAACACTCGCCACCTTCCTCATGGGATGCTCCTCCTGAAAGGGAACCGGTTCTACAAAGCGCAAGCGCCATTGCCGCGCAAAGACCGCACAAAACAACCCCACCCCTTCCATGGACTGGCGATCCTGGACGCTCCCATCTGCAGGCGCCCCCCCCGATTCTTCCCCAAAACGTTTCTGGACCCCGCCACGCCTCACCGCTTGGCGCGCCGTCTGCAATTCAGACAATACACGTTCCGGCCGGCCGCCCCCTGCTCGCCCGCGGCCCCTGGCCCGAGTCATTCTAACGGAAGGTTTCTCATGAATATCTGCGTCATCGGCGGGGCCGGCTACATCGGCTCCCATGCGGTCAAACTGCTCGTCCAAAAGGGCCATGCCGTCACCTGCATCGACAATCTCTCCAACGGCCACCGCGCCGCCGTTGATCCACGCGCGAAGTTCTACGTCGCCGACCTCGCCAACACCTTCCAGATCATTGACATCTTCCAGAAAGAAAAAGTCGAAGCGGTGATGCACTTTGCCGCATCCGCCTACGTCGGCGAGTCCGTCACCGACCCCCGCAAGTACTACCGCAACAACGTCTCCAACACCGTCTCCATGCTCGACGCCATGCACGCCGCCGGCATCAAAAAACTCGTCTTCTCCTCCACCTGCGCCACCTACGGCATGCCGCCGAAAATGCCCATCACCGAAGACCTCCCCCAAAACCCCATCAATCCCTACGGCGACTCCAAACTCATGGTCGAACACATCCTCAAAGACACCGCCAAGGCCGAAGGCCTCGCCTTCGCCGCCCCGCGCTACTTCAACGTCGCCGGCTGCGCCCCCGACGGCTCCATCGGCGAAGACCACCGCCCCGAAACCCACATCATCCCCGTCCTCCTCAACGTCGCCCTCGGCAAAAAATCCCACATGGACCTCTTCGGCACCGACTACCCCACCAAGGACGGCACCTGCATCCGCGACTACATCCACGTCTGGGACCTCGTCGAAGCACACCTCGTCCTCCTCGAAAACCTCAAGCCCGGACACGGTTTGTTCTACAACCTCGGCGTCGGCCGCGGCTATTCCAACCGCGAAATCATCCAGGCCGTCGAAAACGTCACCGGCAAAAAAATCCCCATCAAGGAAGCCCCACGCCGCGCCGGCGACCCCCCCGAACTCTACGCCAACCCCGCCAAAATCAAACAGGAACTCGGCTGGTCCGCCCGCTTTACCAACCTCGACGAAATCGTCCAAACCGCCTGGAACTGGTTCAGCAAACACCCCAACGGCTACTCCTGAAAGTGGAGCCGACGCCCCCGTCGGCTATTCCGATCAACAGAAAACCCTCAATACCGCGGACCCCCATGCCCGAAGAACTCTACTTCTCCACCGACGTCGAAACCGACGGCCCCATCCCCGGCCCACACTCCATGCTCTCCTTCGCCTCCGCCTGCTACACCGCCGACAAACAACTCCTCGGCACCTTCGCCGCCAACCTCACCCCGCTCCCCGGCGCCCAGCCCGACCCCAAAACCCTCGCCTGGTGGAAACAGCAAGGCCCCGCCTGGAACGCCCTCCAGGAAAACCGCCGCGACCCCGCCGCCGTCATGCCCGAATACGCCGCCTGGATGAAATCCCTCTGCGCCCAGCACCACGCCAAACCCGTCTTCGTCGCCTACCCCGTCCTCTTCGACGCCATGTTCATCTACTGGTACCTCCTCCAATTCGCCGGCGAAAGTCCCTTCTCCCACTCCGCCCTCGACATCAAAACCCTCGCCATGGCCACCCTCAAAACCCCCTACCGCGACAGCGTCAAACGCAACATGCCCAAAGAATGGTTCGACCCACTCCCCCACACCCACATCGCCCTCGACGACGCCATCGAACAAGGCGCCCTCTTCTGCAACATCCTCAAAGCTTCCAAAATCAACTGACCCCACCTCTGTGCATCTCTGTGCTCTCTGTGCCCTCTGTGCCCTCTGTGTTTCAAGTCTTTTCGCCCGCGCATCAAAAAGCAGACACTCCCCGCCCGCCGCCCCTCGCCCACCCTCGCCCTCTCCGCGCGGCTGTCTCTCAACCCCTCATTTTTCTGACAAAACTTCCCGTAAAAAAAACATCGGCGTTCATCTGCGACCATCGCCGCCATTTCCCGTTTGATTGCGGCTCGGCCGCCCCGCCCCCCTTCGCGCCCTTCGTATTGAACGCCCCAACGGGCGAACAACCCCAACCAGCAAAACAAAAAAAGCCCGCGACTCCCATCGCAGGCTTCCAATCACATACCCCAGTCCCCAGACCCCAGCCCCCCTATTAAATCGCATCCGACCCCTGCACCCCATCCGAAATCCGTATCACATTCTCCAGCGGCAAAATAAACAGCTTCCCATCCCCCACCTGCCCCTTCCCATTCTCCCCAGACCGCGCCCCCTTAATGACCGCATTCACTGTCGGCTGCACAAAATTGTCATTCACCGCAATGTCCAGGCGCACCTTGCGAATCAGGTTCACCTGCATCGGCTGCCCCCGAAAATATTCCGTGTGCCCGCGCTGCCGGCCGTACCCTTGCACGTCCGACACCGTCAGCCGAAATACTTCCACTTCCGTCAGGCACTGCTTCACCGCTTCAAGACGGTGCGGCTGGATGATTGCGACAACCCATTTCATGAGCTTCACTCCTCAGAGTTTCTTATCGTCAATAGTGTAGTCGAGGACGCAGGGAACATACCACCCCCTCACCTTGCGTGACCCGCGGCCCGTGGTCCCTGGACGTACCGTTGCTCACCGAATCCACCCAGGAGCAACGGATCACGATCCATGGACCACGGACCACGTTTTACTCAATGCACCGGCACTTCCGTGCGCTTCCGCGCCGGCACCGCCTCCACCGGCTGCGAGCCCGGAATGGCAACCGACGGCGTCGGCACCTGCTCCAGCATCCACCCCTGCTCCCCGTGAATGCCGGCGTCCAGACCTTCGATCTCGTCCGTCCGCGAAATACGGAACCCCATCATCTTGTCCACAAGCACCACCAGTACCAGCGTCCCCACCCCCGCGAAGACCGCCGCCGTCGTCGCCGCCACAAACTGATACCACACCTGCGCAACGTGCCCCTCGAACGCACCCTTCGTCCCGCCGAACGCGGCAAACGCGAACACACCGGTGAGAATCGCCCCCAGGTAACCACCCACGCCGTGCACGCCAAACGCATCCAGCGAGTCGTCATAGCCAAGCTTCGCCTTGAGCAGCACCGCCTTGTAGCACACCAGGCCCGCCGCGGCGCCGATGATCAGCGCCGCCCAGGGCGGAACAAAACCGCTCGCCGGTGTAATCGCCACCAGCCCCGCCACCAGCCCGGAAGCAAAGCCCAGCGAGGTCGGACGCCCATGCTTGCGCCATTCCGCCAGCAGCCACGCAACCCCGCCCGCCGCCGCCGCAATCTGCGTCGTCGTGAACGCCAAAGCCGCCAGGCCATTCGAACCGCCGGCCGAACCGCCGTTAAACCCGAACCACCCGAACCACAGCAACCCCGCCCCGAACAGCGTCAACACCAGCGAGTTGGGCTGCAGCACGTTCTGCGGATACCCAATGCGCTTGCCGAGATAAATCGCCATCACCAGCGCCGAAGCCCCCGCCGCTATGTGCACCACCGTCCCGCCCGCAAAATCGATCGCGCCGATGTTCCCCGCGCCCGGTCCAAGCCAGCCGCCGCCCCATACCCAGTGCGCCAACGGATTGTAAATGATCAGCGACCAGAGCAGCGTGAACACGGCATACGACGAAAACTTCACGCGCTCGGCAAACGCGCCGGCGATCAGTGCCGGCGTGATGATCGCAAACATCCCCTGGAACATGATGAACGCCATCTCCGGAATGTGCGTCCCCGCATGCAGCAAATCCGGCGTGACGCCGCGGAGCATCAGTAGTTGCGAATCCCAGCCGATCACGTGCCCTTTGTCCGCCCCGAACGCAAACGCATACCCGCAGATCACCCATTCCACCCCAACGATCCCCAAGGCCGCCATGGAGTGCATCATCGTCCCCAGGACGTTCTTCCGCCGAACCATCCCGGCATAAAACAGCGCCAGCCCTGGCACCATGAACATGACCAGCGCGGAGCTCGCAAGCATCCAGGCGGTGTCGCCCGTGTCCGGGGTGCCGGGCACCGCAGAGGAGACCTGCGGAGCCGCAGTTGGGGCCGCCGTTTGGGCCAAAACCGGTACACAAAGCGCACCCAGCAGTACCAAAAAGGTACAAAAAGGGACCAAGGCGCGACCGCGCCGACGGCAGGAAGGGTGGTTCATCTTCGTTTCCTCTTTCGTTCCAATTCCCAAAGCTCCGCCAAGAGCCGGGAAGGTCCCTGTGCTTAAATCAAACCTTGTACCATGCACTGCTCGTCCCGATCTGAATGGCGAATTTGATCGTAAGGCCATTCCTTCTGGCATCTTATGGACGGTGGCAGAGCCCTTCGTTTCTTGAGGCTTGCCCATTGATGATGATGAAAAACTGGGCATAACCGGCTGAGGCCGGTTTTCTGAAATCCGATTGCCTAATTTTTAGGCTTTCACTTTCGTATGTCAGGAGACATACGTGAAACCGCGTAATCTAAGAGTATGAGAGGGCGTCACTAACGATTTTTGGAATTGCTGAGGATTGCCGCCGCAGGCCTTTGGCGTACAGCTAAGAAATGTCTAAGATCCGGGCCCCTATATGTGCACAAATAATCAGAAATGAGACCTCGGATGCCGGATCCCGGGACCGACAAAAAAAGCCTATCTCCTGACCAGGAAATCCGTTACAAAACGGACAGCCGTCCGGATACTCGACCTGCGCCCCCGCTGTTCGTGGTTGGGTGCGAACGCTCCGGCACGACCCTCCTCACCGTGATGCTCGGCCGGCACCGCGATATCGCCATGATGCCCGAAACCCATTTTTTCCTCAGAGCCGTCCCGAAAAATTTCCGCCGCGCCACCGCCCAAGTCCACCGCCCCGAGTCCCACGAGGACATCCTTCAACGTTTCTGGAATTCCCCTCGTGCCGCCGACATCGGCCTCGATCTTGGCGCAATCCGATCTCATTTTTTGCAGAGAACGCCAACTTATCCGGAGCTCTTCAACACGCTATTGGCGCTCTATGCCGAGCGGTGGGACAAAAAGCGGGCGGGAGAAAAGACGCCGTTCCATCTTCTGCGCGTCCCCTTGATCCTCCAATGTTTCCCCGAAGCCCGGATTGTCTGCATCGTCCGCGACGGCCGCGATGTCGTCCGTTCCATCATGGAGGCCCCCTGGACCGCGCATCGCTCCTTGCGGCGGCAGGCGTGGAAGTGGACGCGATGCGCCCGGCTGGCCCGGGACTTTCTGCGGGATTACCCGCGCTCCTTTCACGTGGTCCGGTATGAAGACCTCGTCATGGATCCCGAAACCGCGCTGCGGGGGATCAATGCGTTTTTCAATATCGAATTCGATCCGGGGCAACTCGATGCAGGGGGCCCCAGCCCGGTGGTGCCCGCGCACGAGCAGTCATGGAAATCCAACGCAGTGGAGCGGCCCGACGAATCGCGAATCAGCGCATGGCGCCGGCACGTGACGGATGCAGAACGGCTGATCCTGAACTCGATGATGGGCGCAGAGCTTCGCACGTTCGGCTACGACGACACCGACGCACCCGCGGTGTCGCCCGGCCGGCGAGCTGTGAACGTGGGATTGAACCTGCTCTGCAAGGCCGGGGCGTACCGACTGCTGGGAAACATTCAACGCACCCTGCTTCCGCGGTCGCGGCGCCGGGCGGAAAAGGTGCAGGGGGGCAAGGCGGCGGAGTCCTGGGAGGAAGACGCGGGGGCGGACTCGGGGATCTCCCACAGTGCAGCGTAGCTGATTTGCACCCCTGCCTCACATGCCACGGCGGCCTCAGCATTCTAAACCTCTCCCACCCCGGAAACGCTGCCGATCAGGCTTAATGTGCGCGAGGGGGGTGGCGGCGCGCGAGCCCGGTCGGTGGACGGTTTCAATGCTTGTAAGTTTTGAGAACGTTTGGCCAGCTCACGCGATTCGGCGCTCCGCGTCAACCTGCAACCGGCAATGGGAATCGCGAGCAGAAAAGACCCGCCGTATGGAAGCTGCACAGATGGCCGCCTAGGCTTCCGTGTCGAAGGTCGGGGAACACGAGGAGCAAAGATGGCTCGGGACAATGAGATAAAGCGGCGGCGCGGCGGGGATGTGTTGCTGGTGATTGATGTAATCAATGACCTGGAATTTGTGGGAGGCGAGAAGGTCTTGCCCTGGGCCGAGCGGATGGTGCCGCGGTTGAAGCATTTCCGGGGGAAGTGTGATCGAGCGAAGGTGCCTGTGGTGTATATCAATGACAATTTCGGGATGTGGCGGGACAGTTTTCGGGAGATTTACGCGCGATGCGCCAAGACCAGCGCGCGGGGTCATCGGCTGGCGCGGGGACTCAAGCCGCGGGCGGACGATTATTTCATTTTGAAGCCGCGTCACTCGGCCTTTTACGCCACATCCCTTGAGCCGCTGCTCGAAGACCTCGGGGCGGAGCGGCTGATCCTGGCCGGGATCGCCACCAACCTGTGTGTCCTGTTTACCGCGCACGATGCGCACATGCGGCAGTATCCGATCGTGGTGCTATCGGATTGCTGTGCGGCCGAGAGCGATTTCGACCACAACACGGCGCTCACCCAGCTTGAGCGGTTTTGCGGGGCGAAAATCGGGCTGAGTTCCGAAATTGAGCTCCGGGGTTCGCGCGGCGGGTGAAACAAAAAGGCCGCGCTCGGGGGCGCGGCTTCTCATGCGAAGCAGAGGAATTCCACACTCGAAGCTGCTGCCGACACTGACCTGATCACGGAAAGCGCTCCAGGCGGAGGAACTGGATCGGGTGCTCCGTCGAGCCTTTGGCGGATAGGTCGGCGAGAACCTCTCCAATCACAGACGCGAACTTGAAGCCATGGCCCGAAAAGCCGGCGGCAAAGTGGACGTTCGGGTAATCAGGATGCTGGTCGATGATGAAATGCTGGTCGGGGGAATTCGTATAGAGGCAGACCTTGTGCGCAAGCAGCGGCCCGTTGGCGTCCGGCAACCGGGAAAGCAGAATATTGCGGACGACGTGGGCGTCGGCCGGAAGTGCAAGGCGTTCGACCGTCTCGGGCGAGGTGCCTTGCCCGGGGTAGTGATGGGCCACCTTCAGGCCGGGGGGGCTCGAGTCTTCGGGGAGGATCGGCGGACCATACACGAGGCCCTTGGCTTCGGTGGCCATGCACCAGGAGGGGAACTCGCCAATCTGAAATTGCTGAGGATTCTTGCACTGAAACCACATCATCACCTGGCGCGTGACCGTGAGTTTCCGGGCGAGCGCCGGCATCATTTGGCCCATCCACGGGCCGGCCGTGAGCAGAAGGTGGTCGGCCGTGTAAGTGTCCTTGGCGGTGCGCACGGAGACTTTGCCGTTCGCGGCGGACCATTCGAGCGCGGCCTCGCGGGTGTGAAGATCGGCGCCGTGCCGCCGCGCCGCGTTGGCGTGCGCGAGGACCGCTTTTTCCACCTGCAGAAATCCCGCATGCCGTTCGTAAAGGGCCACGAACTCCTTCCGAAGCTGGAACTGCGGAAAACGCCGCTTGATGGCGTTCGCCGAGAGCAGCTCGTGCGGGATGTGGTGTTGTTTGGCCGAGGCGAGAGAACCGGTGATGAGCTCGTGGCTGGAAGCGGCAAGATAAAGGCCGCCGGTGATGTGCAGAAATACCTGGTTCATCTCGGATTCAAGATTCCGCCAGAGTTCATACGCACGCCGGAGGAGCGGCACATAGTCCGGATGTTCGTAATAGGCCAATCGGATAAGCCGGGATTGACCATGCGAAGAGCCGAGGTCGTTCGGAATGTCGAACTGTTCGAGACCAAGGACGGCGAGGCGGCGTTTGGCGAGGTGAAAAGCGGCGGCGGAGCCCATGGCGCCAAGTCCGAGGACGATTGTGTGATAGTGCCTGGGCATTGAAGTGGATTGTGGGGCGCGGGCAGGGAGAGGTCAATGAAAAATGGACCTTGTCCGGGGTCGCAATTTTTGCGTGACGGCACGGTTCTCCGTTGAGTCGCACGCGGCTATCCCTGATGATGCCCCGCATGACCGACACGGGATACACAATCGAACAGCGGCCGTGGCGCGTGCGGGAACTGGCTGCATGGGGGCTGATCGTCGCCGTGGTCGCCGTCCTGCTGCTGATCATGCCTCTAGAAAAGCGGGCGCAGCGGCGCGCCAGTGAGGAGGAGGGCCCGGACCTGCGGCTCCTGATTTCGGGCCGTTACATCGTGGGGATGGAGCAGTTGTTCGAGAGCGTGAAAGCCGCGCCCGCGGCGCCGGCCGGGAAATCAGGCGCGGCGCCGGCAGCGGGGCCGGAGAGGGCTGCCGACGCTGTGGCCGAGGCGATGCGCACCGCAGCCAAATCGCCGCAAGACCGACTCGCGCTGGCAACCGTGCGGGCGGAAGTTTCCGGCAAGGCGGAGGCCCTGCGCGACATCGATGCCGCCGAGGCCGCTGCCCCCGCCTTGCGGAAGGATGCGGAATACCTTCGCGTGTTGTACGCGGGTGCGGGCGGAGCGAAAGAGCCCATAGGATTTCAGGAACGCTTCGGCTGGTTCGCCAACCTGGCGAAGAGCTACGGAAAACCGGAAACGGATCCCCTTCGCGCGGCGACATTGGACGCAGCGAAGCGAACCGTCATTGTTGGCGCCCTCTTCGTCCTGTGCATCGGCCTGGCGCTCCTGGTCGGGCTCGTCCTGCTGATCACGGGGATCGTCCTGTGGTACCTCGGGAGGCTGCCGACCCGGTTCGGAGTCTCACGGCCGCTGCCCGCAGAGCGCACGCCCTATGTGGAGGGATTCGCCGCCTACCTCTCAATTTACATCCTCGGATCGCTGGTGCTGATGCTGCACCTTCTGCCGATCAGCACGCGGTGGGGCCTGCTGCTGTTGCCCCTCGGATTCGCGGTGGCGGTGGCTTGGCCGATGTTGTGCGGACAGACCTGGGGCGAATGGCGCGCCGCGGTGGGACTCCACGCCGGCCGCGGATTCTTCACCGAACTTGCCTGCGGAGCCGTGGGATACGTTGCGGGACTGCCGGTGCTGGCGATCGGAGTGGTCATCACGTCTTTCATTGTGAAGCTCACGGGGGCGGATCCGACCCACCCGATCACGCGCGACATTTCGCCGGATCCGCTGCGCGTCGGACTGCTGCTGCTCCTGGCGAGCGTCTGGGCGCCGATCACCGAGGAACTGATGTTTCGCGGGACGCTCTTTGCCCACCTCCGTGAGCGGTGGGGGTGGTGGCGGTCGGCGCTCCTCGTCTCCCTTGTGTTTGCGATCATTCACCCGCAGGGCCTCGCGGCGCTGCCGGTGCTCGGGGGCATCGCACTGGTGCTGGCGGGCATCCGCGAGTGGCGTGGAAGCATTCTGGGGTGCATGGTGGCGCACTGCATCAACAACACGCTCGTATTAATGATGACCGTGCTGATGATCAGTTGATCGGATGGGTCGGGGCCGCCGCTTGGATCTCAAAGATCCCGCTCAATTTCCAGTGGGTTGAGAGGCAGGTTGCGACGCGGGCTGGGAGACCGGCTGGATCTCCGCAGCGGTACCCTTGGCCGTGTCGAGGCAAATGCGAATGGTGGCGGATTCCTTCTCCGGCACGGTAACGTTTGTAGTGATGGTCTTGCCGTCCGGAAGCGTGAACGTGAGCTCGTAGTCGCCATGGAAAGCACGAGTGGTGAGTGTGCCGTCGATCGGCAGCGTCGTGGCGACGCGCGTGTGCCAGGTTTCTGTGATCAGCTTCTTCAGCCGGTCGAAAGCGGGGCGCGGGCGCCGGCGTTCGTCGAGCAGGCCCGCGGAATCGCCCCACCCGTCCGGAACAAGCCCCCAGAAATTCAGAAGGTCCACGTGGGGATTCGAAAAGCAGACCCGGGTGTATTGCTCGAGGAAGTCCGCCTGAAGCTGCGGCGTCCAGATGCCGCGGCGCACCGGCCCAATGATGTTGTCGCCGAGGGGAAGAAGCATCTCCGTGATGTGAATCTTCACTCCTTGCTGCGCCACCGTGTCGATCACGTCGTACATGGTGCGCGGGTCCGCCCACAGGCCGTACGGGCGATGGCCGTGGATGCCGAAGAAATCGAGTTTGACGCCCTGTGATTTGAGCCACGCAATGGCCTGGACGCCGCGGTACATGTCCATGCGCGCGCCGACGGGATTCGAATCTTCCGACCAGAATTTCACGCAGTCCGCGATGCCGAGCTGCAGGTTCGGGTACTTCGCACGCAGCGTTTTGTACACGCCGGGAACCGCCTGCATGTCCCGGCCTTCGTTGGTGATTTGCCAGTACTTGATCCGGTCGGCGTAGCGCCCGACGACGGTGCTGGCGTACTTCGGAAATTCCTGGACCCGCTTCGCCTGGTTGCGTTCGAGCCACGAGGGCGCAATCCCCGAGAGAAAATGGTACTCGACCTGGATGTGGTGCTCGGTGCAGTAATCGACGTACTTGTCGAGATCATTGAAGTAGTATTCGCCCGGCTTGCGCTCAATATAGAGCCATTTGCTGGTGAAGGGGATCATCGACGCGTTGAAGACGCTGGGAAAAAGCTGCAGCTCCTGCGGCGTGACCGGGGCAGCCTTTTGGTCACCGATGGGGGAAATGTTGTTGGGTTCAAAAAAGCCCAGCGAGCAGCCGAAATTGAACGCGTGCCGGACCTGGTTGAAAACCACCGGCAGATCCTGCACCGGGCGGCCGGAGGAATCCACCACCTGCAGCGTCACGTCCGCCTTCCGGTACTTCTCAATGTTCTGCTGCACCGTCGTCTGCATGAATTTCTGCATCGCCAGCCATTGGGCGGGGTTGATGACCCCTTTGGGAATGGCGGCGGCCTGCGCGCTTGGCCGCGGGAGATATGCCGTGTAATGCGCGTCGCTGTACGCAACCTGGAGCGGCTTTTCGTGATCTTTGGGCGGCGTCGGAAGAAGAATGTAGGCCGCGTGGTACTTCCTCGCGAGCGCAAGGAGAGCGTCCGTCTCCAGGGTGCCCAGCGGGCGCCCTCGTGTGAGAAGACGGTTGCCGTCCGGTGTGCGTTCAAGCCCCGGCTCCAGGTCCGTCACTCGCGAGAACCAGTCCGGGGCGAAGTTGCCCGAGAAGTAGAGCTGCGTGCCGTCACGCCAGTCGCCCACCAGCGCGCGGTCGGCGTCAATGCGGAAGTTGGAAAAGCCCGTGGGCGTGAGGAACAGGGCATCTTTGGGCGTGTCTTTGCGGGCCCAGGCCGAGATGGAGGCCAGGTTCGCATCCACCGGCGGCGCGTTGAATTCGCCGCCGAAAAGGATCCCGGTGCAGATGGCGCCCGCGATGAGGGTGGCCGCCAGCGTGACGATGCGCGGAACCGGATGACGCAAGACGCTCAGCAGGATCGCGAAAAGCGTGGCGGCGCCGAGCGCGGACCACGCCAGTCGAGAGGTCAGCCACTCGTGCGGCAGCAGGGAGAGATCCGTCGAAAGCAGCGGAACCGGAAACTGGATCTGCTTGTATGCAAGAATCGCGACAATCAGGGAACCGCCGGCGAGGATCGCCTGCGTCATTGAAAGCCGGCCGGAGATAAACGCTGCGATCGTCACCACGAGAACGGTGAGGGGAAGCAGCGGAAGTAGCGAGGGAACGGCGAGCGTCATGAGCACGAGGATGCCCGCAAAGACCTCGGCGCCGCGGACCAATCCCGAAAGCGGGAGCATCGAGCCGTCCGGCGTGAGCGCCCTGCCCTTCCAACCCACGCGGATTCCCTCAACCGCCGCGTGGGCGATGTGGACGAACATCAGCACCATCAAAAGACGCGATGCCCGAAACGGTTGAAGCCGGATCATCAGCGGCATCGGCCATACTTCCGTGAAGAGGTAGCCGATCGCGAACAGGGCGAGCACCGCCGAGGACATGTAGATCGACACGCGGAGCGCACGCTGGTTGTCCGCACGGCGCGCAGGCGAGAACCCCCACGAAAGAGCGAAGAGCGCAAATAGGAGGGCAAATCGCGGCAGGTCCGGATTGCCGGCGTCCCACCACGTGGCGGGAAACGAATGGTCGGCGGACCGGAGCTGCATCAGGTTGAGCCACGTGGTGTCGAAGGTCTGGTGGGCGTGGAGCATCTGCAGGAGCGTCGGAGCCGAAACCCCGATGGAGATCGCCGCGCAAAGCCCCGTCCGCGCGATCCAGGCGCGAAACGGCGTTTCCGGAAAGTCAGCCAGGAGCGCCGCGATCAGCATCAGCAGCGTGTAGGCGCCCGTCAGCGCGTGCAGGTCAAAAAGAACCCCCGCCACCGCAAACGCCCAGAGCATCTGCCGGCGGTACGCCAGACCAAGGGCGGCCAGCGCCAGCGGGAGTGCCACGTACGTGTGCGTGAATCCCGCCGAGTAAAGAGTGTCGCCCGCCAGCGCGTGGTGATGCCCCGCCACGAGCAGCGCCACCGCCGCCAAGCCCGACGCGTGGCTGCGGAAGATGCTCCGCCCGAGAAAATAAGTCGTCACCAGCGTAAAAAACGTCGTCAGCACGTGCAGAGTGAAATACAAGGCATCCAGCGGAAACATTTTCAGAAGTGGCGCAAGCCCGCGGAAGAAATAGCTCGGGTACAGCGGCAGCGTCTGCTTCACCATTTCGTCGTTGGTGAAAAGCGACGGGTCCGCCCAATGCTTCAGGAAGGCAATCTGGATCGACTGGTTCCCCACGCCCAGGCGGTAGCCGGCGATCGCGATCTGCGCCACCGCCAGCAGGAGGCACAACGCCACGCCGACGCTCGCCGGTACGCTGCTTTCAATGGCAAAGCGCTGGCGTTGTTCCGCAAGCTGCGGAAAAGGTTGGACTGCACTGGACATCGCGTTCCCGTTCTCCCGTTCGCACCGGTGCTTGCCGATGCGCCCACAAACTTCAAAAACCGCTTCATCGCGGAACCAAAACCGATCGAACTCGAAACTTTCCCTTGTTTCAGAACAACATTTTACGGTACAACGCACAAGCATGAATCAGCATTCACGGAAAACCTCGGGAATCGCACTTGCGGCAACCATCGCCCTCGGATTCACTGCCCTCGCAGCCACGGGACAACTCCACTCCAACACCGGCGGCGCTGCTTCCATTGATCAGCTCGAACGGGCCATCTCCTCCGGCCGCGGCGATGTCGCGACTTGGTGCGCCTACGCCGCGGCGCTGCAGGAAAAGAAACGCTTCGACCACGCCGGCCAGGCGTACCTCCGGGCTCTCGACCTCCAGCCCGATCCCGGCGTTGTGCAAAAAATCCGTTTCAACGCCGCCCTCTGCCTCGCGCAGTCCGGTGACGCAAACAAGTTCTTCGATTTTTTCTCGCATCTCACCACCACCGATCCGAAGCAGGCCGTTGACTTGCTCGAGCGGCCTGAGCTGTTGCCGATGCACCGCGATGCGCGGTGGGGACCGGCAGCGACAACGGCGCGGGCCCAGGCGGCTGATTGACGTTGCCGGCGTCCCGTCGAGGCTTTCGCCGAACCCCCTCCTCCCAGCGAACCTACTACCGCCTCGGTGGACACCTGCGAAGCGATTCGTCGAGCTCCCGGATCAGCGCTCCCACGCGGCCGCCACCCGGCGGAGCGGGCGGATAGCGCTTCAGCACATCCACAACCAGCGGCGTCGCCAGGGCTCGCGCACGCGACAGGTGGGCGCCGCCGATCCCGCGATCCTCTCCGCCGGCAATCTCCAACGCTCTCGCGGCATGCCCCGCAGATCCAAGGATGTGCTTCACCTGCGTCGCTTTGGCCAACGGGTGCAGGAAAGCGGCCCCTGCCGCGGCGAGTGCGGCCCGCGCAGCTTCGCTGGCGGCCGGACGATCGGCGTCCCGAGCTTCGTGCGCAGCACGCTGCGCCCCCCACGCGACATCCCGCAGCAATTTGCTGCGCTCCGCCCCCTCCGCAAACGCTTGTGCAGCCTCGATCGCTTCCCGCGGCCGTGGGTCGCCGGGACGGTCACGCTCGAAAATCGGCAATGCCGCTCGCGCGCATGCCGCGGCATACGCCGCCACTGCGCGGAGATCGGAAATCGTGAGTGAGATCGTCGAGCCTTCGGCCATTGCATTCATCTTGTCCGTGGGAGCAAACCTGTCAATGAATGGAACCGAAGCCGCCTCACAACCCGCGAATGAACCCCCCGCTCTTTTCGCTACCACATGGGAAACACTCTGGATTCAAGCTCCGCGTGGGTCGCAGGCTCGAGCCTCGGAAAAAACGTCAGCCCCGTCTCCTCTTCCACCTCTTTCAAGCTGACGAGAAATTGCTGCGGAGATTCCGTCCCCTTCACCGTCTGCGGCATGATCACCGCAAAAAGCCGCGGCCTGCCGCTGTGCGCTTCCAGAATGATCTTATAGAACGCCGCCGGAATGGCGATGCCGGACCGCAGCGTGCGCGTTGTGCCCCCCAATTCGTCGGGAAAGATCGGCCCGTCAATCACCCAGATCTCCCCAAAGTCGTCCGCGTAGGCCAGTTCACGCGCCTCCAGGTGCTCCCAGACCTTCTGGTTCAGCGCGGGCGCCTGCGGGCAGATGTTCGAAAGCAGGAACGTCTCCTTCTGGGCCTCCCCGCCGTAGCAGTGCGCAATCGCGTTATTCGGCGTCATGTGCCCGCGGTCAAAGCCGGAGCCCGTGAAATCGTGATGGCTGACCCGGGCAAACGTGCGATCGTCCGTGAGGAACTCCCCCTTCGGCCGTTCGAGGACGTACGGATGCTCCATGTGCCGGACGCGATAGGCCGACCACAGCGGATCTTTGCGCTTCTCCGAATACCCCACCATGTACGCCCTGTTCTTGAGAACCTCGACCGAAAGCGACGGATCGCGCGGCTCGGGCATCCCTGCGAACAGAATCCCGTCGTCGGAAATGAGTCCCTGCGTGGTCGAAGCCGCCGTCGTCGCCTGCGGAAGCGGTCGCGGTTGGCTCCCCTGCTTTTGCTGCTCCTTCCAAAAATACAAGCCCGCCGCCACGACGAGGATCAGCAGCAGGACGATGGCGAGTTGCAGGAGCGCGGCGTTGCTCCGCGGGCCGGGCTCTCGGGTTCGACGACGGGCCATTGCGTTCCTCCATGAAGGCCGCGGCGACTGTCGCAGAATCCGCCTGCATTGACAACCTCGGATGGGCGCTCAAGAATCGGCGCCCTGGTGGTTCTGTTTCGCTCTGGAGATCCGTATGCGACTGGCGCCGCGCCTTGCTTGTGCTCTTGGTCTTCTCGTTGGGGTGGCGGGTCTTGCGGCTTGCGGGGGACATAAGGACCCGAACGCCCCCTTGATGCCCGCAGCCAATGCGCCGATCGCCGATGTGCCGATCCCCGCTGGCTTCTCCATGACTGGCGATTCGACAAGCAAGGTCGAAGCCTCCGGCATCCGCTTCGTCGACCACAAGTACGAAGGCGGCGAAGACGTCCTCCCCGTCGTTCGCTTCTACAAGGACGAGATGCCCCAGAAAGGCTGGATCTTCGTCGACCAGAATCAACTGGTGCACAACGAAATCTCGCTCCACTACACCAAAAACAACGAGGATTGCGTGATCACCGTCTCCCCGGGATCAATGCGCACCCATGTGCGCGTCCAGATTGATCCGACCGGCCGGAATGTCGCCCGCTGATCCAACGCCCCCCCAAACGCACACGGATCAACACGGATCCCCTCCCTGTTCATCCGTGTTTCATTTTCAGCCTGCTAACGAAGCGATCCAGCTTTTCCATGTTGCCGAACGCCGGCCCATGCCCCGGGAGGATCAGCCGCGGGGAGAAACTGTGCATCTTCCGAATGGAATCCCGGTTCCGCGCCGGGTCCGCGGAGAACGTGCGCGGCGATTCGCGCAGCACCGTGAGCAGCCCGGTGAGATAGTCGTTGGTGTTGACGATATCGCCAACAATGAAGACGCCGTCGGCTTCCCGGAACAAACCGATATGACCCGCAGTGTGGCCCGGAAGGTGGACGACCGTGAAGCCCGCGATCCGGTCCCCTTCCTTCAGGCGCCGCGACACGGGGTACCGCTCGCCCGCCCAGATCATGTTGCCTACGATTTCCCAAACCGCATTCTGCCGCACGAGAGGCCTCTTGCCCTCGGCACTGTCGGCATCCGCTTCATGAACCAGGAACTCGGCATTTTTCGCTCTGCAGATCCTCGCGGCGCACCCCTGGTGGTCCGGGTGCGCATGCGTCAGCAGCACCGCGGAAACCGGCCGCCCCCTGAGCTGTCGGCGAATGAATGGCCACGACCAGCGGATACCCGTATCCACTACGATCCCGCTGTCGCCCTCCCGCAGATAATACGCGTTAAAAGCGTGCGGCCAGAGGAACCGAAACTGGTAAACGCCGGGCGCAACTTCGCGCATCGAAAACTCCTGCTCTACCTCTGAAACGCGATCTTCACCAGAAATGGCCGCAACTTCTCAGGAACCAATGACGGTTCGAACACTTCAGAGCGGTCGGAGCGGAGCCATGGGATTCGGGTGATGGAGAGAAACACAGCGGGTAGGATGAGGGCATGAACATCCTGGTAATAGGTGGAACCAGCTTTAACGGCCCGCACGTGCTGCGTGGGCTCCTTGCACGCGGACATGGCGTGACGGTGTTTCATCGCGGCGAACACCGGCTGCCGGAGGATATCCGTGATGTTGCTGAAATCCTCGGCGATGCACGCGAGTTATCCCAATTCGCGACAGCTCTGCGTGCCCCCGCCTTCGACGTCGTCCTTCACATGGTCGCCATGACCCGCCGCGATGCCGAACAGGCCGCCGAAGTCTTCGCCGGCCACGCAAAACATCTGGTCGTCGCTTCCAGCCAGGATGTCTACGCCGCTTTCGGGGCGCTGCTTCGAAAAGAGGACCGGCCCCCATCCAGTCTGCCCCTGTCGGAAACCGCGCCCCTCCGGACCTCGCGATACATCCGCGGAGGAGAGTACGAAAAAATCGATGTCGAAGAAATCGTCGCCGCCCACGCGGAAACCCTGCCCGCAACCATCCTCCGAATGCCCGCGGTCTACGGCCCGGGCGACGCCCAGCATCGCTTCTACCCCTTTCTCAAACGCATGGAAGACAAACGGCCCGCCATTCTCCTCGACCCCGCTCAGGGAAATTTCCGCTGGTCCCACGCCTACGTCGAGAACGTCGCCCACGCCCTCGTCCTCGCGGTCACATCGCCGCTGCACGAGGGATTGCGGTTCTTCAACATCGGCGAGGGGCCGCAGGGACGCACGCCCACCGTCGCCGAGCGGCTTCACACCCTCGCCCGTGCAGCCCGGTACCGCGGGCAGGTCCTCATCGTGCCACGCGACGAATGCCCAAAACACCTGCTCCATGATGAAGTCGATTTCCGCCATGATGTCGTCATCAACGACGCCGCCATCCGCCGCGAACTCGGCTACTCCGAAATCGTCACCACCGAAGAAGCCTTCCGACGCACTGTGGCGTGGGAACGCGCCAACCCCCCCGGCGTCGTCGATGCGCGGGCATTCGACGACGACGCCGAAGACCGTGTCCTCGAAAAATTCGGCCTCCTGAAGAAAAAATGACTGAACCGCTCCGCCCCACGCTAAAATTGCCCCATGGAAAATGCCCTCGAACTTGATCGCTACGATCACCTCGTCCTCACCGTCACCGACATCCCGCGGGCTTGTGCCTTTTATGAAAAACTGGGCATGGAACGCGTGAACTTCGGCGATGGCAGGACCGGCGTGGCGTTCGGAACCGGCCCGCTGCGGCAGCGAATTCACTTTCATGAGGTCGGCCGCGTCATCCACCCCCGCGCCGGCCGCGCAACCGTCGGAAGTGCCGATTTCTGTCTCTTATCGAGCCTCACGCTCGACTGCCTCGCGAATCGGCTGGGCGCTCTGGGTATTTCGCCAGAACTCGGCCCCGTCCAGCGAAATGGCGCCGCGGGGCCGATAGTCTCCTTCTACCTTCGCGACCCCGATAATAATCTGCTGGAAATCGCCGTCCCCGGCGTTTGGGAAGACCCTACCGGTATTTAATCAATTCTCAAACCCGCCGCGACTTTGTTGCTACGATTCGTTTCGGTGGTACGTTTTCGTACACTGAGAGTCCATCCCCTGTGAGAATTGAGTTGTAAAGAGAGATTTCCATGCGAAATCGCGTCATTCTTTCCGGTTTAACCATCGCTTCTGCGGCAACGCTCGCAAGCACCGGCTGGGCATTCACCATCACCCCCACCTTCAGCAGCAACTCCGCCAACCTCACCCCCCCCGTTGTGTGGGATGCCAACTCCATGGCCGTCGCCAATACCGCCATCAACGATTGGACCAATCTTCTCTCCTATTCGGATCCAAATCAAAATATCAACATGACCTTCCTCTTCCTCCCCGCAGGAGGAAATCCCTTCACCACGTACCTCGGGCAGTGGCAGGGAAGCGTCGTCAATCCGCCCGCCGGCACCAACGAATACCCCTACCTCCCCATGGTGAGCCACACCATCAAAATCAATTCCGACCTCATGAACCCGCGCAACACCGGCGCCAACTACCCCGACTACCTCACCCTCGCCTTCAACCAGGCCGCCCCCAACCCCAATCCCGACCCCAACTCCACCCAATGGGATGCCCTCACCGTCCTCCGCAAATCCATCGGGCAGGCTCTCGGATTCACCACCCTCTACCAGGATTCCGCCGGCAATCTCGCCGCCGGTAACAAGTGGATGGACCACGTCACCGTCACCGGAAGCACCGCCGTCTTCGACCAGACCCCCGGCGGCCTGAACATTCCCCTCGCTTCCTCCAGCCTTCCCGGCCTCGTTCAGTTCGCCGACTCCTCCGATTTGATGGGCCAGGGCGCCCTCCCCACCGGAACCCGCATCGATATCGGCTTCCAGGACCTCGAAGCCCTCTCCCTCGCCTACGGTTATGCGATCACCGTCCCCGCCGGAAGAACCTTCAACACGCCCACCTTCAAAACCCAGACGATCACCATCAACGGCACCGTGAATGTCGCCAGCACCGCCGCTTCCTCCGGCACCCCCGCGCGGGCCCTCACCTCAGACAATTTCACGATGGCCTCCGGCGGTCGCCTCGATATCTCCAACCACGAAATGATCATCCGCGGCGGCTCTACCCTCTCGCAGGTTGAACAACTGCTCCTCACGGGCCGCGGCGGCACTTCCGGAATCACCAGCAGCGCCGGCAGCGCTGCCGGACTCACCCTCGGCGTCGGAACCGCCGGCACGCTCAACCTCTCCACCTTCGACGGCGATCCCGTCTCCCCCTCCGACATCCTCATCAAGGCAACATACGTCGGCGATTCCAATCTCGATGGCAAAGTCGATCTGACCGACCTCTCCACCGTCCTCAACCACTTCGGACAGGCCTCTTCCCACTGGACCAGCGGCAACTTCGACGGCGCGGCAACCATCGACCTCACCGACCTCTCCGGCGTCCTCAACAATTTCGGAAAAACCCTCCCCACGACCGCCCTCCAGGCCACCGGCTCCCTCGCCATGGCCGCCCCCGAGCCCGGCTCTCTCGCCGCTCTCGCTGCCGCGGGCGTGATGCTTCTGCGACGCAAGCGCCGCGCGTGAACGCACCCCGGCAGCAACGTTTTTCCAATCACCACCGGCTTCTTCCCTGGCTTCTGAACAGGTCACCTGCGATGTTTGTGCCAGCCCTTTTGCTCGCGCTTTTCCCGCTGCGCGTTTGATTTCTTTTCAAGCTTCTTCTGTTTCCGTTCGGCAATGCGGTTCTCCCGCTGGGCCATCGCCGTCACTTCGCGCTGCAATTTGAGATAGCTGTCAAGCCGCTCCGGATCGAGTGTGTTCGACTCGAGCGCTGCCTTGATCGCGCAACCCGGCTCCGTGTCGTGCTGGCAGTTGCTGAAGCGGCACGAACTCGCAAGCGCTTCGACATCGGCGAACGTCGAGATAAGGGCATCGGTCGCCTCACCCAGCGAGAGCCCGCGCAGGCCCGGCGTGTCGATAATGAGCCCGCCCGTCGGCGTGCGGACAAGATGCCGGAAGGTCGTGCAGTGGCGCCCTTTATCATCGAAGTCCCGAGCTTCCATCATGTCCTGGATGTCAGCATCCGCGAGATAGTTGACGAGCGTCGATTTGCCGATGCCCGAGCTGCCGAGAATGACGCTCGTCGTGCCCGGCTGGAGATAATTCCGAACCTGCTCCATCCCTTCACCCGTGACCACGCTGATCGGGTGGATCGGCGCCCCCGCGGCAACTGCGGCGACCTCTTCAATCAGCGGCTGCTTTTCTTCGCACAGGTCCGCCTTCGTGAGAAGGATCACCGGCTGGGCGCCGGACTCGCGGGCCAGCGTCAGGTACCGTTCGAGCCGGCGCAGGTTGAAGTTTTCATTGAGCGAGGTCCCCAAAAAGGCGACATCCACGTTCGTGGCGAGAATCTGCTCGTCCGCCTCCAGCCGGCGCGCCAGCGTCGTGCGCCGCGGCAGGATCCGGTAAATCTGCACCGGGCCTCCCGCGTTCTTCTCCTGCACATGTTCCAGGCCGCGGAGCATCACCCAATCGCCCACCGACGGAAAATCCGCCCGAACCGCTCCCGCGTGCCGCATCTTGCCCGAGATCTCCGCCCAGATGTTCCCCGCCGCCGAATGCACGAAGTAGGCTTCTTTGTGCTCCTGGATCACGCGCGCGGCAACGTCCGCGGATTCGCCCCGCTCCAGTTGGGCGGCGAAGTGGGCGTTCCAGCCGTAGGCGGTGAGGTGGTTCAAGCAAAAGGTCCCGAGGAGACGAAAGGCAGTCCCGTCATTCTATCATCCCGTCGCGCCGCGGGAGCGAGTTCCCTAAACCTCAGGAAACACAGAACATGTAAATGGCCATGCAGGCGAGCGTGCCGCCAGCCAACGCGATGATCCCCACTCTTCGGCGCTTCGGAAGCGTCCAGAACAACACGAACCCCGTGAGCGTTGCTAGAAAAAGCGAGATGGCTGCGGCGTCAACGACGCGGCGCCACACCGCGCCGCCATGTTTGGCCGTGTGCAGGTCGGTCAGCAGGGCCATGAGGTTGCGCGTTTCCTGGTGAATGGCAACGTCCCCGGTGGCACGAGTGATGGTGAATTCCGTCAGCCGGCCCGGAGAGGTGAGTTGGAATCGGGCCGAGTCGTCCTGGAGGTCGGCGCTGGTTACTTCGCCGCGGGCGTTTTGATTTTTGCGGAGATATTCCACGAGCTGAAGCGTGTCGTTCGAGGCGGCGAGGTCGGTAGGCATGGTGGCAGACCAGTCGGAAATACGGGCGGTGTTGAGTTGGAACCACTGTTCGTGGTTGAGCGCAAACCCCGTGATGGAAAAGAAAAACAACAGAAGAACAGCCATCATCGTGAGATAGATGTGAAGCGTGCGCGTCCAGAGAATAAGTTCTTTTTTAAACGGTCGCATGGTCACCGGGCCGCCGCGGCACGCGGGCCGTACGTCAGGGAAATAGCGCCGAACGTGTCGGAGGCTTCGATCACGGCACCGGAAGCTTCGGTGTAGCATCGGATCGCGGCACCACGGTAAACCCGCCCGCCGTGGTCATAGTCAACTTCTACACAAACGCGATATGTACCCGGCGGGACTTGCCGACCTAGCTGGTCCTTGCCCGACCAAGCGAGTTTGTACTGGCCCGCAGGGCGCGTGGCGCGGGTGACGGCGGCGACGAGGCGGGAATCACAGCGGCCGAACTTCCACCAGCCCGGCATTTCCTGCAGCCAGCGGCGGTCATTTCCCCAAACAGCGAGTGTCGCAACATGTTGCTGCTGCTCGTCTTCAATCCATACCGCGACGTACGGGCGTTCTGCATTGCGCCCCTCCAGCGGTGGAATTGTGAGTGGAATGCTGACCGAGAAATCGGCGGGCCAGCGGGGACCATCCGTATTGGCTGCGTCGCTCTGTTCAAGGATGTCCGTGCGGGGAACTTCGTACCTGCGGAACCCCGGGGAGCGGACCTGAGCGCCGTCCTTCAGCACGAGAAAGCACTCGGTGCCCGGATTGCTTCTGATCAGCGCGAGACCTTCTTCGGGCGTCAGGATGCACAGGGTCGTGGCGAGGGCGTTGGCGGTGGCGCAGTCGCGGGCGATGACGGTGGCAGCGGCAATGGCGCGTTTGCGAGGGGTACCATCTGCGCTTGCGTCGACTGGTCTGCCGGTGCGGGGATCGAGGATGTGGGAGCAGGTGGTGCCATCGATGGTGTAGCCCCGGGCGTATCCGCCGGAGGTGGCAACACTTAGGTCGGTCAGCATGAGGGTGACCAGAGGAGTGGCGTTCTCCTCGGGGTGTGTGGGGTCGGCGATGGCGAGGGTCCACTTTACTTTGCGGTCCAGCATGGCGTATCCGGCGGTGGCGATGTCGCCGCCAATGTTGACGAGGAGGCCGCGGAGGCCGGGGACCCGGGCGCGGGCGGTGGCGACAACTTTGGACACGATGAAACCTTTGCCCAGGGAATCGATGTTGAGGGGGCGGTCGATTGTCCGGGTGACGGAGCCCGCGGCGGCGTCGAGGGTAAAGGAGGCTTGCTGGAGCGCTTTCACTTCCTTCAAGAGTGCTGTTTCGGAGGGGAGGGTGTTCCGGACTTGGGCTTGTTTCCAGAGTTTGACGAGTGCGCCAATGGCGGGGTTGTAGGCGCCGCCCGTTTCCATCCGCCAATGTTCGTATTGGTGGAGCACTTCGAAGAGTTCGGGCGCGACGTTGACGGGTTGGCCGACGGGGGCGGCGTTAAGGCGGGAAATATCGGTCGTGGGGGCATACGTCGAAAGAATGGCGCGGAGACGTTCCACTTCGGCAAGGACGGCCTGGTGGGCGGCTTCCGCCACCTCGGGCGAGGGGGCGATGAGTTGTAAGTCCAGCGATGTACCGAGGATGTGATCGTAATGGAAGGAGGCAACCTCGGCGCCGGGGACAGTGGGGCCGGGGAGAGCGAGGGCGGCCTGAAGGGCCGCGGCGAGAAGCCAGGGACGTCGTGGAGAACGCATGTGGAGCCTTTGCTGAAGGAGAAACTGAGGGACTGGTTGCGCGAACCGAGAAGAAGCCTCCAAAAAAAAAGCGGTGAAATGGGAGTATTGAGACTTAGTCTCAATTATGGTTGACGCGATGAGCTCTGTCTAGTAAATAGTTGAGACTTAGTCTCATTTTGAAAGGAGTTCGTCGTGGGAATTGTTCACTTTGGGCGAAATCGGCGCGGTTCTGGACGCGGGTTCACCCTGATCGAGCTGCTGGTCGTCGTGGCGATCCTGGCGGTGCTGATCGGCATCCTTGTGCCGTCGCTGGGGCGGGCGCGGGCCAAAGCGCGGCTCACGGTCTGTCAGGCGCGCTTAAGGGCGTGGGGACAAGGGTTTGCGGCGTATGCGGCGGCGTTCAATGGGGCGTTGCCGATGGATAGCGCCAGTGCCGGGACGGGAACGGATGCGGTGAACAACGGCAAACGCATGACGGCGATGGGTCGGTTTACGGATGAGGGTTTGTGGTTCAACGGCGTGGGAAAGCTGGCGGCGGGGGCGGCCTACAGCGCGTTGCAGGCCTCCGGAAAAATGCCGTTACCTGCTGCAAACAATGCATTTGTGTGCACGGAGGCGATCGACGCAATCGCGGGGGCCGCTTCGGACAGGGTGGAAAACGGGTATTTCATGACGACCGGGTACGTGGCGGTCGGGAGTGATCCGCCGGATGCGAACACGACGTTTGTCACGGAGCAGCGGCCGATGCTTTTGTCGTATGGGATGTGCGCAAAGATTCGCAATATTGATTACGACTACCATGGCAAGGGGTTGCCGGCGTCGCGGTATCGGGGGAACGGGATCACGCGGTTGGCGGATCTGCTGCCGAGTTCGACGGCGGTGCTGGTGGCGGAAAAGCGGGTGAATCCGAACGAGCTGCCGGCGACGGATCTCAATTATGGCAAAGCACTTACGCCCAATGCGGTGGATCCGACGCGGTTTGCCGCGCGGCACAACGGCGGGGGAAATATTGCCTTTGCGGATGGGCATGTGGAGTGGTTTACCAACGCGCAGGTGAACCTGGCGGATGGGGTTTCGGCGCGGTATCCGGTCCCCTTCAATCAGCCCGGGGTGATGATCTGGAATTGGACGGGTAAATGATTGCACGACAGGTGGTTGCAAAAATTACGGACGCGTCGCAAAGGGTGCGACGCGTCCGCTGGCGGAGGAGGAAATGTGAGTGTTCAGGCAGCGACGGCCGGGCCCTGGGCGGGGAGGGCGAGGGCGGGGTGGGGGGTGATGGAGACGGCATTCTGCGGGTTTTCGGAGACCCAGAGGACGGAGCCGTTGGCGACGACGCGGGAGCGTAACGGACGGTTGTCGCTGGGGTTGGATGCATCGAGCAGGCGTTCGACACGATTGTCTTCGAGGACGAAGAAGGCGTAGCGGTGCTTGCCGGCGGGGAGGTCGATGATGCGTTCCCAGAGGCCGGGGGCGACTTCGACGAGGGGGTGGGCGGCGGTGTGCCAGTTGTTGAAGTCGCCGACGAGGGCGACGTGGCGGGCGTCGGGGAGATGGATGCGGATGGTGTGGGGGATGTAGGTGGTCATGGGGTTCTCCAGGGTGCGCTTCTCCCTCGCACGCCGGTGATTTCCGGTGCAAGGGAAGAATAGCAAGTGATTGTTAAGAGAAGATTTACGGTGTTGTCAGAGACGGTATGGAATGCTCAGCGACAACAACACATTCGGCCGGTGGCCGGGTGAGGCAGGAGAGACGGAAGATGGAAGAAGGAGCGCATGTCAGGCCTTTTTCTGGCGGTCCCACAGAATTCCTACAATTCCTATAGGAGTAGTAGATTATTATTTTTAAGCGTCGAATAGTCAAGAGAATAGAGCGAGAATTCTGCTTGGGCGTGGCGGGGGGTGCGGGGATGGGATAGACTCGGCGGGACGGCTTATTTTCGTTGGGAGCGGATTTGTGTTTGAGCGGGTGGTGATTGTTGGCGTGGGGTTGCTGGGGGCGTCGTTGGGGCTGGCGCTCAAGGCGCGCGGGCTGGCGCGGCGGGTGGTTGGGGTGGGGCGCGCGGGGTCGCTGTCGGTGGAACGGGCGCTGCAGCGTGGGGCGATCGACGAGGTTGGGGGGGATCTGGGTACGGTTTTGGACGGTTTTGGAACGGAAAAGGTGCAGTCTCGGGCGGGTATTGGACGGGATTTGGTGGTTTTGTGTGCGCCGGTGCGGCAATTTCGGGGTCTGTTGGAAGAGCTTCGGAACATGCCGGGCGATGGGCGCGTGGTGGTGACGGATGTGGGGTCGACGAAGGGGGAGGTGATGGGGTGGGCGAAGGAGATCCTGGGGGAGAAGGGGAAGTGGTTTGTGGGGTCGCATCCGATGGCGGGGAGTGAGAAGCGCGGGCCGGAGGCGGGGCGGGCGGATTTGTATGAGGGGGCGGTGTGCCTGATTTGTCGGCCTGAGGGTTCGGCGAGCGACGAGGGGGCGGTGGAGAGGGTGGAGGCGATGTGGCAAGCGGTGGGGATGCGGACGGTGCGTGTGGGGGCGCGGGCGCATGATCGGTGGGTGGCGACGATCAGTCATTTGCCGCACGCGGTGGCGTTTTCACTGGTGAATGCGGCGGCGAAGGATCCGCAGGCTTTGCAGGCGGTGGCGAACGGGTTTTTGGATACGACGCGAGTGGCTTCGAGTGATGTGGAGATGTGGACAGATATTTTCCTGACGAATCGTGGAGCGGTGGTGGATGCGATCGACACGTTTGCCGCGGACTTAAGTGCGCTTCGGGCGGCGGTGGCGAACGGGGACGAGGGGTCGATTCGAGCGGCGATTGCTGCGGCGAAGAAGACGCGGGATGAGCTGGTGGCGCGGCGGCGCCCGGGATCGGGGGAGTGAGTTTATGTTTGGCGGCGCGTATTACATCTGGATCATCGGGGCGTTTTTTCTGCTGGCGGTGGTGGTGATCGGGGGGTTGACGCTGGCGCTGTGGGTGGGGCATTTGATTGAGAGGAAGGAGACGGGGGCGACGCATGGATTTTTGGAGTTGCCGGAGGAGTTGCGGGAGGGGACGGACGGGAAACACGAAGGGCACGAAGGCACGAAGGCCCACGAAGGGGAGAATGGAGGGACGGGAGCCGCGGATGGACGCGGATGAACGCTGATGGGGAGCGGATGTGAGGGGAGCCAGGGGTTTGGACGGATGGTTGTGTGCTCGACCGCCGTTTCTCCCTTGACCTTATTTTGCATCTCCGAAGACGCGCATGTAGTCGGCGTTCGTCGTGAGGCCAGCATCCTTCAGCACGGGTGAATTGCCAGGACGGTGGTGTCCAACTCCGCCGTGTTGGGCCAGTAGTCGCAGCGCATCGGGTTTGTTGTAAAGAACGGCTTCATCGAGGGGAGTGTCCGGGTTTGTGTTGAAAGGATCCTCGTCAACTGCATTTACATCGGCACCGTGATCGAGGAGAAATTGGATGATATCGAGGTGCCCGCCAGCGGCAGCGGCGTGAAGGGGGGTTTCCCTGATTTTATTGATGTTGCGAACAAGGGTTTTCGGGTTAGCGCCATGGCGCACGGCGATTTCTGCTGTGGACAAACGGCCCGCTCTTGCGGCGTCCCAGAGCACGTAGTTCCATCGCTCAGGTTGGTTGTCCGAAAGCAGCACAAGAATGTCCTCATCCTGGGTATCTACGGCGCTGGCCAAGGCGGAAGCGGGGTTTGCGCCGTGGCTTATCAGGTAGGCAGTAAGAGGTTTCATCCTGGCGTGAACGGCGGCATTGAGGAGCGTGTGCATTGAGGTTCGCCGGGAGAGTTCGGAATTCTGTTTGAGAAGATCGATTGCGGTGGCATCGTCGTGGGCTGCGATGGCGGCCATGAGCCGATCGGCGGGAGTGGCGCCAGCATGTGAGGTTAGTGCCTTGAGGACATCGTCGTAGCCCCTTTCGGCGGCAATGCTGGCAGGTGTACGATTTTGGGAATCGGCAACACGAGGGTTTCCGCCATGTTCAGCGATGATCCTTGCGACAGCGCGTTGATCACCGTGGACGACGAGCGGTTCAAGCGCTTCCTGCAGAGGGGTGTATTGGTACGGACCTGCGTGAAGGTTTGGATCAGCGCCGGAAGTGAGAAGACGTTCGGCAATTTGAACTTCACCGCCGCGCGCCGCCCAATGCAAAGCCGTGGTGCCATCTGCTTCTGTCCCGATCGGCCCTTTGTCGATCCCGTTCACGTCAGCACCGTGAGCGAGGAACAGTTCGACCAGCGGGAGGTGCCCCGCTCGCGCGGCAGCGCTTAGCGGCAAAATGCCACGGCCATCGCGCGTATTTACGTTGGCACCACGTTGGATCAAATATTGGGCGATCTCCAGCCGTCCTATGTTCGCGGCACTGGTAAGGGCTGTTTGGCCAGGGTCACGTCCGCCAAAGCTGATAGCGTGTGGCGCCGGCGCGTTCAAGGGGAGCCCCAACCATACTCCGCGTTTTACTTTAGCCATGTCCCCCCAGGCGACGGCTGTAACAAATTCCACCTGTGTCGGCCGCCAGAGAAACCAAATCCAACAACCGAGCGGAGCGATCACGCTTAGGGCCATCACTACGATGAGCACCGCTTTGGTATTTTTGCGTATGCGCGATAGGCGGTGGGTGCTGGCGAGCAGGGCGATGAGGAATGAAATTAGCCAAAGAATAAAACTAACGGCTTCTCCGACGAGTTCGTTGATGCCCTCAGCAATACCGCTTGGCTGTGGGGCACGGGCGAGTGTGATGACGGCGACGCCGAGGCCCGTGATGGCAAGGCTCACGAATAAAGCGATCGGAATGCCATGAGAGGGAGGGGCTTTACTGGGTATCCCTCGGGTTGGAATTGGATTTTCCATGAAGCGTTGTCCCCGGGCTCCAGTGCTTACATCTCGACCATAGAATAGCGACGAATCCTCGTCCGGGGCGCAGAAAGTGTCGGGATCTGGAGAGGGCCGGGGGGAATGACGAAGGACGAATGACGAATGGGAGCGCTGAATAGACCGGGAACGCCTCGGTGCGCGGCGGGCATCCATAATCCCCACGGCGTGGAAGCCAATCGTATCTACACAAGTTTTTCGGTCCACTGAGCCGAGAAGAGCAGGTATGTGCCATCGCTACCCGGGGCGGAGTCGCGGCTGCAGCGTCGGTATCATCGGCTGATCATGTCGCATCTCTCGCCGCTTCAAACCGTG
>JBQCGD010000070.1:0-18420 GCA_051955985.1 Phycisphaerae bacterium | reverse complement strand
CGCCCCCCCACCCGCCCCGACTCTTGTCAGCACCCCCCTCCACCCGATACCGTGGAAGACCCGCAACTGCCCCCTCCCCCCCTCAGGCGAAAGGACTCGCAGCGCCCCGCGTCTTCCCCTTCCACCGCCCCGCCGCCCTCGCCGCGCTCCTCCTCGCCACCCCCCTCGCCCGCGCCTCCACACCGCATTCCCACTCCAAATCCAAACCCACCCCCGCCGCCGAAAACGCCGAACACCCCAAAAACCCCCTCCTCCCCCCGCAAATCCCCCTCGAATCCCTCTACCCCGACCTCGCACTCACCCAGAAAAATCCCGACACCTTCCCCGACCTCGGCAGCGCGTTCCAGCCCCTCTACACCGAAGAAGACTTCCAAACCTACCGCACCCGCTTCGCCGCCGACGCCGACACCCTCGCCCGAAAAAAATCCTCCGCCCTCATCGAGTTCTCCCAGAAACTCATCGCCGCCGCCAACGAACCCAACACCCCCGCAGGCCTCCAACGCCTCCTCCTCCTCCGCGCCGCCATCGACTGCTACCGCACCCGCGGTGGCTACGAAACCGCCAACAAGGCCGTCCAGCAATTCCTCTCAATCATCGACCTCCATTCCCCCGCCCAGGTCGCCGCGCTCTGGACCATCGCCAACGCCATGTCCCGCACCATCACCACCCCCAAACCCGACCGCATCCACTACTCCGCCATCGCCGCACGCGCCAACATGCAGCTCACCATCCTCCTCCTCAACAACGACCAGCTCGACGCCGCACAATCCCTCCAGAATCTCGTCCGCTACCACGAAGGCTGGCTCCACACCTCCGGCGCCTCCCCCGCCGACAAGGTCGCCTACACCCAGATCCCCAAAGTCCGCGCCCTCGTCAGACAAACCCAAACCACCATGGACTACCTCGCAACCCAGTACCAGCCCGCCATCAACGGCGACGACAACGCCCTCATGGCCATCTACCTCTACGGACGCTACGTCAAACAAAAACCCGCCATCGTCGCCGACCTCCCCTCCCGAAAACCCAACAGCCCCCTCGCCGCACTCGCCGCCGCCCTCGACGCCGTCGATCGCAAATCCGACCCCGAAGCCCCCTACACCGCCGCCGAAACCCTCAAGGCCGTCGCCGCCAACCTCCCCGACGGCGTCCTCAAACAACGCACCCTCTACGCCGCCCTGCAAAACTACCGCCTCTTCATCGCCGACCCCCGCACCGAACGCGACCGCGTCAAACGCACCCTCGCCCGCATGGCCACCGAAGCCGTCATCTCCGACGGCGCCCACGGCCCCTCCCCCGTCGTCAACCCCTTCGCACCTCCCACTCCCCCCGCCACCCAACCCGCCGCCCCCACCACCACCCAACCCGCCCCCGAAGAAGAAACCCTCGGCGAATCCCCACAACTCCGCCCCCCCACCGGCCACGAAGTAAACCCACCCCCCTCCCCCACCACCGGCCCCCAACGCGCCCGCCCAACTCCCGCCACCACACCTTCCTCGACGCCCCTTCCCGCTTCCACTCCGAGCATGCCTCCACTGTGAAATGATGGCTGCGAGATGACGACCCACCCTCCACGCACAATTTCAAAACCTCGAAAGCCTCGGCCGCTTCTATACCTCTACAAAGACCCCCACGAAAACAACTGCTATTGGTTCCACGGCATAACCTTCGCGGAATTCTTTCATGCCCTGCAACTCGATACGCACCTGCTATTCATCGCATATGGCAACCTGGACATCGAAGGTGACGAATCCAGGCTCGACTTCATCAATGCCCCGCCCCAAAGCGTTCGCCGACTCACGAGCCAGGACATCTACAGCCAATGCGGCGACTTCATGTGGATCGATGTCCCCGCGTCCCGAGACACCGAACGGCTTTCTCCAGAGGACCTCGCCCACTTGCTCTACCTCTCCAAGACCTTTAAACCGCTGCCCCACCGCACCCCGCTGTTTCAGTCGCTCGGAAATCGTTTCGCCTACCTCGCGCACGACGACGGATACGTCCTCAAGTTGTACTGCCGCTACCGCAAGGATCTTCTTCAACTGGTCGGCAACATCGTTGCCCAAAAAGCACGTGCTTTCGGGCTGAAGCTTCAGGAAAAGAACATCGCCAGGAAAACGCTCCGATTGGCTCCTCGCGGCGCTCTGATCGAATTCGCCCAGGCCGCCGGCCTTTGTTGGGATATTCCCCTCTCGATCGCCGGACCCTTCACCTGCATGGACAATCTTCTCAACAGCATCGCCGCAGGCACGCTGCATTTAAAGCGTTCTTCCGCTCTTGGAGTAGCACCCAAACATGCCTCCCCTCCCGACCACGCATCCCCGCCGCCGCCAACTTCCCCATCCTTCACAAAAACCCGCAGGACCGCCATAGCAGCACCCGCCCCAGGACCTGACCGCGCCGCTGAACCCCTTTCACCCTCATCCTCGATCCCCTACCCACCCCTCAGTATCCCGTCGCATCGACGATTAAAAAAAAGCCCAGGGATTGCCTCTGAGTACAATCCCTGGGCGCGTCATCAAAGACTGGCTTCCCCCCGCCCCTCCTCACTGCCGCTGCAAAAAGAAATTCACCTCCTGCACCCCGCTCAACCCATTCTCACTGAACGGCTTCGTCGAATACTTCGACACGTGCCCGTCAAAAAACGCGATGTTCGTGTCCGCGTCCTTCCCCTGGTTCGTCGGATCCCCGTGCCGCCCCGCCAGCCGCGGAAACTGGAATTTCCCGTTCGACGAACTCGCCAGCGGATCCGCCGGTGACCCGTTGTCGAAATTGTTGTTGTTGCACTCCACCACCGCCGCCAGACGCGATCCGTTCTTCACCATCTGCATCGTCCGCTGGTAACTCGGATTGATCATGTCCGCGTCGTGGCTGAAGGTCATGAACGGCGTCGAACTGTGCCCCGTCGCCAGCCCGCCCCCGTTGCTCGCCACCTTCGTCGTCACCATGTACCACGTGATCGCGTCCGTGTTCGCCGGCAGCGTGTCATCCTTGTACTGCCCGTACCCCATGTTCTTCTGGTCCGTCGGATAGCTGCCGCTCCCCGACGACTTCGTCAGGATCCCCTTCGGGCAGAAAAGAAACCCGGTGGTCAGCATCCGCCCCGACGTCCGGTCCACCGTGTTGATCCCCTTCAAATACCCGTCCGTCTGCAGCCGCGCCGACCAGAACCAGTTCGTGTACGCCGTCACGTTGCTCGCCTGCCCGATCGGAAAACGCCCCCCGTTCTCGTCGCAGTACATCAGGATCGCCGCCGTGATCCCACGCATGTTCGCCGCGCACTTCGTCGTCATCGCGTTGTCCCGCGCCTTCCCCAGCGACGGCAAAAGAATCGCAATCAGCACCGCAATGATCGCCACCACCACCAGCAGCTCAATGAGCGTAAACCCCGCCTTCACACGGGCCTTCGAACGACAAAGCAATACCATCATTCCTCCAGCGAAACTCCAGACAGCCGCACCTTGCGGCAGTCCTTCGCCTCAAAAAAACTACTTCCGATCTAAAAGAAAAACACAATGTAAAAGCAGCGGCTGCGTCCGCGTTCTGGGGAGAATTCTCCGCCTTTCTTCGATGAAAACGCGCGCTCCAGCGCTCGCTCCGCCGGCCGCCCTCAATCTCTAGGGAAACACCGCCGCAAAATCCTTCCCCTCCCCCGGATGGATCGTCGTGATCTCCTGCCCCTCCGGACTGCCCCACTCCACCCATTTGCTCCCCGGCGCAGGCGACCGCACCAGCGTCCCCTCCGTCGCGTCGTACTGGTCCCGCTCCTCCTGCGTCTTCATCCCCTGCAGCTTCGCCTGCGTCTCCGGCGTGTACTTGATGTAATACGCCACCTTCACCGTCGCTCGACCGTCTTCCGTGTACTTGAACTCCCGCACCACCGTCTCACCACCCCCTGCGCCCTTCAACGGCGGAATGTCGCTCATCGGCCGAACCGTCTCCTCCCCCGTCGCTTCATCCACAAAATACGCGCTCGTCAGCACCTTCGGCGACCGCGGCCAGTTCATCACGAACGCCCCCGCCGCCGTCGCCAGGATCAGCAACGCAACCGCAGGCATCCCGTACCTTTTCATCACCTTCGACATCGAATTCCTCACCGTCTCCCCGGCTATCACTCCGCCGGTCACTGCATTCTCGCTGTCATTCACCGTTGCACTCAAAACCCTTCGCACTCACTGGTCGTCCAGGTAAAACAGCGGCCGCTCTTTCCGGTCCATCCCGTTCAGCGCCACGTCCAGTCCGTCCATGTACTCCACATGCCCGTCAAAAAACGCGAAATTCGCGCTCGCCACCCACCCGTTGTCCCGCGCTTCCCCGTGCCGCGTCGCCCAGTACCCCGCCTTCAACCCCACGCTCGTCGCCGCATCCGATAAACTCGGATCCGCCGATTCCAGCAGCATCACCATGTCGCTCTGCCGCTGGATGTCGTTGATCGACCGATGGTACTGCGGCTCCAGCGACGACCACGTCCCCGGCGATATCCCCGAGCCCGCCCACTGGATGAACGGCACCCGCAACCGCCCGCTGTTCGCGTTCGACGCACTCAAATTCTTGCACGGCGGAAAATACCACGTGTGTATCTCCGGATACGGCGCCGCCTGGTTGTTCGTCCCCTTCGCCCACCCCGTCGCCTGCGGCGCTTCCGTGTTGTACGTCGCGTGCGCCGTGTGCTGCCGCGGATCCCCCTTCGGACAGTAAAAAACGCTCTGCCGGTAATTGTCCACCTGCCGCCCGCTCGCGTTCCGCTGGCTCGGCGCGCTCACGTATCCCTGCGACACCAGCTCCGTCGCCCAGAAAAATCCCGGATCGTTCGTCGCAATCAGCCCCGGACCCGCCTGCCCCATGATCATCTGCACACCGTTCTGCGTCTGGTACTGAATCATCCCCGCCGCAATCCCCCGCATGTTCGACGCGCACTCCACCGCCAACGCCCGCTCCCGCGCCCTCCCCAGCGACGGCAGCAAAATCGCCACCAGCAACGCAATGATCGCCACCACCACCAGCAGTTCGATCAGCGTGAATCCCCGCCTCCCGGCAAGCCTCACTTGATCCGACATCTGCTTTCCTCCAAGCCACGTTCGGCCAGGTCGCCTACTTCGCCACCGCCGGCTTGCCTGTATCATACATCCGCTCGATCTCCCCCGGTCTTAGCGGCCGCTTCCACAATGCCACGTCGTCCATCAACCCCTCAAATGCCCGCTCCCCCTCCCGCGGACTGTTCCAGTTCCCGATCTCCGCCGCCCCGAATACCAGCTTCGGCGGCCTCCCCGCCACCGGCCGCGTCCCCATGCACTTCCCGTCCACGTACCCCGATACCGTCCCCTTCTCCCGGTCAAATACCACCGCCAACAGGTGCCACCGGTTCAGCTCTTCCCCCAGCTTCGACGCATCAAACGCATACACGTCCCACCCGTTCGGCGTCGGCGTGCTCATCTGCAACGCCGGATGCCCCTTCGTCTTCGACAGCTCCACATGACACAAATCCATCCGCTCGTGCGTCCCCTCGCTCATCAACAGCGACGTGTACGTCCCGTTCAACGCCTGCGGCTCCACCCACGCCGCCACCGTGAACGACGTCAACGCCGTCGGAAGATTCACCAGACCCCGCGACCCCGCCGCCTCAAACCGCATCGCCGGCCGATCCGGAAAACGCCCCTCCGCCCACGCCACGTTCTGCAGCTTCCCGTCAAAATCCCCCGCCGTCGCTTCCGATTCGTTCTTCAATAGCTCCGGCGATTCATGCAGGTTCCCGAACGAGTACCACGCCAGCAGGTCCTGGTCCTTCTGCATCTCCCGCGACAACGCCCGCCACCGCTCCGATGCGCTCACCTCCGGACCCAACTGCGCCAACTCCCCGCTCCGCACAAACGCCAACGGCTCCGGCGCCGCATCCGCCATCGACCCGCCCGACCCATCCAGCTCCACCGCCGTTGACGGCTTCAATATCCGATCCGCTCCCGCCCCGTCCGACGACTCCAGCCGCACCTGCGCCCTCCCCGTGAACACCTCCACGTGCGACTCCTTCGCCGCATTCACCGACACCCCCACCTCCGTCCCAAGGTCCACCACCTCCGCACCAGGCACCTGCACCGTGAACCCATGCGCCGGCTCCGGCACGTTCGTCGTCAACATCCCCCGTCGCAGCTCCACCTTCATCGGCGAGTGAATCGAAAACGTCGCCGGCCCATGAACCACCACCGCCGCCCCGCTCGTGAAATTCACCTCCGCGTACCCCGACCGCAACGTCAGCGACCCCGTCCCCAGCGCCTGACCCGTCGCCGGCGACCCCACGCGCCCCCCCGCCTCCCATACCGCTCCCACCTCGCGACCGATCCGCGCCACCGTCACAGCCGGTTCAAAAACCGTATTTTCCTGTACTTTTTCCGTCCCAGATCGTCCCGCAGACCCCCCAAAACGTACCATCAACCCCCCCAAAACCCCCACCACCACCACCAACCCCGCCGCCGCAAGGTACCGTACCCGCCCCGTTCGCAGCGAAAAACTACCGGAAGTGGGAGGCGCTTCCTCCTCACGCCGTCCCACCCGGTAGTCCTCACTCATTGGCTTTTCCACCGCCCGCGCGGGAGTCGGGGCCACATCCCGATTCGCCGGAAGGATGTTCGCATCCCCCGGCATTCCCGACTCCTCACGCGGATCGGCGCCTGTGATGTATTCGTAAAGGCATGTGTGCAGCAGAGATGCGCGCATGAACTCTCGCGCGTTCTCCGGGGCCGCTCCAATGTATTCCTGCAGCTTCCCCCACTCCTCCTCCGAAAGCGTCCCGTCAAAATAGTCGCTGATCAGCCGCCGCATCTCGTTCATACGCCACCCGCCCCATGCGCCAGCCGACGCTCAATGCACTCCCGCAATGCGTTCCGCAACCGAAACAACGCCATCTTCACCGCGCTCTCCCCCGTGTTCGACCGCGTCGCAATCTCCCCCGGACTCAAATTCGACTTGTAACGCATGTCCAGCAACTGCCTGGCTTTAGGTGGCATCTGCCCCATGCACTGGTGCAGCGCCTCCCGCCGGTCATCGATCTCGTCCGCAATCTCTTCGTTCGCCCGCACCAGGTGGTCGATCGTCTCCGCGTCCATCAGCTTCGCCCGCCCCCGCGCACTCTTCCGCCGGTAAAAATCGATCGCCTTGTGCCGCGCAATCCCCATCGCCCACGCCCGGAAAGAATTCGGAACCCCTTGTTTTTCAATGTCATACGAAAAAATCGCCGCCGCCACGTCCTGCAGCACATCCTGCGCGTCATGCACATCCGGAATGACCGAGCTGATAAAAATAGAAACCCCCGGCTGGGCGGCCGTCCACTGGCGGGCAAGTTCCTGAATCGGCGTAAGCATCGTCTCAATCAACAGTTAAAAACAAAAGCCGCACACGAAGCAAAGCCCCGGCTTCGCATCCCATTCACTATTAAGTCGCACGCTCCCCCCGCCGGTCACCTCTTTTTTTTCTCTAAAACTACAAATTACCCCCGCCCCGCCCCAAAATCCCTCTGGCAAGCCCCACCCATGCCGAAATACAATAATGCCGCACCTCTCCTGGCAAAGGAGCCTTTCATGAACACGAAAACCGCCTTGCGCCCCCTCCTCATCCTCCTCGCCGCCGTCGCACTCCCCGCCGCCGCACACGCGGAAGTCCTTGCCCACTGGACATTTGACGAACTCGTCGCCGAAGGCCACGCCTTCGCCGACGCCCACGGCACACAGCGCGCCGTCGTCACCGACCAGTCCGCCGCCACCCTCGATCACTCCAAAGACGTCCCCTTCGGCAAGGCCGTCTCCCTCGGCCCCGGCGGCAACGGCCTCTCAATCCCCCCTGTCCCCGGCATTTACGAACACTCCTTCACCATCGCCGCCTGGGTCAAACTCGACAACGCCAAGGAACACAACCTCCTCCTCGCCGACTGGAGCAAGCCCTACGCCTACGCCTTCGGCTTCGACAACAACAAAATCATCTGCTACCTCCGCCACGAAAAACCCGACAAAAAAGGCAACACCACCGACATCATCAACTCCAAGGCCCTCAACGTCCCCATTACCGCCGGCGCCTGGCACCACGTCGCCTGGGTCTGGGACCGCACCGGTCCAAAGGCCGGCAAACTCACGGTTTACCTCGATGGCCACATGGATGGCGAAACCAACGCCACCGGCAAAGTCCCCACCATCGTCGTCAACAACAACCGCCCCGCCAGCATCGGCTACAAGGCCGACACCAAAAACGCCTTCCACGGCTCCGTCGACGAACTCTGGGTCTTCAGCGACAACCTCTCCGCTGAACAAATCAACAACCTCATGAAATCCAACGACATCAACTCCAGCCAGATGCTCGCCAACGCCGGCCCCGCCGCCGCCGAAAAACCCGCTCCGGAACCCACCCCGACCCCCGCCGCACCCACCCCCCCCTCCACTCCAACAACCCCCGCTCCCACCCCCGCGTCTACCTCGACACCCCCCGCACCCACCACGCCCACTCCCGCTGCCACAGACCACACGCCCACTACTCCCCCCACCGACAGCGGCCCCGTCGCATTCTCCACCGCCCCCCACAACACCCCTGCCCCAGGCAAAACCACAACGCCCACGCCCGCGCCCACTCCCACCGACGCCCCCAAAGCCCCCACCCTCACCTTCTCCTCCCCAACCTTCACCGTAAAGCCCGGCACCACCGGCACCGCCTCTTCCCCCACCTCCGAAGCCCCGCCCGCCGTCGCCGCCGTCACGCCCCACCACTACACCCCCGCCCGCGTCCTCGGCATCATCGCCTCCGGAACGATGTGCCTCATGCTCTCCGCCTTCCTCTTCTGGGCCACCAACGAACGCGGAAAAATGCGCCACGCACGCCGCTAAAACGATCAAAACCCTTTTCGTGTCTTTAGTGTCTTTCGTGGCTCATTTACGTCCATCGAATCCATCAAAGCCGCCCCCCTTCTGCCCCACCACTCACCCCACATCCGCCAGCGTGATCGAATCCGCAAACTTCGTCAGCACCGCCGTCCGCAGCTGCGCATGCCCCGGATCCAGCAGCCGCGGATCCGCCGCAATCATGTTGAACGCATCCCGCCGCGACATCGGCAGCAGATGCGGATCGTAAAGCAACTCCGCAAAATGCAGATCCGTCCGCCCCGACTGCGCCGTCCCAATCAATTTCCCCATCCCGCGCAATTTCAAATCCTCCTCCGCAATCTTGAACCCGCTCGCATGCTTCGTCATCGCCTGCAGCCGCGCGATCCCGTCATCCGTCGTCTGATCCCCCAGCAGAATGCAATACGACTGCTTGCTCCCACGCCCGACACGCCCGCGCAACTGGTGCAACTGCGACAACCCGAACCGATCCGCATGCTCAATAATCATCGTCGTCGCGTTCGGCACATCCACCCCCACCTCAATCACCGTCGTCGCCACCAGCACATCAATCAGATGCTGCCGAAACCGCTCCATGATGTGCTGCCGCGTCTCCTGCGCCAGCCGTCCGTGAATCAGCCCGATCCGAAACTCCTGCAGCCACTCCTTCTGCAGCTCCTCCTGCACCCCCGCCGCCGTGCGCAGCTCCAATTCCGACTCATCGATCGCCGGCACCACCACGTACGCCTGCTCCCCCTGCTTCAACCGCGGCCCCAGCCACTTGTACACCTCTTCCCGATTCGAAGACGGCGTCGTCTTCGTAAAAATAGGCTGCCGCCCCGGCGGAAGCTCATCAATCACCGACACATCCAAATCGCCAAACGCCGTCATCGCCAGCGTCCGCGGGATCGGCGTCGCGGTCATCACCAGCGTGTGCGGCGCCAGGCCCGACCCGCTCGGCTTCGTGCGAATGAGCGACCGCTGCTCCACACCGAACTTGTGCTGCTCATCGATCACCACCAGCGCCAGCGACTTGAACTGCACCACCTCCGACAGCAGCGCATGCGTCCCCACCACCAGGTGCAACGTCCCCTCCGCCAGTTGCGAAAGCACCCGCTGCCGCTCCTGCCCCGTCACCGACCCCGTCAGCAGCCCCAGTTGCACCTTCTTCCCCTCCAGCAACCGCGACAAGGTGATGTAATGCTGCTCCGCAAGAATCTCCGTCGGCGCCATCAGCGCCGCCTGGTGCCCCCCGCCCCCCCCGCTCCCCGCGCCCGCCCCCTTCAATTCTGAATTCTGAACTCTGAATTCTGAATTCTTCGTCGCCGTCGCTGCCAGCATCGCATACAGCGCCACCACCGTCTTCCCCGACCCCACATCCCCCTGCAGCAGCCGGTTCATCGGCTTCGTGCTCGACAGGTCCTTCCGGATCGAATCAATCACGCGCGACTGCGCCGCCGTCAGCTCGAATGGCAGCAGCGCCCGGATCCGCCGATCCACCGCCTCATCCACCCGCAGCGGAATCGCCGGGCTGCTGTTCCGCTGGTGAAACCGCTTGATCGCCACCGCCGCCTGGTGCAGGAAAAATTCGTGGTACGCCAGCGTCCGTTTCGCCGTGATCGCCTCCTTCAGCGTCGCCGGCCGATGAATCTTCTCCAGCGCCTCCCGCCGCGTGAAAAAATGCCGCTCCCGCAGAAGCCCCTCCGCAAACCACTCCGGCACCTTCGGAATGAGCGCATCAATCACCCCCGCAATGATCTTCGCCAGCAGGTGCGACGGCAACTCCGTCGTCGCCGGATACACCGGCTCAATCCGGGCCGACTTCGCCGTCTCCTCCTCCCGCCCATCCAGGATCTCAAACTTCGGCTGCACAATCTGGAACCGCTCACGAAACTGCGTCACCTTCCCCGTCGCCCGGATCAACATCCCCGGCTGCAATTTCTTGTCCAGCCCGAACGGATTGAACCACGTCAGCACGCACCGCGTCCGCTCATTCCCGTTCGCATTCCCCGCCGCATCCTGCAGCAACGCCTCAAACCGCCGCGGCTTCTTCGGAATCAACCGCGTCTGCAGCAGCGTCCCCCGAATCGTCGCCATCTCCCCCGGCCTGATCTCCGCGATCGGCGCCTCTTCCGTGTAATGCACATAATCCCGCGGCAGATGAAACAGCAGATCCCCGCACGTCCGAATCCCCAACGCCCCCAACTCCGCCGCGCGCACATCCCCCACGCCTTTCGCGTAATTCACCGGAGTCGAAAGTGTAATCGGAAGCTGCGCCATCAACGCCAAATCTTAGCGGGGAAGATTTCCCGAGACGAGCCCACCATTATCATCTCAAGAACACAGCCAATATTCCCGCCCACAGACCCCAGTCCTCAGCCCCCACACTTCCCTCACTCCACCCCCACCCCCACCGCCGCCTCCAGATCCGCCACACTCTTCTCCCGCTCCACGCGCATCTCCGCCCCCAGCCGCTGCAACCCGATCAAACTCCGCTGCCCCTCGATCAAATCCAGCATCGAACTCTGTCCCGTCCCATACGCCGTCTGCGACACCGACACAATCTGCTTCGCCCGCGGAATCAGCGTCTTCTCCAGGAACGCCACCTGCCGCTCCGCCTCCCGAATCATGATCAGATCCGTCACCACCCGCCCCCGCAGGTCCGACCGATACTGCCGCATCCCCGTCTCCGTCGCCCGCAACTGGTCCTCCGCCTGCCGAATCCCCGCATCGATCGCCTCGTACCGCAGCACCGGCACCATCACCGCCCCCGCCAGGTTCTGCGCCATCCCCGCGAAATCCGTGCTCACATTCACCCCAAGCTCCGGCTGATACGCCTGCTTCGCCATCGTGATCCCCACGCGCCGCCCGCTCACCTCCGCCGCCAGCGCCTGGATCTCCGGATTCCCCTCCGCCGCCGCACGCAGCAATTCCGCATCGTCGTTCGAAATCTCCCGCGCCGCCGGCAGTTTCCCCGGCAAAGCAATATCCGTCTCCGGATCCCGATTCATCAGCACATTCAACGCCGCCCGCTGCACGCTCAGCTTCGACCGCAGCGCCCCCAGCTCATTCTCCGAAGCGGATGCCTCATTCTCCGCCCGCAGCAGATCCTGCTGCATCGACACCCCCGTCCCAATCCGCAGCCGCACCATCTTCACCGTCAATTCCAGCAGCTTCCCATTCTCCTCCTCCAATCGCAGCAGCTCCGCCGTCAGCGCATAATCGTCATACGCCGAGATCACCTTCGCCCGCAATTCATACTTCGCCTCATCAAACCGCTTCCCCGCCGCCCGCGCATTCGCCAGCGCCACCTCCGCCGCCGTCATCAATTTGTTCGGCAACACCAGGTTGTTCATCGAATCATTCCCCGCCCCGATATTCGTCGTCTTCCACGCCGTCACCCCGTCCTGCACCATCGTGCTCAAACTCAACGCCAGGTTCGTCCGCTGCGTCCCCTCTTGCGGCACCTGCTCCAGCGCGCTCCGCCACTCGCAATACTTCTGCTCCACCCCCGCATTCGTCAACAGCGCATACCGCACCATCTCCTCCACCGAAGCCCCCGGCCCCAACACCGGAATATCCCGCTCCTCCACCGCCCGCACATACACCCTCCCCGCCTGCTCCACCTTCGCCCGCTCCAACTTCTCCCCCTTCGGATGCACCGTGCACCCCCCCACCGCCCGCAATACAACACCGATCACCAAACGCACCATGACGCCCGCCGCCTCGGGCGGCGTGGGGCCAGGGACATTCCACCTGCAACCACAATCCGCTGTCATATCAAGCTCCATCACGGCACCCCCACCGGCTCAGACCTCACGACCTGCTTTTCCACCTGCCACGAATGCCGCCACGCAATCCGCTTGGCGATGTAGAAAATCACCGGATACAAAAGCAGCTCCATCACAAAACTCACCCCCAACCCCCCGATCAACGGCGCCGCCAACCGCCGCATCACATCCGCCCCGCTCCCTTGCGCCCACAGCAGCGGCACCAATCCAATAAACGCCGCCGCCACCGTCATCGCCTTCGGCCGAATCCGCTTCACCGCCCCATCATGCACCGCCTCATACAAATCCGCCGGCGACCGCATCCGCCCCATCGTCACAAACCGCTCAAAACTGTTATCCAGGTACAACAGCATCACCAGCCCCGTCTCCGCATCCAGCCCCGCCAGCGCGATCATCCCGATGTACACCGCCAGACTCAGGTTGTACCCCAGCAGATAAGTAAACCAGCACGCCCCGATCAAACTGAACGGCAACGCCAGCAACACCACCGCCACCCGGAACCAGCTCCGCGTCCCCACGTACAACAGGAACACAATCAACACGATCGTCACGATGATCGCCGCAATCAGCCGCGGCAACGTCTCCTCCCAGTACTGAAACTGCCCCGACCACACCAACTGGTACCCCGCCGGCAGCGCTACCGCTTCACCCACCACCCGCTTCGCCTCCGCCACATACCCGCCCAAATCCCGCTTGCTCAAATCCACATCCACATACACCCACGCCGCCAGCTCCGCGTTCTCGCTCCGGATCATCGGCGGCCCCGGATGAATCGCAAACGTCGCCAGTTGTCCCAGCGGAATCTCCCCATTCCGCGGCGTCGACACCAGCAGCCGCTTCAACGCCGGAATGTCGTCCCGCAGCTCGCTCGCAAACCGCACGTTCACCGGATACCGCGCCGGCCCCTCCACCGTCGTCGTGATGTTCATCCCCCCGATCGCCGCCTGGATCACATCTTGCACATCCCCCTTCGTCATCCCATACCGCGACGCCTCATCCGTATTCACATCAATATCCAGGTAATACCCCCCCATCGTCCGCTCCGGATACGCGCTCACCGTCCCCGCCACCGGCGTCAACGCCGCCGCCACCTTCTCCGCCAGCGTGTTCAACGTCTCCAGGTCCGGCCCAAGGATCTTGATCCCCACCGGCGTCTTGATCCCCGTCGACAACATGTTGATCCGGTTCTCAATCGGGTACGGCCACGCGTTCGCCACCCCCGGAAAACGCACCACCTCGTCCAGCCCCGGATGATGCGTCCCATCCGGATCATTCCACCCCGTCCGCAACTCCTCCGTCGTCACCGGCCGATCCTCCGGCCAGAAATGCGCCAGCGGCGCCTTCAACCACCCCGGCCAGTCGCTGAAAAAGTAATGCACCCGCCGATGCCGCCACTTGCTCGTGTCCGGCTGCAACTGCACCACCGTCTCGATCATCGACATCGGCGCCGGATCCGTCGCCGTGTCCGCCCGCCCGATCTTCCCATGCACCGTCATCACTTCCGGAAACGTCTTGATCAGCTTGTCCGTCTGCTGCAAAAGCTCCTTCGCCTTCGTCACGCTCAAACTCGGATCCGCCGTCGGCATGTACAAAATGTCCCCCTCGTCCAGCCGCGGCATGAACTCCGTCCCAAAATGGGTGATCGGATACCACGTCGTCGCCAGCGCAAGCAAGGCCAACACCGGCATCACCCACCGCAGCTTCATCGCCAGCCAGAAAAACGGATCGTAAATCCACTGCAACACCACGCTGATCGGGCTGTGCTTCTCATGTACAATCTTCTGCGGAATCAACAGCATCCCCGCCAACACCCCCCACCCAATCGCAAACCACCACTTGTACGCCCGAACGGGCTCAAACAAATCCGCCCCAATCCACAACACCGCCGCCGGCACAACAATCGTCCCCACCGTCACCAGCGTATTCACCACCCACCCCCACCGCTTCGGCAACACCCGGCTCGTAATAAAGTAATACATCAACACCGGAATAATCGTGATCGACAACACGCTCGCCGCCCCCATCGCAAACGTCTTCGTCATCGCCAACGGCTTAAACAACCGCCCCGACTCCCCGCCCAATACAAACACCGGAAAAAAGCTCACCTTAATAATCAACAACGAGAAAAACAACGACGGCCCCACCTCCTGCGCCGCCTCCAGAATAATCTCCCCCCGCGGCCTCGGACTCCCCCCCGCATGCACCCGCTCCTCCTCCCGATCCAAATGCTTATGCGCGTTCTCCACCATCACAATCGCCGAATCCACCACCACCCCAATCGCAATCGCAATCCCCCCCAGCGACATGATGTTCGCATTGATCCCCAACAATTGCATCAAAAATAACGCCACCAGCACCGACGCCGGCACCACAAACACCGCCACCAGCTCACTCCGCGCATGCAGCAAAAAGCAGATGCACACCAACCCCACCACAATGATCTCCTCAATCAACGTGTGCCGCAGCGTATGCACCGCCCGCTCAATCAACGCCGACCGGTCATACGTCGTCTTGATCATCACCCCCGGCGGCAAACCGTCCTCCAGCTCCGCCATCTTCGCCTTCACCCGCTGAATCACCGCATACGCATTCTCATGAAACCGCGCCACAATCACCCCGCCCGCCAGCTCCCCCTCCCCGTTGTACTCCCCAATCCCACGCCGCATCTCCCCCCCAATCTGCACCCGCGCCACATCGCTCAACCGCACCGGCGTCCCCGCCCCGCGCCCCTCCCCGCCCGCAATCCCCACCGGCACCTTCTCCAGGTCGCTCACCCCCTGCAGATACCCCCGGCTCCTCACCATGTACTCGTTCTCCGACAACTCCACCGTCGCCCCCCCCACATCATTGTTCGACCGCTGAATCGCCGAAATCACATCCTTCAACGGCAGCTTGAAGGCGCGCAACTTCTCCGGATCAATCACCACCTGGTACTGCTTCACAAACCCGCCGATCGGCGCCACCTCGCTCACCCCCTCCACGCTCGTCAGCGGATACCGCAGATACCAATCCTGCAAACTCCGCAGCCCCGCCAAATCCTCCTTCGCCTGCACCAATTTCGTCCCCGTGATCGGATCCACCCCCGGCCCATCCCACGCGCGCACCTTCTCCAGATGCCCCCGCCGCCCCTCCGGCGCCTCCGCCACACTCCCATACCACTTCCCCCTCTCCGCATCCTTCCACACCCCCTTCGGATGGTCCACCGAATAAAACCCCGGATACAGCACATACTGATACACCCACCCCACCCCCGTCGCATCCGGCCCCAGCTTCGGCTCCACCCCCGCCGGCAACCGATCCCGCGCAAAATTCAAATACTCCAGCACCCGGCTCCGCGCCCAGTAAATGTCCGTCCCATCCTCAAACAACACATACACAAACGACAGCCCGAACATCGAGTACCCCCGCACCGCCGTCGCCCGCGGCACGCTCAACATCGCGCTCGCCAGCGGATACGTCACCTGCTTGTCGATCACCTCCGGATTCTGCCCCTCATCATTCGTGACAATAATCACCTGCGCATCCGACAAATCCGGAATCGCATCCAGGCTCAAATGCATCGTCCCCCACACGCTCGCCCCAATCAGCGCAAACGTCATGAACAAAACCAGAAACCGATTCCGTATCGAAAACGCAATAATCTTCCCAATCATCTCACCGCCCCCCTTCCATCTTCATGCCGCCCATCGCCGCCGAATCCGCCCCGCCACCCTTCTCCAAAAGCCCGCCCCCCGTCTGCTTCGCCAGCGCCTCCTCCAGCCGGCTCTCCGAATCCAGCAGAAACTGCCCGCTCGTCACCACCTCTTCCCCCGCCTTCACCCCGCTCAACACCTCCACCACCTCCCCATCCATCCCGCTCATCTCCCCGCTCATCCCCACTTTCACCTCCCGCGGCTCAAAGTGCCCCCCACCCTTCGACACAAACACCACCTGCCTCACCCCCGAATCAATCACCGCCTCCCGTGGCACCATCAACGCATCTTTCGCCCCAACCCCCTCCACCGTCGCCACCGCATACATCCCCTCCCGCAACTCATGATTCTCGTTCGGCAGCACAATCCGCGCCGTCGCCGTCCGCGACGCCATGTCCAGATGCGGATACAGAAAATCCACCTTCCCCTCAAACACCTTCCCCGGCACCGCCGTCACCGTCACCTTCACCGGCGTCCCCACCTTCACCATCGGCAAATCGTGCTCATACACCTGCACCTGCAGCCACATCTCCGACCGATCCGCGATCTTCATGATCTCATCCCCCGCCTTCACCGCCGATCCCTCCACCACCCGCTTCTCCGCCACATGCCCATGCATCGGACTCCTCACCGTAATCGTCCGCGGCGAAACATCCATCTTCTGCAACGCATCAATCTCCTCCCCGCTCAACCCCAGCAACTCCAGCTTCCGCCGCGCCGCCGTCACCAGCGCCCCCGCCGAACTCTTCAACATCTCCTCCCCCCCTTTTGCCGAATCCATCGCCTTCCGCGCCGCAATCAACTCGTCGCTCGCCGCCGTGATCTCCGGACTGTACAACTCAAACAGCGGCTCCCCCTTCGTCACCACCATCCCCTCCCGGTCCGCATACAACTTCTCAATCCACCCCGACACCCGCAGATTAATCTCCACGTGATTCTCCTCCGGCTCCACAAACGTCCCCACCGAACGCACCTCCTCCCGCAACTCCCCACGCATCGCCGGCGCCACCCGCACCCCCATGTTCTGCACCACCACCGGATCAATCACCACCTCCGAGCCCGCCCCCGCCTTCGCGCCCCCGCCCGCCGCCTGCGTATGCGCCGCCATGTGCACCGGCGTCAGCACCATCCCGCAGATCGGACAATTCCCCGGATGCGGCAGCAGCACCTGGTGATGCATCGCGCAGGTCCACAACTGCTGCGGCGCCGTCGCGCTCCCAGCCGCCGTCGCAGGCGCCGCCCCCGCCCTGCTCGCCGCCACCGCCCGCTTCGGCACCAGCATCTCCCAATGCGCACCCGCCCACACGCCCGCCCCCAAAGTCGCCCCAAATCCCACCACCGCCAGAAACACATACTGCGACGTCTTCATGACTCTCTCCAGAAAGTGGGGCCGACGCCCCCGTCGGCCATTCCGCCCACCAGCGACATATCTCGCTCTGCACCTCGGCCCGCGACAACGCTTGCGACTTCGCGTCCTGCCGCGCGCACATCAACCACGCGTCCGCCGCAAACGCGCGCAACCCAATCGCACGCATTCACACCAAACGCATCAAACTTGGAGAGAAATCACACCAACAGCGCGCAATGCAGGCGCAGCAACGACCTCGCCGCCTCACGCGGCAACCCCGACTCCCACCCATCCCACCGCCCCACCACCGGCACCCCCACCGCCGCCGTCATCACCGGCACCACCGCCACCCCCACAAAATGCGTCGGCGTCATATCCACCGCCACGCTCTTCACATGATCCATCACCCGCGTCGAACAATACGCCTTGCACGCCGTATCCCCCATGTCCTTCCCCGGCTGCCCCCCGCCCTTCTCCGAATGCTCACAGCAGCTCATCACCACCCGCCCATGCCCAACGTCCGAAAAAATCCCCACCGCGCACGGACACACCACCATCGCCGCCAGCACCACCAGCGACACCATCATGGCAAAGATCTTGTGTCCAAACCCTGTCATCATTACCTTTCCGAACGCCTACCACCATAGCCTTACTCATCGGCCAGAATCAAGCGCCCGGTGGCCCGGGGGGGCGGGGGGGGGGGGGGGGGGGGGGGGGGGGGCGGGGGCGGGGGGGGGGGG
>JBQCGD010000069.1:0-5363 GCA_051955985.1 Phycisphaerae bacterium | reverse complement strand
GCCCCCCCCCCCGGCGCCCCCGCCCCCCGCCCCCCGCCGCCCGCCGGGGGGGGTATGTGGATGACGGAGTCGTTTTCGTTGAGGCGGGCAGGTTGGAGGGGGTGTTTGTCCTTGTCGGCGAGGAAGTAGGCGTTGGTGATGTTGGTTTGGAGGCCGGCGATGACGAGGCGGCCGTCGTTGGGCCAATGGAAGACGTGGAGGTAGAGTGTGTGGTCTTTGAGGGTGGAGTCGCCCCAGGGTTGGCGGTCGAGGGGGGTGCGGGAGGTGCCGCGGATGGAGTCGGCGTTGACGTCCATCCAGGAGCCGATGCCCTGGAGGATGCGGGTGGCGTTTTCGTCGATGGTGCCGTCGCCTTTGGGGCCGATGTTGAGGAGCATGTTGCCGCCTTTTGCGGCGATTTTGGCGAGGAGTTGGACGAAGAATTCGGGGGTTTTGTAGTGGTTGTCGAGTTTGTTGTAACCGTAGGAATTGTTGACGGTGGGGATGGCTTCCCAGTCGCCGCCGGGGTCGCGGACTTCGGCGGGGTTGTCGGCGGTGTCGAGGTAGTCGCCGAAGTTGTAGTGGGCGACGCGTGCGGCGCGGCCGTTGATGACGACGTTGGGGTCGGCTTCGCGGACGGCCTTGACGATGCGGATTTGTTCGGAGGGGGGAAGTTTTTGCGGGGTGTCGAACCAGAAGATGTCGGGGTGGTATTTTTTGACGAGTTCCTGGAGCTGGGGGATGGCTTTTTCGTCGACGTAGTGTTTGACGCGTTCGAGGACATCGGGGTGGAGGTTGTACCAGTTTTCGGCGCCGAGGAGTTTGAGGTCGCCGCCGGGGTTTTTGTAGTCCCAGTCGTTACCGGGGGCGTCGGGGTGTTCCCAGTCGAAGGCGTGGGAGTAGTAGAAGCCGAAGCGGATGCCGTTGGCGTGGCAGGCGTCGGAGAGTTCCTTCATGGGGTCGCGGCCGAATTTTGTGGCGTCGCGGATGTTGTATTTGGAGACGTAGGAGGGGTACATGGCGAAGCCGTCGTGGTGTTTGGCGGTGATGACGACGTAGCGCATGCCGGCGCCTTTGATGAGTTTGACCCATTGGTCGGCATTGAATTTGGAGGGGTTGAAGGGTTCGACGACGTTTTTGAGGTATTCTTCGCGGGGGATTTTGAGTTGGCGCATGATGTGTTCGGAGTAGGAGCCGCCCTTGCGGCCGTGGTATTCGCCGCCGAGTTCGGAGTAGACGCCCCAGTGGATGAAGCAGCCGAAGCGTGCGTCGCGCCACCATTGGAGGCGCTCGTCGCGGGTTTTGAGGGCATTGGTCCACCAGCCGTGGAGGGCGTCGTCGATGGCGGCCTGGTCGCGGGGGTTGATGTTGCTGGTGGGTTCGATGCCGGCTTCCTGGGAGGTTTGGGCGGGGGTGAGGGTGGAGGAGAGGGTGAGGGTGATCGCGAGGGCGATGGCGGTGCGGGGGTTGAAGAATTTCATGGGGGTTCCTGAAAAGAGGCGCCGTGAAACGCGGGGGCGCGCCGCGGAGGAAGTGGCGGGTACTACTCTACGGGAGGAACGTTTTGGGGCAAGGGGTTATTGCGGGGTTTGCGATGCGCGGGATGGCATCAATGATTGATTTTCACTTTTTGGATGGTCGCGGGACATGCGGGGGATGCAATGTGTTGTGTGCACGGTTCGCGACGACGCAAGCGTTGTCGAAGGTCCATGTGTTGTGCGAGGCATTGCCGATGGCGTCGGGGCCACTTTTTTGTTGACTCGGGTGTTGCATGGTGTACTATGTGATGTAGTACACGTCGTACACGGGTTAGGTGGCATGTTTCATGTTCGCATTGCTGCGGGGTCTTCGGTACCGATCTATCAGCAGATCGTGACGCAGGTGCGGCATGCGATTGCGACCGGGGCTCTGGAGACCGGGGAGTTGGTGCCGTCGGTGAGGTCGCTGGCGGAGCAGTTGCTGATCAATCCGAACACGGTGGCGAAGGCGTATGGGGACCTGTCGAAGGATGGGTTGCTGGAGTCGTTGCCGGGGCGCGGGTTGGCGGTGGCGGCGCGGCGGGCGGGGATGGGGTTGACGCGGGCGGAGCGGTTGCGGCGGATGGAGCCGCTGGTGGTGCAGGTGGTGCAGGAGGCGGTGGCGTTGGAGTTGTCGGGGGAGGATGTGCGGGAATTGCTGGAGAAGAAGTGGAAGGCGTTGGGGAATGTTGCGGCGAGTTCGTGACGTTTTTGCTCTGGAGGTTGGGATGGTGGATGCAGTGATCACGGCGAATGGGTTGACGAAGTATTTTGGGAAGCATTGCGCGGTGGACCGGGTTTCGTTTGGGGTGCCGCGGGGATCGGTGACGGCGTTTCTGGGGAGGAATGGGTCGGGGAAGACGACGACGCTGCGGATGCTGCTGGGGTTGATTGAGCCGACGCGGGGGACATCAAAGGTGCTGGGAGTGGATTCGCGGGAACTGACGCCGGAGGTGCGGGGGCGGGTGGGGTACTTGGCGGAGAATCATCCGGTGATCGGGTGGATGACGGTGAAGCAGGCGGGGAAATATCAGGCGGCGTTTTATCCGAAGTGGAACGGGAAGATTTTTGAGGCGACGGTGGCGCATTTTGGGTTGCGTGGGGATGCGAAGGCGGGGTCGCTGTCGCGTGGGCAGCGGGCGGGGTTGGCGCTGGGGCTGACTTTAGCGACGGAGCCGGAGGTGCTGGTGCTGGATGATCCGGCGTTGGGGTTGGATCCGGTGGCGCGGCGGGCGTTGCTCGAGGCGATTTTGTATATCACGCGGACGCCGGAGCGGACGGTGCTGCTGTCGTCGCATCTGCTGGATGACATTGAGCGGGTGGCGGATTATCTGTTGATTCTTGATCGGTCAGTGTTGCGGGCGGCGTGCCGGATGGAGGAGTTCCGGGAGCGGATTGCGCAGTATCACCTGACGTTTGCGGGGGCACCGCCGGCATTGCCGGAGATTCGGGGGTTGCTGGACACGTTGCGGGTGAACAACACGCTGCGGATTACGGTGGCGAATCCGGGGGAGGGGCTCGAGGGGGAATTGCGGAGGATGAGGCCGGTGCATTTGGAGAGGCAGGCGGTGGATTTTGCGGATGCGGTGACGGCGTACATGTCGGACCACCGGAGCCGGAGTTTCTTTCTGGAGCAACTGGGAGGTGCGGCATGACGATGACTGCGGCGATGGGTGGTGCGAGTGCGGCGCGGTCGCCGCGGGATGTTGCGGGCGGGCGGCCGGGGATGGGGCGGGTGGTGCGGGCGGTGGTGCTGAAGGAGTTGCGGCAGAACTGGGTGAATGTGGCGCTGGTGATCTGCCTGGAGTTTATTATTGTTTGCGTGGCGGAGTGGTTTCGGTCGGGGTGGTTGTTTGATTCGATACGGGACAACCAGATCAACAATGTTTTGCTTTTGCCGTCGGTGCAGATGTCGATGATGCTGGGGCCGGCGGTGGCGGGGCTGCTGCTGGGGGTGCTGCAGCCGCTGGGGGATCGGAGCTTTGATTTGTGGGCATTTTTGAATCATCGGCCGGTGCCGCGGTGGTGGTTGTTTGTGGGGCGCGGGTTGGCGGGGGTGATCATGTATGGGATCGTGGCGGTGTTGCCGGTGGGGTTTGCGATGGCGATTGCGCCGACGAAGCTGGCGGGGCCGTTTTTCATTTCGGAGTACTGGTTGCCGCCGATTGCGGATCTGCTGGCGGGGTTTGTGTATTACGTGGCGGGGCTGGTGGTGATGGAGCGGGAGGCGCGGTGGTATGGGTCGCGGGTGGTGGTGCTGGTGGGGGCGCTGGTGGGGTCGTATGTGAGCGATTCGGTGTATTCGTTCTGGGTGGCGGCGGGGTGGAGCGTGGTGTTGATGGGGGTGTATGGGGTGGCGGCGTGGGGGTCGGGGGTTTCGCATGGGTTTACGCTGCGGGCGCCGCGGGTGGGGCGGTGGGCGTTGGTGGTGGTGGTGCTGGGGGGGTTTGGGGTGTTGACCGGGGTGCCGACGGTGACGGGGGTGGAGAAGGTGCTGGGGCGGCGGTCGGATTTGCTGCGGAACAGGGATTGGGCGCCGGGGCTGTGGAGCCATCAGGACCGGATTGTTTACCACAGTCGCGCGTTGATGCCGGACGGGACGATTGCGAACGTGGTGACGACGGACACGTGGGATTCGAAGAAGCCGGAGTATCGACGGACGGCGGTGTATACGGATCTGCAGGGGAATCCGCTGGCGGCGCCGACGGGGGACGAGAATTACAACGCGTGGAATCAGTTTGTGAACTTTGCGGGGCGGGTGGTGTCTGGGGTGCGGCGGAGTTCGTTTCGGGAGTTGGGGTATGACGTGCAGCGGATATCGGGGCCGATCTGGCACACCCGGTACATGAACGAGTGGTACTGGGTGCCGAACCGGCAGCTTTTTTATGTGTACAAGCAGTTGAACTGGGAAGCGATGATGGGGGACGAGCGTCGGAAAGCGTGGCGGGATGCGAAGTACCTGGGGGAGTTTGGGGTGAATGGGTTGCAGCGGGGAAACGCGCAGCCGTTTGAGGGGGCGTCGGTGGATTACTTTGATGATATCCGGATGGTGGATACGCCGAAGGCGATATATGTGCTGGATCCGGAGCACATCACGCTGAAACCGTTTTTTGTGGCGAAGAACGGGGAGGAGATCACGGGGGCGCAGGTGATGCCTACGGAGGCGGCGAAGTCGCTGCCGGACCCGAAGGGGCTGTTGATTTTCACGACGCGGCGCGTGGTGGAGGTGACGCGGGACGGGCGGGAGGTGTTTTCGCTGCCGTTTTTGGAGGACCGCGCGGATCACTATATTGTGCTGCATCGACTGGCAAAGGTGCGGGAGTGGGTGCTGGAGTATTACCGGCGGCCGGAGATTGGGAAGCCTTTGGGTAGGGAGCGGACGTTTGAGTTTTATGATGATGCGGGGAAGTTGTTGAAGCGGGAGAAGGTTTCGTGGGAGGGGCGCGTGGAGGAGAGGGAGCCGGAGTTGTTGCCGCGGGGGGTGCGGAAGTTGCATCGGTATGAGTATCGGGCGGGCGCGATTGCGGGGCTCGGGGGTCCGCTGGGGTTTGGGTGGATTTGGATGAAGCGGGGCTTTTATGAGTGGGCGGAAGTGCAGGGGCGATGGACGCAGGCGTTTGAATTGAGCTGGCGGTTTGTGGTGCCGGGGGTGGTGTTGATTGTGGGGTGGGCGGTGGGGATATGGGTGCTGGCGTGGGGGTATGCGCGGGGGGTGCGGTCGCGGGTGGGGTGGGCGGGGTTGGCGGTGGTGTTTGGTCCGGCGGCGTTGTTGACGTTTGTGGCGGTGCATCGGATGCCGCGGTGGGTGCGGTGTCGTGGGTGCGGGGGGTTGCGGTTGCGGCGGGGGGAGAAGTGCGGGAGGTGTGG
>JBQCGD010000068.1:0-28767 GCA_051955985.1 Phycisphaerae bacterium | reverse complement strand
CTCGGGCACCGGACCTTCGCGCTCATTCGCACCAAAGCGTTTCGCCATGCGAAGCGCATGTAGCACTAGAAATACTCCATGATTTACGCGCTCTGAGAGGCGCGGAAAGGAAGTAGCATGCAATCGACTCACCTTGTCATCGCAGCCGTCATCGCCGCAGCCGCGAGTCTGCCGGCAGCCCAAGCCGCAACGGCGCCATTCACCCCCGGCGATCTGCTTGTCTACCGTGACGTCACAAGCAACTTCATTACCCCCACCGGCGCGCCCGCCGTCCAGCCCGGCCTTAACAGCACGGGCAACGAAGTGTTCCTCGACGAATACAGCCCGCTGGGCGTGTACCAGGGAAGCCTCGACACTGGGCTTGTGGATCCAGGCAACAGCTCGTCGCACGGATTGATGAATATCTCGCCGGACGGGAAGTACCTGGCGGTGCCCGGTTATGCGAGTTACGCGTCCGGCGGCATCAATTCCACGACTGCAGATGTGGATGCCCGCGTCGTGAAAGTCTACAACACCGCAGATGGATCGCTGGTGGGGACGGTCAATTTCACCGACAGCTCCATCACCTCCGATTACCGCAGCGCCGTCACAGACGGCACGAACGTCTGGGTCTCCGGCGCCAGCACGACCGGCATCCGAACCAATACGATCGTCAGCCCGGCCTCCTCGACGAGCAATATCCTCGGCACGACATCGAACAATTACCGCGGGCTGCAGATCGCCGGCGGGCAGTTGTACCTGAGCACCAGCAACTCGGAGAAGCTGGACATCGTGGGAACTTCGTCGGCCTCTGATCCGATTTCGACGGCAACGGGGCAGTCGCTGTTCCCCCAAGCGCTGTCGCTGGCGCCGTCCACCTCCATCAGCCCGTTTCAATTCGCGCTTTTCAGCCTGGGCGGCACGGGCGACATCGACACCCTTTACATGTCGGATGATGCCTCGGCCACGCGTGGGATCCGCAAATTCAGTCTCGTCAGCGGCGTGTGGGTGGAGAACGGGGATTTCCAGGCAGATCCGAGTGTGGCCATTCGCGGCCTCGCGGGTGTAAAGAATAACGACGGCAGCGTGACCCTGTATGCCACGCTTCCACCGACGTCGGCGAGCGCCACCAACGTGAGCACCGTCTACAGTTACACGGACTCGACGGGATTCAGCGGGAGCACGACAGGTTTGACGGGCACGCTGAGTCCGCTGGCCACGATCCAGACGGTGGCGGATGCCGTGGATCCCAATGCCGTGACGGGGTCGTACCACGGGATCGTGGTGCTGCCGGGGGCGGTACCGGAACCGGCATCGCTGGGGCTGCTGGCGGTGGGAGCGGCGGGGCTTTTGACGCGTCGCCGGAAGTAAGGTTTTGATTCCTCAATCAGGGAAGGGCGGCTACGGCTGCCCTTCCTTATTTATTTTTGCGGGGGGCGGAGAGGGATGGGAGGATTATTGAAATCTTTATCATTCGCTCACAGAGAGACCAGAGAGTTCGCCATGATCACGGCTTTCATTCCTTTTGTGGCGGGACGATATGCGCATGATGAAGATTCGGTACATGTTGATTCCAACGCTGCTGCTGGCGAGCGCGGCGGCTGCGGATGCGCCGGCGACGGGCGTGAGCTACCTGCGTGCGGATTCGGTCGACTGGAAGACGATTCTGCCGCCGCCGGCGGCGGAGGATTCGGCGGAAGCGCGAGCGGAATTGGACATGGTGGTGGCGGTGCAGAAGCGGGTCTCGGAGGCGGGTATTGAAGCGGCGAAGTCGCAGATCAAACACATGAACGTGAACACGTTCGCGGACATCCTGGGCCCGTGGTTCAGGGAGACGGAGCTGCCGAAGACGGAGGCGCTGTTTGCGGAGATCGAGAAGGAGAGCAAGAAGCTGGTGACGGGGCCGGCGAAGAAGTTTTACAAGCGGGTGCGTCCGGCGGATGCGGACAAGCGGGTGATCGGGCACGAAAAGGAAGACGAATTCAGCTATCCGAGCGGGCATTCCACGCGGGCAACGATGTATGCGTACGTGCTGGGGAGCCTGTTTCCGGAACAGCAGAAGAAGCTGATCGAGCGGGCGCGGGAGATCGGATTCAACCGGATCATCGTGGGCGCGCACTACGAGAGCGATATCGTGGCGGGGCGGATTGTGGGGAAGGCGATCGCGCAGAAGCTGCTGGCGAATCCGACATTCCAGGGCGCTCTGGCGGAGTGCAAGGCGGAGATGGCTGCGGCGAGGACGCAGGCGGCGGCTGCTGTGCATTGAACTTTCTGGCCGCAGCATTTCATCATTTCCCCCCGGTGTGGATCATGGGGTCCGGTTGCTGGCGAGCTCCCAGTCGATGCGTTCGACGGTGGGGTCGCGGTGGCGCTGGAACTGCTGGGTGAACATGTCGAAATAGGCGGCGCGTTTTTCCATGAGTTCGTCGTGGGAGCCCTGTTCAATGATGCGGCCGTCGACGAGGACGATGATGGTGTCGGCGTGCATAATGGTGGAGAGGCGGTGGGCGATGACGAAGGTGGTGCGGTTGGCCATGAGCTCTTTGAGAGATTCCTGAATCAGATGTTCGGAGTGGGAATCGAGGGAGCTGGTGGCTTCGTCGAGGATGAGGATCTTGGGGTCGGCGAGGATGGCGCGGGCGATGGAAATGCGTTGCTTCTGGCCGCCGGAGAGTTTTGATCCGCGTTCGCCGACGACGGTTTCGTAGCCTTTTTCCATTTCCATGATGAAGTCGTGGGCGTTGGCTTTTTTGGCGGCGGCGATGATTTCGTCGCGGGTGGCGTGGCGTTTCCCGTAAGCGATGTTGTCGGCGATGGTGCCGTCGAAGAGGTAGACGTCCTGGAGGACCATGGCGAAGAGGCCGCGGTAGTCGTCGACGCGGAGGTCGCGGATGTCTTTGCCGTCGAGGAGGATGGCGCCGCCGGTGACATCGAAGAAGCGTGCGACGAGGTTGACGAGGGTGGTTTTGCCGGAGCCGGAGGGGCCGACGATGGCGACGGTGGCGCCGGCGGGGACGTTGAGGTTGACGCCGGCGAGGACTTCGCGGCCTGCGGGCGGGGGGGTGTAGTGGAAGCGGAGGTCGCGGAGTTCGAGGTGGCCGCGGACGTCGGCCACGGGGCGGGCGTTGGGTTTGTCGGGCATGTCGACATGTTGTTCGAGGATGTCGACGACGCGGTCGAGGGCGCCGAAGTTCTGCTGGACGTTCTGGATGGAGTCGATCATCTGGGTGACGGGGCCAAGGAGCATGAAGATGTAGGACTGGAACATGACGAGGTCACCGACGGTCATTTCGGGGAGCCATTGACCGGTGGCGGGGTCGAGGTGTTTGGTGAGGACCATAGAGCCGCCGTACCAGACGATGACGACGCCGATGGCAGGACCGAAGACGCCCCAGCCCGTGCCGAGGAGGCGACCGAGGACGGCGGTGTACTGCTGCTTGCGGATCATGGTGTCCTGGGCGGCGCCGAATTCCTTGAGCTCGGAACGTTCGCGTTTGAAGGAGCGGACGACGCGGATGCCGCCGTACATATCAGTGAGGCGGCCGGAGAGCATGGCGCGGTCGTCCTGGATGTTTCGCCACATCGGGCGGAGGCGTTTGAAGAGGAGCATGTGGATGAAGAGGATGGGGGGGATGAGGATGGTGATAGCGAGGGCGAGTTTCCAGGAGGTGAAGAAGAGGATGAAGATGATGCCGACGACGCGGAGGAGTGCGGTGTAGGGGACGACCATGGCGTTGTTGATGCCGCCGACGACCTGGTCGACGTCGGACATGATGCGGGAGACGATGCCGCCGGTTTTGTAATCGGAGAGGAGGGAGAGTGGGAGGCGGATGAGGTGGTTGTGGAGGCGTTGGCGAAGGGAGCCGGCGAGGCGATAGTTGATGCGCTGGGTGGCGAGGAGCTTGGTCCAGTCGAAGAAGATGGAGACGACGGCGACGGCGGCCATGACACCCGCGAGGGCGGCGAGGGAGCCCCAGGCGTCGGTGGGGAGGAGATTGCGGAGCGGGGCGAGGAAGGGGACGGAGGAGAGGCCCTTGCCGACGGCGACATCGTCGATGAGGAGTTTGAGGACGACGGGGACGGCCATGGTGGCGAGGGTGGAGCCAGTGATGGAGAGGAAGAGGGAGGCCATGGGCTTGCCATAGCCGCGGAGCATGAGGCGGTATTCGCCGATGAGCTGGGTTTTCTTGCGTTTGAAGATGTGGGCGCCGCCGCCACCGGAGCCGTGTTTGCCCCCGGGATCCGCGACGGGTTCGCGTTTAACTGAAGGATCGGCATAGCGTTGGGGGTCGAGGAGGCCCTTGCGGATTTTCTCACGAAACTCCGCGAAACGTTGGCGACTTGATTTCATTCCTCGAACCTGTGAAGGACGCTGATGCCGACGGTGTATTGTAGCCGGTTGAGGCGGGGGCGGAAGGGGGAGGGAGGGTTTCGAGGGATGGCTGGATGAGCGGAGGCTGCAAGGGGGAAAGGGCGGCGGCGTTTTGGCTTGTATGCTGCACGTGGGTGCGGGGTGTGCGATTTTTGAAGGAAAAAGGAGAGTTGCGGCGGGGAGAGACGCGACAGCCTGGTCCTTCGGGGCAGGAGGCGGCCTGGAATGGGCGCGGGTGTTTATTCCTCGACGCCGATCAGTTCGCACTGGGAGCCGAAGCGGGGGATGAGGAAGTCGCCGGGAATGTCGTCCTCGGCGGCAGTGAGGGGATTGAGCGCGGGGGTGGGTCCGTCGAGGTGTGTCGGTGTCGGTTGGGGTGCGGGCGGAGTTGCGGCTGCGGCAGCAACGGCGGCGGGGGCAACGGGGGTGGAAGCTGCGGCTGCCGGCGCGAGGTCGGGCGCGGGGGAGGACGGAGCGGCGAGGAAGGTGGGGGCGGGAAGCGGGGAGGGGGCCGGGACGGGAGCAACCGCGGGGGCAGGGGGGGCGGAGAGGTTGATCGATTGCTGAGTGAGGTCGATGAAGGTGGCGCCGACGTCGTACCAGCCGTCGGAGCAGTTGCGAAGGCGGACGAGCTTGATGTCCATTTTCTTTTCGCCGCCCTGCTTGGTTCGGAAGATGAGGCGGTAGCACTGGTCCACCTTGAGGGGAACGCGGCAATGGAGGCCGACGCCGCCGCGGGAGAGGTTCTGCATGATGACGTCGGGGCCGGGGCCTTCCATCCACATGCCGCCGCGTTGATGGAGCTGACGGAGGACGGCCTGTCCGCGGAAGTTGAAGCGTTCGAAACGGCGCCGACCGTGAGTGCCATCGGTCAGGCAATCGGGGACGGCTTCTTCACTGAACATCTCGGGGCAGACTTCGCGGAGCATGTTGGTCCAGGTGTCGACGACGGCGGGGTCGTACTTGTGGGGGCAGTCGCGCCGGATGATGGCCATGGCTTTGGCGGGGGACATGATTTCGCCGCGGTAGGCGCGAGCGCTGGTGAGCGCGGCGAAGCTGTCGATGACGGCGAACATGCGGACTGGGTGACTGATCTGGTCGAAGGTAAGGCCGCGCGGGTAACCGGTGCCATCAAGGCGTTCGTGGTGCTGGAGCGCAAGGGTGATAATGGCGGGATCGACATTGGGGATTTCGCGGAGGAGCTGAGCGCCGAGTTCGGGGTGCTGGCGGATCTGCTGGCGTTCGACGGGATTGAGTTTGGCTTCCTTGTTGAGGATGCCGGCGGGCATGCAAGACATGCCGGCGTCGGAGAGGAGTGCGGCGAGGCAGAGGTTGTTGAGTTGCGAGCGGCGGGACTCGCCGGCGGCGATGGCGAGCGCAGGGAGCCAGGTGGCGACGTTTCCGGCATGGGTGGCGGGCGAGGCGTTGTGGTGGGCGGCGGAGAAGAAATGCTTGAAGGCTTTGGAATCTTCGGTGTGCAGGGAGAGGATGGAATTGGCAATGCGTTCCATGCGGGGCATGGAGCGGGAGAAATTGCGAGTGGCGTAGACTTCGCTGATGAGTTCGATGTTGGATTCGTAGATGATTTCGCAGCGGACGGGGAGGTCGATTTCGGGGTTATGGACGACGGATTCGATTTCGGATTCAAGCTGGCGGCGGAACTGGGTGCGATCGGCGGCGCGGACGTAGATGCGATCGATGCCGGACTCGTGGAGCCGGCGGCGGCGATCGGCATCGAATTTCATTTTGGATTCGGCGTAGAGGGTGAAGGATTGGCCACCTTCGGGGGTTTCACGGCGGAGGAAGAGGGAGAGGCCGTCGAGCGCGGAGTCGGGCATGCGCGAGAAGTAGATGGGGAAGAATTCGGCACGATCGGGAGGTTTGACGGCGGGCTGTTGTATTGCCTGTGTCACAAATCATACCCTTGGCAAAATGCACATATCCAACGGCCTACACGTGATGCATCGACCGAGGCGGGAGGGGTATTTGGGGGAAAAGCTGCCTCGGATAGGGGATTGTGAGAGAATTTGCCTAGGGAATCGCACTTGCGAAGCGCGGGAGATTCTCCAGGTTTCCGAAATGACCTGTTTTAACGGGTAAGCGAAAATCGGCGGGTTATTGGTTTTGCGTGTCGGAGAGCTTCTGGAAGTAGGCCTTCACGGGGTCGGAGTAGCCCTTGGGGAGGGGGCCGTGGGTGGCGTTTTCGATGTCTTTCTGGGTTTTTTCGTCGGCGGTGGGGGAGGTGTCGGTGATGACGTGCACCTGGCCGGCGGCGAGGACTTTGGCGGTGTTGAGGGATTGGATGGCTTGCTGATCGTAGTAGAGGGCAGTCTGGTAGTGGTACTGCTTGAGGGCGTCCTCAGCTTTTTTCATCTGGACGTTGGCCTCGAGGAGTTTGAAGTTATTGAAGCCGGCGGCGTGCATCTGGAGGGAGAGTCGTTCGGCCTGGTTTCGAAGTTGGGCTTGCTGGCCCTGGAGGCGTTGGGTGATGTTGCCTTCATCAGGGGCCTGGCCTTCGCGGCCTTCGCCACCGAAGCCGCCTTTTTTGCCGCCGCCGGTGGCGCCGCCGGCGGGTTGCTGGGAGTGGTCCTGGACCTGGCCGGCGGAGAAGGGGTCGCTGGTCATGCGGGTGGGGGTTTGGCGGCCGCCTTTGCCTTCGGCTTCGGCGCCGACGAATTCACCGGAGGAGCGGCCTTCGCGGCCTTCGCCGGAGCGGCCCTGGATTTCCATGTTTTTGGGGAGCTGGTTGCCGGTGACGCCCTGGGCGGACATGTTGGAGATGGGGCCGTCGGCGGCATCCCAGCCGGCGCCTTTGTTGAGGGAGTCGGCGAATTTGGAGGCGGTGGATTCCATTTCGTCGGTGAGGTCTTCCTGTTTGTCCATGAGGTCGCCGATCATGTCCTGGAGCTGCTCGGGAAGTTCGGCCATGGCGGGGTCATTTTGTGTGACGGGTTCTTCCATTTGCCACTGGGTGTGATCGGGGGTTTGCATGAGCATGCGTTCGATGTGGGTGTCGAGGGCCTTGGCGTTCTCGAGGCCGTTCTCTTCGAGGGGGGTGGCGATCTGGGTGGCTTTCTGGTCGAGGGCGTTGGCGGCGGCGGCGAGTTCGACTTTCATCTGGACCATTTCATCGAGGAGGGAGGCGTTGGCCTGATCCTGTTCGGCGATCTTGGACATGTCGACGAGGCGGTTGTTGAGGAAGTTTTCCCATTTGTCTTCGATGGCTTTAAGGTCGGCGATTTTTTTTTCGTCGTTCTGGTCGTACTCGTCCTTGGGTTTCTTGGCGAGATCGGCGGTTGCGTTGATGACGGCGTTCTGGTCTTTTTCGAATTTTTTGAGGTCTTCGGCAAGTTTTTTCCAGGCGTCTTTGGCTTCGTTGGGGAGATCGGCACCTTCGGCGTCGCCTTGCTTGGAGATGTGGGATTCGTCGGCGTTGGCGATGGCGAGGAGGGTTTGGAGGACGTCGATGATGCGGGACTGGTGCTGGCGGAGTCTTGTGGCGAGGGGGGTGAGGGATTTTTGATCGGTGTCCGCGAGGAGGAGGATGTCAGCGCTGCGGTCAATGGCGGCGGCGGCGTCTTCGAGGACGAGGACCTGGAGGGATTTCTCGATGAGTTTCATCGAGGGGTCGAAGGGAAAGGTCTGGGCGAGCGTTTGCATGTCGGTGCGGAGAGGCTTTTGGCCATTGGAAATCTGGGTGGCGGTTCTGCGGTTGGCTTGGAGGGAGTTGGTGGGCGCGAGGGTTTGGGCGGCTTTGCGGAGGGTGATTTGCTGGTCGAGGAGTTTCTGGAGCTGGGCGCGGAGCTGGTCCCAGAGTTTGGTGGATTTGGCGGCGGCGGCGGCGGTGTCGTTGAAGGTGATGGTGAAGATCTGGCCTGTTGTTGATTGCGGCATGAGCCCCCCCCCGGCGTGGTCGAGGGAGGTGAGGTCGCGGTTGTCGGTGGCGATGAAGCGGTAGCGGAGGGTGTCGCCGAGCTTGTAATCGGTGGCGGGGAGGTCGAGGGTGAAGTTGATGGTGGCGGCGCGGGTGGGCTTGTTGGATTTGTCGGGTGAAATGGGCCAGGTTTGTGCGGTGTGGAAGTCTTTGTCGTTGTTTTTGGCGAGCTGGAGCGAGATCTGGGTGAGGCCGTAGTCGTCGGTGGCCTGGGCGGAGAGTGAGAGGTGGTCGCCGGGCTGGGCGTCGGAGTCTTTGGCGGGGTGGGTGACGGCGATGGTGGGGGGGAGGTCGGGGGCGGCGGAGAGGGTGAAGGTGTCGGCGGTTCCGTCGGCGGAGTCAGGGAAGCGGTGGAGGGTGCGGTGGGAGTTGTCGTTGGCGCGGAAGGCGTATTGGAGGTTGTCCTTGAGGGTGAGGGTGGTGGAGAAGGTTTTGCCGTCGGAAGAGGGGGTGAGGGGAACGGGAGGGGCGGCGGGGAGTTCGAGGAGCATTTCGCGGACGGGGAGGTCGAGGGTGGCGGAGAGGGTGACGAGGGAGCCGGCGGGGAGTTCGATGTTGGCTTTTTCGGGAGTGGCGTTTTTGCCGGCGAGGGTGAGGGTGGATTTGTCGCGGCCGGTGTATTGCGGGGGAGTGGCGTCGATGGTGAGGGAGGCGAGGTGGAGTTGGGGGAGGACGGTGACGTGGTAGGCGGTGGATTGGGAGTCGCCGGCGGTGATGGTGGAGTCGAGGTCTTCAGCGACGGCGGGGAACTGGTAGCGGTAGGATTGGGTTTGGGTGGTGGCAGGGGTGCCGGTGGTGAAGGGGCTCATGGTGAAGGTTTGGGATTTGCCGGAGTGGAAGGGGAGGGTGAGGGTGGTGGGGACGGGTTTGTTGTCGGGCGACTGGACGGTGGCGAGGATGTTAAGGGATTCGCCGGCGAGAAGGGTGTCGTTCCCGGGCTGGACGCTGAGGATTTTGACTGAGCCTTCGATAGGCACGGTGGAGGCGGGGTGGGCGAGGACGAGGAGGGCGCGGGTGATGGTGGTGTGGAAGGCGGCCACGACGGCGATGCAGAGGAGGAGCGCGAGTCCGGCGGCGAGGGAGGCGTTGCGGGCGGGTTTCCAGGGGATGGTTTGTTCGAGCGGGAGGGTTTTGGTGTGTGCGTGGGCTTCGCGGAGGAGGTGGGGGATCCAGGGGGCATTTTTGGGCGCGTGCTCGTAATCGGCGGCGAGGAGGATGGCGTTGATCAGGTTGTTGTCGACGGGGAGGTCGGCCGATTGGGCGTTTTGCTCGATGTGGCGGGCGATTTCGGCGTAGGTGGGGCGGTGGAAGAGGGCGGGGTGGAGGCGGCGGGTGTAGGCGAGGAGCCAGGCGGCGGTGATGACGAGCAGGAGGGTGAGGTTGAGGGAGGCGGGGAGGTGGAGGAAGCCGATGAGGAGCAGGGCAGCGGTGGTGAGGGGGACGTTGACGAGGAGGAGCCGGGCGAGGGCACGGAGGACGGCGGCGGTGCGGAGGCGGGAGGCGATGGCATCGAGACGGGCGGTGAGTTCGTGGTAAGCGCGCGGGAGGTGGGGTGTGGAGGAGGGAGGGGATGGGGGTTCGGCAATGGTCACGCGGTTGCTCCGGGAGGGCAAAGCGGGGTTAGGAGGATGCACGAGCGGAAAGGGAGGTGGTTTCAGGGGTCGAGGAATTTGACGGACTTATGAAATTATATCGGGCGAAAGGTCGGCCGTGTGGTTAGAATTCGTGGCGGCGGTGGCGGGGTGTTGCGGCGGGGCACGTCTTGCAGGGTCTCTGGAGAAGCGATTGTCGCAGTTGTCGTCCAGTTCCTTCACTGAGCAGTCCGTGATGGATGTCGCGTTCTGGGTGGATGCGGCGATGCTGTCGCGCGAAGCGTCGTTTGTGCGGCACCTGGTGATGGGGCTCAAGTCGGAAGGGCAGAAGGTGACGTTTATCGCGCCGGCGGGGCTGGATCTTTCGGCGCTGCCGACGCTGGGGTCGCGGGTGCTCACGTATCGATGGACGGGGTGGGAGCGGATACCGGTTTTGCAGCGGTTGCGGATGAATGGCGTGGCGCGGGCGCTGCAGGAGGAGCCGGCAGACGTGGTGGTGGCGTGGGGATGTGCGGAGGCGGGGGCGTTGCAGATTTTTTCGCAGGGCGTGCCGGGGATCCCGATGGTGGTGTGGGCGTGGGATGCGTCGGAGTTGTTTGGTCCGGCGGCGAAGTTGAAGACGGTGAAGCACCTGGTGGCGAGTTCGGGGGCGATTGCGTCGCGGGTGCCGGGGAGTTCGGATGTGCCGGTGACGGTGGTGCATCCGGGGGTGTACGCGGAGGAGACGGTGGCGTGTTATGACGTGGAGGGGCAGATGCCGTGCCTGATTTCGCTGGATCCGTTGTCGGATCGGTCGGCATACGAGAACCTGATGCGGGCGTGCCGGATGATGGCGGAGGAGGGGCAGGAGTTTCTGTTGTTTGCGTACGACACGGGGAAGGAGGAGTATGCGATCTGGCAGATGGCGGAGAAGATGAAGCTGCTGGAGCACCTGAGTTTTGTGCCGTTCCAGCAGGATGCGGAGCCGTTGTTGCTGCACGGGGATTTGTACATTCATGTCCTGCCGACGACGCGGGTGCAGTATCGGACGCTGGAGGCGATGGCGCGGGGTCTGGCGGTGGTGACGTGTCCGAATCATGGGGCGGATTATTTGATCGACGGGCAGACGTGCCGGATCGTGGGGCCGCAGACGGCGGAGTCTTGGCGGGATGTGTTGCTGGAGATGACGCGGGACCGTGCGAAGGGGGCGGCGATTGCGCGGCGCGGGCAGCAGCATGTGCGGGAGAGGCATTCGATGGCGCGGACGCTGGAGCAGTTCGGGTCGATTTGCCGGCAGGCAGCGGGGATGGCGATACCAATGGGGGCGCGGTGAGGGCTATTCAAAGATTTCCCGTAGCGGGAGGGTGAAGCCGGGAAGGAGATCGCCGCCGGTGAGAGACTCGTCGATGTGAAGGATGCGCGCGGTGGAGGGGGAATCGTAGACGGTGACAGTTTGGGATTTAGGGTTGACGACCCAGGCGATTTTGGTGCCGGCGGCGAGCCATTGCTGGATTTTTTCGTCGAGTTCTTCGGCGGTGTCGGAGGGGGACATCACTTCGACGGCGAGGTCAGGGGCGCCGGGGAAGAATTTTTTGGGAAGGCGGCCGTTGGGGAGGCGGTCGGCGCGAACGAATGCGACGTCCGGAGCGCGGACGGTATCGGGATCGCGGCCGATGATGCAACCGCCTTCCGCGCCGATCACACGGCCGAGTTTGCGTGGTTTGATAAAGTTGTTCAGGTACGTGCCAATGTCAAAGATGATGCCGACGTGTTCGCTTCCGCTGGGGGCCATGGTGCGCAGTTCTCCTCGGACGAGCTCATGGCGATTGCCATCCGGGCGCAGGTCCCAGAGTTCGTCAGCGGTCATGCCGTGGGTGGTGGTTGTCATAACAGCCCTCAATTTCCAAGGCAATTATAACATTTCGGCATGTGCGAGGTGGCTTATTTTCCGGTCATGGCCATTTGGGGCGTCGCGGTACCGGCGCCGTTGGAACTGGAGGGTTTTGGCGCGGGGCCGCCGTCCACGAGGGAGCCCTGATTGTAGGCGCGAGCGAGGGCGGCTTTGACGAGGCCGAGGAACATGCCGTCCGGGGAGAGCGGGCGGCTGGTGAGGCAGGGGTGGGCCTGTGTGCCGACGAAGTAGGGGTGTTGGGATTGGGGGAGTTCGAGCATCTGCATGATGGGCTGAGTGGGGTGGCGGCCGGAGAAGATGAGGCCTTTGCTGGTGAGGGTTTCGATGTATTTGGGGTCGACTTCGTAGCGGTGACGGAAGCGGAGGCGCTTGGTGGTATTGTTGTCGTAGAGGCGGGAGATGAGGGAGTTGGGGGTGAGGTCGATGTCCTTGGCGCCAAGGCGCATGTTGCCGCCGAGACCTTCGATTTTCTTTTGTTCGGGAAGGATGTCGATGACGGGGTTTTGGCAGCGGGGGGCGAATTCGGTGGAGTTGGCGTCATCGAGTTTGCAGACGTTGCGGGCGAATTCGACGACGGACATCTGGAAGCCGAGGCAGATGCCGAGGAAGGGGATTTTGTTTTCGCGGGCGTAGCGGACGACCTCGATTTTGCCTTCGACGCCGCGGTTGCCGAAGCCGCCGGGGACGATGATGCCGTGGAGGCCGCGGAGACGGTCGGCGACGTAGCGGCGTTTGGCTTCGGGATCGGTGGTGCCGGCGGGCCAGATTTCGCTGGTGTCGATCCACTCGATGTTCACTTTGCAGCCGGCGTGGGCGGAGCAGTGTTCGAGAGCCTTGTCGATGGAGGCGTAGGCGTCGCGGATGGCGGTGTACTTGCCGGTGACGCCGATGGTGATCGATTTTTCCTTGGCGGCGAGAAGGTCGTCGACGAATTTGACCCACTTGCGGCGGGCCTGATCTTCGGCGCGCTGGTTCACGCGGCTGTGGAGGTTGAGGAGGGTGAGGACTTCGCGGTCCATGCCGGCTTCGCGGAGCATTTCGGGGACGAGGTAGATCGATTCGACATCGTGCATCGAGAAGACGCGGGAGAGGGGGACGTTGGAGAACATGGAGATTTTCTGGCGGACTTTGTCGCTGACGGGGCTAGGGCAGCGGCAGGCGATGATGTGGGGGACGAGGCCGGCCTGCATGACCTGGCGGAGGCCGAGCTGGGCGGCCTTGGACTTTTGTTCGCCGAGGGATTTGGGTTCCATGACGTAGGTGAGAGCGACGGTGCAGACGGCGTCGTCGCCTTCTTCGTAGGCGAGTTCGCGGAGGGCTTCGATGAAGTAGCCGTTTTCGTAATCGCCGACAGTGCCGCCGACTTCGATGAAGACGACATCGGCCTGGGTTTTCGCTGCGAGTTCACGGAGGATGTGTTTGACCTCGCCGGTGACGTGGGGGATCATCTGGACGTCACGGCCGAGGTAGCCGCCGTGGCGTTCACGGTCGAGGACGCGGGTGAAGATCTGACCGGAGGTGGTGAAGTTGTGGGCGGAGAGGTTTTCATTGAGCATGCGCTCGTAGGTGCCGAGGTCCATGTCGGTTTCCATGCCGTCGTCGAGGACGAAGACTTCGCCATGGCGGAAGGGGTTGAGGGTGCCGGAGTCGAGGTTGAGGTAGCCTTCCATTTTGATGGGGGCGACCTTGAGGCCCTTGTCTTTGAGGATCTTGGCGAGCGAGGAGGCGAAGATTCCCTTGCCGAGGCCGGACATGACGGTGCCGACGACGACGACGTACTTGGTTTTGCCTTTGACGTAGCCTTCGGGGGTGGGGGAGTAGAACTCCGTTTCGTCGCTGGTGTGGCCAACGGAAGCAAGCAATTCATTCAAGTCGTCTGCCATTGCATCCTCTTCAATGGTACGTGGTACTGATCGGGATCATGTCCGGGTGTTGATCTTATTGTAGCGAGTTAAAAAGGCGGCGTAATCTTCAGGGGTGTCGATTCCGTGGGGAGCGGCGTGGGTGATGGTGACGTGGATTTTCATGCCGAGGTAGAGGGCGCGGAGTTGCTCGAGTTTTTCGAGGCTTTCGATGTCGCATGGAGGGGAATTCGCGAGAGCGAGGAGGGCTGAGCGGCGGTAGGCGTAGAGGCCGAGGTGCTTGAGGTAGGGGAGCGTGGCGGGGGAGTTGTCGCGATTGTGGGGAATGACCGAGCGGGAGAAGTAGAGAGCAAAATTCTGATAATCGGTGACGACCTTGACCATGTTGGGGTTGGCAATGTCGGCATCGGCATGGAAGGGCGTGGCGGCGGTGGCGATGTGGGCGGCGGGGTTGCGTTCGAGCACGCGGATGAGGTGGCTGATGACGGTGGGATCAATTTCGGGTTCGTCGCCCTGGACATTCACGATGATGTCGGCAGCGGCGTATTGGGGTTTCTGGATCACTTCGGCGATGCGGTCGGTGCCGGACTGGTGCTGGTCGGAGGTCATTAGAGAGGTGGCGCCGAAGGAGCGGACGGCGTCGAAGATGCGTTGGTCGTCGGTGGCGACGACGATGCTGGAGGCGCTTTCGACTTTCTGGGCCTGCTCGACAACGTGCTGGATGAGGAATTTGCCGGTGTCTTTGGCGAGAGGTTTTCCGGGGAAGCGGGAGGAAGCGTAGCGGGCGGGAATAACGATCAGGGCGGTCACGGGAGTGGCCTCGGGTCCGGGAAAGGCATTGTATAGCCGAGGTGCGCGGGAAATGCAAAGCGGGATTTTTGGGGGAGGGGGGATGTGTGGGCCTGGAGGTCACCGCGGCCGCGGTAGACGCCGGGCTTTGGGTGTCTTGCCGTGGGAGGGCGTTCCGCTACACTTATTGTTTACCCACCCTCCCCCAACCGAACGGAGTCGTGAGACAGATGGACGATATCGGAACATTGATTGCGAAAGTGGTTCTCGGCCTGGTGATTATTCACATCATGCTGGGGGTGATCTCGTACGCGATTCTGCTGGAGCGGAAGACGGCGGCGTGGATCCAGGACCGGGTGGGGCCGAACCGGACGGGGCCGAAGGGGTTGTTTCAGCCAATCGCTGACGGCGTGAAGTTTATTTTGAAGGAAGAGTTCATTCCGCGGAATGCGGACAAGTTCCTGTTTCTGCTGGCGCCGATTGCGATTCTGACGCCGGCGTTGTGCGGGATGGCGGTGGTGCCGTGGGGCGGGATATTGAAGGGGGGATCGTCGGTGTTCGGGTGGTGGCATTTCCCGGCGGATTTTCCGTTCATGGTGTCGAATTCGTCGGTGGGGATTCTCTTTGCGGTGGCGATGGCAGGGCTTTCGACGTATGGCGTGGTGCTGGGCGGGTGGGCGTCGGGGTCGAAGTACTCGTTTCTGGGCGGGCTGCGGGCGGCGGCGCAGATGTTGTCGTATGAAGTGCCGCTGTCGCTGGCGCTCATGGCGGTGCTGCTGTATGTCGGAACATTGAACCTTGAGAAGATGACCGAAGCGCAGGCGCAGTACTGGCTGGGGTTCATTCCGAAGTGGAATATTTTCATGCAGCCGGTGGCGGCGCTGATTTTTACGACGGCCATCTTTGCGGAAGCGAACCGGACGCCGTTCGACCTTGCGGAGTGCGAATCGGAACTGGTGGGTGGGTACCACACGGAATATTCGTCGATGAAGTTTGCGTTGTTTTTCCTCGCGGAATATTCGGCGATGATCACCGGTTCGGCGGTGATGGTGGCGTTGTTCCTCGGCGGGTGGCATCTGCCGTGGATCGACAAGCTGATTTATCATGTCCACGGAAGCGCGGGGCAGCCGGCGGTGGGAGGCTGGGGCGATGTGCTGCTGAAATTCGTGGTGTTCTGGGTCAAGGTCGTCGTGTTCCTGTTCTTCTACATGTGGGTGCGGTGGACGCTGCCGCGGTTCCGATTTGACCAACTGATGAACCTGGCGTGGCGGGGGATGATTCCGATGTCACTGGCGGTGCTGCTGATCACGGGGGTGGTGGTGTGGGCGCAGCGGGTTTACCACCTGGCGTTTGCGCCGCTGTGGATACTGGTCGGGAACATCGCGGTGTTTGCCGTGGCGCTGGCGGTGCTGGCGAAACGGCCGCCGAAGTCGCAGAACAAGCGGGTGCCGGTGCCGGGGAGCCGGTACAACCCGCAGTTTGCGAAGGCGCTCGCGGCGGAGCCGCCGATCGATACGGCGATTTGAGATCGGGTTGAAAAAGGAAAGTTGTGAAGAGGGCCCAGGAATGGGCTCTTTTTATTTTTGCGCGAGCTGCTGGAGCAGTTCGCGCGGGGCGCCGATATCGGCGATGGTGACTTTGCCGGTGCACGCTTGGGCGTTGGCGAAGCCGCGCTTGGTCCCGCAGAAGGAGACGGTTTCGGTGGCGTGGATGGCGACGCCGTGGGGCTGGCCGGTGTCGGCGTCGAGGCCAGAGGGAATGTCGACGGCAAGGATGGGGTGCTTGGCGGTGTTGGCGGCACGGATGACGTCGGCGGCGAGGCCTTCGACCGGGCGCGATAGGCCGGTGCCGAAGAGAGCGTCAATGATCAGATCACCGGGATCGGCCTCGACGAGCCAGTCGCGGAGCTCGGCATGGTCGTGGGAAAGGGTGAGGGGCTTGAGCTTCATGGCGTCCACAATCGCGAGCTGCGTGGCGGCGGCGTCGCGGTAGTGATCGTGCAGGGCGAGGAGGAGGACATGGACGGTGACGCCCGCGTTGTGGAGGTGGCGTGCGGCGACGAGGCCGTCGCCGCCATTGTTACCGGGCCCGGCGAGGACGAGGGCGTGCCGGGGGGATTTGTGGAGATGACGGAGGGCGGCGTCGGCGACGGCGCGGCCGGCGTTTTCCATGAGGAGGAGGATGGGAATGTGGAACTCTTCGACGGCACGGCGGTCGAGTTCACGGAGGGCATCGCGGCTGAAAACAGGAGTAGGCATGGGTCACCCGAAAGGGGGTCGCGGGGTGGATTCTATCGGAACATTGTCGCGTTGTCGCTCGTAACTTCTTTTCTTGCGGCGGGTTCACGTCGGCGCAAGTACTCATTGGATTCTAAACTACCCATTTGGGTGAGCCGATAAGCGAAAGGATTGGGTGGCGTCACTTCTGTTCCGGCGCACATTTCAAGAGGCTTGGCAAGGGGCTCGGCCTTTCAACGTGGTACCGCTGTTGATTCAGCGTCGGTTGTGTTGTGACCCGGTGCACACGCATTGATGGATCGTCATGGGCACTTTGGAACTCGAGAGCATGAGCACAACGGGAACGGCAGCGGTGACGGCACCCCTGGTGATCGTGTCGGACGCGCGCGGGAGAATTGTCGGAAGCAATGAGGCTGCCCAGCGGTTCTTTGGGATGGAGGAGAAGGACCTGGCCGGGCGGGAAGTGGCGTCGCTGCTGGGAGGGTGGGAGGAACTGACGGGCGCATTTCCCGCGGAGGGGGAAGTGCAGGACCGGGTGGTGAGCATCAACCTGAAGCGGCCCAACGGGGGGAATTGGCGGGGGACCGCTGCACTTTCGAAAATTGGCGAATCGCCGTCGCGCTTTGTGCTGACCTTCCATGCGGAGACGCCGGAGCAGCGTCAGGCGGGGTTGCTGCGGCGGCTGATCGATGCGCTGCCGGACTACCTCTTCATCAAGGACACGGAAAGCCGGATCCTGATCAACAACCTGGCGCACGCGCGGAACCTGGGGTTGCCGCCGGAAGCGTGCGTGGGGCGGACGGATCGCGACTTCTTTCCGCCGCACCTGGCGGATTTGTACATCACTTCCGAGAAGAACGTGGTGAACCAGGGGACGGTGTACCAGGACGAGGAAGCGACGATCGACCGGAAGGGGAATCACCGCTGGAAGCTGACGACGAAGATTCCCCTGCGCGGACCGGACGGCGAGGTGATCGGGCTGGCGGGGATCAATCACGACATTACGGAGATGAAGCTGGCGCAGCGGGCGCTGGCGGAATCAGAGGAGCGGCATCGGAACCTGTATCACAACACGCCGGTGATGTTGCATTCGTTCGACATGGACAACGTGGTCGTGCACGTTTCGGATTACTGGCTTAATTCGATGGGGTACACGCGCGAGGAGGTGGAGGGGCAGCCGGCGCTGAAGTTCTACAGCGACGACGCGCGAAGGTATTTCAGCGACGTGGTGCTTCCGGAGTTCCGGAGCGCGGGGCGGATCAGCAACGTGCCGCTGGAATATCTCACGAAAAAGGGAGGAAGGATTGCGATCGAGGTATCGGCGGTGGCGCAATATGACGCGGCGGGGAAGGTTGTCGGCGGGCTGGCGGTGTCGATCGATGTGACCCAGCGGCGGAAAGCGGAGGCGGAGCGCGAGGAACTGCACCGGCGGCTGCTGGAGCTGTCGCGGCATGCGGGGATGGCGGAGGTGGCGACGGGCGTGCTGCACAACGTGGGGAACGTGCTCAACAGCGTGAACGTGGCGGCGGGGGTGCTGACAGACAAAGTGCGGAATTCGCCGGTGAAGAAGCTGGCCCGCGCGGTGGATCTGATGAAGCAGCATGACACGGACTTGGCGTCCTACATCACGAGCGATCCGCAGGGCAAGCAGTTGCCGGGGTATTTCAACGCGGTGACGTCGGTGCTGCAGGCCGAGGAGCAGGCGATTCTGAACGAGTTGAGCGTGCTTTCGAAACACGTGGATCACATCAAGGAAATCGTGCGGGTGCAGCAGTCGTTTGCGAAATCGACTCGGATCATCGAAAGCCTGGACCTCGGGAGCGTGATTGACGACGCGCTGCGGATCAGTGCGCCGACCACCGGTAACATCGCGGTGAAGCTGGATTTGCACTGCCCGCCGATGGCAGTTCAAAGCGACAAACATGCGCTGCTGCAGATTCTGACGAATCTGATCGGCAATGCCTACCAGGCGGTGCGGGCCAGCGCAACCGACGACAAGCGGATCGCCATTCGGGCGGAGCGAACCACGCGCCACGGGCGGGAATATTTCTCAATCCTGGTTGCCGACAATGGGGTCGGCATCGAGGCGCAGAACCTGACGCGCATTTTCAATCATGGCTTTACGACCAAGGCAAACGGGCACGGTTTCGGCCTGCATTCCGCGGCCAACACGGCAAAGCGGCTGGGGGGAAGCCTTGAGGCGAGTAGTCCCGGACTCAATCAAGGGGCAACGTTCGTACTCACGCTGCCGGCAAGCAAGGAGGTCGTTGCACAATGACCGTTGAAGCGATCACTGAAAACCGGCGTATTCTGATTATCGACGACAGCGATGCGATTCACACCGATTTCCGGAAGACGCTGAAGGGAAGCGTGGAACTCTCGAGTCTTGCGGCAGCGGATGCGGCCCTGTTCGGCGAGCCGGAGCCTGCGAGCGTGGGGGTGGCGTTCGAGGTGGATTCGGCGATGCAGGGGCAGGAGGGGTACGAACTGGTGAAGCGGGCGCGTCGTTCCGGGTCGCCGTATGCGCTGGCATTCCTCGACATGCGCATGCCGCCGGGATGGGACGGGCTGGAGACGCTGGAGCATTTGTTCAAGGAAGATCCGGAAATCCAGGTGGTGGTGTGCACCGCCTATTCGGACTATTCGTGGGAGCAGATGTCGCAGCGGATCGGCAAGAGCGACCGCGTGCTGATTCTGAAGAAGCCGTTCGACCGGATCGAGGTCTGCCAACTGGCGACAGCGCTGACCGAGAAGTGGCAGTTGAAGCGGCAGTCGCAGTTGAAGCTGGAAGAGCTCGAGAAGATGGTGCATGACCGCACGCGCGAGTTGAAGCACCTGGCGATGCACGACCGGCTGACGGGATTGCCGAACCGGGCGCAGATCCAGGAGAAGCTGGCGCGGGCGATCGAGCGGGCGAAGGGGCCTTCGCCGGTGAAATCGGCGTTGATGTTCCTGGATTTCGACCGGTTCAAGATCATCAACGACAGCCTGGGGCACGAGATCGGCGACCGGCTGCTGGTGCAGATTGCAGAGCGTCTTCAGCGGGTGATGGCGAGCGACCGGATCAACGGCCGGGAGGGCATGGCGGCGCGACTCGGTGGCGATGAATTTGTCGTGCTGCTGGAATGCATTCGCGGCGACGAGGATGTGAAGGAAGTGGTGGAGCGGCTGCTCAAGACGCTCGCGGTGCCATACGTGTTCAAGGGGCACGAGGTACAGTCGACGGCGAGCATCGGCATCACGACGACGGATTTTGGTTATGAGCGGCCGGACGAAATGCTGCGCGACGCCGATACGGCGATGTACTGCGCGAAGGCGGCGGGGAAGGCGCAGTATGTGCAGTTCAACAAGAGCATGCACGAGCAGGCGATGAGCCGGCTGACGCTGGAGAGCGACCTGCGGCGTGCACTGGAGCGGAAGGATTTGCGGCTGGTGTATCAGCCGATTTACAGCGTGCACAATGGGAAGGTGATCGGGTTCGAATCGCTGGTGCGGTGGCAGCATCCGAGCCGCGGGCTGGTGGGGCCGGTGAGCTTCATTTCGCTGGCGGAGGAGACGGGCTTCATCGTGCCGCTGGGATCATGGGTATTGCGCGAGGCGTGCCGGCAGATCTGCGAGTGGCAGAAGAAGGGCATTGGCAGGGACCTCACGGTGAACGTAAACGTCTCGCGGCGGCAGTTGACAGAGCCGAGTTTCGTCGAGGAGGTGCGGGGGATTCTGCAGGAATACGAGATTGCGCCCGGGACGATCAACCTGGAGATCACCGAGAGCATGATCATGGACGGGGCGGATCACACGCGGGCGGTGCTGCTGAAGCTGCGGGACCTGGGGCTGGGGCTGCACATGGATGATTTCGGGACGGGGTATTCGTCGCTGAAGTGCCTGCATGCGCTGCCGCTGAATTGCCTGAAGATCGACCGGTCGTTCGTGACGGCGATGGTGGGGAGGCGGGATTACGCGGCGATCATCAATGCGATCGTACAGTTGGCGCACAGCCTCAACATGGAGGTGGTGGCGGAGGGGGTCGAAACGCCGGAGCAGGCGGCGATGATTCTGGCGCTGGATTGCGATTATGCGCAGGGATATCAGTTTGCGCCGCCGCTGACGCCGGAGGATGCGGAGACGCTGCTGCGGCAGCCGGACCAGCCGGTGTTGAAGTCGCTGATTGTGCCGGGCGGGTGAAGGGGCGGCGGCGGGGGCGCGGGGGGTTGGGCCGGGGGCGGCCTTGTGCAGGCAGCCGGGCGGGTTGTTGCGGCTGGGGGCGCATTTCGTTGAGCAGTTCCTGGAGTTGTTCGTGGATGTCGTGCCACTCGCGCATGCGGGTGTAGGAGAGGAAACGCTCCTGGCAGGCGCGGCGGAGCTTGTTCGTCGAGAGCTGTTTGGCCTGCTGGTGGTACCAGGACCAGAGCTTGAGGTAGGAGAGGAAGTCGGAGTGCTCGTCGCGGAATTCGGCGTGGGCGGCGTCGGCGGCCTGCTGCTTGTCGAGCGGGCGTTCGCGGGGGTCCTGCACGCTGAGGGCGGCGGCGATAATGAGGAGTTCCTTTTCGACGCCTTCGCCCTGGCCGGCGACGACCATGCGCGCGATGCGCGGGTCGATCGGGAGACGGGCGAGCTGCTGGCCGAGCGGGGTGAGCTGGAGTTCCTTAGTGACGGCGCCGAGTTCAAGGAGGGTCTGGTAGCCGTCGGCGATGAGGCGGGCGTTGGGGGGCTGGAGGAAGGGGAATTCTTCGATGGGGCCGAGACGGAGGGCCTTCATCTGGAGGATGACGGCGGCGAGGTTGGTGCGGAGGATTTCGGGCTCGGTGAAGACAGGGCGGCCGGCGAAGTTTTCCTCGGAGTAGAGGCGGATGCAGATGCCGGCGGCGACGCGGCCGCAGCGGCCCATGCGCTGGTTGGCGGATGCTTGCGAGACGGGCTCGATCGGTAGGCGCTGGACTTTGGATCGCGGCGAGTAGCGGGAGATCCTGGCGAGGCCGGGGTCGATGACATAGCGGATGCCGGGGACGGTGAGGGAGGTTTCGGCGACGTTGGTGGCGAGGACGATGCGGCGGCGTTTGCTGAGTTGGAAGACGCGCTGCTGCTCTTCGGCGCTGAGGCGGGCGAAGAGGGGGAGGATTTCGACTTTGTTGTGGAGGCGGGAGGAGAGTTCGTCGGCGGTTTCGCGGATTTCGCGTTCGCCGGAGAGGAAGATGAGGATGTCGCCTCCAGTGCCAGCGGCGAGGAGTTCGTCGACGGCGTCGACGATGGCGCGGAGCATGTCGGGTTCGTCTTCATCCAGTTCTTCGATTTCGGTGCGGGCGCCGTCTTCCTCCAGTTCGAGGATTTTGGGGACGTGCGGGTCGCGATGGCGAACTTCGACCGGGTAGGTGCGGCCGCTGACCATGACGATGGGGCAATCGTTGAAGTGGCGGGAGAAGCTTTGGGGGTCGATGGTGGCGGAAGTGATGATGAGTCTGAGGTCGGGGCGTTTGGGGAGGAGTTGTTTGAGGTAGCCGAGGAGGAAGTCGATATTGAGGGAGCGTTCGTGGGCTTCGTCGATGATGAGGGTGTCGTAGGCGTTGAGGAAGCGGTCGTTTTGGGTTTCGGCGAGGAGGATGCCGTCGGTCATGAGCTTGATGTAGGTGCGGTCGGAGACGTTGTCGGAGAAGCGGATTTTGTAGGCGACCTGTTCGCCGATTCTGGTGTGGAGTTCTTCGGCGATGCGGGCGGCGACGGAGCGGGCGGCGATGCGGCGGGGCTGGGTGTGGCCGATCATGCCGGCGACGCCGCGGCCGAGCTCGAGGCAGATTTTGGGGAGCTGCGTGGTTTTTCCGGAACCGGTTTCGCCACAAATGACGACGACCTGGTGGGCGGCGATGGCGGCGGCGATTTCGCTGCGCTTTTCGGAGACGGGGAGTTCGGGAGGGAACTTCGGGGTAGGGCGCTGGCGTTCGCGGTCTTCGCGCAGGCGGATGGATTGGTGGATCCGGGCGTGCAGATCTGGGACGGCGGAGGCGCGGGGGTGGTGCGGATGGCTGCGGGCCTGCTGGCGGAAGCGCCACTGGTCGCGGAGCATGGCGCGGCTGATGAGCTGGTCGAGGTGGTTTTCCATCGGATGGATTCTATGCATTTTTTCGGCGGTGGCATCTCTGCTGCATGCAGGAGGGGTGGAGGATTGCTGATGGCGGTGCCGACTGGAGGTTGTTCGACTGCGGAATCGGCGGCGGCGTTTTTGCCGCGGAGGATCACGTTGCCTTCACTGGCGCGGGCGGCGAAGGGGTGCCAGGGGTGTTCGCTGTATTGCCGGGCGACGCATGTGGTGTTTGGGGAGGGGCCGGCGGATGCGGAGCTGGTGCTGGTGGGGGAGCAGCCGGGGGATCAGGAGGATCTGGCGGGGAAGCCGTTTGTGGGGCCGTCGGGGCATGTGCTGGATGAGGCGCTGGCGACGGCGGGGATTGATCGGTCGCGGGTCTATGTGACGAATGCGGTCAAGCATTTTAAGTGGGAGGAGGGACGCGGGAAGCGGCGGTTGCATTCGAAGCCGAATTGGACGGAGGTGACGGCGTGCCGGCCATGGCTGGTGGAGGAGTTGAAGCTGATTGAGCCGGAGATGGTGGTGTGCCTTGGAGCGACGGCAGCGCAGTCACTTTTGGGGCGGGCGTTCAAGTTGACGCAGCATCGCGGGGAGTTTGTGGAATCGGAGTTTGCGCGGCGGGTGCTGGCGACGGTGCATCCGTCGAGTCTGCTGCGGATTCCGGATCGGGAGGCGCGGCATGCGGCGCGGGAGCAGTTTGTCGAGGATTTTAAACTGGTGGCCAAGGCGCTGAAGAAGCGGCGGTGAGTTTGCGGGCGCATTTGCCTGGGGCGGGTCAGGCTTTTTTCTTGTAGGGCTCGAGGAGGGCGGCGAGGTATTCGGACATGGTGGTGTCTTTGAGGTCGCGGAATTCGCCGGCGTCGAGAAAAATGCCGTAGCAGTTGGGGCAGGCTTCGTAATCGGTTGCGTGTTGATCGACCTGGACCATGCGGATCATGGGGACGTGGCAGCGGGGGCATTCGATGTTGGTGATTTTGTCCATTTTGCGGCCGACAGCGGGGTCGCCAATGTCGACGGCGTCGGAGGCATTGGCTTGTTTGAGGAGTTTTTGTTCGTTGGCGTCGAACCACATGCCCTTGCAGGTGGAGCAGCGGTCGATGGTGATGCCTTCGAAGGTGATTAACTCCATGGGGGCGCGGCACTTGGGGCATTGAATTTCGCAGCGGGCGGGGGAATCCGCAGTGGTGGATTGTGGCTTCATGCGGGTGAGCATAGCCGGGGCGTAAAAGGATGGGCAAGCGTAGTAGTACGTAGTTGGCGTTACGGAAGCACGTTCTTAATGTTTCTTAACTTCTTGTCCGACCTCAAGGCGGCGGTTTTCGCCGGGGCGGTATTTCTCACCGGTCGTGATGGCTTTGACGAAGCCGGCGAGGCGGACGACGGCGCCGTGGGGGGCGTCCCAGTACTCGGCTTCGCGGACATCGACTTTGAGGAGGGCGAGGGTGGGGTCGTCGACGCCCTTGGGGAACCAGGCCTTGAGGACGGGGGACCAGAGTTGCTCGGCCTTGGCGCGGTCCTGGACGATGCTGGCAAGGCCGGAGACGGAGACGTATTTCTGGTTGTCGGTGTCCGCGTAGGCGAGGTTGACGTGGCGTTCGCCTTCGATTTCGCCGACTTTGCCGGAGTTGATTTCGGTGAAGAACCAGAGGGTGCCGTCGAATTTTGTTTTCTGGGTGGCCATGGGGCGGCTGCGGAGGGAGCCGTCGGGTTCGATGGTGGTGAGCATGGCGATCTGGATGTCTTTGATGAGGTCGGCGAGCTTGTCGATGTCGCTGGGGGTGGCGCGATCGGCGTTGGTGACCATGTGTAATCCTCCTTTGGGGTCTGCGGGGAGGGAGTGCAACAGTGGTGCCAGGCGCGGTCGGGTGGAGGTTAGATCTGGTAGTCGCTGGGGAAGATACGGAGGTCGCGGGGGACGGCGAGGACGCGGTGGCCGCGTTCAAGGGAGAGGGAGGACCAGCGTTCGCGGGGCATTTCGGCGACGACGAGCTGTCCGGAGCCTTCGACTTCGACTTCGACTTTGACGGTGGCACCGGCGCGGTGGACCCAGACGATGCGGGCGAAGGCGCCGGCGTCGGTGGAGGAGGTTTCGGGTGCGGGGAGGATATCGATTTCGTGGGGGCGGACGTAGGCGGCGATGGCGCCGTCGCGCAGGGCGGGTTCGTTGCGGTTGGCGATGGAGCCGTTGGCGAACTGGGCGGTGCCGTCGAGCATGCGGCCGTGGAAGATGTTGACGTGTCCGAGGAAGGAGAGGACGAAGGGGTTGGCGGGGCGGTTGTAGACTTCCTCGGGGGTACCGACCTGTTCGACGTGGCCCTTGTTGAAGATGACGACTTCGTCGGCGACTTCGAGGGCTTCTTCCTGGTCGTGGGTGACGAAGAGGCTGGTGACGTGCATTTCGTCGTGGAGTTTGCGGAGCCATCGGCGGAGTTCCTTGCGGACTTTTGCGTCGAGGGCGCCGAAGGGTTCGTCGAGGAGGAGGACCTTGGGCTGGGCGGCGAGGGCGCGGGCGAGGGCGATGCGCTGGCGCTGGCCGCCGGAGAGCTGGTTGGGGAAGCGTTTGCCCATGTTGTCGAGCTGGACGAGCTTAAGGAGTTCGTGGACCTTGGCGTCGATTTCTTCTTTTGGTTTTTTGCGGACGCGGAGGGGAAAGGCGATGTTGTCGGCGATGGACATGTGTCGGAAGAGGGCGTAGTGCTGGAAGACGAAGCCGACGTCGCGGTGGCGTGCGGAGCGGTCGGTGGCGTCTTCGCCTTCGAAGAGGACGCGGCCTGAGTCGGCGAATTCGAGGCCGGCGATGATGCGGAGGAGGGTGGTTTTGCCGGAGCCGGAGGGGCCGAGGAGGGCGACGAGTTTGCCGCCGGGGGCTTCGACGGTGACGTTGTCGAGTGCGATGAACTGGCCGAAGCGTTTGGTGATGTTTTGGGCGAGGATGCTCATGGGTGTGGGGGGCTCCGGCGCGGGGCTGGAGGGGAACTCCTACTATTCCTACAGGAAATGTAGGATTATACGTGTGAGGCGTTCGGTCGCCAATGCGGGGGGGTTAAATGAGCGACGAAAGACCCAAAAAACACGAAAGCGATTTTTGGCGAGGGCTGCTTAGCGTTTCTCGGCGTAGGCGGTGTAAGGGATTGCGGAGGCGGCGGTTACGTTGCCTCCTTTGTCGGTGGGAAGGAGGGCGACGGTGACGACGTTGGGTTTGCCGGGGCCGAAGTTGAGCCAGCATTCGGGGAGGTAGAAGTCGTGCTGGCCGGATTGCCAGTAGCGGCCGAGGGGGTGGCCGTTGAGGTAGAGAGCGCCCTGGCCGTTGGCTTCGAAATGGATGCACCAGGGGAGCCAGAGGTGGGGGTCGTTGGCGGGGAGTTCGAATTTGAGGCGGGTCCAGGTGAGGAGGTCGGAGTTGGGCTTGTCGTCGGCGGGGGCGGCGCCGAGTTGCTGCCTGGTCCAGGAGGAGTCGTCGAGGTCGGGTGCGTCCCAGTTGCTGGTGGTGGAGGCGTCGAGGGCGTATTCGAGGGGGAGGGGGGCGTTGGCTGCGCCTTTCATGTGGGCGGTGAGGAGGACTTCTCCGAGGCCGCCGTTGCCGGCGTTGTTTTTGACGGCGACAGCGATGGCGTTGTTGCCGGGATGGAGTGCTTTTGCGGCGTCGAAGGAGTAGGTGCGGCCCCATTGGTCGGTGGTGCCGATCTGCTGGCCGTTGACGAAGATCCAGCCGTGGTCGTCGATGTTGGAGAAGGTGAGGATGGTTTTGCCGGCGGCGAGTTCATCCTGGGAGATGGAGAGGGAGGTGCGGAAGAGGGCGGATTGATCCTGTTCGAGCTGTGTGCCGTTGGTTTGGACGTTTTTCCAGGCGGAGTCGTCGAAGGCGGGTTTGATTTCGGGGAGCTGGTTGGGGCGGGAGAAGGCGTTGACGACATTCATTTTCCAGTGTTCGAGTCGCTGGCCGGTTGCGGCGGCGGGGGTGAGGGCGATGTCCTGGATGCCGGAGCGTTTCTGCATGCCTTCGCCGCCGTTGGGATTGCCGTTGTTGCGGTAGAGGATTTGGACGTTATTTACGCCGGGGTGGAGGAGGGAGGCGGTGTTGAAGACGAAGTCGAAGGTGGCGGGGGAGCGTTGGACGAGGTGGCCGTTGATCCTGGCGACGGCGGCATCTTCGGTGGGCATGGTGAGGAGGAGGTTGAGTGGGCCGTCTTTTTTGAGGTCGGCGTCGGTGAGGTTGAGGGTGGAGCGGTACCAGGTGAAGGGGCAGCCGTTGATGCCGAGGTCGGTGAGGGATTCGTGGTTATTGAGGGGGTTCCAGGAGGAGGGGCCGGGGTCGGCTTTGACGAGGGCGGCGGGGATGTTGATGGGGGAGGGGAGATTGGTGGGGCGTTCGATTTGGGGGACGGGCTTGGGGAGCCATTCGCCTGTTGCGGGGTCGGAGACGCCGGGGGGGAGGTAGAGGATTTTTGAGCCAAAGGGTTCGAGGTCGTATTGGAAGGAGAGGGGCTCGCCGGAGGGGAGTTTGAGGGTGGCATTGCCGGAGCGGGGGTCGTTGTGCTGGTCGGTGCGGACGAAGATGAAGCGAGCGCCGTCGGCGGATTGGCGGACGGCGACGTGGACATCGGGCTGATCGGTGGTGGCGGAGGTGTCGAGGAGGTCGGTGCGGGCGAGTTCGGTGCCGTACTGCTGGAGCATGTGTCCGAGGGCGGAGACGCGGAGGTATTTGTCGCCGACGCCGCCGCACTCGCGGATGGGGGCGGAGTAGTCGTAAGTGGTGGAGATGCCGTGGGCGTTCCAGTCGCCGAGGTTGGTACCACCGAAGAGCATGTAGTAGTTGGTGATGGTGTCGCCGGTCTGGATGGCGTAGAGGGTGAGGTTGTTGATCTGGGAGGGGCCGAGGTCGGCGCGGTAGATGTCTTTTGTGGGGCTGAAGTTCATGGAGCCGGAGGTGCCGGTGAACCAGCCGCCCTGGAGTTCGGTGGTCATCATGGGGGCGTCGGGCTGTTCGCGGCGGAGTTTTTTCTGGTTGTCGGTGATGCCGTTGACGTTCCAGCCGGTGTAGAAGTTGCAGGAGTCGAAGACGTCGCGGAGTGCGGGGTCGGGGTTGTCGCGGAGTGCGCCGGTCCAGCAGGTGATGAAGGGGACGTCGATGCCTTTGTCGCGTGCGAAGGTGGCGAGCTGTTTGACGTAGTGGACTTTGACGTCGGTGGGGAGGTGGGAGTAATCGTATTCGTTTTCGAGCTGGACGAGGATGACGCCGGGCTGGCCGGGGGATTTTCTGGTGATCTGGTGCTTGGCGATGATGGGGCAGACGGCATCGAACCAGTGCTTGCTCCAGGAGACGAAGGTGGGGTCGTCGGTGCGGAGCCAGAGGCCTTTGTAGTCCTTGGGCATCTTGGTGATGAGCCAGTCGGGGTAGCCGCCGCGGTCCCATTCGGCGCAGATGTAGGGGCCGGGCCGGACGATGACGTAGAGGCCGTGCTGTTCGGCGAGGGAGATGAAGTCGTCGAGGTCCTGGAGGTGGAGCTTGGAGGAGTCGTCGAGGGAGGCGGGCATTTCGGGTTCGCACCAGTTCCAGGCGACGTAGGTTTCGACGCAGTTGAAGCCGGCGGCTTTGATTTTGTCGAGTCGGGCGGCCCAGAGTTCCTTGGGGCAGCGGAAGTAGTGGAAGGCGCCGGAGTAGATGAAGGTGTCCTTGCCGTCGATGGTGAGGCAGTGGCCGTCGAAGCGGATGCGGTCGGGGTGAGGGAAGGTGCGCGGGGGGAGCGGGTCGGCGGCGTGGGCTGCGCCGGCGAGGGCGGTGGAAAGGGCGAGGGTGAGGAGGAGATTGCGGCGGATGTTCATGGGTCGCTCCGGTTAAGAGGGGGATGGGGGGAGTTTACAGGATGTGGAGCGCCTTCGGCGAGCGGATTTGTTCGGGGCTCGGGAGTCGGGAGTCGGGGTCCGGGTTTCTGGGGAGGTGGTTTTGGGGGGGACTGGGGGGTGGTTGGGGGTGGAGTGTGGGTTTGGCCCGCGCCGTCGGAGACGGCGGGCTTGTGGGAGGGGGCGCGGGGGGGGGT
>JBQCGD010000067.1:0-8938 GCA_051955985.1 Phycisphaerae bacterium | reverse complement strand
CCGGCGCCGCCACCATGCAACTCCTCGACCTCATCCCACGCCCCACCACCGACGGCTACTTCGCCCGCACCCGCAAAGGCTGGGCCTGGCTCCTCCTCTACGCCCAACCCCTCTTCCTCCTCAACTCCTTCACCGTCATGACCGAAATGCTCCTCGCAATCCCGTCGTCATTCTGCCGTAGCAACGCCCACCTTGCCACCTTTCACCCATCGTGCCAAGGACTTCCACGTGCCATGCAAGTCCCCATCATTGCCAACCCAACCCCAACAGGCCGGCTTTAGGTATAATTCAGCGATGAACGAGGTGCTGGAATGATCGAGCGGCTGAAAGTCCAAAACTACAAATCCCTCCGCAACGTCGATGTACGTCTTACCCGGATGCACCTCCTCATCGGCCCCAACGATTCGGGCAAGACGAGCCTCCTCGAGGCTTTGGCGGCGTTATCGCGAAGTGTAGACAATTCCCTTCCCAGTTCATTCGAGGGCTCCTGGTCCGGCCGCGAACTGGTATGGCAGTCTAAGGACCTCCCCGTCAGCTTCGAAGTCAACTTTAAGGGCGTACCCTCATACGCGTTGCAAGTTAATTTTGCGAGGGAGGGACGCGATGTTCGCATCGCTATGGAGCACCTTGACGGGCAGGATTTTTCTCATTTCCGCAACAACCAACAAACATCAATCTGGTTCGCAATTCACCAATCACAGAGCGTCGATGGAGCGTTTGTTGACCGCGCCAAACAAGTTCACGCCGCTTTGTCGGGCGTGCATACCTACCGTTGGATTCCCCGACTTCTCGGTCTACCTTGCGCCGTCGATCCCCAGCGGCGATTCCGCATGCTCACCGAAGGATTCGGCCTCGCCTTGGTCTTGGATGAAATCCTTGGCTACGACCGCGACCGCTTCGTCCGCCTTGAAACTCGCTTCCGCGAAATCTTCCCCCAAGTGAAATCAATCAAGCTTCAACAATCGCCAGCATTCATCGCACACGGAAATCCGGCCAGTGATTTTCCGATGCTGCAACAGAGTTCTGGCAAGGGTCTTTATTTTGAAATGGCCAGCGGTGGAAATCTCATTCCCGCCTCGGAAATCTCTGATGGAATTCTCCTCGTCTTAGCCTATCTCACAGTACTCCACCTGCCGCAGCCACCACGCCTTCTTCTCGTCGAGGAGCCGGAAAACGGAATCCATCCCGCCAGGTTACGCGACGTTTTGCAGATCCTTCGTCAGCTCGTTCACGAACAACAACAAACCCAAATCGTAATGACCACCCATTCGCCCTACGTCGTTGACCTGTTCAAACCGGAGGAGGTGTCCCTTTGCCACAAGGATGGCAGCACCGGCGAAGCGACCATTCGCAACCTGTCTGAAAGCGCCATGGTGCGCGACCAGATCAAAATCTTTACTCTCGGTGAAATTTGGACCGGAGAAGGGGACGAAACCATTGCCAAAGACACCGTCGGGAGCAAGTGACCATGCGCATCTTGCTCGTCGCCGAAGGGCAGCATGAGTTTCATGGCGCTCTCGAATGCCTCATCCGTCGGCTCTTGCCTCCGGGAACCACGCTAACGCAGGTTGAAAAAATCAAGATGTCCGACGCCACCATCGGACATGTCAGCGGCCGCGGGAATAGGCTCACCAAACGCATTCTTTTCGCTATGCGCCATGCTATCCAACTTAGGTGCGATGCACTCGTGCTGCTCATCGACGAGGATGGGGACCGCGATCGACGGCCATGTATTCTTGAAGCGCAGGAATCAACAGCGTTTCCAATTCAACGGGCGATCGGTATCGCCGTTCAAGCGTTCGACGCTTGGATGCTTGCCGACGAAACGGCTATCAGCGTCGTCCTTAGAAAAACGATCGGCTGCCAGCCTGCGCCCGAAGAGATCACAAGGCCCAAGGACAAATTCGCCGAGCTTCTTCGGGAATCTGGCAGCGGCCTCCGTTTCCATGAGGCCTATGCTCAAATCGCCGAAAATGCCCGTATGGAAATCCTCCTTGATCGGTGCCCAAGCGGATTCGCCCCATTCGCCAAACGAATCAGTCAACTCCGCGAATAAGCGCGACGCTACGCTTACCGCTATGACGCGGACACGAAACCATTTAATGCAGCACATTCAGCTCAGACCTCGCTCACCTCCGGACCCCTCCATGAAAAAACAACTCCTCCTCCCCCTCACCCTCCTCGCCTTCTCCGCCGCCATGGCCCTCCTCTCCCCCGGCTTCCTCGAATTCGACGAACTCACCCACTTCCTCAAAGCCCGACAACTCCCCCACAACTGGCACATCCTCCTCGACATCTGGGCCCGCCCCGCCTGCACCGGCCTCTATGGCCTCGCCGCCATCATCGCCGGCCTCCCCGCCGCACGACTCCTCGCCGTCGCCATCACCGCCCTCACCGGCGCCGCCACCATGCAACTCCTCGACCTCATCCCACGCCCCACCACCGACGGCTACTTCGCCCGCACCCGCAAAGGCTGGGCCTGGCTCCTCCTCTACGCCCAACCCCTCTTCCTCCTCAACTCCTTCACTGTCATGACCGAAATGCTCCTCGCCTGCGCCTGGGCCTGGGCCGCCCTCCTCATCGCGCGAAAACATTTCAAATCCGCCGGCCTCCTCATCGGCCTCGGCATCCTCGCCAGACCCGAAGGCGCAGCCGCCATCGCCGCATGGTGCGGAATCATCTGGATCCTCCCTCAAGTAAAACTCCAGACCCGTGCCCTCTCCACCGCCCTCGCCCTCCTCCCCCCCATCGCCTGGTGGCTCACCGGCGCCCTCGCTTACCACAACCCCGCCTGGATGCGCTCCCAATTCCCCTGGCACTGGCAAAGCCAGTACGGAAAAACCGGCGCCCTCTTCCTCTTCTCCGCACTCGCCGCACTCGCCCTCTGGATGTGGCTCCCCGTCATGGTCGGCGCTGCCCGCATCCTCCGCGAAAAAAACCGCCCCGCCCTCGCACTCCTCGTCGCCCCCGCCGCCGCCTTCTTCCTCCTCCACTCACTCCTCGGCGCCCTCGGCCTCCTCGGCTCCATGTCCCTCCCCCGCTACTTCATCGCCGTCGCCCCCATGCTCGCCATCCTCGCCGTCGCCGGACTCGAACAACTCGAAACCAAATCCCGCCGCCCGCGCCTCCTCCGAAAAACCGTCATCGCCCTCTCCATCCTCCCCGCCACCCTCCTCATCCTCGCCAACCAGCTCCCCGTCCAGAAATCCACCAACGACCGCCAGCTCGATGTCGCCCTCCGCGCCTTCCGCGAACTCCACATCCCGCGCACCCAATGGCCCCAGCGCCTCCTCGCCGCCCACCCGTACGTCGACTACGCGCTCGACCTTCCCATGCAATCCATAACCCCCGAACGCCTCCGCGACGCCCCCGCCGGCACCTGCCTCATCACCGACGGTATCCTCTGGAACCGCGAAAACCTCCCCTCCCCCGAAACGCTCATCGCCTGGGGCTACCGCCTCAACCCGCAGGTCGATCGCGATGTCGCCCTCGTGCGTCCCACCTTCGATCTCAACGGCGGACTCCTCCGCACCAACGGTCACATGGGCGTCGCTCTATGGATCAAGAGCCGTTAGGCCCCTCACCACCTCAAAAAAGAGCAAAACAACCTGTCGTTTCAGGACGAAACTGATACAAAAAAGAGTCAAAAAAAGGTCATGCCGAGCCCAATTTGTGCGCCAAAAGTCACGATTTGTGCTCGACGCTCCCGTCGGCATGCGCCACGATCACCTCGTCCGCCATGTTGATAAATAACCCAGTTTCCACCACGCCCGGAATATGGTGAAGCGCCAGATCGAGCGCATACGGATCGCGGAGCTGATGATTGTTCGGCTTGCCGTTGGTGAACAGACAGTGCAGGTACGGGTTCCCATTATCCGTGAGAAAAGGCGAACCATCCTCATTGGCGCGCTGCGTCACCTGCGCCCCCATCGCCCGTAACTTCCGCGTCACCACGGGCTTGGCAAACTCAATCACTTCGACAAAGACCGGAAAATAAGTCCCCAGCCGCGGCGCCAGTTTCTCTTCCCCCACCACGATCACAAACTTCTTTGTGATGGATGCCACCACTTTTTCCCGCGTCAAATTCCCGCCGCCGCCCTTGGTCAAATTCAGATACGGATCCACTTCATCCGCCCCATCCACTGTAATATCAAGGCTTTCCACTTCATCCAGCGTCGCCAGCGGAATCCCCACCTCGCGCGCCACCTGCTCCGTCAACAAACTCGTCGGCACCCCCAGCACCTTCAGCCGTTGATCCCGGATGCGCGCCCCCAGCGCGCGAACAAACGCCAGCGCCGCCTTGCCCGAGCCCAGCCCAACCTGGTCGCCGTTCCGGACCATGCCGGCAGCAATGGTGCCAATCTTTTCGAGCTGTTCCGGGCTGGCTTTACGAGCAGGGAGCTGGGCGGTCATGGGCCTCGGTCTTTCGCGTGGATGAAAAATGGAAGGGGCGCATTATAGCGGAAACGGCCCGGCAGGCGGGAGCGTGTACAACCAGATTCGCACGAGCGTTGCCCTTGTGCTCACGCCATGGCGGAGGGGACATCTGGATGTAACTCAAAGAGCGGCATGAGCTTGGCTTCCTGAAAGGCGCGGCAGAGAGCGGGGCGGAGACCGGCAATTCGCAGCTTACCCCCTTGGGCGGCAAGTGCCCGTTGGAGGTTGATGAGGAGGCGCATGCCGACGGAGGCGATGAAGGTGAGGTCGGTGGCGTCGATGATGACTTTTTGCGGGTGGTTGGCCGGGAGGGAGAGGAGTTCGTCGGCGTCGGTGTCCATGCGGGCCTCGCCGACGAGTTTGACGATGGTGGCTCCGGGGTGGTTGGTGATGAGGATTTGGAGGTCACGGTTCATGCGGAACCTCTCTTTTCCGGTGAGGGGATGTTCTGGTGTAAACGAGGGATGTGGATGCGTCAATGAAAAAGTGTTGAGACGAGAGAGATTTAGAAGAAGAGGGTGTCGGCGATGGCGAGGGCGCCGAAGAGGAGGCCGATGAGGCCGTTGGCGGTCATGAAGGCGAGGTTGATTTTGGAGATATCTTCTGTTGTGACAAGGGATTGCTCGATCAGCAGGAGGATCGCGGCGCAGGCGTAGCCGAGCCAGAAGAGGGCGTGGAAGTGGCCGGTGAGGCCGACGGCGGCGAAAGCGATGAGCGTTAAAGCGTGGCAGAGGCGGGAGATATAGAGGGCACCCCGGCGGCCGAGGGCGGCGGGGATGGAGTGGAGTTTTTGGGAGCGGTCGAAGTCTTCGTCTTGCAGGGCGTAGAGGATGTCGAAGCCGGCGACCCAGAAGAGGACGCCGGTTCCCAAAAGGAGGCAGGTTAAACCTTTGGGATCGAAGGGTTTACCAGAGATGGCGATCCAGGCGGAGATGGGGGCGAGGCCGAGGGAGGCGCCGAGCCAGAAGTGGCAGAGGGCGGTGAAGCGCTTGGTGAGGGAATAGGCGGCGAGCCAGGCGAGGACGGGGAGGGCGAGGAGGATGGGCCAGGGGTTGTTGTAAAGCCAGTAGAAGCAGGCGGTTGCGAGGAGGAAGCCGAGGGTGCAGAGGGCGAGGGTGAGTTGCATGAAGCGGGGGGAGATGGCGCCGGTGACGGAGGGGCGTTTGGCGGTGCGCGGGTTCGCGGCATCGAAGTGCTTGTCGATCAAGCGGTTAAAGGTCATTGCGAAAGTGCGGGCGAGGACCATGCAGGCGAGGATGAGGGCGAGGCGGATGCTTATCCCCTTGAGGCCGCCGAGGTTAGAGGGACCGATGGCTTTGAAGGCCCAGAAGGTGCCGATGAGGGCGAAGGGGAGGGCGAAGATGCTGTGGGCGAACTTGATGAGGTCGAAAAAAGTGGCGAGTTGGGACGATTTTTTCGCAACCGCTGGGGGTTGAGTGAGGGACGAGGAGGGGTCCAGTGGGGGGAGCGGCGAGCTCTGGGAGGAGGTTGGTGAGGGGGTGGTGGGGGTCATGTCAGGGATCCTTCGGGGTGTACAGCGGGGGTCGTGGAGGTCTGGAGCGCGTGCTGGAGTTGCGGAAAGAAGGCGTCGAAAGTGGTCTTGAAGAAGTCGTAATGGGCGGCGAGGTCGTCGACGGCGGGGGCGAGTTCGATGTCATGACGGAGGCGGTGGCTCATGCGGGTGAGGGTAAGACGGATGCCGTCGAGGGTGGGGTAGGTGGCGAACCAATCGTCGGCGATGAGGTGGGAGATGGCGAAGGTGGCGCGGTCGGGGAGGAGGTGGGTGTGGGCGTTAAGGGTGGTGTAGACGTGAGAGGTGAATTGGGGGAGGGGTTGGCGGGAGTAGAGGTGCCAGTGGGAAGCGAGGAGGTGGTCGAAGAAGATGTCGACGAGGATGGGGGAGTAGCGAGACCAGGCGGGTTCGAGTTTCTGGGAGCAGGACGCGACGAGGGGGTGGGTGTCGGTGAAGGTGTCGATGTGGCGGTGGAGGGTGAAGCCGGCCTGGATGGTGTGGGGGAGTTGGGTGCGGGCGCGGCCTTTGATCCAGTCGGCGGTGAGGTTGCCGACGAGGAGTTCGTCGTGGTGGGGAGGGGTGAGGAGTGCGTGGGCGAGGAGGTTCATGGGGTTAGTTTAGCTCGCCACGGCGAGATCGACACGGTGGATCATTTTTTGCGGCGTTCGGCGGCGCGTTTGCGGATCAGCCTAAATGCCTCTTTCAGCGGGATTACTTCACCGCGGTCTGACTGGCGGATTGACTCTTTGGTGCGGGCATTCTCAAGTTTTTCGAGCAGTTTCTGGTAGGCGGCGGCGTCCTGGACGACGACGCTGGCCTTGCCATTGACGGTGAGGACTTCAGGGCGGCCGGTTTTTTGCAGTCGTTTCATGGACGCTTTGGCGGTTCGCATGAATTCGGAGAAGGAGCGGATGTCGTCGAGCATGATCATGATTGCACCAGCATGAAATTTACTGCTTTAAACCTGTTATGGAGATGGGGCGGCGGATTCAAGGGGTTCGTAGGGCGGGATGGATGCCGCGAAGGCAAGCCGAGACTTCGGGACTCGGGGGTGTTGATGCGCGGGCTGTTCTGGCGTGAGATTCGGTTGGTTTCGCCTCGCTCCGCATCGGCGTGCGACGACCGCCTGAAGGCGGAACTCCGTACCATTAATCATCGGGGTCTTCGAGGAAGGGGGTGTCGGAAGGGAGTTCGGTGTTTTCGGCGAGCATTTTGCGGACGGTGGCGGCGATGGCGCGGTTGGCAGCGTTGGAGTAGTGGCGGCCGAAGAGGTTGATGTAGTGATCGAGGTCAAAGCCGGGGCTATTGAACCAGGCGTGGCGTTTGGCAGTGACGCGGTAGAGGCTGGCGATGAGGTCGGAGTAGGTGAGGATGGGGAGGGGGTTGGCGGTTGGGCGTTGGTGGAGGAGCCAGTCGAGGCGGCCGGTGTGGGCGGTGAGGAGTTCTTCGGGGGGTGCGCCGCGGAGGCGGAAGGAGTAGTAGTTGGGGCGTTGGAGGCGCTGGGCGGTGTCGCGGGAGTTGTGGGTGGCGAGGGTGGCGCCGTCGGAGAGTTCGGTGGAGAGTTCGATGAGGCCGGGGCGGGAGATGGGTTGGCGGAGTTTGGCTTTGGCGCGGCCTCGGGGGTGGAGTTGGGTAAATGCGGCGAGGATTGGTCCGTTGGTCATGCAGCGCTCGAAGGTAGGGCAATCGGGGTGGCGTTTGTTGAAGTCGAGGGGTTCGAGGTCGCAGAGGAATTTGAAGTGAAGGCGTTCGAAACGGGATTGGGTTTCGGCGTACCAGGCGAGGCGGAGGTTTGGGAAGGAGTCGGGAGTTGCGGGGCGATAGTCGTGGGTGGGGGCGAAGGCGTAGCGGAGGCGGGCGAAGTGGGCGGTGGCGATTTTCTGGATGGCGGCGGTGATCGTCATAGAGGGGGTCCGATTGGCGCGGAAGACGGATTTTAACCACAGAGGACACAGAGCACACAGAGTGGCGTCGCGAAGTCGCAAGCGTGGTCGAGAGGACATTGGCTGTGGGCGGCGATTGGGGTTTCGGGAGTGATTTGCGCCTCGCTCCGCATCGGCGTTCAACGCCGCCTGAAGGCGGAACTCCGTGCACGGCCCGCGTTGGGGCGTCGCCGGAAGGGGGTTAGTCGGTTTGGGGTTGTTGTTGGGCGGGGGATTTGCCGGTCCATCTTGCGTGGAGGGTGTGGGGGATGTCGAGGAGGTCGAGGATTCGGCCGACGAGCATGTTGACGAGGTCGTCGATGGATTGGGGGAGGGTGTAGAAGCCGGGGTTGGCGGGGCAGATGATGGCGCCGGCTTCGGTGAGGGCGAGCATGTTTTTGATTTCGATGAGGCCGAGGGGTGTTTCGCGGTGGACGATGATGAGGCGGCGGCGTTCTTTGAGGGTGACCTGGGCGGCGCGGGAGATGAGGTTGTCGCCGAGGCCGTAGGCGAATTCGGCGAGTTTGTTGTTGGAGCAGGGGCAGACGACCATGGCGTGGGCTTTGAAGGAGCCGGAGGCGATGCAGGCGCCGACGTCTTTGTAGGGGAGGAGGGTGATTTTGGGGTTTCCGCCGGTGGTGCCGGCGAGAGCATCGATATCCAGCGGGCCGCCGGATTCGATGCCGAGTTCGTCGTGGAGGAGTCGTCGGCCGGTGGGGGAGATGATGAGGAAGAGTTCGGCGTTGGCGGCGAGGAGGGATTCGAGGAGGCGTTTGGCGTAGAGGGCGCCGGAGGCGCCGGTGATGGCGAGGATGATGCGCTTGTTTGGGGGGGTCATAAATTGGCCACGAAAGAGACGAAGGACACGAAACGGGAGTATTGTAGCAGGTGAGGACGCGGCGGTTGAAACCGCCGGCTAACCTGCTGTTGTACCGGAGTAGAATTGTCACCCCTTAGCCGAAGTAGAAGTGTCACCCACCGAAGGCCGGGGTATACCGGCCAGGATGGAAAAACTGACAATGTCGGCAAAGGAACGTGTGCGGCTCGATGCGATGAGCCGGGTCAA
>JBQCGD010000066.1:0-41952 GCA_051955985.1 Phycisphaerae bacterium | reverse complement strand
CCCCCCCCGCGGCCGCGCGCCCCCCCCCGCGCGCGGCCGCGCGGGCCGCCCGCCCCCGCCCCGCCCCCGGGGGGCCGGCTGCGGGCGGAGAGAGGAGGGGTTCGGCGTGATGCCAGGGGTGGACGCCGAGGTCGGAGGCGTGGCGGACGGCGGGGCTGGCGGCGTTGGTGAGGGGGAGGAAGAGCATGGGAGTCGGGAGGCGGGATTTGAGGATGCGGAGGAGGGGGATGTCGGTGGCGGTGAGGAGGGCGGGGTCGATGAGGAGTGCGCGGCGGAGGGAGCGGTGGGTGGCGAGGAGGGCGGCGGCTTCGTGGAGGGAGGCGGCGGATTCGAGGTGGAGCTCGCCGAGTTCGAGTGCGGTGGCGAGGGGTTCGGGCCAGCGGAGCCGGAGGGGTCCGAGGAGCACGACGACGCGTTGCGCCGGGAGTGCGGGGGTAAGGGACATGGAGGCCTCAGAGGAAGGAAGTTTGTCCAGTTTAGCTCGCGAAAAGGGATGAAGCAAAGCGGGGGTTTGGAGATGACGCGGACGGATGGCCGTCTTTATTGGTTACGCCGTTTGCGCGGGAAAGGGGGGAAAGATTGGGAAAAATAGGGGTTTTGCGCAACGATTCGCAAAAGGTTATGGTTGACATTTGAGTATTATGAGGCCATAGTGTGTTATCGACCAATCTACATTTCCTGTCGATGACGCTGTGGGAAAACAGGGCGGCGTGGAGCTGTACAAGTCGCAGGCGGAGTCAACGGAGAGTGTTGTCCAGCGTGCCGGGGATAAGCCGCCGTCGGTATGCAGGTTACGTCAAGCAAGGCGAGCTGAGTTCTTTGGATGGAGTATGGTCGTGGGCCGTACACAGGGGAAGGTCAAGTGGTTTAACGATCAGAAGGGGTTTGGGTTCATTTGCGGGGAAGGCGGTCAGGACATTTTTGTCCATCACACTGCCATCGTCGCTGAAGGATTCCGCACGCTGAAAGAAGGTGAGGCGGTGGAATTCGACTGTGAACCGGGCCCGAAGGGTCTGAAGGCCACGAATGTGAAGCGGGTTGGCGTGGAAGCGCCGGCGCCGGTGCAGTAAGAGGCCGGGTTGATGCCTGGCGAACTGCGTGAGACGGTTTGTTCACCCGGATTGCCTACTTGATTGATATAAGCCGGTCCTGTGGAAGGTGTTTTCTCCAGCGAGATAGTAAGCCGACAAATCAATGAGAATTCAGTAAGCGAGGCGGGCGATGCTCGGCTCGTTTTTGTTTTTGCGGCAGGTCGTTGGGAGGGAGTTGGTGCAATTCGGGGTGCGGATGGCGGGGTCATGGAGGGATGTGGGAGGGGTTCGGGGTGAGTTTGGGGTGGGAAAAGGATAGAAAGGGGTGGGGTTTGGGGCATTCGCGTGGGGGTTTGGGGCGGTTTGCGGAGGGTTTTGGGCCGGGAGTGGGCGGGTGGTGGTGGGGAAAAAAGTCTCCTGGTGGTGGGGGGGAAGCCGACGAATGAGGGGTGTTTGTCGTGGAGAGGGCGCATGGTGGAAGGTGCGGATCGGGCGTGCGGGGGGGTGGAGAAGCCGGTGGAGAATGGGCTGGCGCGGCTGGTGCTGGCGTCGTTTCTGCTGACGTTTTTGGTGGCGCGGGTGCTGGTGATCTGCATCATGGCGCACAAGCTTCCGGCGGCGTTGTTTTTTCATGTGGGGAAGACGCATGTGCATCATTTGAATTATGGGATTTTTCTGTTGAGCGCGGTGGGGGGGTATCTGGTGTTTCGGCGGCCGTGCGGGTGGCGGATGAATGTGGCGGCGGTGGTGTATGGGATTGGGCTGGGGCTGACGTTTGATGAGTTTGGGATGTGGGTGCATTTGGGAGGACTCTATTGGCAGCGGGCGAGTTTTGATGCGGTGGTGGTGGTGGGGGCGATTCTGACGTTGATTGCGTATGTGCCAACGATACGGCGGTGGCGGCCGCGGCATCATGTGACGCTGGCGGCGATTGCGGTGGCGCTGGTGGTGTTTGGGTATTTTTTCAAGATGTCGATGGGGTGGGCGGATGAGCGGTTGGGGCCGATGCTGGAGAGGTTGGAGGAGCAGGGGCCGGGGTGAGGGGAGGTGTGCGACAGGGTGCGAACGGGAGAATGGATATTGATTTCTGACCCCTTTTGCCTTTGGGGCGGTTTGACCCCGTAAGGAGTTGCTGTGTCGGTGGAAGCTTCGCACATGTTTTTGAATGTTTTGTGGACGTTTCCACTTTCGCCCACGGCGAAGGAAATATCCAGTCCCTTGCCTTGAACAAGACAAGGCCAGATAAGGCGGTAGTAGCTGTAGCGGCCCTCGGTTGCGAAGCCGATTTCCTTGGGAACCGTTCCTGATCCTTCATCCCGGAGATTGGCTGAAACGTCGCTGACCAGGACACCGACGATATATCCCGCGAGGGGTTTATAGTCCGCGGGTCCTTCGAACGGGTTCGGTTTGTACTCGAGTAGTTGGGTCTGTGCGGATTCGGGAATCTTTTGCGCAACGGCTACGGCTGGCCCGAGCAGGAGAAACAATGCAATCACCAAGGGCTTCGATAAGATTCTCTGCACGCGCCAAATCTCCCTGAAGCAAATCCTCCGCATGTGATGCCCGAGCGGCAGCAATCCAGGATTGGGCGCGGGGCATGTCTGCAGAGCGTCATCATACCGTCATCGGCTCGGGGGCGGGATTAATGTTGGATAGGTTGGAGGAGGGTGGGCGAGGGTGAGAGGAGGTATGCGACGGGGTGCGAATGGGAGAGTGGATATTGATTTCTGACCCCTTCCCCTTTTGTCTTTCTCTGACCCCTTTTGTCTTTCTTCTTCGGGGGCGTTGGTGATTTTCGGGCGCTGTGGGTCCTCCTGGTGGGACGCCGCGAAGTCGCAAGCGTGGGTGGGGGCACAATCGTTGTACGTGCCGCAGGGATTCAATCCCTGAGCTTTGAGGGCGGATCATTGGCGTCGGGTGCAATGTGTTTTTGCGGGGCTGCTCTGCATGCTTATGCCCCCGAGGTTGGGGCATAAGCATGGCACCCAGGGCCGAGGTGGGGGCATCCGTGTGGCTCGCGATTTTGGTTATTTGGCGGGGGTGGGGTCGGTGCGTTTGTTGACGGTGAGGGAGCCGACGAATTGTTTGGGGAGGAGGGTGGTGGCGGTGGTGCCCCATTCGATGATGAGGATGTCGTTGGAGACGCGGATGCGTTTGACGGCGCCGAAGGTCATCATGCTGGTGCTGGAGTTGGGGAGGATTTGCGTGACGGTGACGGAGGAGTTGGCGGTGGGGTCTTCGTAGAGGGTGCCGGGGGAGGAGGGCTGAGTGGCGGGGGTGTCGGCTCGGGTGGCGGCGGTGGCGAGGCAGAGGGTGAGCAGGAATGTGGGGAGGAGGGGGTTTCTTGGCATGGGGCACCTCATCTGGACTTTATGTGATACGGGGGCGGGAGGGGTTGGGATGGGTTTGAGGGTTGCTGTTGGTTCGGTCGCCATAGAACATGGCCGACGGGGGGGCGGCCCCACAATTAATGGGCGTGGGTGTGGCCGAAGGCGCTGGGGTGGGCGTGGTCGTGGGGTTGGGTGGGGGGTTCGGCGTCGGGGGCGAGGGTTTTGGGTTTGAAGAAGGTGCGGATGGTCCAAACGATGGCGAAGACGAGGAAGAGGGTGAGGACGACGAGTGGGCCGGGGTCGTAGGGGAGGACAGTGGGGAAGGCGGTGGCGAGAGCGACGGCGGAGAAGGTGCCGAGGGTACCGATGAGGATGGAGGCGACGAGTACGCCGGCGAAGCGTCGGGAGAGCATGTTGCCGGTGGCGCCGGGGATGATGGTGAGGGCGGTGATCATGAGGAAGCCGACCATGCGGGCGCAGGCGACGATGACGAGGGAGATGATGGCGAGGAGGAGTGTGTTGATGAGTTTGGTATTGACGCCGTTGATGCGGGCCATTTCTTCATCGAGGGTGGTGTAGAGGAACTGGTAGTAGAGGGCGAAGATGGTGCCGTAGACGATGAGCATGGCGCCGGCGGCGACCCAGGTGTCGGTGGCGTTGACGGAGGCGAAGGAGCCGAAGAGGAGCGATTCGACGTCGGGTGGGATGGGCCGGCCCTGGGAGGGGAGACGTGAGCGGATGGAGAGGAGGAGCATGCCGATGGCGACGGTGGCGACGAGGAAGATGCCGATGGCGGAATCTTCGGAGACGCGTTTGCGTCGGGTGACATAGCCCATCAGCATGGCGGTGGCGAGGCAGAAGAGGCCGGTGATGATTTCGCGGACGATGTCGTTGTCGAGAGCGGGGAGGTAGTAGCCGAGGAGGAGGGCAACAGCGATGCCGCCGAAGCCAGCGTGGGAGACGCCTTCGGCGATGAGGGCCATGCGGCGGAGGACGACGAAGACGGAGAGGAGTGCGCAGGAGGCGCCGATGATGGGGCCGGCGATGAGGAGGTGCCGGGCGACGTAGAGCATGTTGGTGTCGATGAGAGCGGGGGGGAGGTGGGGCATTGAGGTGCTCCGAGGGGACACGGTTAAGTAGTTAAGTAGTTAAGTGGTTAAGTGGTTAAGTGGGTTAAGTGGGTTGGGCGGATTTGGGGTTGTTTGCTAGTTTTTTTTGGGTGGGGCGAAGGGGGCGGGGGTGAAGAGGGGGGTGTGGGTGTGGGGGGCGTCGGTGCAGTCGGAGTGGCCGTGGTCGTGGTTGCAGCAGGAGTGGTCGTGGAGACCGGAGTGGGTGTCGAGGACGGCGTCGAGGTCGCATTGAAAGACTTTGAAGAGGACGTCGGAGGAGAGGCCCTGGGGGCGGTCGTGGTAGTGGAGGTTGCGGGAGAGGCAGGCGACGCGGTCGCAGGAGGCGACGACGGAGCGGAGGTCGTGGGAGACCATGACGAGGGTGAGGCCGTACTGTTTTTTGAGTTCGTTGAGGAGGTTGAGGAATTTTTCCTGGCCGGCCTGGTCGATGCCGGTGGTGGGTTCGTCGAGGAAGAGGATCTGGGGTTCGTTGACGAGAGCGCGGGCGATGAAGACGCGCTGCTGCTGGCCGCCGGAGAGGCCGCCGATGGGCTGGTCGGCGTGTTTCATCATTTCGACGGCGGCGAGGGTGCGTTCGACCTGGTTTTTTTGATCGCGCGAGAAGCCGCCGAAGGTGCCTTTGCGGCCGATGAGGCCGAGGGTGACGACCTGGCGGACGGTGATGGGGAAGGACCAGTCGAGGACGTGGCGTTGGGGGACGTAGCCGACGAGTGCGCCGTTGGCGCAGGCTTCGGCGGGGGATTTTCCGAGGACGGTGATGGAGCCGGAGTCGGGTTTGATGACGCCGAGCATGAGTTTCATGAGGGTGGACTTGCCGCCGCCGTTGGGGCCGATGATGCCGAGGGTGGAGCCGCGTTTGACGTGGAGGGTGATGTGCTGGAGGGCGGGACGGCGGTCGTAGGCGAAGGAGACGTCGTGGATGCAGATGACGTCGTCGGATTGCTGGTGCTGGCCGAGGTCGGACTGGGCGTCGACGTGGGAGGGGGGGGGGATGTTGAGGGGGGTGAAGGTGGTCATGAGGGCACCGGTGAAAGGTGAGAGTTTCTGGAGTTATTTTAGGCGATGTTTTGGGTCGGGGTTAAGTGGTTAAGTGGTTAAGTGGTTAAGTAGCGAATGCGCGTTGGTTAACCTTCGAGAGCTGTTTTTAGGGCGGCGAGGTTTTGTTTCATGAGGGAGAGGTAGGTGTCGTTGGGGTTGTCGTAGGTTTCGAGGGGTTGGAGGGTGATGGTTTGGACGTGGGCTTCGTCCTTTATTTTTTCGACGGTGTTTTTTGCGCCGAGTGCGGTTTCGACGGCGATGTAGTGGATGTTTTTGTCCTTGATGATCTGTTCGATTTTCTGGATTTGTTCGAGGGAGAGGCCGGCGTCGGGGATTTCCTCGATGGAGGCGACCTGGTGGAGTCCGTAGCGGTGGGCGAGGTAGCTGTAGGCGGAGTGGAAGCCGATGAAGTCCCTGGATTTGAAGGTTTTGACGGCGGCGGCGAATTCGTTGTCGAGTGCGTGGAGGTTGTCGAGGTAGGTTTTGAGGTTGGCATCGAAGGTGGATTGGCCGGCGGGGTCGATCTGGACGAGGGCGTCGTGAATGGCTTCGGCGGCTTTCATCTGGACGAGGGGGTCGAGCCAGATGTGAGGGTTGCCCATGGAGGCGTCGGATTCGGCGGGCTTGTTGTCGAGGGAGACTTCGTCGGAGTGGAGGAGCTGGTCGTGGGGGACGACGTCGCCGATGACGAGTTTTTTGGCCTTGGAATCGGAGAGGAGGTCGGCGAAGCGGTCATCGATGCCGAGGCCGTTCATGATGAAGAGTTTGGCGGTGGTGGCGAGGGCCTTGTCGGCGAGAGTGGGCTGATAGTCGTGGGGGCTGGTGTCTGGGGGGAGGATGAGGCGGACGTCGCACTTGTCGCCGGCGATGGCGCGTGCGGCGTCGTAGTAGGCAAAGATGGAGGAGACGACAATGGGTTTGGAGGAGACGGATTGCTGCTGGCAGGCCGCGAGGGAGAGGGCGAGGAGGGCGGCGGCGAGGGGGGTGAAGTTTTTGAGGAGGTTTTTCATGGCATGACTCGTTTGTTTGGAACAAGGCCTGGATAGAGCTTACCGCAAGTGGGGTGGATATGCAATGTAGTTGCATGTAGGTACGAGAGAGGCGGGTGAAAGGTTCGGGAGGAAGTGGAATTTTTTAAAAAAGGGGGGATGCGGGGGCAGGGGCGGGGGGCGGGAGCGGGGGATTTGTTATACTTGGCGGGGTACAACGGCGAGGTGGATATGGCATCGGTTGGGTTGTTGCGGCGCGCCTCGGGGCATTCGCGGGCGGGGTTTACGCTGATTGAGTTGCTGGTGGTGGTGTCGATCATTGCGTTGCTGATTTCGATTTTGCTGCCGTCGCTGGGGAAGGCGAAGGAACTGGCGAACCGGGCGTATTGTGCGGCGAACCTGCATGGGCTGACGGAATCGATGATCACGTACCAGCAGGATTTTTCGTGTTTTCCGACGACGAGTCCGCCGACGAGCGCGAACAGCTACACGGGGGTTCCGGCGACGGGGACGCCGGAGGGTTTTCCGGGGGCGGACCAGACGCTGGCGAAGTTGCCGACGGTGATGCAGGGGAGTCCGTCGGCGTGTTTGTGGATTTTGAATTTGCGGAACCAGGCGCCGGCGAAGATTTTTTTGTGCAAGTCGGATCGGTACGTGATCACGCCGGCGCAGAACATGGACCAGACGACGGGGAACTGGTACTGCAATTTTCAGGGGCCGACGCAGATTTCGTATTCGATCACGTATCCATGGACGAGCGGTGGGACGGTGACGGCTGCGTGGCGGGGCGGGGACATGAGTTCGAACACGCCGCTGATGTCGGACATTGCGCCGCTGGCGGAGGCGAATGTGAAGCAGCCGGACGGGCCGAAGGGGACGACAGGGAAGCTGTTGAACACGGCGAGTCATGAGAGTGCGGGGCAGAACGTATCGTACGGGGACGGGCATGTGGATTGGTGCCGGGATCCGTACTGCGGGGCGAACAACGAGAACATTTTTACGGTGCAGACGGCGTCGGGCGGGGCGTTTCAGCCGGGGACGGCGATCAGTTCGCCGGGGACGCTGCCGGCGAGTCCGGCGATGAATGGGGATTTTCCGGACACGGTGATGGTGCCGGTGAGGAAGACTTCGGATGGGACGATTGGGCCGTAGGGATTAGTTATTTGTGTATTGGTTATTCGTTATCAGGGGGGGAGACGCTTCTAGGGGTAGGCATCTGGGAATATACTGCGGCCATGAGTGAGTGTTGCAAACCACGACCGCCGGCGGCTTTTTTTGCTCTTGGGAAGGAGGAGTTGCCGGGGGAGTTTGCGCTCCAGGGGGAGACGTGGCGGATGAAGGCGCTTTTTAAGCATGATTTTTGGGCGGCGACGGCGCTTTATGAGCGGGATGGGAATGGGGCGCTGGGGGTGTTGAAGGTGCAGCGGACGCATCATTTCCTGGGGTTTCCGATGCGGTGGATGGGGCGGATCCTGGCGAATCATGAGGTGGCGGTGTACGAGCGGCTGCAGGGGATTGCGGGAATTCCGGCATTTTTGGGGCGGGTGGGGGAGACGGGATTGTTGCACGCGTTTGTGCCGGGGCATGATTTGTATGCGAATGGGGAGGTGGGGGCGGATTTCTTTGATGACCTGGCGCGGTTGTTTGAGCAGATCCATGAGCGGCGGGTGGCGTATGTGGATGCGAACAAGCGGGAGAACATTCTGCATGGGTCGGACGGGCGGCCGTGGCTGATTGATTTTCAGATTTCGTGCATTTATCCGAATCCGTTTTTCGGGATTCTGAGCATGAATCCGCTGGGGCGGTATATCACGCGGCGGTGCATTCGGGCGGACTGGTATCACTTTTATAAGCACAAGACGCGGATGGTGCCGGCGGCGTGCACGGCGGAGGAATTTGAGAAGGCGAAGTGCCCGGGGTGGTGGCATCGGGTGCATCGGTTTTTTGCACGGCCGATTATCCAGGTGAGGCGGTGGTGGTTGGGGAGGTATGACTTGGCGAAGACGAGGTAGGGAAGAATCAAGAATCAAGAATCAAGAAGGAAGAAGGAAGAAGGAAGAAGATCGGCGCCCTTGCACTTCTTGCTTCTTGGTTCTCACTTTTCGGCGATCAGCTTGTAGCGCAGCGTGAGGTGGTCGGGGGAGAGTTCGGTGATTTGGAGGAGGGCGGATTCGCCGGTGCGGGTTTGGAGGAGCCAGGTGGCGGGGAGGGGGTGGGTGGGGTCGGGGATGAGGAAGGCGCCGGCGGCGTTGGCGGCGGAGGGGTCGCGGCGGGCGAGGATGGATTGGGCTAGTTGCGGGGAGAGGTTGTCCCAGGCGTTGGGGGAGACTTCGAGGGCGAGCATCTGGTCGCCGCCGAGGCCGCAGAGCTGGCGGTTGGGCCAGGTGAGGGTGAGGAGGTCGCCACCCCAGGTTTCGAGCCATTGGCGTTTGGCGGCAGTGAGCATGACGTCGTCGTCGATCTGCTGGGGCATGGTTTTGCCGGTGTGGAGGTCGAGGGCGGAATCGTCGCGGGCGAGGGGTGAGGCGAGGGTGACATCGTGGACTTCGCCGAAGGAGGCGGGGGCGGGGGTCTGGTCGGGTTGGGCGAGAGCGATGGCAAGCGGGGGCTGCTGGACGGTTGTGCCTTGGAGCATGCGGTAGCGGAGGTGGAGTGCGGAGTTGTTGTTGGCGGGGCCGGTGATCTGGAGGATGCCGCGGCCGCCTTCGCGGGTGGCGAAGAGGAAGGTGGCGGGGTAGGCGTTGTAGAGGGGTGCGCCGGTTTTTTCGTCGGTGGGGAGGAGGCGTTCGGTGGGGCCTTGGGCGCCGAGGTCGAGGGGTTTGTCCTGAGCGAGTTCGGCGTCGATGCGGTCGAAGCGCTGGTTGGGGACGGGCCAGGCGGTGAGGCCGCGGGATTGGAGCATGGGGATGCGGGAGGGTGCATTGCGGTCGAGTGGGCGCGTCAGGCGGGCGTAGGCATCCACGCCCGCCTGAGCGATCCAATCACCCTTCTCCACATCCAAGGTGCCGATGTTGTGCCAGCCTTCGTTGTGCTGGAGGATTTTGTCGTTGTCGAGGTCGATGTAGGCGGGGGCATCCCAGGTGCCGGCGGCTTGGAGGGTGGCTTCGTGGAGAGGTCCGGGGCGGAGGCCTGCGGGGAAGACGGGGCCGAAGGCGGCCCGGCCGACGGGGTCTATGAGGTCGGTGCGGGCGGCATCGAGGGAGGCGAGGTCCTTTTCGGAGACGAGGTCCTTGTAGTGGAGTTTCCACCATTGGGCCCAGCGGTCGGCGAGGTCGGTGCGGAGATCCTGGTCGCGGGCGACTTCGGCGGGGTCGTCGCTGCGGGCGCCGTTGGTGATGGCGTCGCGGCCTTCGGAGTGGCGGGTGAGGGATTCGAGGGCGGCGGTGCACTGGGTGATGCCGGCGTCGAGGGTGGAGAAGCCCCAGTATTCGGCGGAGGAGTGGGCGATGGTGTTTTTGGCGAGGAAGTCGCGGGTGGCGGGATCGCTGGTGGGGAGTTCGGAGGCCTGGATGGCGGGGGAGACGCGCGGGAGCGCGCGGATGAGTGAGGGGACAGCGCGGGCGTCGCCGATGTTGCGGAGGGTGAGGATGAGGAGGCGTTGTTCGCCGTCGCGGCGGGCGTTGTCGAGTTCGGCGGCGAGGGTGGAGACGGCGGGTTTGCCGATGGCGGCGAGGTCTTTGACGGTCTGGACCCACTGGGCGGGTTTGTCAGGGGGCGTGGCCATGCGGAGCTGGTAGACGAGCTCGTCGATGCGGCGTTGTTGTGGGGAGAGTGCAGCGATGGCGCGGTCGCGGGCGGCGGTGTCGGCGCTGCTGGTGAGGAGGGTAGCGTCGGCGGGGCCGGCATTGCCGGGGTGGGCGGGGTGCCGGACGAGTTTCCAGGAGAGGAGACCGGCGGCAGCAATGACAAAAACAGCGGCCCCCGTGTAGGCCAGCAACAGTTTTCCCGATAGCAGAGAACTTGATGTAGAGGTTGCCGTGCCCACACCGGAGGCCGCTGTTTTGGTACCCGCGGCTCCCACGGTTGAGGCGGCGGCGCTGGAAGCGCCGGGGCCTGCGATGGCCATTTTGCCGAGACCTGCGAGGAGCGTCACGGGAGACGCATGGGCGGTGTTTTCGAGGAGCATGATGCCGAGGACGAGGGCGGAGACGATGACGCCGGAGCGGGCGAGTTTTTTGCGGATGGCTTCGACGCCTTCGTTGATGCGTCGGGACATGGTGGCGGGGGAGACGCCGAGCTCGGCGGCGAGCTGGGTCTGGGTGCGTCGTTCGAGGAAGTGACCGATGAGGACTGCGCGGAGTTCATCGGGGAGTTCTTCGAGGGCTTTGTCGACCTGGTCGGAGATTTCGCCCCAGGAGGATTCTTTTTTTTCTTCCTGGCGGTTGATTTCGTAGGCGCGTTCGCGGCGGTGGTTGGCGGAGAGGGAGCGGACGCGGCTGATGCACTCGTTCGTGGCACAGCGGTGGAGCCAGGCGCCGAGGGAGGTGTGGACCTTGGCGGAATCGCGGGCGAGTCGGAGGAAGCATTCCTGGGTGGCGTCCTCGGCGTCGGCGACGTTTTTGAGGATGCGGAGGCAGGTTCCGTAAACCATGTCGCTGTAGGTGGATACGAGCGCGGAGAGGGCTTGTGCGTCGCGCGTGCGGGCGTAGGCCTGGAGGAGTTGGAGGTCAGCGGACAAGGACAGAGACTCCGTGGCAAGGGCAAGCTGAGCGCTGGCTTCATCTTACAGACGAACCGGGGGGTGACGTTTTGCAGAAAATTAGAAATTCGCGTGAGGAAGGAGAGGTGAAGGGCGGGACGGCTTATCGGACTATAAGTTTTGGATAAGCAAGGTATTGCATTTGCCTCTGCTGTAGCAGGTTCAAGCAGGTGTTCAATTTGAGCCGGGGTGTCGCGATTTTTGGGCGGGCTGTCTGCCATGATGCGACATTTCGGCATTGGCGTATTCAACGGAGCCCAATGTTCGCTCATGAGTACATCAGACGAAGAAATCTTGAAGCTGGACGAAGGCAGGCGCTACGCGATTTTGTATTATCAGGCGGCGACTGCGCGGCTGGACACGCTGCGCGAGTTGATGGCGCAGATTGAAGAGGCGGGCGGGGTGGAGCAGGCGAAGCGGCCGCTGGGGGAGGCGGTGCAGGCGGCGCTGGACCTGGCGGAGAATCTGCGTTATTCGCATCAGTCCCTGCGACAGGCGGCGCGGAACAGGCGGGATGCGCCGGGGCCCGGGTGAGAAGCGGCGGGATGTCGGATGCGGCGAAATGCGGGGGGGTGCGGCGGGATGCAGCGGGGCGGTTGGGCGGGCGAGGGGCGCGGGGAAATTGGCGGCGAATCCTCTAAACATCGAAACGATTCAAAGTGAGAATGCGTTCTCAGGGGGAACGATTGGCGCGTCCCAAGGAGTGGGGCGCAGAGGGGAAGGAACCCGCGAGCGATCGGCTTTTCCCGAAAGTGGTTGATATGAATTTGAAGGTACCGGCGGCGCCGGATCGGAAGCTTCTTGAATTGAAACGGCGGCAATCGGCTGCAGAGGTGCAACTGGCGGAGTTGCAGGTGCAGATTGAGTTGGCGCTGCAGGCGTGCGGGGTGGGCGGGGAGGGGCGCAAGGAGGGGAAGGAGAAGGTGAAGGGCGAATGACGAATGATCGAATGACGAAACGGGGGGGGCGGGAGTTTTTCAGCGGGTGGTGGGTGTGAGGAATTTGACGCCGAAGTCGCGGTAGACGCCGGCGAGGTGTTGGACGCGCATGACCTGGCAGGCGACTTTGACGGGGGGTTCGGCGTCGAGGGTGAGGGTGATGGTTTCGTTGCGGTCGAGTTCGAAGTTGCCGATGAAGGCCATTCCGCCGCGGGAGAGGTCGCGGGCCATGCCGTGGAGGAGTGAGCCGTCCTTGCGTTCGATGCGGACGACCTCGGTGTATTGGAAGCGTTCGGCGGTGCGGCGTTCGTGTCCGGCGTCGGCGGCTTTGTGGGTGCCCTGCAGGATGCGTTCGATGGCGGCGCGTTGTTGTTCGGCGCTGGCGCTGTTGGCGTTGTCTTCGGAGGTGAAGCGGCAGTCGATCTGGACCCAGTCGGCGGACATGGGGGTGACGTGGCGGACTTCGACGGGGACGAGGGTTTTCTTGCCGTCGATTTCGATTTCGATCATGAGTCGTTTTGCGGTGGTGAGGCCTTGTGCGACGAGTTCGACGCCGCTGGGGGAGATGGCGGTGGCGACGGCGTCGACGGGTTTGTCGGTGCTATAGCCGAGGGTTTTGACGGCGTGTCGGACGCGGGTGCGTTGGGCTTCGCCGATGTCGGCGGCTTCGCCACGGGACATGGACATGCGGATTTCGCGGCCGCCGTTGGACCATTTCACTTCGTCCATGAAGGCCCGCATGAGGAGGATGCCGCGGCCGCTGGCGAGTTCGGAGACTTCGTCGGTTTCGAGCTTTTTGAGGACTTCGTCCACGTTGAAGCCGTGGCCGTGGTCGGAGATGGTCCATTGGCAGCGGTGGCCATCCCAGTGGACATCGACCTGGACTTCGCGGTCGGCGAAGCGGGGGTCGGCACAGCGGGCGGCGAGGAGGCGGCCGTATTCGCCGTCGGTGCGTTCGCGGACATCGGAGGAGATCTCGAGGTTGCCGTGGACCATGGCGTTGGTGATGGCTTCGGTGAGGGAGATGACGAGGCCGGTGACGCGATCTTCGTTGCAGAGTCCGCAGCGCTCGGCGCGTTCCTTGAGGGCCATGACGGTTTTTTCGATGAGTTCGGGACGCGAGGGGAGGGACCAGTGGAAGGTTTCGGCCATGACGTGGAGGCCAGGGAGAGGCGGCGCGGCATCGGTGGGCGCCTGCGCGCCCACATCAGAGCTGACCTGGTGCATGGATCGGCCTCCACAATTCGGGCGTCTGCGAAGAAGGGGAAAGGGCAGGCGACCGACTCGTCTGTTTCATTGATCGTTCGGATTTGGGGAAAGCTTTACAAGCATTGGGGGAACAGGGGGTTGGGCGATTGCGGGGAGTGCAGACGCGGCGCGTTTTTGTGGGGTGGGCCCCCTCATTTCCGCCGGGGTTGTCGCTATAATGGGGGACTTGCTGAGGAGAAAAGATGAACTGGCAGCAACCTATCCCGCGGAGTTACACGAGCTTACCGACTGATGAGGTGGTGCGGCGGATCGCTGAACGCAAAAGCGAACTGGGGGAGCGCCTGGTGATCCTGGGGCATCACTATCAGCAGGACAATGTCATTCGATTCGCGGATGTGGTGGGGGATTCGTTTCAGCTTTCGCGGGAGGCGGCGAAGCTGACGAAGGCGGAATATGTGGTGTTCTGCGGCGTGCATTTCATGGCGGAGTCGGCGGATATTCTGACGGCGGATCACCAGAAGGTGATTTTGCCGGACATGGGGGCGGGGTGCTCGATGGCGGATATGGCGGCGCTGGAGGATGTGGAGGATGCCTGGCAGGTGATTGAGGAGGCGTGCGCGGGGGTGGAGGGGTTTAAGCTGGTGCCGATTACGTACATGAATTCGGCGGCGAGTTTGAAGAGTTTTGTGGGGGAGCATGAGGGGGCGGTTTGCACGAGTTCCAATTGTGAGAAGATTTTGCGGTGGGCGTTGAACATGCCGGAGGGAGTTCAGCATTCAGAATTCAGAATTCAGAATCGGCGGAAGATTATTTTTTTTCCGGATCAGCATCTTGGGCGGAATACGGCGGTGAAGATGGGGTTTCCGCTCGAGTCGATGGTGGTGTGGGATTACAAGCAGGCGGGCGGGGGGTTGACCGAGGAGCAGATTCGGAAGGCGACGTTTATTTTGTGGAAGGGACATTGCTCGGTGCACCAGTTGTTTCGGCCGGAGCATGTGGACCAGGTGCGGGCGAAGATTCCGGGGGTGCAGGTGATTGTGCATCCGGAGTGCCGGCATGAGGTGGTGCAGAAGGCGGACCTGGCGGGTTCGACGGATTTGATCGGGAAGACGATTGCGGCGGCGCCGGCGGGATCGAAGTGGGCGGTGGGGACGGAAGTGCACATGGTGAACCGGTTGGCGCGGCAGCATCCGGACAAGCAGATTGTGATTTTGTCGGAGTGCCAGTGCTTGTGCACGACGATGTATCGGATTGATCCGCCGCATTTGCTGTGGGTGCTGGATCAGTTGGCGGAGGGGAAAGTTGTGAATCAGATTACGGTGGATGGGTATACGAAGTATTGGGCGAAGGTGAGTTTGCAGCGGATGCTGGATATTACGGCGGGGGTGGCGGTGGGTGCGCCGCCGGAGCCGCGGCCGGAGAAGCCTGGGCGGGCGGGGTTGCGGGTTTTGGCGCGGGCTTAGTGCAGCTAAGCGGTATACTAGGGGACGCTCTGACTACGCTATTTCCACCTCCAATTGTGCGACCCGATGGCATTGCTACGCGGCGATGGACGGCTGAGGAATATCTACGCCTGGCGGAGCTTGGGTTTTTCGATAACCAGCGGGTGGAACTTATCGACGGGGAAATCATCCAGCTGTCGCCGATTCACAATGCACATGCCAACGTTGTGTCACGACTGACGAAGATTTTGAATTCGCTGGATGATGAAAAGTACTGGGTTCGGGTGCAGGCTACTCTTCAGATCGGCGAGGATTTTCCCGAACCGGACATTGCGATTGTTCAGGGGCCGGGCACGAACGAAGGAACATTCCCGACCTCGGCATTGCTTGTGATCGAGGTGAGCGACAGCACGTTACGATTTGACCAGACGAAGAAAATGTCTCTTTATGCTTCGGCTGGCATCAGGGAATATTGGGTGATTAACATTCCTGATCGTCGCATTGAAATCTACCGGCGGCCAGTATCAGACTCGGCGCAACGGTTTGGATTTCGCTACGCCGATGTTCAACATCTCTCGGGCGACTCCATACTGGTTGCGCTCTTCGAACCTTCGCTGTCCTTCCGTGTGAATCAGGTCCTCCGTTAATTTTTCTTCCTGCCGCCGTGGCGGTCCATGTCGGTGCGGTCGGATTCGTTGGGCATGGGGGGGCGGCGGCGGGTGGTGGGTTTGTCGTTGGGGCTGCCGGTGCGTTTGAACGTGCGGCCGGCGTAGCGGGCGCCGAGTTCGAGGCCTTCGATGGCATCGCGTTGTTCGGGTTTGAGCTTGCGGGTTTTCTGGTCGAGTTTTTCGAGTGGGGGAGGTCCGGCGGCGCGGCCTGTGGCTTTGGGTTTGCCGCGGGTGAATTTGCCCTTCATGCTTTTGAGAACGTTGCGTGAACGTGCCATGGGTTTTCTCCTCGAGGGTGATGGGAGGGCGTGGGACAGCGGCCGTGCTGTGGGGGCCCTCCGTGGTGAGGGAGAGTGCAACAACCCATGTGCCGCAGGGAGAAAGGTTGCAGGTTTTGCTGCAAGGTTGCGCTGAGTTGAAATAGGTGGGTGATAAGCGTTGACCTGTGGAGTGCAGGGGCCCACAATGTCGCGGCTGTTCAGATTGGGCCTTTTTTACAGGGGGTTTTCATGCCTTCAGGTGTTTCAACTCAATCGTTTGCGAGCGACTCCGGCCAGGAATTCAAAGGGAAGAAGCTGCGCGTGGCGCTGATCGGGGCGGGCGGGATTTCGGATCTGCATCTGCAGACCCTGCAGAAGTTCCCGGATGTGGAGCTGGTGGCGGCGGTGGACAACCGGCAGCAGCGGCTGGACTGGGTGAAGAGCAAGTACGGGGTGACGGAGCTGTTCAAGGACTGGAAGGAGATGCTGAAGAAGATCAAGCCGGACGCGGTGGACATCTGCACGCCGAACGGGGTGCATGGGCCGTCGACGATTGATTCGCTGAATGCGGGGGCGCACGTCATGACCGAAAAGCCGATGGCGATGACGCCGAAAGAATGCCAGAAGATGATTGATGCGGCGGAGAAGAACAAGAAGAAATTGGCGGTGGGGTTTCAGTACCGGTTTCATCCGAGCACGCGGTTTTTGAAAGCGGCGCGCGATGAGGGGGAATTTGGCAAGGTGATGTTTGTGAAATGCGAGGCGCTGCGGCGGCGGGGGATTCCGAACTGGGGGGTGTTCGGGCAGAAGCACCTGCAGGGCGGCGGGCCGATGATTGATATCGGCGTGCATGTGATTGAGATGGCGCATTACGTGATGGGGTCGCCGCGGCCGGTGGCGGCGTCGGGGAACACGTGGACGTACATGGGGAACAAGGCGTCGAAGATCGCGAGCCAGTGGCCGAACTGGGATTACAAGACGTACACGGTGGAGGATTTGGCGATCGGGCAGATCCGGTTTGAGAACGGGGCGATCCTGCAGATCGAGGCGTCGTTTGTCGCGCACATTGAGAAGGACGTGTGGAACTTCACGCTAATGGGCGAGAAGGGGGGCTGCACGTGGGATCCGCCGGCGGTGTTTACGGATCGCGCGGGGCACATGACGAACTATTCGCCGTCGTATACGGGGAATGGGGATTTTCCGGCGTTGTTTGATTACAAGCTGCGGAACTGGGTGGATGCGATTCTGTACAACAAGCCGCTGGAGGCGCCAGGGGAGGCGGGGCTGGCGGTGCAGAAGATGCTGGATGGGGTGTATCGGAGTGCGGAGGCGGGGAAGGAAGTGAAGATTGATTGAGGGGGGGGAGGTGATTGCCCTTCGATAGAAAAGCCCCGCATTGGCATGCGGGGCTCTTTTTTTATTTGCCGACGGGGTTGGCGGGGAGGGAGGCGTCGCCGGCGGGGGCGCGTGGGGGGCCTTTCTTGAGTTCTTCGCGCATCGTTTCGTCCTGGGGAATGTCGACTTCGGTGGGGGCGCCTGGGCGGTAGGTCCAGGTGCAGGTGTCTTCGACGGGGGTGGCGTTTTTGGTGCCGCGCGCGATGACGTGGTTTTCGCCGGGGTTGAGGGGGACATCGTTCCATACGAAGGTGGCGTACGTGCCGTTCTTTTTGCCGAGGCTTTTTCCGTTGACGATCAGTTCGATTTCGGGGGCGTTGGAGTAGATCTTCACGACGATGTGGTCGAGGCCGCGGACGGTGAAGCGCTTGGAGTTGATGTGGGCCATGGGCTGGTCGGACCAGTTGGCCTGGTAGTAGTAGAAGGCGTCTTTCCTGGTTTTGCGGTCGTAGGTGACGAGGCCTTTGTCGTTGCGGCCGGTGTGGTCGCCTTCCTTGCGGCGGGCGACGGCGAAGTCGAACATGTTCCAGGCGAAGCTGCCCCAGATTTTGGGATTCTCGTGGATCACGGGCCAGTAGGTTTCGTGGAAGATGCACTGGTATTCTTCGGAGTGGTCCATGCGCACGGGGTGTTCGTTGTGGAAGTAGATGCTTGCCCCCGCGCCGTATTCGCTGATGGCTTCGGAGGGTTGTGATTCCACGAAGGGGCGGAAATCGGCGAGCGTGCCGCGGTACCAGCCGGAGTAGCGGTTCTGGCCGACGGTGTCGGTGATGCCCCACCATTCGCGCGGCCATTGTTTGCCGGTGTCGGCTTCGATCTTGGGGACGGCGAACGCCATGGTGGTGATGCGGGTGGGATCTTCGGCGTGGGCGATGGAGTTCATTTCTTTGAAGAGGGGTCGCGGGTCGCCGTTGCGGCCCATGACTTCGTTGCCGATGCTCCAGAAGCAGATGGAGGGGTGGTTGGTATTCTGGCGGATGAGTTCGCGTTCCTGCTGTTCGGCGTTTTCGGCGAACGCTTCGCCGGGGGTGATGTCGTTCACGACGGGGACTTCTGCCCAGACGATCATGCCTTCCCTGTCGCAGAGCTCGTAGAAATATTCGGAGTGCTGGTAGTGGGCGAGGCGGATGGCGGTGCAGCCCATCTCCTTGATGAGGGCCATGTCTTCGTCGTGGTCGGCGTTGGAGATGGCCCAGCCCTTGTCCTGGCGATCCTGGTGGCGGGAGACGCCGTGGAGGTGGTAGGGCTGGCCGTTGAGGATGAAGCCTTTCTGCGGATCGATCCAGAAGGTGCGGATGCCGAGGGGCTGGGTGAGAGAGTCGGCGATTTTGCCGTCGCGGAGGATGTCCACCTGCACGTGGTAGAGGTAGGGGTCTTTGCGGCCGTTCCAGCGGTGGGGCTGCGGCACGATGATGGGCTGATCGACGGAGCGGGTGTCGTGGGGGGCGAGATCGAGGGGGAGGGAGCGCTCGGCGATGCTTTTGCCGGTGGCATCGAAGACGGTGGCGCGGAGTTGCACGTGGGTTTGTGCGTCGCTGCTGTTTTGGACGAGGGCGTTGAGTTCCACGCGGGCGCGGTCGTCGGTGACGTCGGGCGTGCTGAGACGGATGCCGGGGGAGGCGTCGTCGAGGGGGGAGATGTGGACGGGGTCGAGCACGAGGAGTTCGGCGGGGCGGTAGATGCCGCCGAAGAAGGTGAAATCGGCGGAGAGCGGCGGGGAGGTGGGGATGTTTTCGTTGGTGACGCGGACGGCGAGGAGGTTGTTGCCGGGGTGGACGGCGCGGGTGATATCGACGGCGAAGGCAGCGAAGCCGCCGGTGTGGGAGCCGACGCGTTGGCCGTTGACGAAGATGTCTGTTTTACGGTTGGCGCCTTCGAAGCGGAGCACGAGCGTTTTGTTTTTCCAGCGGGCGGAGACATCGAGGTTTCGGCGGTACCAGCAGGCGCCGCGGAAGTAATCGCCGGCGTTTTCACCGTCGAGAGCGTTCCAGGTGTGCGGGACGGTGACGGGGCGCCACAGGGATTCATCGACCCGCGGCGCGGCGGCATCGGCGGGGTCACCTTTGACGAACTTCCAATCGGCCAGGGGAATGTGCTTGCGAGCGTCCGTTGTGCTGACGGGCGCATTCGCTGCGTGTTGAGTGGAGCAGGCGCTCAGCGCGCAGAGTGCGAGCAGGCCGAGGGGGAGGTGACGCTTCATCGATGTACTCCGCCAGATAGAACGTGACATGTGAGGCGGATTGTACAGCGGGATCGGGAAAAGGGGAGATCAGGGCTTGGCAGCGGGGGGCTTGGGGGCCGGTGCGCGGGGCGGGCCTTTTTTCAATGCTTCGCGCATGGTTTCATCCTGGGGGATGTAGACTTCCGTGGGCGCGCCGGGCTTGTAAGTCCAGGTGCAGGTGTCTTCGATCTTCTTCCCGTTCCGTTCACCGCGGGCGATGACGTGGTTTGCCCCTTCTTTGAGGGGTACGCCGTCCCAGAGGAAGACGCAGTTCTGGCCGCTCTTTGTGCCGAGGCTTTTGCCGTTGACGACGAGCTCCACTTCGGGGGTGTTGGCGTAGACCTTGATGGGGATGTGATCGAGGCCGCGGACTGTGAAGCGCTTGGAGTTGAGATGGACCACCGGTTCGTCAGACCAATTGGCCTTGTAGTAGTAGAAGGCGTCTTTGCGAGTCTTGCGGTCGTAGGTGACGAGGCCCTTGTCGTTGCGGCCGGCGTGGTCTCCTTCGCGGCGCTGGTCTGCTGAGAAATCAAAGAGGACCCAGACATAGGTGCCCCAGATGGAGGGCTTGGCCTTGAGGGCGGGCCAATAGACCTCATGGAAGAGGCACTGGTATTCCTCGGTGTGGTCCATGCGGACGGGATATTCGGAGTGGAAGTAGATGCTGGCGCCTGCGCCGTATTCGCTCATGGCCTCGGAGCCTTCGCCGGCGAGGAACCTCGGAAGGTCGTCGAACGAGCCGCTGTACCAGCCGAAGTAGCGGTTCTTGCCCCAGGTGTCGGTGATGCCGGGCCATTCGCGGCCTTTGCCGGCGAAGGCGAGGGTGGTCATGCGGGTGGGGTCTTCCTGATGGGCGATGCGGTTCATGTCGGTGAAGAGCTTGGTGGGGTTGCCGCCGCCGGTGCCGACTTCGTTGCCCATGCTCCAGAAGCAGATGGAGGGGTGATTCCAGTTCTGGCGGATGAGTTCGCGTTCCTGCTGCTCGGCGTTTTTGGTGAAGGCTTCGTCGGCCGTGATGGAATTCACGACGGGGACCTCGGTCCAGACGACAATGCCGGCCTTGTCGCAGAGGTCGTAGAAATGCGGATGGTGCTGGTAGTGCGCCAGGCGGATGGCGGTGGCGCCGATCTCCTTGACGAAGGCCATGTCTTCGTCGAGCTGTTTGTCGGAGATGGCCCAGCCTTCGTCGATCCAGTCCTGGTGCATGTTGACGCCGTGGAGATGGTAGGGCTGGCCGTTGAGGAGGAATCCTTTCTCCTTATCGATGGCGAAGGTGCGGATGCCGAGGGGCTGGGTGACTTCGTCGGTGACGACGCCGCCGCGCTTCACCTGGACGCGCACGCTGTAGAGGTAGGGGTCCTTGCGGCCGTTCCACAGGTGCGGGTTGTTGAGGGTCAGTGCGCTCTGGACGAGGGTGTCGCGTCCGGGGATGGCGACGGCGGGGGCTTCGCTGTGGGCGACGGTGTTGCCCTCGGCGTCCCGCACGTCCACGGCGACCAGGGCGGGAACGGGGGCGGCGGAATCGTTCGCGATGAGCGAGCCGACGGCGATTTTGGCGGATGCATCGGTGATGTCGGAGGTCAGCACGCGGACCCCGGAGGAGGCGTCATCGAGGGGAGAGATGTGGAGCGGGTCGAGAACGAGCAGATCGACGCGCCGATAGATTCCGCCGAAGAAGGTGAAGTCGGCGGAGAGCGGCGGGGAATTTTTGTCGGGCTCGTTGGAAACGCGTACGGCGAGTTCATTTTTTCCGGGGTGCAAGCGGGTGGTGATGTCGAAGGCGAACGCGCCGAAGCCGCCGACGTGGGTGCCGACGGAGGCGCCGTTGACGAACAGTTCTGCCTGCCGGTTGGCGCCCGCGAAGCGGAGGATGACGCGGCGGGCGAGCATGTCGGGCGTTGCGGTGAGGGGGGTGCGGTACCAGCAGGGGATTTTGGCGTAGTTGTTTCCGCCGTCCTCGCCGTCGCGGTTGTTCCAGGTGTGGGGGAGGGTGACCCGGGTCCATCCGGTGGCGGCCATGGCGGCGGCGGGGTCGTTCGTGCGGGCGTCCTTGAGGAAGTCCCAGTGGGTGAGGGTTTGTGCGTGGCGTCCGCCGATGTCGGTGTGCACTTTGGCCCTGCCGTCCTGGGCGGAGGTGCATGCGGAGAGGAGAAGCGGGAGGAGGACGGAGCCTACGGTGGCGGCGATGCGGCGGGGCAGACGGGTGTCGAGGGTGGAACGCATGGGCGGAATCTCCTCAAGGAATGCGGGTGCGGACTGGGCGGCAATGCTCCGTTGGCGTGAGGTCCAGTGCCGAAAGGAGCACTGAACTCGCCTGCCCGCAGGGTCTTGGGGCGGATTCTACCACCGCTGCCGCCGGGCATATACAATTCTCCCCGGATGGCGTTCGTGCTGCAGAACATTCTCTACCTCGTGCTGCTGCTGGTGCTGCTGGGAATCTCGGGCATGTTCTCGGGGGCGGAGACGGTCCTTTTCTCGCTTTCGCGGCACGAGCTGGCGCGGATGAAAAAATCCAAGAACCGGCTGGAAGTGATGGCGGCGGGGCTGCGCGAGAATCCGCGGTCGCTGCTGACCAGCCTGCTCATGGGGAACATGACGTGCAACATCATTGTGTTCGTTCTCTCCACGCTGCTGCTGGCGCGGCTGGAGCGGGCCTTGTCGGAGGGGAGCGAATCGGACTGGATTGCACATGTGGTGGTGCTGTTTCTGATTGCGTTGCCGCCGCTGATGGTGACGTATGTGGCGGATGTGTTTCCCAAGGTGATCGGAACCTTGAACAACACGCGGATTGCGCCGCTGATTGCGCTGCCGGTGGCGACGCTGGTGCGGGTGCTGTGGCCGATCAGCCGGGTGGTGGACGTGGGGATCATGCGGCCGGTGCATCGGCTGGTGGGTGGCGGGCGCGAGGGGGGGAGCGGCGCGTTTTCGACGGAGGAACTGCACGACCTCCTGGAACTGTCGGAGAAGCAGGGGGTGATTGATGTGTCGGAGAACGAGCTGCTGCAGGAAGTGGTGCGGATCGCGGATTTGAAGGTGCGGGACGTGATGACGCCGCGGGTGGACATGGTGGCGTACAACATCAAGGAGCCGGTGGAGAAGCTGCTGGCGTTGTTCCGCAAGACGCACCTGGCGAAGTTGCCGGTGTATGAGGGGCAGATCGACAACGTGCTGGGGCTGGTGTACGCCAAGACGCTGCTGCTGGAGGCGGGGGATGGAGCGAGCGGGGATTTCAAGGGGGTGGACGTGCGGCGGGCGATCCAGCCGGTGCGGTATGTGCCGGAGCTGCAGACGCTGGATCGGCTGCTGGTGCATTTTCGACAGACGCGGACGCAACTGGCGGTGGTGGTGGATGAATTCGGCGGGGTGGTCGGCGTGGTGGCGCTGGAGGATGTGGTGGAGCAGATGGTGGGGGACATCCAGGAGCCGCACGATGCGGCGTCGCCGTCGGTGCAGCGGGTGGGTGCGGATGAATACCTGGTGCCGGGGGATTTGTCGGTGGCGGACTGGATGGACGCGTTCGGCGCGCGGGTGGAGACGACGCACACGTCAACGGTGGCGGGGCTGCTGGCGGCATTGTTGAAGCGGCTGCCGCGGGAGGGGGATGAGGTGAAGCTGGATCACCTGAAGATGCGCGTGGAATCGATGCGCGGACGGCGGGTGGACAAGGTGCGATTGCAACTGGTGGCCGGGAAGAACGGCGATGGGGCGGCGGCGGAGGTGCGGGCATGATCTTCCGGCAGGTGCTTGCACAGACGACGACGCAGGCGGCCGCTCCCGGGGATTGGGAGTTGTACGCGTGGTATGCGCTGGCGTGCGTGTCGCTGATCGCGGGGGCGGTGTTTGCGGGGGCGGAGATCGGGGTGTATTCGCTTTCGAAGGTGCGCCTGCGGCTCCGGACCGCGAAGAAGGAGCCGAGCGCGCTCGTGCTGGATGAATGGCTGAAGCAGCCGACCTATCCGATCGAGGGGCTGCTGATCCTGCAGAACATCGCGGGGTTCGGCTTTTCGGCGGCGGTGACGGGGATCCTGTCGGATTATGGATTCAAGGGGGGGCTGGAGGCGTTGATCTCGATTGCGCTGGTGACGCCGATGGTGCTGCTGTTCGGCGACATCGTGCCGAAGGATCTGTTTCATACGCATACGGACCGTTGGACGTACCGGCTGGTGCCCCTGTTGAAGTGGTGTTTCCGGTTCATCACGGTGATCCCGCTGCTGCCGCTGGTAAACCTGCTGAGTCACTGGAGCATGAAGCTGGTGGCGACGCGAAAGGTGGAGGCGCCGGCGGTGGGGCCGCGGTCGGAGATTGTCTCGTTGTTCCAGGAATCAACCGCGACGGGGGTGCTCTCGAACACGCAGCAGGACCTGGTGCAGCGGGCGTTGCGGCTGGCGCGGATCAGCGTGCGCGAGGTGATGATTCCGTGGAACCGCGTGGTGGGGGTGCCGGCGAGCATTTCGAGGGAGGGGTTCCGGGCGCTGGTGCGGCGGTACAACGTGTCGCGGCTGCCGGTGCTGGGGCGGTCGACGACGGAGGTGCTGGGGATTGTGGATGTGCTCGATGCGTTGACGCTGCAGGCGACGTCGGGAGCGGGGGCCTGGAAGCTGGCGGATCATGTGCGGCCGATGACGACGCTGATCGGGGAGCAGAGCGTGCGGTCGGCGATCACGCTGATGCAACGGGCGCGGCAGACGGCGGCAATCGTGGTGGACCGGCAGGGACGGGCGATCGGGCTGGTGACGATGAAGGATTTGATTGAGGAACTGGTGGGGGATTTGGAGAACTGGTGAGGAGGCTTGGGGTTTGTGGCCTTGCGGCCGGGCTTGGAGGCTTGGAGGGGGTGTTTAAAGAGATTTACGCGCGATTGTGCGCGTTTTTTTTTGCGAAAGGGTTTTTATGGCTCGGGATCATCGGAAGCTGCGCGCCTTTGTCTTGGCGGATGAGTTGGTGCTAGCGGTTTATGAATTGACGCGCAGTTTTCCGCGGGAGGAGATGTTTGGACTGACGTCGCAGATGCGCCGAGCGGCGGTTTCTGTCGCTGCGAATATTGTCGAGGGGTGCGCGCGCGGAAGGGCGAAGGCGAGTATCTCAATTTTCTGAATATTGCGTTCGGTTCGCTTCGTGAAGTCGGCTATTACTTGAGCCTTGCTCCCCAACTTGGATTCATGACTGAGGAAGCAAGGAAGCCGATTCATTCCAAGTACGACGAAACCGCCACGGTTTTAGCGAGTTTGATCAATTCACTTGGATAACTGCGCCGTTCTCTCCAAGCCTCCAAGCCCGGCCGCAAGGCCACAAGCCGTCAAGCCTCATCCGAACCGGCCGGTGACGTAGTCTTCCGTTTGTTTGATCGAGGGGTTCGAGAAGATTTTCTGGGTGGCGTCGGCTTCGATCAGCTTGCCCATGTAGAAGAAGGCGGTGATGTCGGCCACGCGGGCGGCCTGGTGCATGTTGTGCGTGACGATGACGATGGTGACCTGCTTGCGCAGGCTTTCCATCAGCTGTTCGATTTTGTTGGTGGCGATGGGGTCGAGGGCGCTGCAGGGTTCGTCCATCAGCAGCACTTCCGGTTCGGCGGCGATGGCGCGGGCGATGCACAGGCGCTGCTGCTGGCCGCCGGAGAGGGCCAGGGCGGAGGTGTGGAGGCGGTCTTTGACTTCGTCCCACAGGCCGGCGGATTTGAGGGAGCGTTCGACGGTTTCTTCGAGGATGTTGCGTTTGCGGACGCCGTCGATGCGGAGGGAGTAGATGACGTTTTCGTAGATGGACTTGGGGAACGGGTTGGGCTTCTGGAAGACCATGCCGATGCGTTTGCGGAGGCCGATGACGTCGAGGCGCGGAGTGTAGATCTCGCGGCCGTGGATTTTGATGGAGCCCTTGATGGTGCAGTTGTCGACGAGGTCGTTCATGCGGTTGATGCAGCGGAGGAGGGTGGACTTGCCGCAGCCGGAGGGGCCGATGAAGGCGGTGACCTGTTTCTGGGGGATCTGGAGGTTGATGTTGTGGAGAGCCTGGTGCTTGCCGTAGAAGAGGTTGAGGTTGGTGACTTCGACGGCGGGCGGGGTGGCGGCGGGGCGGTGTTCGGGAGCGGCCCAACGGGTGGCGGAAGGGGAGAGAGGAGCACCGGCGGTGGCTTGGGAGGTGTTCACAGTGGCATCTTGAACCAGAGTCATAAGCTTCTCCGCTTTTGTGGCGGTTGGGTACAACGGGGTGTCACCAGTACTATTGGGGTTGGGGCGTCGGCAGTAAAGAAGGGAGTTGGGGGAAGGGGAAGAATTAGCGCTTCATTAGCGCAAGGTGCATTGGCGGGGCGGTGGGGTTACGCGGGTGCGAAGAATGGGTTCGGGGGAGGGGTGGGGGGAAGATGGCCAAGGAGAAGGTGGACAAGGCGTGTGCGGGGTTGTCCATCTTCTTTGCTCCATGTGTTCGCAGTTGAGTATGGCGTGGTGAACTTTATCGGACGGTGGATGGGCCGATAAGTAAATCTTTATGTGAAGAGGACTTGCAACCGATTCGGGTCTTGCCCGTACTTCCTTTTGGAGGCATAATCGGTCTACTGGATAGTGGCAGCGAGACGAGGACGCGCTTCGTGGAATCTGAGAGACCTGTGCCTCCGACCCCCCCGGTGGGTTCCGCGGCGTCCCATGCGGGGAATGCGCCGGGGCGGGACCTTCTGGCGAGCTTGTACCAGCATTTGCCGGTGCTGGTGATTCATATGACGACGGACGGAACGGTGCTGCACTGCAATCCGGAGACGGTGCGGGTGACAGGGTACGCGGAAGCGGAACTGGTGGGGAAGAATTTCTGGGGGGTGCTGTTTCCGGGGCGGCTGTTTGCGCAGGTGCCGAAGTTCATTTCGGCGATCCACCCGGTGCAGGCATTGGCCAAGGACGTGGCGATGACGCTGCGGGCGAAGGACGGGCAGGAGCGGACGGTGGCGTTTTCGCGGTTTGTGCATGACGGGGCGGCAGGACCTGGCGGAGGCCATGGAGGCGAAGGGATGCGGAGCATGGTGTGCATTGGGAACGATTTGACGGACCGGCTGCTGGAATCGGACAAGGGGCATTTGAACGCGCTGCCGGGGGATGCGGTCGAGGGGCCGGGGGTGATTGCGGGCGCGGCGGAGGGGGTGGAGGGGGAAGTGGTGACGCCGCTGGCGATCACACCGGCGCCGATGGGCGGGGAGCATGCGGCGGCGGCGATCCAGCAGGTGCATGAGTTTTTGAGCGAGGTGGAGGGGCGCGTGGCGGCGCTGGAGAAGGCGTTTTCGGATGGGGAGCTGACGAGCATTGCGCTGATCGCGGAGGGGCTGCATAACGGCGCGCATGCGTGCGGGCTGCTGACGTTTTCGACGCGCGCGGAGCAGCTGCGCTCGGCGGCGATGCAGGGGGCGGCGAAGGAGGTGGTGGGGTTGGTGAATGAGAGTGTGGGGTTGTGCCGGGCGGGGAAGGTGTGAGGGGGAGGGGGGTTATTGATTATTAGTTATTAGTTACTGGTTATTGGTTATTAGGAGGGGGGACTATTGGGGCGGGATCTTCAGGAGCTTGGTGAGCTTCAGGGTGAGGGGCGGCATGATCGTGCCGATGGCTGTTGTGAGCAGGAAGGAGCGAACCGAAAGGCGGAGGTAGGTCAGGCTCGCGCCGCTGCTTGTGGGAAGCAAGGTCATCCAGAGGAGAGAGCCGATCGATAGGAGCACCAACGCGGTCCAGAGGATGCAGAGGCAGATTCCCAGGATGATGGGCCAGCGTTTGCGGCGGCGGATTCCGTGGGCGGCCAGGAGAAACATTCCGGCGGAGGCCAGATAAATCGCCGAGCTGATTGCGACGCCGAGGGGGAATTCTCGCCATTCCTGCAGGGAAAAGAGGGTGTATGTCCATTGAAGATGCAGCGGGTGCGCAAGTGCGGGCGTTTGGATGGTGAGGAAAAGGTCGCAGCCGAAGCAATGGATCGCTTCCAGGAAGAGCACGGCGATCGGAATAAGGAGCAGGCGGGCAGTCTGGCGGGGCAGGTCGGTGGGTGTCGGCGGGGCCTGGTATTCGAGGGATGACTGGAGGGGTGCTTCTGACATTGAACGTTCAGTGCAAGAGAATTGGGAGACGTGTGCGTATCGTAGCATACTGACTGGAGATCATTGATGATTCCGGCGACGGATATGGGGTATGCGGGAGATGCGGCGCTCGCGGGGCAGGTCGTTGGGGGCATCGGGTTCCGAAGTTTTTGAAGCGGGTGGAGCGGCTTGGTCCGGGATTGATCTTGCAGGGAGGTGTGCAATATGTAATTGCGCGTCCAAGCGGCATGCTTCTGGCCACCCCTGCAGGTTGTGGTCAGAAGCATGGGACCTCCCCCAGTTTTTTCATTAGCCGGTGGCGCCCTGGGCGGGATTCGGGGCGGGTTTGGCGATGCGGCGCGGCGTAGTTCCACAATCGCCCTTTGAGCATCTGGCAGGCGCGGAAAACGCGGGATTTGACGGTGCCTTCCTGGATGCCGAGGATGCCGGCGGTTTCTTTGTAGGGGGAGAGGGGGGCGATTGGCGGCCGGGTGCAGGTCGGACGAGAAAACGGGAGATTCATGTTGACACACGGCCCTCTATGTGATTAAATGATCACATACACATTCGATAACGTTGGGACATCTGAATGCTGGATCGCGCAACAATGGATCTCTACGAGCGGAAGGCGGAGATCATCAAGGCCGTCGCCCATCCGCTGCGGGTCGCCGTGGTGGACTTCCTGAAGGAGGGCGAAAAGTGCGTGTGCGAAATTGCCGGGCATGTCGGCTCGGAGCGCTCAAACGTCTCCCGGCATCTGGCAGTGATGTTGAAGGCGGGGATATTGCGCTCGCGTAAAGAGGGTTTGATGGTGTTCTACGAGCTTCGGACGCCGTGCATTGTGAATTTCCTGAATTGTGCGACGCAGACGCTGAAGCACAACGTCAGTGAGGACGCGCGTGCGCTGGCAGGGGCGTCGTGAAATAAAAAGATGAGCCCGCGAGCGTGGGTTTTTTTGGGGCCAACTTGGTGACTAAATGATCACGCAAGCAAAAAGAGGATGCTGGAAGTTCGAAATCGCCGACGACTTGGAGGATGAACCATGAAGAAACTGCAGATCCTGGGCACCGGCTGTGCGAAGTGCCAGAAGCTCACGGAGAACACCAAGGCTGCGGCCGAGGCGCTGGGCATTGAGTACCAGTTGGAGAAGATCACTCAAATCGACCAGATCATGAAGTTCGGCGTGATGGCGACGCCGGCGTTGGCGGTCGATGGCGTGGTAAAAGTCTCGGGCAGGGTGCCGGACGCGGCGTCTATCCAGGCGTGGTTGGCCTGAAGGGGGGAAGGGCTCGTTTTTTGGAAGGCAGGTATCCCATGAAGATGGTTGCCAAAGGCGGAATCCTGTTGGGAGTGATCGCGGCCGCGGCTGCAGCGGTGATGCTCAAGTCCCATTCACCGCCGATTCCAGCGGCGGTCACCGCAAGCTCCGCGCCGAGAAGTCTGCCGCGATTGGTGGACCTGGGGTCACATTCCTGCATGGCTTGCAAGCGGATGCTTCCGATTCTCGATGAGTTGCGCACCGGGTATGAGGGACGATTTCAGGTGGACTTCATCGATGTGTGGGCGGATCCCGGCCAGTCGGCGAGGTACCGCATCCGGTTGATTCCCACCCAGATCTTCTATGACGCGGCGGGCAAGGAATTGTTCCGCCATGAAGGGTTCTTCCCGAAGGAAGACATCCTGGCGAAGTGGAAGGAAGTCGGCGTTGAACTGGGGAGGGCGTCGGCGACAGAACCCGGTGCGGGAGCGAAGTGATGATGGATGCACTCTTCACCATGCTTACCCACGCTGTGGAGGGCGGAACCGTGCTGGCGCTTCTGGCGGCGACGGTGTGGGGTGTTCTGAGCATCGTGCTGAGCCCCTGCCACCTTGCCGGCATCCCCCTGATCGTAGGGTTTGTGAACGGGCAGGGCCGGGTGACTACGGGGCGGGCATTCGCGCTGTCGTCGCTGTTTGCGGGGGGAATCCTCGTCACGATTGCCGTGATTGGCCTCGTGACCGCCGGTGTGGGGCGGTTGCTGGGGGACTTGGGATCGTGGGCCAACTACGGCGTGGCGATCGTGTTTGTGGTAGTGGGGCTGCAACTGCTGGAGGTACTCCGGCTTCCCTGGTCCGGCCCGGGCGCCATGGGCATGCAACGCAAGGGACTCTGGGCGGCGCTGCTATTGGGCCTTGTTTTTGGATTGGGGCTGGGCCCATGCACATTTGCCTACATGGCGCCGATGCTGGCGGTGTCTTTGAAAGCCGCGGCGGAGCGTCCGTTCTTCAGCACATCGCTGCTGTTTTTGTACGGTGTGGGCCACTGCGCGGTTGTTGTGGCGGCCGGCACATTCACGGAAATCGTCCCGCGTTATTTGAAATGGAATGAACGGTCGCGCGCCGGGACGATCCTTCGAGGCGCCTGCGGCGTGCTGGTCATCGCCGGCGGGATCTACCTCGTTTACCGCGCGTCCTAGGAAAGAAGTCTATGACTACGACTCCGGCCACCTGTTCCGCCTGCACCCCGGCCTATGATCCGCGTGTTCAGCGCAAGCGCCGGCCATGGCGTCCGCTGGGTGTAAGTCTTCTCCTGGGCCTTGGATGGTATGGCGTCTACCAGGGTTTGGCACCGCTTTCGAAGTGGCTGACCTACACGGTGTTGCGGTTGCCGAAGGAATCGCACCTGGGATCCGCGGTGGAATTCTTCGTGTTTGAAGTTCCGAAGGTGATGATGCTGCTGACGGTGGTGGTCTTCGGGGTGGGGATGGTTCGATCATTCTTCACCCCGGAACGAACCCGGGCCATATTGGCCGGAAAGCGGGAATTGGTGGGAAACGTCCTGGCCGCCTGCCTGGGGGTGGTCACCCCCTTCTGTTCCTGTTCGGCGGTCCCGTTGTTCATCGGATTTGTTGCGGCCGGCGTTCCGCTGGGCGTTACGTTTTCCTTCCTGGTGGCGGCTCCGATGATCAACGAGGTGGCGCTGGGTCTGCTCTTGAGCCTCTTCGGCTGGAAGGTGGCGGGAATTTACCTGCTGACGGGGCTGACCGTCGCGATCATCTCGGGCTGGGTGATCGGCCGGCTGAGGATGGAAAAGCACGTGGAGGAATGGGTGTACCGGACGCAGGTGGGGTCCGTCACCACGACGGATGATCAGCCGGTTACGTGGGGCGACCGCGTGGGATATGGGTGGAATGCGGTAAAGGACATCCTGAGGCGCGTGTGGCTCTATGTGATGATCGGCATTGCGGTGGGTGCGGGGATCCATGGGTACGTGCCGGAGAATTTTATGGCGTCGCTCATGGGCAAAGGTGCGTGGTGGTCCGTGCCGCTGGCGGTGCTTCTCGGGGTGCCGATGTATTCAAACGCCGCCGGCATCATTCCGGTGGTGGAGGCGTTGCTGGGCAAAGGCGCGGCGTTGGGGACGGTCCTGGCGTTCATGATGTCCGTCATCGGCTTGTCCCTTCCCGAGGCGGTGATCCTTCGCAAGGTGCTCAAGATGCGGCTTATCGCGGTGTTCTTTGGTGACGTGGCGACGGGCATTCTGCTCGTCGGCTATCTCTTCAACTTGCTGATGTAAGGAAAAAAACTCTACACCGGTTTGGCTTCTGCAGATGAAGCCGGTTTGGCGATGCGGCGTTCCACGGCGTAGTTCCACAGTCGGCCTTTGAGCATCTGGCAGGCGCGGAAGACGCGGGATTTGACGGTGCCTTCCTGGACGCCGAGGATGCCGGCGGCTTCCTTGTACGGCAATTCGGCAATGACGACCATCACGAAGGCTTCGCGGTAGAGATCGGGGAGTTGGAGCATGGCGTCGCGGATGTCGTCATCCACCATGACGTCGAGGATCGACATGAAGCGGGCGGGGTCGATGGCGAGGTCGGTGCGTTCGGACTGGGCGAAGATGTCGGGCGGGAGTTGCTCGTGGTTGCCGCCGCGGGCCTGGATGTGGCGGGAGGAGTCGATGTAGACGGAGCGGAGGATGGTGAGGAGCCAGGCCTTGCAGTTGGTGCCGAGCTTGTATTGGTCGATGGAGCGGAAGGCGCGGAGGTAGGTTTCCTGGACGAGGTCTTCGGCGCGGGCTTCGTCGCCGACCATGCGGCGGGCCACGGAGTAGACGAGGTCCATGAGGGGGAGTGCTTCGCCTTCGAGGAGGCGGCGTTTTTCGTCGCCGGTGGGTTCGGGGAGGGATTCGGGAGCAGGCGGGTTGGGGAGGGGAGCGGGCGCGGCGCCGTCGTGCGGTTGTGCAGAGGAGGTGGAGTTGGCGAAGTCGGCAGTCATTGCTCCCATCCGGTTGAGGCGCGCCACGCGGGCTCAGTAGCCACTACGGGCGCGGGGGGCTCTTTGGACTGTCATGCATTGCGCGCGCCGTGGGAGCACCATAAAGAGAGGTGGCGTGGGTTCAAGCTAAGCTGGGGCGTGGGAGCGGGGCAGAATTCAGAATTCAGAGTTTCAGAATTCAGAAGTTGCGCAGGGGAGCCCGGGGTTTTGGCGCGCTTGCGGTGGGTGGGGGGGAGTTCTACGATGAAACGCTGGTTTTTTGGGAGAAATGCTGTGATGAGGCAGCTTCGAGTGCTTGCGGTTGCGTTGAGCATGGCGTGCGTGGCGGCGGCGGCGCGCGCGGCGACAATCACGGCGGGGCCAATGGTGGGGCATGTGACGGACAAGAGTGCGCGGATCTGGATGCAGACTTCGACGAGCTGCGAGATTGCGGTGGATTGTTACGAGCTCAAGGGAGACGTGCCGGTCTGTTCGCTCTCGACGGAGCCGATCGGTCCTTCGCCGTTCACGGCGGACATTCCGCTGAGCAACCTGGAGCCGAACAAGTCGTATCGGATTGAGATCAAGCTCGATGACAAGACGGTGGCGATCAATGGGCCGCAGTGCGTGATACGGACGAATCCGCCGGCGGGGAGCATTGCGGCGGCGACGGTGGCGTTCGGCAGTTGCATGGATGTGGGGAAGGGAGGAGCGCCGATTTTCCGCGCAGTGGACGCGGTGAAGCCGCGGGCGTTTTTGTTCCTGGGGAACACCGCGTATCTGCCGGAGCCGTTCCCGAGTTTTGAGCGCGACGGGGTGAGCAACGGGCGGCTGGCGTTCCGGTTCATTGCGGACAATTTTTCGGAGCTGCGGAAGATGCCGGAGCTGCAGTCGCTGTTCCGGACGGTGGCGTGCTACGGCGCGTGGAACGACCGGGACTACGGCGGGACGAACTCGAACAGGATGTGGCAGTTTTCGCAGGAATCGTGGGCGGCGTTCCAGCGGTTCTGGCCGAACCCGGACTGGGGGACGCCGAGCGACCAGGGGTGCTATTACCGCTTCACGATGGGGGATGCGGATTTCTTCGTGCTGGATCCGCGGTCGCACCGAGATCCGGCGGCGCCCGCGAACGGGGGGAACGGGGGAGGGGCGGCGGCTGCGCCAGCGCGCACGATGCTCGGGGTGGCGCAGCTCGACTGGCTGAAGGCGGGGCTGCTCAAGAGCACGGCGAATTTCAAGATCATTGCGTGCGGATCGCCCCTGCTGGCGAACGATGCGGCGGCGCCCGGTGCGGCGCCCGCGCTGAATGATGATGCATGGGCCGCGTTCCAGCCGGAGCAGCAGGATTTTCTTTCGTGGCTGGGCGAGCAGCATATCGCGGGGGTGGTGTTTGTGTCGGGGACGAACCGGGGGTACGGCGAGCTGTCGGGGATGGGTGCCAAGGATTCGCCGACGCATTATCCGCTGCTGGAACTGACGAGTTCAGCGCTGGCGGGGAACGTGGCGGTGACTGGGGCGGCGGCGACGGTCAACCCGCTGCGGATGCGCGGGCCGGTGGTCGGGAACAATTTCGGCACGATCGATCTTGGCGGCGACCGGTTCCACCGGTTCCTCACGCTTCGCCTGCGCGATGCGGACGGAACGGTGCAGGCCGAGCAGACGGTGAGCCTGGGGCAGTTGCAGGGGGAGTGACCGGCTTTCATTCGCTGGGGATTACTCGGTGACCTTGACCACGACGATGGTGGTGTCATCGGTGCGCCTGTTGAGTCCGACGAAGCGGCGTGTTTCCCAGAGCATCTGCCGGCAGATCTGTTCAGCGCTTTCATCGACGTACTTCATGAGGCTTTCGCGCATGCGGGTTTTGCCGAACTTTTCGCCGGAGTAATTCATCGCATCGGGGACGCCGTCGGTGTAGATCCAGAGCACATCCCCCTTCTGGAGCTGCACGACTTCCTTGTCGTAGCGCTGTTCGGGATCGACGCCGATGACCATGCCGCCGGTGCCGAGCTCGATCATCTTTCCGCCGCGGATCAGGATTGCCGGCTCATGCCCGGCGCTCGAATAGGTCAGCTGGCGGTTGCGATAGTCCAGCACGCCGTACCAGAGCGTGATGAATTCATTGCTGCGCATGTCGAGCGACATGCTCTTGTTCACGCGCGAGACGATTTCATCGAGGTCGTAGACGTTGTCCGCCTGGGCGCGCATCGCCGCGCGGACGCTCGCCATCAGCAGGCTGGCGGGGAGGCCCTTGCCGACGACGTCGGCGACGGTGATTCCCATGGAGTGATCGCCCAGCGGAATGAAATCATAAAAATCGCCGCCCAGCTCAAAGCAGGGGACGTAGAGGGCGGAGATATCGAGGCCCTGCACCTTGGGGGCTTTGACGGGCATCATGCGGCGCTGCACTTCGGCGGCAATCTGCACCTGGCGCTCGAGCCGGTCCTTTTCGAGCGCTTCCTCCTGCAGGCGGGCATTTTCGATCGCCACGGCGGCCTGGCTGGCGATCGACTGCAGCAGCTTGGTTTCAAACTCCGTGAACTCGTGCACCTGCGCGGTGTAGACGCGGATCACCCCGATCGGCCGGTCCTTGTACAGCATCCCCACCACCAGCGAACTGACGATTCCCTCCCGCTTCGATTCCCCCTGGTAAACGACGCGGTCATCCTTGCTCATGTCCGCAATGTAGACGGTTTCCCCGGCCAGGACGGAACGCTCCACCGTGCTCATGCTGACGGTGACCGGCCCCTTCTTCAGGTACTGCTCGCTGAGCCCCCAGACGCTCTTTATCACCAGCTCATCCCGGTGCTCATCCAGCAGCCGGAGCGAGCAGCTCTTGACCCGCATGGCCTCGGCGACGCCGCGGGTGATGCGGTCCAGAATCTGCTGCAGCCCACGCGTCCCGGTGAGCATCGTCGAAATGTTGAAAAGCGCGGAGAGCTCCTGGATCCGCTGCCGCAACTGCATTTCCTGCGTGCACAGGCGCGACAGCGCATTCGCCATCAGGTACAGAAACTGCACGCTCGCCGTGCGCTGCCCCATCCCCTCCTCGTTCATCGCATCGATGACGCCCTTCACCTGTTCCACCGGAAGTTCGAGCTTTTTCGCCAGCTTGGTGATCTGGCTCGACTTGATCGGCACCGCCTTGGCCGGCTCCATCATGATCGTCCCGAGCTTCACGTCGTTGACGACGATGGGCGCCGCGAACGGCTGATCGAGGTTGGTGTCCCCCTTCTGCTTGCGCGCCGCCACGATCGCGGCGCTGCGGTTGGCGAAACGCTCGCTGACGGTGGTCTGCGTGAGCGGCTGCCCGGAGTTGTCCAGGATGCTCGCCTTCACCTGCGCAACCATCGCGAGCGAGTCCTGGATGTCCTGCAGCGTCGCCACATCCAGAAATTCCGTCAATTTCATCGTAGGGCCCGTTTTCCCGCTTCCCCCGCTGACAACTGCATCCGTCACACTTGACGTCATAACCATCCCTGCAAAAAAACCTGAATCACTTCAACGGGCAACCGGCCTATTCCGCTCCCGATCCAAAATTCCGATTTCGCGGCAAGCCGCTTCATCGGAGACGGCAAATCGAGAACCTCCGGTCCGCTCATTCCCCGCCGCTCCCCAGTGCCCGCTTCATCACGCCCTGCCATGAATCCTTCCATGGCCGCGCTTCCCACCGCCCGAGCTCGCGACTCAGTTCGATATCACGCCCGGTGTTGTAATCCATGTAGCACAGCAGGAACTCCGCCGTGTTTCCCACGCCTTTGCCCTGCGAGAGCTCGGTGAGGTCGGCCAGCAGTTGGTGCTGCCGCTGGGGCGGAATGTAATCCTGCAACGCATACTTCACGCTGATGAGTTCCGGGTGCTGGGTGAAGACGAATTTCAGATCGCCGGCCGCGCTCTGGTACATCCCGGCGCCGAGCTCCGCGTTGGCCCGGCCAAGGAGCGCCAGCGGGTTGTTCGGCTGCGAGATCAGCGCTGTCTGGTAGGCGTTCGCCGCGTCGAGGTATTTGCCGTCTTTCAACAGCCCTTCCGCCTTCGTCATCAATTCGTCGAAGGGGGTGGGGGTCGCCCGCCCGCCGGCGCCGAAGGTCTTGACCGTCGGCACGTTCTTCCCGGCCTGCAACTGGCCCGTGGACATGTCTTCGAGCCGCATCGACTTGAGTTCCGGCGAGCGATATCCGGGCTTCGTCGGGTCGGTCGATTGCGCCATCACGAACGGATTCGGGAGCGGTTTGCCATCGGCGCCCTTCGCGCCGATGGAACTCGCCACGCCCGTGCCGTTGGTTCCCCCCGGCCCGCCGTTTGTGGTTCCCGACGCCGATGCGGCCGATCCCGTCGTGTTCCCCTTCGCGTTTGCCGACTGCTCACCCGATTTCGCGTTTTTTCCCGCCTGCTGCGGATTGGCCCTCGCCAGTTCCTCCTGCTGCCGCGCTTTCTCCTGCGCCTTTTCCACTTCCCCCATCAGCGTCTTGTAGGTGTCGCTGACCTTCGACCGCTCGGCGATCATCTTCCCCTCCGGCAACACGTTGGCGTTCTGCACGCTGTCCGGCTGCCCTTCCACCCGCCCCGAAACCTGGCCGCTGACCCGGGCATCGACGCGGGCGACCTCCGACAGGTCTGCCGGCTTCGGCAGCTTCTCGCGCACGCGGCGATCTTCATCCGTCTCGCCGCTCCCGGTATTCGAGTTGTTCAACCCGTTCATCCCCGGGTATTGCCCGTTTGCCGGACTGTTCACGCCGCCCGGGTTCGGATTCGCCGCCGGGTTGTTCTGGTTGACCGCGTTGGCGCCCAGGTCTACCGAGAGGGCATGGTTCTGTGCCCGCTCGGCGAACAGCGGGCTTCCGAGCGTCGGCCCGTTGCCGAGCGTCTGGGTGTTCGTCGGCGTCGCGGAAAACTGCCGAATCGCCACCCCGCCGTTCGCCAGGCCGGTGTCCATTCCCGTTCCGCCCGGGTTCACCGCCGTACGCGGAATCAACGCTGAATCAAACCCGGAGCCATACGGCGAACTGTACAGGCTTCCCTGCGCGGTCGACACCGTCGCCGACGGCAGGTAGTACACATCCGTTGCGCTCAGCGGCGAGGTCTGCAACCCGCCCGCGCTCTGCCGCACCCAATTGTTGAAACTTGAGTTCTGCCCCACATCCCCCCGGAACTGATACGGCGACTGTGTCCCGGTGTTCCAGTTTGTCACCGGCACGTTCACCCCGTTGATGTTGACGACCGACTGCTGCTGGTTGAACCGGCCGCCCAGCCCCGCCGTGTTTCCCTGCGTGTAATTGTTCGCATTCATCGGCACGTAGCCGGTGATCGGCGTGTTGCTGCCGCCGCTCCCGACCTGCGGACTTGCATCCAGCGCATTGCCCTGGGGTTGCACCTGCTGAACGCCTCCGGCGCTCCGGTTGTATTGGCCAAACCCCACCGAACCCGCCGCCGCAATCACCGCCGCGCAAAGAATCGCACCGCGTGCTGTTGTCATCCGCTCTTTCATGATTGTGCTCCCGTTCGCAGGGTCCCGGCAAAGAGGGCCGGGACTCTCCCTCTATTGTATCCGCACCCGCCCAAAACGCTCACTCTCCCGCACAGCCAGGGGGGGTGCCGGGGAGGTCCACCTGCCACCAAGCCCCCTTCTTAGACCCCCCAAACGCAAAAAGGTTTCCCCGATCCCCGTTTTCCGCCCTTCCGGCAATGTCCCCAATCCCTCAACGGGCCATTCCTGTCCCGGCCCTTGCTCCCCGACCAATACGCCGCAGCGGGTGCTTCTTCCAGGCAAGCCAGACGCACGCCGCCACTCCCCCCCACGCGGCCGTTGCGCCGGCCAGCACCGCCCAGGCCGGGTACACCGTCACGAGCTGCCACACAATTGCGGCAAAGGCGATCAACCCTGCACTGCCCATCGCCGCCCCGATCGCATCGGCGCCCGCCACGCGGCACCCGTAGGCTTTTCCATCCTGTCCGTGCTTCTCCTTTTTCTGCCGCTCGTGTTTCGCAACCAGCGTCGTGCTCGCCGCGAGAATCGCCGGAAACGCCAGGAACAGCCCGGCGAAACTCTCACCCATGCCCTTCCCGATAAGTCCCGCACCGGCTGTCACCAATCCTCCAAGCACAAACCGCAACAGCAGTTCGTACCATTTTGTTTGTTTCAGCCCGGACAATCCCATCGAAATCATGACAGCACCCCCCACCACAGAACGACCGCCACCGCCAGCCACCCGGCCAACCCGCCAAGCGATACAAGGGCCGTGCGCGACTGCCACCGCAGGAGCAACGTCCCAATCGTCGCCGAATAAACCATCAGCGCCAGGGCGCCCAGCACCATGGATCGCGCGTTGATCGCCGCCGTTTCCGCTCCCTTCAAATCAATCGTCAGCAGCAGGGACGCGAGCGCCACCGACGGCGCGGCCCCGAACAACCCCGCAAATGTTTTGGGCTTGAACAAATCGGAGATCAGCGCAAAGGCCGTCACAAAGGTTCCCCCCAAGACAAAGCGAATCGCCAATTCACCCCACATGACCACCTCCGCATGCGCAGAGCTCCGCTCTCACCCGTTCGTGAACTCTGCTTAGCGCATTGCTGACCCGCAACCTGCATACCGCCGCTCCGGCAAGGCGGGCCGTGCCCAGCCTATAACGGAGTCGCCCGAAAGGAGATGCTCATTGACCAAGCTTTGTGCTACGGTGGACACAGAAATGCAATCCGCGCGGGGCGCCCGACTCGCCCTTCCCTCTCACCCCCCCGGCATTCTTCGGGGTACTTCGTCCCTTCGTCTCTTCGTGATTACGTCGTCGGGGGGGGCAATCAGTTTCACGAAGTTCGGGAAAAAGTATACTTTTCTGCTTGCGTTAGGGTTTCGCACGTATATACTACCAAACAGAGGCCTTACGATTACCTTCAAGTTTTCGTGAGCAGACAACCGAAGAAGAGAAGCGGTTCGCAGGCAACAACTGCTGGTGGTCCCCCGACAAGGTGTCCACTTCCAGTTGAGCTCAAAACCAGGCTCCAAGCCCACGGCTTCCACGCCGTGGGCTAAGAGCTCCGCCGCGGCGCCGAGCACCTTATCTCGGCACGGACCCCCCGCAGCGTTTGAGCAGAACCTGATTCGCCCCTGGACTCCGCCCGCCAAACTGGCTCGGCGCGCGGTGTCGGAAAGGACGTATGACTCGTTTCTCTTCTTCGACCCTCACTCGCGATCCCCACGGGAACGGTCTCGCCACCAAACTGGCTGCCGAAGCCCGTGAACTGATCAGCCGTACCTCCGGGCCTGTCGCTCTCTATGTCTCGCTCGCCCACAAAAACGCGCGTGGGCAGGCCAGACAACTCCCGGAAACCCGCCCCGATGGCACCGCCGAACTGCCCCTCTGCAGCTTCGGCCCCGGTGGCGGTTACCGCGTCGACTGGCAGGTGCGCAAACCCGATCTGGCTGACCCCCGCAGGGCGCTGCCGCCTCGCACGGTCGGCTCGATTCTCCGGCGGGTCGCCGGCTGGATGCTCTGGGACTTAAAGGGCTGGCTGATCGCCACGCATCCGTCCCGCGTCTACCGCGCCGACTCGCATCCCGCGGCCTTGGAGCCCTGCGGTGCCTGCGGACATGCCGACTCCTGGCCGGCCTGGTTCGTGGAAGGAAAAACGGCTCCTCCGTCGCTTGTTTCCGCCGAGTCGATTCCCCCTTCGGGACACCCGGGACCTGCGGAAAAAAGCGTCCAAAACAGTACAAAAGTGCACCCAGGTGCACCTGAAACAGTACAAGAAAGCTCCCTGAGAGGCCTCCAAACGCACCTGATTGGCCCCTCAAACGCCTCGTCCGGCAGCACAAACGCGCCCGAAAACGGGGCTGTGAAAGAGGAAGAACCGGCGAACTACCCGTTCCCGTTCAACTTCAAAGGCTCGTCGGAACTCGAGCCAGTGACAGCATTTAAGGAGTCGCCCGCCGGGCGGCTCATCGCCCGATTGACCGCGGACCCGCGGGATCCCGGCACCATCCGTCTCTTCGCGGACGACGACCTGGTGCCCTCCGGTCAGCCCCTCTCTTCAAGCGGAGGGGTAAACCCCGCCGCCGCAAAGAGTAAGGAGAACGCAAATGACCCCCACCCCCAAGCAGCTCAAGATCCTGATCGCGATCCGGGACTTCCGCGTCCGCAACGGCTACTCGCCGACGATGCAGGAGCTGGCCGACCAGCTCGACGTGTCAAAGGTCACCATCTTCGAGCACGTCGAAGCCCTGGAAAAGAAGGGACTTATCCTTCGTGCCCGGAACAGGGCTCGCTCTTTGGAAGTCTCTCCGACGGTGAAGCTGCCTGACGAATCGAAGCCCACAAGCTACCCGATTGTCGGCACCATTGCCGCCGGCCACCCGATCGAGGCGGTGGAGAACCGGGAGACGCTGGAGCTCGAGAACCTATTTAACACGCGGCACGGGACTTACGTGCTTCGCGTGAAGGGGAACTCGATGATTGAAGACCACATCGCGGATGGGGATTACGTGATCATTGAGCGGCGGGAAACGGCGCGGGATGGGGAGACGGTGGTGGCGCTGCTGGAGGATGGGCAGGCGACGCTCAAGCGTTTCTACAAGGAGCGGGGCCGGATTCGCCTGCAGCCTGCAAATGCTGCGATGAGCCCGATTTATGTGGATAAGGATGTGAAGATTCAAGGGGTGTTGATCGGCGTGCTGCGGACTTATTCGAAGTCGGCGGTGGCGCGCAGCTCGAACAACTGATTCTGCAAGGGGGTTACGTGGGGTCATGGGGAACTGCAGCAGCCGGCGGGAGGGTGTGCAATGGCTGGAAGAGCATCAAATGAAGAGGCCCGGATCGGTGATCCGGGCCTCTTTTCGTCTCTCTTTAAGCGTTTGTCACGGCCGGAGTTGCGGCTTCCTGGGGGGGAATCAGCGGTGGCCGTGGTAGCCGCCGCCGTAGTGGCCGCCGTGATAGCCGTAGTGACCGCCGCCCCAGTGGCCGCCCCAGGCGTTGCCGAAGCCGAAGCTGAAGGAGAAGGGGGCGTAATAGGAGGTGGCGGGGGCGTAATTGGCGGGGGGCGGGGCGTACACAACTTGAGGCTGGGGATAGACATACGTCGGGGCGTAGGTGGGGGTGTAGTAGTAGGTGGGGGCGGGGGCGTAGGTCGGGGTGTAGGCGGGGGCGGCGTAACAGGGGGGGGCGTAGGCGGGGGTGTAGACGGGGGCGGGGTAGTAGCCGCCGAAGCCGAAGCCGATGCTGACGCGACCGCCGGCGTGGGCGGGCTGGGGGGCGAAGGCGAAGCCGGTAGTGATTGCGGCTGCGAGGGTTAGGGCTTTGAGGGAATGGGGGAAAGTGCGGAACAAACTGCGGAACATGGTGGTCTCCTTGCCGGCGGAAAATCCGGCGAACGCCAGTTCAGACACGTGGGGGCAAGTGCCGTTAGCGTGTGGGCGACGGATTCATTTTACGCTGGTTTGGGCGGAAAAGTGGGAGGAAAAAGTACATTCCGGGCGGGGTACAGGAGGAGTTCTGGGGGGCTTCGGATGAAGGAATGGGCGGGGTTCGGAAGGTTCGGGTGCGGAATCGGCGGGGGTTGGGTTTGGGGGGAATGGGTGCGAAATGGGAACGGTTGGGTGGGGGGAAGGGGTGGGAGTGGGGGCGCTTTGGGGTGTGCTTGTGGGGAGGCTGCGCCGGGAGTTGTGGGGGTCAGGCGGGGTAGTGAGGGGAGGGGGGGAGCTGGTGTTCGCGGATGAGTCTACAAATGCGAACAAATTCCTGGCGGTCGGCGGGGGAGAGGAACTGGAGGGTGTCGCGGGTTTTGGCGAGTCGGGCGTTGCGGAAGTCGCGGTAGGTTTTGCGGCCTTCGTCAGTGGCGTGGACATCGATGCGGCGTTTGTCGGCGGGGTTGAGCTGGCAGTGGATGAGGGGTTTGTCGAAGCCGGTCTCGAGGGAGCGGATGATGCGGGACATTTGGGCGGGGAGGACGCCGATGGCGCGTTGCAGTTCGCCGACGGTGGGGATGGATTCGGCGCGGAGGATGAGGTCGAGGGTGAGGTATTGGGATTCGGAGAGTTCGGCGGAGGAGCGGGCGGCGAGGCGTTGTTTCCAGGTGGAGACGGCGATGGCGAAGACTTCTTCGGCCATCTGGTTGAGGGAGTCGTCGGGTTGTGGGGGGGAGGGGGGCAGGGGGATGCTCCTGTTTTGGGAATAGTTGGCGTGGTGAAAGTAGTTTATCGCGGTGGGGGCGGGAGGGGAATGGGGTGGGTCTAGGGTCTAGGGTCTAGGGTCTGGGGTCTGGGGTCTAGGGTCTGGGGCCTGGGGGTCTGGGGCCTGGGGCCTGGGGGTCGGGGGCCTGGGGGTCGGGGTTGTTATTGGGCG
>JBQCGD010000065.1:0-6715 GCA_051955985.1 Phycisphaerae bacterium | reverse complement strand
ACGTTGGTGCATCCGCGGGTGGAGTTGACGGAGACGTTGGAGCGGATTTATGCGTATCGGATGACAACGACGTCGGGGGGGAATTTGTCGATACGGGATGAGGAGGGGAATGTGTGGATTACGCCGGCGCGGGTGGACAAGGGGGCGTTGCGGGCGGGGGATGTGGTGTGTGTGAAGCGGGATGGGGGTGTGGAGGGGGTGCATCAGGCGTCGTCGGAGTTTCCGTTTCATCGGGCGATTTATGGGGCGCGGCCGGAGTTGAAGGCGATTGTGCATGCGCATCCGGTGGCGCTGGTGGCGTTTTCGATTTGCGGGGAGGTGCCGGAGACGAGGTTGTTTCCGCAGGCGGCGCATGTGTGTGGGCGGGTGGGGTTTGCGAAGTATGCGTTGCCGGGGTCGGAGGCGTTGGGGCGGGAGATTGCGGCGAAGTTTGGGGAGGGGTTTGATTGTGTGATCCTGGAGAATCATGGGGTGGTGGTGGGGGGGCGGAGTCTGGAGGAGGCGTTCTGGCGGTTTGAGACGTTGGAGTTTGTGGCGAAGACGGTGATCAAGGCGCGGATGCTGGGTGGGGAGGTGCGGTATTTGAGTGATGAGCAGATTGCGTTGGCGGAGAGGCCGCGGGGGGTGTTGGAGGAGTTTTTGCGTCCGGCGGAGGAGGCATCGACGCGGGAGAAGGGGTTGCGGGGGGAGCTGGTGGAATTTATTCGGCGGGGGTATCGGCAGCGGTTGTTGATGTCGACGGGGGGGAGTTTTTCGGCGCGGGTGGATCGGGATTCGTTTTTGATCACGTGTTATGGGATTGATCGGAAGACGATGGGGTTGGGGGACCTGGCGGTGGTGAGGAATGGGAAGGTGGAGGGGGGGAAACAGGCGTCGCGGGCGGTGCGGTTGCATGAGGCGATTTATCGGGAGCATGCGGGGGTGGAGGCGGTGGTGAACGCGTTGCCGGTGAATGCGACGGCGTTTTCGGTGACGGGGGCGGGGCTGGATGCGCGGACGATACCGGAGAGTTATTTGTTTTTGAAGGATGTGGGTAGGGTGCCGTTTGAGGAGCAGTTTGGGGATGGGGGGGCGGTGGCGCGGCGGGTGAGTTTGGAGTCGCCGGCGGCGTTGATGGAGAACAATGGGGTGCTGGTGGTTGGTAGGAGCGTGCTGGATGCGTTTGATCGGCTGGAGGTGCTGGAGTCGACGGCGGAGGCGATTATCAATGCGGGGCGGATTGGGAAGGTGGTGCCGATGGGGGAGGGGGTGATTGGGGAGTTGAGGAAGGCGTTTGGGATGTGAGGAGGTGGGCGCGGCGGGGCGCGCTGGGGACTGGGGGCTGGGGGCTGGGGTATGTGATTGCGAGGGGTGGGCGATGGGTTTGTTGGATTGGCTTGGTGGGCTTGCGGGCGGGGGCGGGGTTTCATACACTTACGGGGCACTTGGGTGGTGACGCCTGGGGGCAGCATGCGGGCGTAATTCAGTGGTAGAATGCCAGCTTCCCAAGCTGGACGTCGTCGGTTCGAATCCGATCGCCCGCTTTTTTCTGAGAGAGTTTGAATGCGAGAGAGACGCCGGTGATGCCGGCGTTTTTTGTTGCGCGCGGTTTTGGCGGGGTGGCGGCGGGCGCAAAGAAAAAGGTCCGGCGTGGGGGCCGGACCTTTTGGGGGAGCTGGTGGGAGGTGTGGGGATCAGCGGCGGCGGCGTTTGAGGAGGGGGAGGGCGCCGAGGGCGAGGAGGGCGAGGGAGGCGGGTTCGGGGACGGCTTGCTGGCCGGTGCCGGTGGCGACGATGGCGGGGGCGAGGGAGGCGTTGGGGACGGAGGTGCCGAAGTTGTTGAGGACGTCGGAGAGGTCGGTGAGGTTGATGGTGGCGGCACCATCGAAGTTGCCGTGGGACCAGAGTGCGGTGGGGGTGCCGAAGTTGTTGAGGACGGTGGAGAGGTCGGAGAGGTCGATTTTGCCATCGCCGTTGGCATCGCCGAGGAGGCGTTGGGTGACTTCGAAGTCGCCGGCGTAGTTGAGGACGGCCCAGACGGTGTGGTTGGTGGTATCGATGCCGTAGTGGCCGAGGACGAGGTTGTTGTCGTAGGCGCCGTTGATTTCGACGGGGGTGGCGCCGGTATCGCCGCCGGTGGCGCCGACGAATTTGCCACCGAGGAGGGCGGCGAGGGTGGGGCTGGTGGTGCCGTTGGTGATGGCGGTGTTGTCGTAGGACATTTGGAGGACGTAGAGGTCGGAGGGGGCGGTGGTGGAGATGGCGGCGCGGTCGGAGAGGGTGGTGTTGGTGCCGTCGGACCAGGAGACGGAGATGTTGCCGCCGGAGGTGGAGGTGCCAGCGAGGAAGGAGGCGGTGGTATTTTTGCCGGAGCCGCGGTTGATGTAGTAGCCGGCGAGGGAGCCGCCGGGGAGGATGTTGGCGGTGCCGTTGCCGGAGTTGGTGGAGACGGTGGCGGCGAGGGTGTAGCTCTTGGGGCCGATGTCGTTGGGGGTGGCGCCGAGGAGGTCTTGTTCGTTTTGGAGGCCGAGGGTGAGGTTGCCGCTGTAGTTGCCGTTGAGCTTGCCGGTGGCATCGAAGTTGGCGGCGGCAACGGTTTGGCCATCGGCGATGGTGAGGGAGGGGACGAGGCCGGGATCGACGGACCAGCCGCCTTGGGCGGTCATGGAGACGGAGGTGACCTGGGCGGCGGCGCGGGCGCCGATGTCGGTGGTGACGCCGCTGATTTTCGCGTTGTTGGTGGTGTGTTTGAGGTTGGTGAGGGTGATGGTGGTGCCGGTGGCGTTGCTGGTGACGTTGGCGGGCTGGTAGACATCGGTGGAGAAGTACATGCGGCCCAAAGGGGTGCCGTTGGCGCCAGCGGCGGTATCAAGTTGGGTGAAAGAGAGGTTGGAGTAACCATCGTAGAAGTGGTTGGTGGCGTAAAGACCGCCGGTCCCGGTCCCTGCCTGGAAGGTGACGCTGCGCACCGCCGTTTGGCTCCCATCGTCACCGGCGACGGGGCTTCCAAAGGTGATGTTGTGATTTATGTCGGTATCGGCGGCGATGGCGCCTTGGTCTGTAACGCCGGTCCCGGCGGCGTTCAGAGCACTGAGGGGGGTTGATGCGCTGCCCAATAATTCGAGTTCCGTCAAAGAATTGTAGGAGAAGTCGGGGACGCCGGTGTTGGTGGTGACGAAGGTGACGTTCTGGGTGGCGGAGGTGCCGCCAAGGATGCCCTTCTGGCCGGGGGCGAAGTTGATACCGGCGGTATTGCCCTGGCTGTTGACGAAACGGTTGGCGACGACCTGGGTGGCGGTGGAGTTGATGGTGATGTCGCTGTCGCCGGTGGGGTTGGAAGCGTCGTGGATAATGGTGGTGGCCGTTACGGGGCCGAAGCCGGCGCTGGCAATATTGGCGTTCATGCCGGCGAGGATGGTGGTGTTGGCACCGGCGGCAAGGGGATTGGTGCTGGCGGTGATGTTGGCAAAGCCAGTGGCGGACTGCGGGTTGGAAGTATCGCGAGCGACGCCGGTGGCGGTGTAGGTGCCGGCCTCGGTGCCGGAGTTGAGGAGGGTGAGAGACTGGTTGGCGTTGTATCCGGTGACGATGCGGGGGAAGGTGAGGTTGACGGTTTTTCCGCCGTTGATGGTGAGGGTGGAGTTGGCGGGGGTGAAGGTGGCGGTGGTGAGGTTGGCGGTGAGGTAGGGGGCGGTGGCGCCGGAGGTGGTGCTGTAGAAGTCGCCGGAGACGGTGGGGCTGTCGGCGGCGAGGACGAGGCGGACGTTGCCGCCGGTGTTGAGCTGGTTGATGACGTAGGATTGTGCGGCGGAGGAGAGGGTGAGGTTGGTGAGGTAGTTGGTGCCGGCGGAGGGTCCGGGGGCTCCGGAGGTGGTGCTGTTGGCGGGGGTGTAGTTGATTTGGCCGACGCTGAAGAGGGTATCGAGCTGGTGGCCGATGCCCTGGGGCTGGGAGGCGGCGTCGGTGAGGTAGGTGAGGCCGGAGACGGGGCCGTTGTTGTTGGAGATGTAGATATCAATTTTGCCTGCGGCGGAGAAGTATTCATCGTAATCGGTAAGGTTGAGGGCGAGTTGGTTGATGCCGGTGACCTGGGTGAGGCTGGGGAGGCCGTGAGTGGCGCCTCCGTCGGTGGAGATGCTGGCGGCGTTGAGGTCAAGGGTGGCGAAGGCGGCGAAGGAGTCCCCGCCGACGGTGTAGCCTTCGATGGAGAGGCGGTTGGTACCGCCGTAGGGGCCGGAGGTTTCAATTTCGTTTTGGAAGACGGCGCCGGGAGTTCCATCGGTATTGGCGATGGTGCCGACGAAGGTATCGGCGTTGGCGAGGTGGGCAGAAACTGCGAAAACGGCGGTGGTGGAGACGGCGAGAGCGATGAGACGATGACCGGCACGCGATTTCATAGACATGAAGGTATTCCTTCCTATTACAGGGCACGACGAAGCATCAGGTGGCCGAAGAAGATCGGTCACACATATCACTTGGGGTTTCCTACCACCGACTTTGGCGCGCAAAGATTTTGGCCGGGTTAATATTGCCTCAAGGAATGGCAAACGCCCAATAATTTTTAGCAAAATAATGAGGGCGGAGCGGCGGGAGCGAACTGGCAAGGTTTGCCCATTTTAACTAATTCATTTTTATCGCGCGGGTCGGGGTGCCCGAGGGAATGGGTTGGATCGCCGGCGGCGGGTAGCGAGATGTACGCAGACAAAGAGACGGAGGCGTGTTGGTGGCCCGATGCAAGTGCTGGAGATGTTGACAGATGGGAGTATGTGGATGAATCCCGGGCGGGAGAAGGGGGCGTGGAATCCTTTGCGAAATCTTAAAAAACTTCTCTAGCAGCCTTCGCGCGTTTCTGAGATACTTAGACCTCGGCTTGAACAAGTTGGTTCCGAAGTGAGGGTTCCCAAGGGACGGAGTGTGCGCATGCCCAGTGCCGGGGAGTCGTTCTTTCAGTCTGCGCCTGGCAAGTATCTTGTGATCGCAGCAATTGTATTTTGTCTGGCGGGGGTGGGGTACATGGTTTACGGGGCGATGAAGCCAAACGCGGTGGTGGCGGAAGCAAACGACCGGGTGTTCATCGACAGTGCGACGGGGCAGGCATTTCATGTGAAACTGGATTCCCTGATCGGGCAATCGATACCGATCAAGGCGCCGAGCGGGCAGAACACGGGATATCCGGCGGAACTGTGCTATTGGACGAAAGACGGGCAGGCGAAGACGGAGCCGACGGCGGTGCTGTTGAACCAGGAGATTGGGAAGCCGGGGCCCACGTTCTGTCCGGATTGCGGTCGGCTGGTGGTGGGGCACAATCCGCGGCCGGGGCAGGGGGTGAATCCGCCGCCGACGAAAGAAGAGTGGGAGAAGCGGCATTCACACTGAAGGCATAAAGGCGTGGAGTGACTGACGAGGGATGTACTTTTAAGAAGGAAAGAAACATGGGAAAGAACCGACGTACAGACCTGGGCTTCACGCTGATCGAACTGCTGGTCGTGGTTGCGATCATCGCGCTGTTGATCGCGATCCTGCTGCCGAGCCTTGGGCAGGCGAAGCGGATTGCGAAGACGGCGAAGTGCGGGGCGACTCTGCGGGGCATAGCGCAGGCGCAGGCGTCGTATGCGGGGTTGTGGAATGATGCGATCGCGGGGAGCGCCTCCACGAGCGCATCGATCGCCTACACGAAACTGTCGACGGTGACGAATTCGAAAAACACGGCGTTTCAGACGGGGACGGGATTCAACAACGTTCCGCCGCTGTACCAGGTGACGGATTGGATGTCGCCGCTGGCGGACATCATGAACATCAGCATTCCGTACCCGGCGGGGAACAGCTATTCGCAGAACGTGGTGTTCAAGTTTGACACGCTGAGGTCGTCGAAACAGTTCATGTGTCCATCGAATGAGTTCATTGCGGGGCCGTACACGGGGCAGTCGACGGGTCCGAAATCGGACATCGGGCCGATGTGTTCGTACAACATGGGATTGATCTTCCTGTTCAATTCGCGGGCGGCGGCGGACGACATTGCGCAGGGCGTGTACGTGCCGGTGGGGAACGCGTATTCGCCGAAGATCTCCAACGTTGGGAATCCGAGCCGAAAGGTGGTGTGTGCGGACGGCGGGCGGTACAGCAGCAGCGGGGGCGCGCAGCCGGATTCGGATTTGAATCCGTGGCCGGTGCAGGGCGGAGCGGCGGCGGACATGGGGGCATTTGACCGTTATTCAAAGTCGTGGGATCGGAGCGCGGCGCAATCGAGTTCCTCGACGGTGAGCGACGGGCGTTTTTATGCGTTCCGCCATGGGTCTGGAACGAAGGGCGCGGCGGGCGGGGCGTTCAAGATGAATGTGGCGTTTTTTGATGGGCACGTGGACCTGATGAACGACATTGAGGCAGCGGATCCGAACATCTGGGTGCCGTCAGGGACGACGATCCCGGTCGGCGAAGCGTCGGCGGACGTGCAGAGCCGGTACATGGGGGGCAAGGATATTGTGGCGCAGTAAAACGCGTAGCGACGAACATCATGAATGAGGCCGATGGATTTGAATCCGTCGGCTTTTTTTTTGTTTTTTTGGAGTGGTGTTTCGGGATGGGTGCAGTGTGATGAGGAGGCGGAATGGCCGACGAGGGCGTCGGCCCCACTTTAAGGAGGTGGTGGATGGGGTTTGTGTTGGCGTTGGATCAGGGGACGACGAGTTCGCGGGCGGTGTTGTTTGATCGGGAGGGGCGGGTGGTGGGGGCGGGGGGG
>JBQCGD010000064.1:0-5753 GCA_051955985.1 Phycisphaerae bacterium | reverse complement strand
GCCCTCCCACTCCCCACCTTCCCCTCCCCATCCTCCCGCACCTCCCGCCCACCTACGCTCCCCGCCCCACCCTCCATCTTCACCTTCACCTCAGGCAAGCCCACAATATCGTACGTCCCCGACGCCACCTCGATCCCCTCCTTCGTAAACGCCTTCAAAATATCCCGCCCCATCGCATCCTTCACATCCCGGATCGCATGGTCCTTCACAATAAACCGCACCGTCAGCTCCACCCAGTTGTCCGTCATCCGCAGGAACACCCGCGGTTTCATGTTCGCCCGCCGCGCCGCATAGCGCCGCTCCAACTCCCGCAGATCCTCCTCCGCAATCCCCTCAATCCCCTCCGTCTCCCGCCGCGCCGCCTCCAGTAGAATCTGCTCCGCCTTCTGCCAATCCGACTTGTACCCCACCGGTATCGTCATCTCCTCCCAGATGTACGGAAATTCCCGCGTGTAATTGAACACCGGCTCATCAAATATCTTGTCGTTCGTCACCGACACCACCCGCCCCGTGTACTGCCGCGCCTTCACCCACATCGCCGGATCCGCATTCTGCACCGCCGGCGGCTGCCCCATCTCCATGATCGTCGTCTGCAGAAACCCCAGCGCCATCACATCCCCGCGCACGCCCCCCATCGTGATCCGATCCCCCACGTTAAACGTCTTCCCCCGCAATATCAGCGCATACCCCGCAAACGCCGTCACCACCCGCTGCAACGCAAACGCCAGCCCCGCCGTCACCAACCCCATGAACGTCGCCAATCGCCCCGGATCGTTGAACCAGATCGACAAAATCCCCACCACCCCGATCACCGCCACCACCAGGTGCACCGCCTGCGCAAACCAGAATCGCACCCGCATCTCCCGACCACGCCCATGGAACAGCGCCGTCATCAACATCCGCAGCAGCTTCGATGCAATGATCAAAACCGCCAGCAGCCCCACCGACAATCCCAGCTTCTGCAGGTTCTGCCAGTTCGCCCCCACCAGCCGAATCCCGAAGATCGTCAACGCATGCGTTTGCGAGTCAACATAAATCCACGACATAACCCATCTCGTCCTCTCTGGTGCAGCTCACTGCACCCTCACCCAGCAAACCCCGGACGAGCCCCGCTCCCTTTCCCGCACTTTCACCCGCGAAAACTTCCTACGTCGCAAGACGCGCCGCATACTTCCTCGTCAACGCCGACAGCTCAGCAACAACCCCCGCATGCGACGACTCCCCCGCCACATTCTTCAACTCATCCGGATCCCCCGGATCCAGCAGCATCGCCCCATTCTTCCCGCCCAAACCATACTCCGCATACCGCCACTTCTCCGTCCGCACCGCCACACCATGCAGCGTCTTCCCATCCTCGCTCCACACGCTGTACGCCGGCTTCTCCCACGCCGCGCCCGGATCGCGCAGTAACGGCACAAGGCTCTCCCCCTCCACCCCCGCCGGCACCTCCAGCCCCGCCAGCTCCGCCACCGTCCGGTACACATCCAGCGACTCCACAATCCGGTAACACGCCTTCCCGTTCCCCCGCATCCCCGGCGCCGAAATCATCAACGGCACTCGCGTCCCCATCTCAAACAGCGACCCCGCCTTCGACCCCTTCCCCGTCTCCCCCAGCTGAGACCCATGATCCACCACATACACCACGATCGTGTTCTCCCGCAGCCCCAGCCGATCCAGCTCCCCCAGCACCCGCCCCAGGTTCCAATCCGCCCACGAGATCGACGCAATGTACGCCCGGATCACCTCCCGCGCCTCCCCTTCGCTCGCCGCCCGCCCAATAAACAAATCCGCATTCCGCTTCCGTATCGCCGCCGCTGGAAATCCCCCCGGCACCGTCGGCCACGCCGCAAAATCCGGCGGCAACTTGATCTTCCCCGCATCGTACATGTCGAAAAATCGCTGCGGCGCCGTCGGCGGGCTGTGCGGCTTCACCATCCCGCACGCCAGGAAAAACGGCTCGTTCTTGTAGGTGTTCAACCACCCGATCGCCCGGTCCGCCGCCTTGTAATCCCCATGCCCCTCCCCGTTCCCCTCCAACAACAATATCCGATCCGAATACGCAGCCTTCGTCTTCGGCCGAACCCCCGCCGCATCCGCCGGTTCCGTCGTCGCCACTCCATTCTCAAACCGCATCACCCGCGCCGACGGCGCGCTGTTCCCCGCCTCCTCGTTCGCCGGGCCCCCCGCTATGTCCCACGACTTCGCGTCATCCAGCCCCCCGTGAAATATCTTCCCGCTCCGCAACGCCACGTACCCGTTCTGCCGAAACAACTCCGGCAACGTCGTCCACTCCGGATGCACATCCCGAAAGGCCGTCCGATTCCCCAGCACCCCCGTCACCGTCGCCGGCCTCCCCGTCAGCAGCGACGACCGCGACGGATTGCACAACGGAAACTGGCAATAATTCCGATCAAACCGCACCCCCGACCGCGCCAGCGCATCCAGATGCGGCGTCCGCGCACCAAACCGGCTCGCATAACACCCCAACTCCACCCGCATGTCGTCCGCCATCAAAAACAAAACATTCATCTTCCGCTTCGCCCCACCCACGCCCTGCCCGCGCACCCCTGTCCCCAACCCCGCCGCCACCGCCCCCGCCGCCACCGATCCCAGAAACCTTCGCCGTGTGATGCCCATCAAACGCCTCCATGAACCGCCTACCCGCAGTGTACGCCGCTACCGCCGCCGACAAAAGTCCTGCTATGATCCCCCAATGACCACCACCGCCCCAGCTCCCGCCACCACCTCCGCCACCCGCCCCTTCCACGTCCTCACCAAGCCCATCGGCCCCATCTGCAACCTCGACTGCAAATACTGCTTCTACCTCGAAAAAGAAAATCTCTACCAGGATGAAAGCTCCTGGCGCATGCCCGACCACGTCCTCGAAACCTACATCCGCCAGTACATCGAATCCCAGCCCTCCGACGAAATCCAGTTCGCCTGGCAGGGCGGCGAACCCACCCTCCTCGGCGTCCCCTTCTTCCAGAAAGTCGTCGATCTCCAGCAAAAATTCGCCAACGGCAAACGCATCAGCAACGCCCTCCAAACCAACGGCACACTCCTCGACGACGAATGGTGCGCCTTCCTCTCCCAGCACCACTTCCTCGTCGGCCTCTCCATCGACGGCCCCCGCGAACTCCACGATGCCTACCGCGTCGATAAAAAAAACAACCCCACCTTCGACGCCGTCTTCCGCGGCCTCCGCCTCCTCCAGAAATACCGCACCGAATACAATACCCTCACCGTCGTCAACCGCCTTAACTCCCACCAGCCACTCCCCGTCTACCGCTTCCTCAAATCCATCGGCAGCCGCTTTATCCAGTTCATCCCTCTCGTCGAACGACACGCCTCCGTCGAACTCAAAGTCCTCGGCTACGACTTCGCACACCCGCCCCACCCCGCCTCCCCTGATCCCGCCTCCCACGTCACTCCCTGGTCCGTCGAGCCCGAACAGTACGGCACATTCCTCTGCACCATCTTCGACGAATGGCTCCGCCGCGACGTCGGCTCCACCTTCGTCCAGCTCTTCGACGTCGCACTCTCCAACTGGATGGGACTCGGCTCACCCCTCTGCGTCTTCGCCGAAAAATGCGGCCGCGCCGTCGCCATCGAACACAACGGCGACCTCTACTCCTGCGACCACTACGTCTACCCCCAATACCGCCTCGGCAACATCCTCAATCACCACCTCTCCCACATGCTCGACTCCCCCCAGCAAAAACAATTCGGCATCGATAAATCCTCCACCCTCCCCGCTTATTGCCGAAACTGCTCCGTCCGCTTCGCCTGCAACGGCGAATGCCCAAAGCACCGCTTCCTCTCCACCCCCGATGGCGACCCCGGCCTCAATTACCTCTGCGCCGGCTACAAAAAATTCTTCTCCCACATCAACCCCTACATGCAAACCATGGCCTCCCTCCTCCACGCCGGCCGCCCCCCCGCCCAAATCATGCAAATGTTCCAACCCCCCGACACCTCCCCCCATCCCGCCACCCGCCCCGGCCGCAACGACCCCTGCCCCTGCGGCAGCGGCAAAAAATTCAAAAAATGCTGCGCCCCCTCCTGACTTCTGACTCCTGACTCCTGACTCCTCTCAATAGTGCCCCAACGGATTCCCCCCCACATCCTCGCACAAATGCTCCCGCTGCAGCCGCTCATAAATCCCCCGCATCTGCCCCAGCCGCTCCTTCGCCGCACGCCGGCTCGCTTCATAATGAAACCCCTCCCGCAGCCGCGACTCCCAATACCCATAATCATGCTGCGCCTTCCACAGCTTCAGCATCTGCTCCAGCGTCTTCCCCGACGTGTGAAACTGCCGCGTCTGGTTCCACAACCCCACCAGCCCGAACTCCTCCATCGCCAGCGCATCCGCCAGCACCTTCGCCTCCGTCATCGTCGTGTCGCGCTTCCGATGCTCCTTCAATATCGTCAGCACCTTCTCCACGTCCCCGCCCAACAACTCCTTCAACTGGTCCGCCGCCAGCTCCGATGCGTCGTTGTACGCCTCATCGTCCGGCACCTTCCCCGGTCCCGCCGCATTCTGCGCCACCGTCGCATACAACGCCGCCACCTTCGCCAGCTCCAAACTCTCCACCCGCTCCCCGCACGCCGGCGCCAGCCGCTCCATGCAACGCACCACCCGCATCGCCCGGTCCACCCCATGCTTCCCCGGCTCCGTCTGCCCCGCAATCTTCGTCGACAACGCCTTCGTCGCCGCCGCCTGTATCGCCGTCCACTGATCTGTCATAATTCACCTTCCGCTCTATCTTCCCACAACCAACTTCTGACTTCTGACTACTGTCTTCTGTCTTCCGCCTTCTCACTTCCCCAGCGCCCACTCATAAATCGCCTGGCACACCTGGTCCTGCCACGGATTCACGTTCCCCTTGTACCTGTTGCACAAAATGCTGAACGCAATCCGCCGCCTGCCGCCATCCTTCGAATCAATGTCGATATACCCGCTCAACGTGCTCACACCCGCGATATGCCCGGTCTTCGCGTGGATCGCTTTCGCCACGCTCATCCCTTTAAATCGGTTACGCAGCGTCCCATCCTCCCGTGGAATTGCCAAAGAATCCACAAAAAGGTCGCCCACCTCCCCTTTTCCCAACCCCGCCACATGCGCCAGCACCGTCGTAAACGCCCGCGCCGCCACCCGGTTCTTGTGCGACAACCCGCTCCCGTCATTCAGCGACACCCACCCCGGCTCCACCCCGATCGACCGCGCGTACGCCATCACCGCCGCCGTCCCATTCTCCCAACTCCCCGGCTCTCCCGGTGGGGGGGTGGGGGGGCTGCTGTCATGCCCCAGCCGCTTGCACAAACACTCCGCCATCATGTTCAGCGAATTCGTGTTCGCCCGCCCAATCACCGCCAGCAGCGGCGTCTCCGCGCTCGCCACCAACACCCCCGCCCCGATCCGCTCCTTCTCCCCCACCCGCCGCACCGTCCCCGTCTGCCGGATCCCCGCCCCCTTCAACACCTCCCGCAAAACGCCCCCCGCATACATCCCCGGATCCTTCACCGGGCCCCCCCTCGCATCACAATTGTCATTGAAATTCACCCCCCCGATCGGCGCCTCGTACCACTGCCCCGCATCATGCGGCGGCCAGTTCGAATTCACCCACTCCTTGTCAAACACCCGGTCATCAATAATCAAATCCCGAAACTGCACCACCCCCGGGCGCTGCGACGCCGCCGCCCACCGCGCACACCCCGGCGGGGTCTGGTCCGCCTTGGCCGCCGCAAAGCGG
>JBQCGD010000063.1:0-6201 GCA_051955985.1 Phycisphaerae bacterium | reverse complement strand
TCTGGTTGTGACGTGGAGCGGCACTCAAACGTGCTCGATCGACACCCGCGAGGTGAAATCGCGGGGGGTTTCGTTGGGGGGAGGCGCTGCGGGTTCGGGGGTGGCGGGCTTGGTGTGCTTTGCCGGGGTGAGGCGGTACATCAGCGGATAGATGCCGGTGATTTCTTCGGGGGCGAGGCGGCGTTCGCGGTGGGCGGGGTTGAGGGGGACGAGGTGGATGGCGGTGATGTCGTTGTCCGTATTGCGTTCGAAGAAGAGGCGTTTGAAGGTGGTGGCGAAGTTTTCGGATTCGGCGAGGCGGACGACGCAGTCGTCGCCGTCGGTGGCATCGCCGGGGCCGACGATGATGATTTCGCCTTCGGTGTAGTCGGGGGCCATGGAGTCGCCGGAGATGCGGAGGGCGAAGGCGGATTTGACGGGGGCGGTGGGGAGGTCGGGGACGGGGATGTAATCGTCGGCGATGCCGGCGGGGTAGTTGAGGTCGCCGTGCTCGCGCGGGCCGCCGGCGGCGACGCGGTTGAGGAGGGGGATGTCGCGGAGGGGGAGGGGGGCGCCTGGTGCGGGCGCGGAGGCGTTTTTGTTTCGGGCCATCCCCGGGGGGCTGGGGGGGAAGGCGGCGTCGAGGTTGCGGGTGCCGTCGGGGCGGCGGGGAGTGGCATCGGAATGGAGGATGAGGCGGCGGACGGAATCGGGGGTGCGGAGCCAGTCGCCGGCGGCGAGGAGGGTTTGCTCGTCGATGTTGAGGGCGTGGGCGATTTTGCGGAGTTTTTCTTCGGAGGGGGGGCCGGGGGCGCGGGCGGTTTCGATATTGGAGAGGTAGGGTTTGCTGATGGCGGTTTTGGCGGCGAGTTGGTCGAGCGTTAAGCCGAGGTGTTCGCGCTGGTTACGGATGGCGGCGCCGAGGGCTTCGAGCGAGTCGGGGCGGTGGAAGGGGAAGGAAGGGGCGTTCATGGGGGCACCTCTTGACGTGTGCGGGGGGAGGCTGGTACGCTTCTGTACGTATTTTGTACGGTTTTGTCTTGCCTCGTTTGTTTGTTTCATTATAATCATACATAGTGATGTTCGTGGTTGCAATGGAATTGCAATGAGCCTGTGGGAAATGGGCGTGCCTGGAGGGAGTCATCATGCTCGCAACCCGCCTGGTCGGCAGTGCAGCGCATCGGCGGCAGCGGTCGTTTCTGCGGATGGCGGGGGAGCGGCTGTCGAATGATCTGCTGGTGGAGCGGGCGCGGTGGTTGCCGGAGGAGGAGCGGGCGTTTTTCCTGGCGTATGTGACGCGCGGGATGACGCTGGAGGAGCTGGGGGCGATTTCGCACATGAGCGAGCGGCGGGCGCGGCGGCGGGTGGAGGTGATCCGGCGGAAGCTGGAGGACCGGTGGTTTGGGCTGACGATGCGGTACGGGGCGCGGCTGACGGCGGCGGCGCGCGAGCTGGCGGTGGGGCGGTGGATTGAGGGGCGGGCGCTGCGGACGATGGCGGCGGAGCGCGGGATTTCGCTGCATTATTTGCGGCAGCAGTTGACGCTGATCCAGTCGCAGATGCTGTACATGGCGGGGCATGAGGGGGAGCGGGAGGCGGAGGAGGAGTGAGGGATTTTCGAATTTCGATTTTCGAATTTCGATTTTTGGCTTGGGTGGAGGATGGGTGATGTGGTGGCGGGAGTTAGGTGGGTTGGCGGGCGGTGTGGGCGTTGTGCGGGTGTTTGGCCACGATGAAGTTGCGGAGGAGTTGTTGCTGGTGGGGGGTCATGCCGGTGGAGCGGCGTTTGCGCGGCGCGTGCGCTTCGCGGGGCTTCGGTGGGGGGGTGGGAGCGCTGGCAGCGGGTGTGCGGGGGTGGATGGATTTTTGCGGGCGAGCGGGGGGGGGCGGCGGGAGGACGAGCTTTTGGCCGGCGGGGTCGATGGGCCATTGGAACTGGATGCGGTAGATGCGGCGGGCCGGCCGGGGGGTGTTGAGGATTTGCGAGATGTTGGGGCCGTAGATTTTTTTGATTTCGTTTTTGAGGGCGGCGAGGGAGTCGAAGCCGTCGGCACGGGCGTCGGCTTCGGTGAGGGCGTTGAGGGAGGGGAGGAGGTCGACGGCGGTGATTTTCATTTTGCCGAGGCCGGGGGTGTAGGAGATTTGTCCGGGGCGGAGGAGGGGTTTGGTCCAGAGGCGGATGGTCTGGCGTTTTTTTCCGCGGCGGACGAGGTCGACGAGGTGGCGTTTCAGGAGGAGCATGGGGGAGTTTTACCAGCGCGGCGGGGGAGGGGCCAAGGGAAATGTGGAGACGTGAGGGAATCAGGGCGGCGCGGAGGAACCGGGCGTGGAGAGGCGGCGGGTGGCGATGGCGCACCAGAGGAAGAGCGCGAAGGCGAGGGTTTTGGTGGCGAGCTGGCTGATGTTCAGAGAGGCGATGTACAGGTGGAGGAGCGGGTAAGCGGGGTCGAGCAGGCCGAGGATCACGAGTTGGCTCACGACGGTGGCGAGCAGGGTGAGGAGTATTTCGGCGCCGAGCGCCAGCAGCGCCAAGAGACGGAAGGGACGGGATTGCATTGCGCGTCCGGCGCGGAGGAGCAGGATCAAGAGGATCGCCAGGAAGAGGATGAACGCGGCGTTTTCGAACAACATGAGAAGCGTGTACAGCGTCTGGGCGCGGTGTCGCAGTGCAGGGCCGAAGATCCAAAATGCCTGGACGGCTCCGAACGTGATTCCCTGCGTGGCAATGGCGCCAAGCATCGCGAGGCGGAAGCGGGGGCGGGCAAGTGGGGAGCCGCGAAAGGCGTGGATGATCAGGAGGGCGCCGACAAGGAGGAGGACTTCCTGGCAGATCGAAAAGATGCGGTAGAGCACAAATACAGAGCGCGCGGGGATGAGCCGGAGGGCGACGATAGAAAAGGTGTCCAGGAACCAGAGGCCGAAGAGGAGGAAGCCGACGATGGCGGTGCGCGGATGACGCAGCGCGACGTCGTCGCTGGAGCGATAGGCGAGCACGGCGGGTTGGAGAGAGGGGTCGGTCATGTGGGATCCATCAAGGTTGCGGTTGGGCACGATGGGGAATTTTCGCCAGCGGGCCTGGGAGGAAGATGCACCAGATGGCGAGGAGGCTCATGAGCGGGGCGCTGAGGAGGTCGGCGTAGCGGGAGAGGGGGGCGATATTGTCGGGGATCAGGCCGAGGAAGAGGGTGCCGCCGGTCATGGCGAGAGCGTAGCAGATGCTCAGCGCGGTCCACAGGAGCACGAGGAGGATGCGCGCGGAGAGGGTGATGGCGGAGAGAATGCAGAAGAGGGGGGAGCCGACGGCGCGGCCGATGCGCCAGAGGAGCACGAGCCAGAGGAGGAGCATGGCGGCGAGGGTGGCGTCCTGGAGGACGAGCATCGCGTAAATCCCCAGCGGCGAGGTGGAGGAGTGGGGCGTGTAGAAGACCCAGCCGCGATGCGTCAGGAAAAAGGCGGAGAGGGCGTAGGCGACGGCGTACGCCCAGATTGCAGCGAAGAGCGAGATGCGGAAGGCGCCCGGCGCGAGGGGCGATCGGCGGAATGCGTGGACGACGAACAGGGCGCCCGCGATCATCAGCAGGTGGCTGTAAAGGTCGATGGAGAAGGCGAACGGCCGGGGGACGGGCAGGTGGAGGAAGCGCGACAAGCGCAGGCCGAAGTCGGCGATGAGGGCGAGGGCGAAGAGCGTGAAGCCGCAGGAGGCGAGGACGGGGTGGAGCAGGAGGGGCGGGGCGGCGGTCTGGTAGGAGATCACGGCTGGGGTGCTGGAAATTGGCGCGGAGGGGCTGTTCATGGCGGGTTCCACAACGGGATGCCTGTGAGTGTTGTGCGTGTGGGTGTGGAAGTCAATGGGAAACTTTGCGGGCGAGTGCGTGCGGGAGATCAGGGATTCGGGGCGGCGGCGAGCGAGTGGACGGCGCGGGCGTACCAGAGGAAGAGGGCAAAGAGCGCCGGCGGAAGGAGGATGTCGGTATAGCGGAGCGCCTGGAAGAGCGGGCTGACCTTCGGCAGGAGGTTGCCGACGTGAATATTGAAAAGCCAGAGGAGGCAGTCGGCTTCGAGGAGGATCCAGGCGGCGAGAAAAAGGACGCGTGCGCCGAGGAAGAGAATCGCGGCGGCGATCATGGGGCAGGAGCCGCGGTCGCAGGCAAGGCGCGTGAGGAAGACGAACCAGAGGAGGGTGAAGCCGAGGGAGACGGCATCGGTGGTGGTGGAAAGCATGGGGCAGAGGAGGCCGGCCCAGTGGCCGTAGGCGTCGTAGAGCACCCACCCGCGGAGGCCGAGGAACCAGAGGAAGACGAGGTAGGAGAGGGCGTAGAGGCAGGTGGCGAGCGTGAGCGCGGCGTGGAGCTTTCGCGGGAGGGCGGTGGAACGGCGGAAGGCGGAGAGGATGAGGAGGGCGCCGAGCAGCATTGCGGAGCGGAGGGCGACGTCGATGCAGAGGCCACAGAGCGGCCGCCAGGGCGCATGGGTGCACTGTTGAAGGACGAAGAGCAGCGGGGCATTGAGGAAGAAGAGGGAAAAGAAGAGAAAGCCGAGGGTCGCGGTGTGGGGATAGCGGACGCGCGGGGTGTCGGACAGGCAATAGGTCATCACGTGGGGGCGCGCGTCGGGAAATGAAGAAAACGTCGTCATGAACTGAACCGGGCGAAAGAAATGCTTTTTCAGTGTGTGGTGCGCGGAGGTGGAAGTCAATCAGAAAATCGGGTGCTTGTGGATGGAGGCGCTACGCGGTGATGGTCAGATGGACGGGGGACGTGACCGGAGGAGGACGCATGGAGAAGGCAGTGGAGATCCGGGTGGAGGGGCGGGTGAGTGGGGGGGCGGTGGGGGTGAGCGATCGGGTGCTGGGGGTGGCGGCGATGTTTGGGTTGGCGGTGGAGCGCGGGGCGGAGCGGGTGTTGTTTGAGGCGGTGGAACTGGAGGTTGGGCCGGGGGAGGTTGTGTTGATCACGGGGGCGAGCGGGGCGGGGAAGTCGACGTTGCTGCGGCGGGTGGCGGGGGAGTTGGAGAGGGAAGGTTCGCTGCGCGTGGTGCGGTTGGAGGAGATTGAGATTGAGAGGGATCGGGCGGTGGTGGATTGTTTTGAGTTGCCGGTGGAGGTGGCGGTGGGGTTGCTGGGGAAGGCGGGGCTGGCGGAGGCGCATGTGCTGTTGCGTGCGCCGGCGGAGCTTTCGGAGGGGCAGCAGTTTCGGTATCGGCTGGCGAAGTTTTTTGCGTCGGAGGGGGATGTGCTGGTGGCGGATGAATTCTGTGCGACGCTGGACCGGGTGACGGCGCGGGCGGTGGCGTTTCAGGTGGGGCGGTTTGTGCGCGAGAGTGTGGGGAGTGCGCGGCCGCGGGCGGTGGTGGTGGCGACGACGCATGAGGATCTGGCGGAGGATTTGCGGCCGACGGTGAGGGTTTGGAAGGGGGTGGGAGGGAGGGTGGAGATTGAGCGAGACGGTTAAGTGGTTAAGTAGTTAAGTGGTTAAATGGGTTGGAACGTCGAATTTGGAGAGGGAGGTTTTTTATGGGTGGGCGGTGTAGCGTTTGGGAGCATCTCACGATTGGGGATGGGACGTTTGCGGATTATGCGGGGTTGGAGGAGTTTCATTATCGAGGGGGGCGGGCGGGTGGGGTGAAGCGGGTGCTTGCGGCGCGGTATGAGGGGCCGGGGTTGGGGGGGAGTGATGCGGCGCGGGGGATGGTGGCGGGGGTGCTGGTGGAGGCGTTGCCGGCGCTGGGGTGTGCGTTGCGGCGGGTGGCGTTGCCGGGGGTGTTTGAGACGGGGGATCGGCGGATGGATGCGGCGAAGCTGAACCGGGAGATGCGGACGATTGCGCGGGTGATCGTGCATCCGGTGTTTCGCTCGACGGGGCTGGCGGTGGCGCTGGTGCGGCATGCGCTGGAGCGGGCGGAGACGCGGTATGTCGAGGCGCTGGCGGCGATGGGGCGGGTGAATCCGTTTTTTGAGCGCGCGGGGATGCGGGCGTTTGATCGGCCGGCGTTGCCGGAGGCGGTGCGGCTGGTCGCGGCGCTGGAGGCGGAGGGGTTGCGGGCGGTGGATCTGGCGGATTCGTCGCGCGTGCGGCGGACGGAATTTCTGGAGCGGGAGTTGCGGCGGTTTTGCCGGAAAGGAGGGACGTGGGAGGAGAGGGTGGGGGAGGCGCGGCGGCGGGTGTTGTCGCAGCCGGTGTATTACGTGTGGGAGGGAGGGGCGGGGGTAATTGGTAATTCGTA
>JBQCGD010000062.1:0-6878 GCA_051955985.1 Phycisphaerae bacterium | reverse complement strand
CCCCCCGCCCCGCCCCCCCCCGCCCACGCCCCCCGCGCGCCCCAGGCCCCCCCCCCCCACCCGCCGGCCCCCGCCCCGTTCCCCGCCCCCACGCCGGGCAAGTGGGCGGTGTCGGAGGATTGGGCAGAAGCGACGAGGGTGTATTTGCCGTTGGTGAGAGCGTAGGCTTCGGCGGTGCGGGCGTCGGGGTCGATGATCCAATAGTGGGAGACATTGTGGGATTGGTAGAGGTTGAATTTGTTGATGCGGTCGTCGTCGATGTTGCCGGGGGAGAGGACTTCGATGCAGAGGTCGGGGGATTCATCGAGGATATCGTTACTCATTGCGGCGAGTTTGGCGGAGGAGAAGTAGGCAATGTCGGGGCGGCGGACCATTCCGGAATCGAAGATGACGTCGGTGTCGAGATAGAGCTTGCCGAGGGAATGTTTGCGGAGGTGGCCTTCGAGGATGTAGGCGAGGGTGAAGACGATGTCGGCGTGTTTGCGCGAGGGGCTTGGGCTCACGATGATTTCTCCGTCGATCAGTTCGAGGCGGGTGCCGGGGGGGTCTTCGCCGAGTTGGAAATACTGATCGGCGGTCATCTTAATGGTGTTGATATGGGCGACCGTCATGGGGGCTCCCTTTCGCTGTCCATTATAGCGATTCATCCTAGCCCTGAAGGGTCGGAAAAATGGGTTTGAGGGCGGGGTAGAGGGCGGCGTATTTGGTGTATTGGTGGGCGTAGAGGGCGGCGGATTTTTTGCTGGGGGTGGATTTTTCGTGGACTTTGATGATGGCGTTGGTGGCTTGGGGGACGGTGCGGTATTGGCCGGTGCCGACGGCGGCGAGGATGGCGGCGCCGAGGGCGGCGCCTTCGGCGGCGTTGATGGTGACGACGGGGGCGTTGTACATGTCGGATTGGAGTTGGCGCCAGAAGGTGGAGCGGGCGCCGCCGCCGGTGGCGCGGACTTGTTGGATGGGGATTTGCATGTCGCGGAAGATCTGGATTTGTTCGCGCATGCCGAAGGTGATGCCTTCGAGGGTGGCGCGGATGAGGTGGGCGCGGGTGTGGCGGTGGGTAAGGCCGATGAAGGCGGCGGTGGCGTGGGGGTCGGCGTGGGGGCAGCGTTCGCCGGTGAGGTAGGGGAGGAAGAAGAGGTTTTCGGAGCCGGGGGGGGCGGAGGCGGCTTCGGCGATCATTTCGGGGTAGAGGGTGCCGGGGTCTTTGCGTTTCATGGCTTCGGAGGCGAAGAGGGTGTTGCGGAGGTATTGGAAGGAGCCGCCGGCGGAGAGCATGCAGCCGAAGACGCACCAGGTGTCGGGGATGGCGTGGCACATGGTGTGGACGCGGCCGCGAGGGTCGGTTTGGGGCGCGGAACTTGTGGCGAAGATGACGCCGGAGGTGCCCATGGCGGCGGAGACGAGGCCGGGGAGGACGACGCCGGAGCCGACGGCGCCGGCGGCCTGGTCGCCAGCGCCGGCGATGACGGGGATGTTGGGGGAGAGGCCGAGTTCTTTGGCGGCGGAGTCGGTGAGGGCGCCGGCGATGGTTTGGGATTCGAGCATGCGCGGGAGGAGGGCGGGGTCGAGGCCGAGTTTGGAGATGAGGTCGGTGTGCCAGCGGCGGTTTTTGACGTCGAGGAGGAGCGTGCCGGAGGCGTCGGAGACTTCGGTGGCGTATTCGTTGGTGAGGCGGAAGCGGAGGTAATCTTTGGGGAGGAGGATCTGGCGGGCTTTTTCGAATTTTTTGGGATCGTTTTTTCGGAGCCAGAGGATTTTGGGGGCGGTGAAGCCGGTGAGGGCGGGGTTGGCGACCATTTGGATGAGGGCGTCGCGGCCGCCGGCGAGGTTTTCGATTTCTTTGCATTCATTGGCGGTGCGCTGGTCGTTCCAGAGGAGGGCGGGGCGGAGGACTTTGCCCTTGGCGTCGAGGAAGACGGAGCCGTGCATCTGGCCGGAGAGGCCGATGGCGCGGATGTCGGCGGGTTTGATGCGGGATTTTTTGAGGACGGCCTTGGTGGCTTTGAGGGCGGCGGACCACCATTGTTCGGGGTCCTGTTCGGACCAGCCGGGCTTGGGGGTGAGGAGTTCGTGGGGGGATTCGGCGGTGGCGAGGACTTTGCCGGTGGGGGAGAGGAGGAGGGCTTTGGTGCCGGAGGTGCCGACGTCGAGGCCGAGGAAGGTCATGGGGAGCTCCGAGAGAAAACGATTACGGGATGGGAGTGGGATTGTACCGGCGGGTGGGGGCAGCGCGTATAGGAAGAAAGGCTGCGGGGGGGCAGCCTTTCGGTGGGGGTGATGAGTTGTTCATCGGGTCAATGGGTGGCGGCGCTGGCGGTGCCGGGCTTGCGGTCGGACTCGAGTTTGGCCTGGGCGTCGGCGAGTTTTTTCTGGGCATCGTCGCGGGCCTGTTTGACGGGGGTGATGGCGGGGTCGTTGCGGGCGGCGTTGCGGGCGGCGGTGAGGTTGGCGTTGGCGTCGGCGAGTTTTTTCTGGGCGGCTGCGTACTTGGGGTCTTTTTCGTCGGCGTCGTGTTCGATTTTGCTGGTGGCGCTGCCGGCGTCGAAGACATCGGTGGCCTTGGCGGAGATCTGGTCCTGGGTGGCGTTGGTGTTGCGGAGGTTGTCGAGCTCGGTGCGGAGGCTCTGTTCTTTGGCGGCGGCGGCTTTGTAGTCGGGGTTTTCCGCGAGCTTGTCCTTCACGCCCTTGGCGGCGGCTTCGAGTTCGGCGGTGGCGTCGGCGACGGCGGATTTGGCGGCGGTGACGGCGGGGGATTCTTCAACGGCGTCGCTCAGGGCTTTGTTGGCCTTGGTGAGGGCGATGCGGTCGGCGTCGATTTCTTTCTGATCGGCCTGCAGCGTGGCGGCGAGGGGGTTGGGTTGCGCCCGCTGGGGGGGCGGGGCGGCGGGTGCGGGTTGGTTGTAACCGCTGGCGGGCCTGGGTCTTTTTGCGGCGAAAGCGGGGGCGAGGAGCAGGGTTGTTGCGGTGCCGGTCGCGATGATTGCGAGACGAACGGGGAACATAGAACCTCCTTTTGCCATCAGGACACCAGGCCACGTCCAGGGAAGTATATAACGATTTTCGAAACAACGATTCGATTTTTCCATCTTTCGCAGGGGAGGTCGGCGGAAGAGCGGGGAGATCCCGGGTACAATGGGCGACCTTGTTCCTGAGGAGAGCCCATGCCGTTTGCGTCGATTCCGGAGGTGATTGCTGCCCTCAAAGCCGGCAAGATGGTGGTGCTGGTGGATGATGAGGACCGGGAGAATGAGGGGGATCTCGTGTGTGCGGCGGAGTTTATCACGCCGGAGATGGTGAATTTCATGCTGAAGGAGGCGCGGGGGGTGCTGTGCGTGGCGATGACGCCGGAGGAATGCGATCGGCTGCAGTTGTATCCGCAGGCGCCGAACAATACGGCGCCGCTGGCGACGGCGTTCACGATTTCGGTGGATGGGCATCCGCGGTTCGGGATCACGACCGGGGTGTCGGCGACGGAGCGGGCGACGACGATCAAGCTGCTGATCAAGGCGGATTCGCAGGCGAGCGATTTGACGCGGCCCGGGCATATTTTTCCACTGCGGGCGCGGGCGGGGGGCGTGCTGGAGCGGGCGGGGCAGACGGAGGGGTCGGTGGAGTTGTGCAGGCTCGGGGGGCTGCATCCGGCGGCGGCGATTATTGAGATCATGGCAGAAGACGGCTCGATGGCGCGGTTGCCGGAGCTGGAGAAGTTCTGTGCGAAGCATGGGCTGCTGCTGTGCACGATTGCGGACCTGATTCAGTACCGGCTGCAGCAGGATGCGTTAATCCGGCGGATTGAGAGTCTGCCGATCGAGACGCCGGCGGGGCCGTTCACGCTGCGGGTGTATGAGACGGTGGGGGATCCGCTGATCCACGTGGCGTTGTGCTGCGGCGGTGTGGGGGAGATTGATCCGGCGACGAAGAAGGCGGTGGTGCAGAACGAGCCGGTGCTGGTGCGGATGCATTCGGAGCATCTGCTGGGGGATGTGTTTTCGGCGGCGGGGACGGAATCGGGGAAGGAGCTGCAGGCGTCGCTGCGGATGATACAGGCTGCGGGGAAGGGGGCGCTGGTGTACCTGCGGCAGGAGTCGCGCGGGCTGGCGCTGTTGCAGCGGTTGCATGAGTTTAAGAAGGAGTGTGCGGGGAAAGCGGAGGCGCCGAAGGGGTTGATGGATCGGCGGGATTTTGGGATCGGGGCGCAGATTTTGAGGGATCTGGGGCTGACGAAGCTGCGGATCATGACGAATCGGCCAAAGAAGTTTTTTGGGTTGGAGGGGTTTGGGTTGACGGTGGAGGAGCAGGTGCCGATTCAGACGACGACGTAAACACGAAGGCACGAAGACGCGAAGGGCCACGAAGAGGAATGGATATGACGTTGCGGTTTGGGGCGTTTGTGTTGGGCGCAGCGTTTCTGGCGGCGGCGGGGAGGGCATGGGGCGATGGCGTCGTGGACTCTGTAAATCCGATGATCGGGACCGGGGGGCATGGGCATGTGTTTCCGGGGGCGACGGTGCCGTTCGGGATGGTGCAGGTGTCGCCGGACACGCGGGATCGGACGTGGGATGGGTCGTCGGGGTATCACGATTCGGATGCGACGATCATGGGGTTTTCGCAGAATCATTTGAGCGGGACGGGGGTGGGGGACCTGGGGAACGTGCTGCTGATGCCAGCGGTGGGGGAGGCGAGCGCGGTGCGGTTGGCGGATGATGCGGATCCGGCGAAGGGGTATCGGCAGACGTTTTCGCATGCGGAGGAGACGGCGCGGCCGGGGTATTACGCGGTGAGGTTGAAGGAGTCGGGGGTGAAGGTGGAGCTGACGGCGACAACGCGCGTGGGGCTGCAGCGGTACACGTTTCCGGCGGCGGGGCCGTCGCATGTGATTCTCGATCTGTGGCACGGGATCAACAACAATCCGACGGAAGCGCTGGCGACGGTGGAGGATGATCACACGATCACGGGGTATCGGCGCAGCAAGGGGTGGGGCGGGGAGAAGGTGTTTTATTTTGTGGTGGAGTTTTCGAAGCCCTTCGCATCGTATGCGCTGCAGATGGACAACAGGATGACGGATGAGAAGGAGGCGAAGGCGGGGAGCGTGCGGGGGCGTTTTGATTTTGAGACCGGGGCGGGGGAGCGGGTGATTGCGAAGGTGGCGCTTTCGACCGTGAGCGTGGAGGGGGCGAAAAGGAATCTGGCGGCGGAGATGCCGGGGTGGGATTTTGATGCGTCGGCTGCGGACGCGGCGAAGGAGTGGGAGGGGGCGCTCTCCTCGGTGGGCATCGAAACGAAGGATGAATCGCTGCGGCGGACCTTTTGCACGGCGCTGTATCACACGATGATGGCGCCGACGATTCTGAGCGATGTGGATGGGCAGGTGCGCGGGCCGGATGGGAAGGTGCATACGGCGAGCGGGTTCAACTATTACACGGAGATGTCGCTGTGGGACACGTTCCGGGCGGAGAATCCGCTGTTGACGCTCACGCAGCCGCAGCGGGTGAACGACCTGGTGAAGACGATGCTGGCGCATTGCCGGTGGTACAACGGGAAGACGCTGCCGGTGTGGACGAATGCGGGGAAGGAAACATGGTGCATGATTGGGAATCATGCGATACCGGTGATTGTGAACGCGTACATGAACGGGTTCCGGGATTTTGATGCGCTTGGGGCGCTGCATGACATGATTTCGTCGGTGGGGATGGATCATGATCTGCAGAAGCAATACGCGGCGCTGGGGTACGTGCCGACGTACCTGGACCGCGCCGGGAAGGGGCAGAAGAGCCAGACGGTGGCGCGGACGCTGGAGTATGCGTACGACGATGCGTGCATTTCGCGGTTTGCGGCGGCGCTGGGACAGAAGGAGGTTGCGGAGAAGTTTGCGAAGCGGGCGGAGAACTGGCGGAACGTTTTCGATGCGTCGACGGGTTTCATGCGAGGAAGAATGCCGGACGGGGCGTGGGTGGATGTGCATCCCGGGTGGGAGAATCGGATCAATTTTGATTATTACACCGAGGCGAACGCATGGCATTACACGTTTTTTGTGCCGCAGGATGTGCGCGGGTTGATCGAAGCGATGGGGGGCGATGAGAAGTTTGTGCGGAAGCTGGATGCGTGTTTTGATTCGACGGAGGCGATTCCGAATCCGCTGGTGGATGTGTCGGGGCTGATCGGGATGTATGCCCACGGGAACGAGCCGTGCCATCACATGCCGTATCTGTATGTTTATGCCGGGCAGCCGTGGAAGACGCAGGCTCGCGTGCGGCAGGTGGCGACGACGTTGTATAACGACTCGGTGGGGGGGATCTGCGGAAATGATGATTGCGGGCAAATGTCGGCGTGGTACGTATTTTCGGCGATGGGTTTTTATCCGGTGGATCCGACGAGCGGGGTGTATGTGATTGGGAGCCCGCTGGTGGACCGGGCGGTGATCCGGCTGGATCCGCGGTTCTATCCGCAGGCAAACCCGCACTCGTTCACGGTGATTGCGGAGAATAATTCGGCGAAGAATGTGTATGTGCAATCGGCGATGTTGAACGGGAAGCCATTGACGCATGCGTGGATTGCCGCAAGTGATGTGGCGCGCGGCGGGGAGTTGCGGCTCGTGTTGGGAGCGACGCCGAACAAGGCATGGGGAAGTGCGACGGCGGAGCGGCCCGGTGTGTTGGGGGTTTCGCCGTGAAGATTGAGGAGAAGGATGGGGCGGTGTTGCTGCAGGTGAAGGTGGTGCCGAATTCGAGTCGGACGCAGGTGGCGGGGATGCTGGGGGAGGCGGTGAAGATCAAGGTGGCGCAGCCGCCGGAGGGGGGGAAGGCGAATCGGGCGGTGGAGGAGCTGCTGGCGGGGTTGCTGGGGGTGGCGAAGGGGAATGTGACGGTGGTGGCGGGGCA
>JBQCGD010000061.1:0-2841 GCA_051955985.1 Phycisphaerae bacterium | reverse complement strand
CGGGGTCGGTGGTGAGGAAGTCGTTGGTTTCGGCGGTGATGTTGCGGGCTGCGTTTGGCATGATTCCCCTCCCGAGTATGTGTGGACTGGCTCCGGGTTTCCGGCCGGGCCATGGATAAATGTATGGTATTTGTTAGGTATCAGTCAAGAAGAAAATTTAGGGGGAACCCTGATTTTTGGCGGGGACGGGGACGGTATGATTTTGGGGAGCGTTTCTTGGTTTGGGTTCGAGGTGAAGGAGAAGGTATGCGAATGCACTGGCGCGTTTTGGGCGTGGGCGTGGCGGCGTTGATGTTGCTGGGGGCGGAGCGGTCGGAGGTGGATCTTGCGGCGGCGCGGGCGGAGGTGGATCAGCATTATTCGAAGGCTTCGCCGGAGGTGCAGGAGTGGGTGATGGAGACGGCGCGGTCGTTTGGGCCGGGGGGGTTGTGGGTGAATGAGGATGGGTACGCGACGTTGACGGGGGAGGAGCGGGAGAAGCGGGTGGTGTATTTGAAGCGATTGCTGGAGGAGGGGGAGTATGGGCGGCATTTGTGCATGGGGCTGGCGGAGGCGAGCGCGATCAAGGATGCGCGGCTGGTGCCGGGGTTGATGAAGGTGGCGGGGTATTCGGTGGAGGGGAAGGATTATGACTGCCGGCCGAAGTGGATGGCGGTGGCGGCGTTGGCGCGGCAGGAGTCGGAGGCGGCGGTGCCGCTGTTGGTGAGCCTGGTGGATCATGGGAACCAGAACACGCGGTTGTGGGCGCGGGCGGCGCTGGCACGGATGCTGGGGGCGGATTTGAAGGGGGATAAGCAGGCGTGGAACAAGTTGTGGGTGGAGAAGGGGCATGCGGGGATTGAGGGGAAGTATTTGAAGGCGTATGTGGCGCCGGGGGGGTGAGGGCGGAGAGAGGATAGCCGTCACGTTGCCTGCAGATGTGGCCGATACGTATAATGGGCGTTGGCTTATACGTATGAGGTCTGCCATGGTGAAGCTGACATTGAGTGCGCAGAAGGAAATTGTGAAGCGGGCGAAGCGGCTGGCGAAAGAGCAGGGGACGAGCGTTTCGGCGTTGTTCGAACGGTTCGTTCGGGCGGCGACTGAAACGCCAAACAAAAAATCGAGGCCGGTGGGCCGCCTCACGCGCAAAGCGACGGGAGTGATCAAGTTGCCCAAGGGTAAGACGGCGCGGGGGGTGTTGGAAGAAGCGTTGCTGGAAAAATACGGGTTTTGATCTTGAAGCTATTTGTCGACACGAATGTGCTCCTGGACGTGCTGGCGGAGCGGGAGTCGTTCTATGAAGCGTCGGCGGCGATCTGGACATTGTGTGAAGAAGGGGCGGTGAAGGGATACATTTCGGCGATCAGCTACAACAATGTGTATTACGTCGCGCGGAAGTTGAGTGATAAGAAGACGGCGCTGCGGATGCTCTCGTGGTTGAGGGATGTGTTTTCCGTTGTGGCACTGGACGAGCAGATTGTGAGCCAGGCGATGGACGCGGGGTTCACGGATTTTGAAGATGCGATTCAGTATTACAGTGCGGTGCGGTGCCGGGCGGATTATTTGATCACGCGGGATGCGTCGCATTTTCCGAAGGCGGGGTTTCCGGTGGTGAGGCCGGAGGAGTTTTTGGCGGCGAAGTATGGTGAGCAGTCGCAATAGATGTTGGCTGGGCCGGATTGGGAGTCGCGGGGGTAGAAATGGGAAAACCACGCGAGTGTTTTTTTGCGAACAAAAACATAATCCTCCCACCTATCAGGCAACCGGGCAGGAACGCCACAACGGGAATCGTGAAAATCGCAAGCCACATCAGTAAGAAGTTATTCTCGTTCCCGGTCACGTAGACGATCAACGCAATAATTGCCCAAAAGACACCAAAGAGTAGCGCACCGGCAATCACCCAGCCAAGGAGCATCGCTGTAAGCGTCAATGTTACGAGACCGGCAATTTCGAGAAGTCGCTTCATGTGGACCGTCGTGGGAGGGCCGATTGTATCGCGTATGTCGCCCTATGCATGCGAGATGCCAAGCCATCTGGCGAGTTGAGTGTGATCCAGGTGGGCGAGGGATTCGAGGGCGAAGGTGGCGCATTTTTGGAGTTGTTCGAGGGGGAGGGAGGTGGCGACGCCGAGGACGCGGAGGTTGGCGGATTTGGCGGCGCTGCAGCCGCCGGCGCTGTCTTCGATGACGAGGGAATAGTCTTTTTCGAGTTCGGCGTCGTATTCGAGGTTGAGCTTGTCGAAGGCGAGGTTGTAGCCTTCAGGGTCGGGCTTGCCCATGCGGACGTCTTCGATGGTGACGAGGGTGTCGAAGTGGTGGCGGAGTTTGAAGGCGTCGAGGAGGGTGATGATTTCTTCGCGGCGGGCGCCGGAGCAGATGGCGCGGGGGACGTTGTGCTGTTCGAGCCAGGCGAGGGTTTCGCGGACGCCGGGGAGGGGCTCGGCAAAGTCTCCGAGTTTTTGTTCGAAGATGTGGTGTTTGGCGTCGGCGAGTTTGTTGATCAGCGCGGTGTCGTGGGGGCGGCCGTGGTCGCGGAGGATGTGGAAGAGGCCTTCGTGGTCGCCGTAGACGATGTAGCGGGTGAAGTAGGCGGCGGGTTGGATTTCGAGGGGGCCGCCGATGTCGGATTGGAATTGGGCGAGGGTGTGGTTGTAGGCAGCGAGGTGGAGGCGTTCGGTGTCGGCGATGACGCCGTCGAAGTCGAAGATGACGCAGCCGCGGGACATTTGGCTCCAATTCAGAATGCAGGGTGCCGAATGCCGAAGGGGCATTTTCCGGGACGGAGGGGGGGAAAACACGGGGTGGCGTAACGCACATGACCCAAACCCATAGCGCACTACCTCGGTCGCACGGCGGGGGG
>JBQCGD010000060.1:0-35419 GCA_051955985.1 Phycisphaerae bacterium | reverse complement strand
CCCCCCGCTCCCGCAACTCCGTCCCCACCATCGCACTAGACCTCTCCCGCCCCGCCCCCACGCCCCCCCGCCCCAGTGTCCCCTGCACCCCACGCCCCGCCTCCTCGCTCGGCCCCTCCACCTCCAAAAACTTCCCAAAGTGCGGCAGCGTATCCAACTCCACCGAACACCCCTCCATCTCCCACGACTCCCGATCCTTCTCAAACGACATCACCCGCTCATACCCCAGCGCCTCCAGCAGCGGAATCACCTGCTCCACCGGCTCACATTGGATGTCAAAAGCCTCCCGCGACCGCAACCCGGACGTACCCGCCGGCCCCTTTACCGTCACCAAAGCCCTCCCTCCACCCTCCGTCAACCGCACACGAAGCCCCCGATCCTGCCCCCGCAGCTCCCCATTTCGATCAAAAAAGACGTTCGTCTCCCGCACCTTCCCATGCCGCACCGCCCCCAACTCCTTCAGCTTCGCGACAACCCCCTCATGCCCCTCCACCTTCAATTTGACCTCAATCTCCAAAGGCATGCCCTTTTACCTCCAAAAACCCGCTATTTCGCAGAAATATATTCCGTCTTGCAGATTGCCAACCGCGCGCACACACACTTTGGCACTCTACCGTCTGGCACTCTACTCCCCCGGCTGCCGAAACAACGCCAGCACCGCCGTATGCCCATGAATAAAATTCTTCTGCCCCACCGGCCCCAGCTCCCCCGCCGCAAAAAAACCCGCCACCGGTATCGACCCCAGCACCTGCCGCGTCAACGACACATCATGGTGCGGCATATCAAACAACCGCGTCCCCCGCCCATTGCACGTGATCAACAGCGCCCCCAGCGGCGGATCCGCGCTCGTCAGCAGCGTCTCCCCCTCGAGCAAAAGCCGCATCTCCTCCTCCGCCGTCTTCGCATCGCGCACATGGAACTGCAGCGTCTCCCCCGTCTTCACCATGTCCCCGATCAATATCGCCCCCGACTCCCGCCGCACCCCCACCAGCGACCGAATCAAAAAATCCCCACGCCCGTAATTCCCCTTCCCCTCATCAATCACCCGCCCAATCTGCAATCCCCCCGTCGCCAGCAACTGCTGATCATGCACCGGCAACCTCGAAACCATCTGCTCAATCGCCGCCAGCGCCGGCTTCCCATCGAGTTCCTCGATCACATTCTTGTGGCAGCGCGTGATCGCAAACGTATTCCCGATCGGCCGGCAACCCTGCGACACCACCGCATCCACCTCGATATTCCCCGAAAACGAGATGCCGATAAGCCCCGACGTATGAATCGCATCATCCAGCGCCAGCCGCGTCTCCCCCGGCGCCTTCACCCCCGACGACATCCCCCCAATGACCGGCGCCGCCGGAAAAACCCGCGTCGACGCCTCCAGCAACTGCACGATCGGCGTGGTAAACGGATCCGCAATGTACAAAAACGCACGCAGTTCCGACGCTTCTGATCCCTCCGGCGTCAGCCGCCGCCGGAATTCCCCGTCATCCGTCAGCAGCTCTCCCCACTCCTCTTCCCCCAGGTGAAACGTGTTCAGCGACGCCCCCGGCAGCGACAGCGCCAGCGCCGAAACCGCCCGCGTCCGCTCAATTTCCTGGTCCGCTCCGATCACCGATTCCGCAATCACCGCCAGCAGGTGCTTCGGCTGCATCGCCGTCCGCAGTGGCGTGATCAGCAACTGGAACGCCGGAGCCCACTCCGCGCTCACAAACACCAGCAGCACGTCCGCGGCTTCCCCCTGCAGTTGGTCGTTCAACTGCCTTTCAAGATCCATCCAGATTTCTGCAGTGGAATCGAGCGTCGAGAGGGCGGAAGCAATACGCATGAAGGGCCTTTCGCTGGCTCTCCGGAGTATAGACCACCTCCGTCTCCCGGCAATGCCCTTTCTCTCCATTTTTCATTTGGACATTTATCGGTGCGCCGAGCCCGGCACGGCAATGCCAAGCTTCTCGGCATACCGGGTCAGGTCCGCCGGCAGCGGCGACTCATAATGCACCCATTTACCCGTCGCCGGATGCTTGAACCCCAGCCGCCCCGCATGCAGGCAAAGCCGCGGCGCCCGCGGATAATCCCGCATGTCCAGGCCCGCTTCCTTCCCCGGCACGTAGAGCGTGTCCCCCAGCACCATGCAATGAAGGAACATCATGTGGGCGCGAATCTGGTGCAGCCGCCCCGTCTTGATCTTCACATGCACCAGCGCCGCCGGTGGGGGGGTACCCGAACCCTGTGATTGCGCGAGGACGCGATAGGCGCTGATCGCCTCCTGCCCCGCACGGTGGATCACCACCTTTTTCAGCGAAGCATTCGCCGTCCGCCCCTCCGGGTTGGGCACCTCTATTTCCTTCAACCGCGCCTGCACAACCCCCTGCGCCGGCTTCGGAATGCCCGCCGTGATCGCCAGGTATTCCTTGTCCACCTGCCGAGCCTCAAAATCGCGCCGCAACTGGTCGTACGCATTCGGCGTTTTGGCAATCACCAGCAGCCCGGAAGTGTCCTTGTCCAACCGGTGCAGCAGCCCATAATCCCGCCGCTCCCCCAGGTTGTGCAGCAGTTTCCCCATCGCCCCGTCCCGCATCGCAAACACGCCGTTCAGGAGCGAATCATTCATGTGCCCCTTGCCCGGCTGCGTCACCACCCCCGCCGCCTTCTCAACGACCAGGAATTCCGGTTCTTCGCGCACGACCGTCACCGGCACGTCGGGATTCGCTCGAACCGCCAGCTTCACCACCTCCCGCTCGCCTGTATCCATCTTCTCTTTCATCCCTGAACGATAGACCATCTCCCGCCGCCCGTAAACTCCCGCCCGGCTCCCCCGATGCACGCGCCCGGTGGCATTTCGTCCAAATTTCCTTCATCATATGGCCATCCAAGGAGATCACGCTTTGACCCAGGCCGCCACCGCAGAACCCGTCGTCCACTCGATTCCCGAATCCTTCTGGGGAATCGTTTTCCGCCGCACCCGCTACGTCGTCGCCATCGGCGTCTCCGCCCTGCTTTTCTGGATGATCGGCTGGCGCCTGATCGCGCCGCCCGCCGAAGTTTCCGGCATCTCGTTGCTCATTTGGCCCCAGAGCAGCGGCCTTTTCGTCGCCATCGGACTTGTCGTCCTGCTCATGGTGGTGTCTGCCATCTGCATGCTACTCGTCCATCCCGATGCTCCCCACATGGGCCTCTTCTGCGCCCTCGTCGGCCTCGCCGGCATCTCCATCCGCGGCGGCACCTCCGACATGATCATCCGCTTCGCCCAGGCCGGCGGGCCCGCCAAATATGCCAACACCTCGCTCGCCCTCGCCGTCGAATGCGTGCAATGGGCGATCCTCTTTCTCATCGCCGAGATGTTCGTGCGCATGCTTCACGACCGCTTCTTTGCGAATATCCACTGGCTCGCCCGCACCGGTCCGGGCCATACCTCCGACGTGCTCAACAAATTCGCCACCACGCGCGCGGCCATCGGCGTGTCGCTCGCCGTCTCCCAGGCCCTGAAAACCACAACCCTCCGCCGTCGCATCGCAACGCCCATCGCCGTGGCCGCTTCCGGCGTGATTGCTTACCTCCTTCTTTACGTGCTGCTCCGGTCCCCGCTGAAAGGGCAGGTGTTCTTCGCCTGTTTCGTCGCGTTCTTCGGCTCCACGGCGCTTTCTTACCTGGCATTCCCTCGCGTTCCGGCGCTCGCATTCTTCCTCGCGGTGCCGTTGACCGCGGCCGTCGGTTATTTTCTCGGCCGGAACAACTTGGGCGTCTACCCCGGCTTTGGCGGCTCTTTCTTCACGCGGGCTCTTCCCATCGATTTCATCGCCACCGGAATCCCCGGCGCAATCCTCGGTTATTACGCCGCCATCCAGTGGTCGCTCCATTCTGACGAAACCGCCTCCTGATTCCCGATCCCGTCTGCCCCCTCTGATGTAACCCCGTTACAATCCCGATCATGGCGAAAAAACGCGGCATCTCCATCTCGCTTGCGGCCAAGTGCCAGCTCCTCTTCGGGCTTGCGGTGCTCGTCATCATCGCCGGTGCGCTCGCCGTGCCCTGGCAGCGCATGGAGCAGCTTGCCGGCCAGCCCAACATCAAGGCTGCCCGTTTCGCCGCCGATCTCCTTTTTCGCCAGATCCATGCCCGGGCCGTCCCGCCGGTCGCGTCCGGTGCTGCCTCCCGCCCATGGGCGGATTCCTCACTGACCGACATCGAGTACCCCGAACCGCACCTCTACACCGCCGCGGGTCCGACGCTCGGATTCCTCCACAGTCCCGGCGCTGAAGATTCCCTCGCGGTACAGGCCCTCGCGCTTTTCCGGGCGCATCCACAGGAAACCGAGACAGGAAACGTCGTCAATACGATCAGCCGCACCGGCGAAAAGATTCTGACCTACCGCTACGCCGCCGCCGTCCGGCTGGATGCCTCCTGCCTCAAATGCCACGAACAGTATCTCTCCTGGGTGCGTGAACCGCTTGGCGTCCGATCTGCCCCCGCCTCGCAAAGCGCCGGGATCGCCGCTCCGCTGACCGAACCGACGACCGAAGAGCTGCACGCTGCGCTTCCCGCCGCTGCGACCGGGCCGGTCGCGCCCGTCGCCCCCGTACCCGCAAATTCCGCCACCGAAACCGCCGCATGGCCCGTGGTCGGCGTCATCCGTGTCGATGTGCCGTATCAAACCGATGAGAATCAGCTTCTGCTCAATCGCATCGTCATCGTGGTGGCCGGCATGGTCGGCGGGACGCTCGCCATCGTCGTCTTCTACCTCATCACCAGCCGCCTTATTCTTCAGCCGGTGCGGGTCCTGAAGAACACCGCGGAGAAAGTTGCCGCCGGCGATCTCAAGATCCGTTCCGCCATCTCCACCGGCGATGAGTTCCAGCACCTTTCCGAAACATTTAACCAGATGCTCGCCACGCTCCAGGCCTCGCAGAACCAGCTCGAGGCGACGAACCGCTCGCTCGACACGCGCGTCGGCGAACTCGCGCAGTCCAACGTTGACCTTTTCGAAGCCAATCGCCTGAAGTCCGAGTTCCTCACAAACGTCACCCACGAACTCCGCACGCCGCTGAACGCCATCATCGGTTTCGCTGACCTGATGGCCGACACCGCGAAAACCGGCGGCGACGCCAAGCAGCAGCGCTATTCCGAAAACATCCGCGTGAGTGCGAAGCAGCTCCTCGACCTGATCAACGACCTGCTCGACCTCGCCAAGATCGAAGCCGGGAAGCTGGTCCTTCGCGAGGAGAAGGTGAACGTTGCCGACGTCTGCGAAGCGATGGCCAATTTCATGCGGCCGCTCGCACAGAAGAAGAATATCGAGTTGCAACTCGAGATCGCTCCCGACATGCCGCTCATCACGACCGACGCCGGCCGCTTCCAGCAGATCCTCTACAACTTTCTCTCCAACGCCATCAAGTTCACGCCGCCGGAGGGGCAGGTCACGATCGCGGCACGCAACGAAAACATTCACGGCACCGGCGACGCCCCCATCGTCGGCGGCATCCCCGAAGCGGTCGACGCCGGCAGGGGGGTGGAAGAACCCAACGCCGGGACCGGCGCGGTGCGCATCGAGATCACTGATACCGGCCCAGGCATTTCCCCCGAAGACCAGAAACTCATTTTCGAAAAATTCCGCCAGATCGATGGATCTGTCACCCGCCAGCACTCCGGCACCGGACTCGGCCTCGCCATCTCCCGTGAACTCGCCAACATGCTCGGCGGCCGCATTGAACTGCGATCCGACACTGGAAAAGGCGCCACTTTCTCCCTCGTTATCCCGCAACGAAACCCCCGCAGCGGCCCGGTCGAAGTGCGCCCCACGCTCGAAAACGCCTGACCCAAGCAACGCACCAGGCTCCACGCGCAAAGAATCGCGAACCCCGGCCGCTCATTTCGGCAACTGGTTCCACCCGGTAATCTGAGCCGGCTTGAACACGACCGGCTGGCTGGTCCATTGAAGGGTCCAGAGTGTCGGGAGCTTGACGTTCTCCGCGTGTGAATCGGCAAACGCCATGTTCACCGAATGGTTCACGTGCCGATCGATTGCAAAACGCGACATGTACGGCGTCGGCAGCGTGTCGGAGTTGTGGTTCGTGTTCGCGCTTGCGATATCGCCGTCCGGTTCATAATGCCCATTCGTCAACGGCACGTTGTCGTCATACCGCGGCCAGGCCACGAAGAAATCGGCGTCGCCGAACATCGGCACCAGCGATTCCGTCAGGTTCGCGATTGGCTGCTTGATGATGTTGATCCCAGAACCGATGTAACTGGCTTCATCCGATGACGCGACGAACAACCACCCGTTGAAACCATAAGAGCCCTGGTAGTACTTCGTCGTCGAATTCACTCCGCCATATCCAACCTGGCTCTCCACCAGGTCGTGCCGCTGGTTCACGCCTGGAACGTTGCCGCCATCCCACGCCAGGGATGCGCCCCCGACCTGGTCCTTCCGATTCGTTGGCGTGATGGCGTCGGGGCAGTACATCGCCTTGTGAACGAGCCCGTACGGCCGAAGATCGCCCATGTACTGCGTCTGCGAATACTGGTGCGAGGAGGTAATCGGATTCTGATCGATGTTGTCGGCATTATACAGGAGTCCCCGTGCCCCGGTGTCCTGGCAATAGGTTCTGTATTCAATGGCCAGTTGGCGGACATTCGAGAGGCACTGGGCAATCCGGCCTCGCTCGCGTGCCTTGGAAAGGCTCGGCAGGAGGATGGCGATCAGCAGCGCAATGATCGCAACCACCACCAGCAATTCAATAAGCGTAAACCCGGCGCGAGCACCATTCCGCATTACCAGCTCCTCACTCTCTCAAGCCTCGCGACGGCTCGCGGCGATCTGCCACGGCACTGATTGCTGGGCAATACGCGCGGCTTCCCCGCATTATGTCCCAGCTTAGGCTCGGACGATCAATTATTTCAATAAATATTTAGATATCATGGCTGGCGAAGCATCATGGCGTGAAAGCTTAATCGCCAGTTGCCATGCGCCGACCGCTAACTGCCCTTCGGAGTCACTGGAAATTCCTTCGACTCCGTGCGCGCCCCGTCGCGCAGGTACGCCATGATTCGCTCCACAATGGCCGGATGCTGCGCCGCCACGTTGTGCTTTTCGCCGATGTCCGTGTTCAGATCGTACAACTCGAGCGGCTGATGCAGCCCGTGCCGCACGCCCTTCCACGAGGTCCCGTTCGCCTCATATCGCACCCCTTGGTGGAATCCCTTCTCGTGGAACTCCCAGTACAGAAACTCATGCCGCTGCCGCTGCGGCTTGCCAAGCAACGTGGGCAGGAATGAAATGCCATCAATACCGGAAGGAGGCGTGGCGCCAGCCAGTTCCGCCGCCGTCGGAAGGAAATCGTAAAATGCGATCGGCAGGTGGGAAGTCGAACCGGCCGCGACATGCCCCGGCCACCACACAATGAATGGCACCCGAATGCCGCCATCGTACACGTCGCGCTTCACTCCTCGAAGCGGGCCGGACGAATCGAAAAACGACGCCTTCGTCTTGCCCTCTTCCTGCACGCCGTTGTCGGAGGCGAAGATCACGATGGTGTTGCGATCCAGATGATGCTCGTGCAGCGCCGCCATCAAGTGCCCGACGTAATCATCCAGCTGCGTCACCAGCGCCGCATACTGCTTCTCCGGGAGGGGCCAGGGCTTGTCCGCATACGGGGCGAGGTCCGGCACTTCGTTCTCATGCGCTTCGTCGTTTGCATGCGGGGCCGTGAACGGCGCGTACAAAAAGAACGGCTGGTGCGAAGCTGCTTGCTCATCCAGAAATCCCGTGATCTTCTGATCGAACAGATCATTTGCAAACACCTTCTTGACCGTCGCCACTCCCTGGCCGTATTTACCCGGATGCGGCACCACGTTCGGCAGGCTCACGCGCGTTTCATTCTCGTACAGGAAATCCGGATACGAGTTGTGCGCGTGCGTCTGGTCCACGAAGCCGAAGAAATAATCGAAACCTTTGTGCGTCGGATCGCCGCTTGATCCCGCCGATCCCAGGCCCCACTTTCCCGCGGCCCACGTGTAATACCCAAGCTGCTTGAGAAGTTCCTCCACGGTGAGATCCTGCGGCCGCAGGTTGACCTTCGCGTTCCCGCGCACGAGGCAATGCCCCGTGGAGAACCCGGTCAACAGCGTGCAGCGCGACGGCGCGCATACCGGGGCCGCGTAGGCGTCAGTGAACTTCATCCCCTCTCGGGCCAGCGCATCCACATGCGGCGTCTGAATCTGTTTCTGTCCGTAACACCCCAAATCCCCATATCCCAGATCGTCGGCCAGCACAAACACAATGTTCGGCCGCCCGCTTCCGTGTTCCGCCTCCCGGAGCTGCCCGCCCTCTTCCGTCTTGTGGCAACCCGCCACGACTGCAGCCATCAATCCAACGCCCACAACGGTGAATCGCGAGTTCTTCATCCCGGAAGCCTACCACCGCTCCTCCGCGCGCACCATCCTCGATCCACGAGAAAGCCGCTGCCCGTTCGAAGTGCCTTCCTTCACCCCGCCGCCGCCACCGCCGGCGCCAGCAGCTTCGGCTTCAAATACTGCCCGGTAAAGCTCCGCGAGTTCTGAATGATCTTCTCCGGCGTCCCTTCATCCACAATGGTGCCGCCGCCCTCGCCCCCCTCCGGCCCAAGGTCAATGATCCAATCCGCGCACTTGATCACATCCAGGTTGTGCTCAATCACCAGCACCGTGTTGCCCTGGTCCGTCAGACGGTGCAGCACGCTCAGCAGGTTGTGAATGTCCGCAAAGTGCAGCCCCGTCGTGGGCTCATCCAGCACGTAAAGCGTGTGCCCCGTCGAGGGCTTCCCAAGTTCCGTCGCCAGCTTCACGCGCTGCGCCTCGCCGCCGGAAAGCTGCGTCGATGCCTGTCCCAACTGCACGTAGCTCAATCCCACGTCGTTCATCGCCTGCAGTAACTGCTTGATGTTCGAGAACGAATCGAAGAACTGCAGCGCCTCCTCCACACGCATTGCCAGCACATCGGCGATGCTCTTCCCGCGGTACTTGATCTCCAGCGTTTCCCGATTGAACCGCGTCCCCTTGCACTCCTCGCAGGTCACAAACACGTCCGGCAAAAAGTGCATCTCGATCCGCTTCGTTCCCTGCCCCTGGCAGCTTTCGCATCGACCGCCCTTCACATTGAACGAAAATCGCCCGCTCTTGTACCCGCGGATCTTCGCCTCGCGCGTCCGTGCATAGAGCGACCGAATCAAATCGAACACGCCCGTGTACGTGGCGGGATTCGATCGCGGCGTCCGCCCGATCGGCGACTGATCGATCTCGATCACCTTGTCCACGTTCTGTACCCCGGTGATCTTCGTATGCGCCCCCGGCCGCTCCTTTGAGTTGTACAGCTTCCGCTTCAACCCCTTCAGAATAATCTCGTTCACCAGCGTCGACTTCCCGCTCCCCGAAACGCCCGTCACGCACACAAACCCGCCCAGCGGCACCTTCACATTCAGCTTCTTCAGGTTGTTCTCGCTCGCCCCCACCACCTCAATACACTCATCCTGCTTCAACTTCCGCCGCTGCTCCGGCACCACAATCTGGTACTCGCCGGTCAGATACTTCGCCGTGATCGAATCCTTCGATTGCAGAACCTTCTGCACCGGCCCCTCGGCAATGATCTTCCCGCCATGCGAGCCCGCCCCGGGACCCACATCCACAAGCCAGTCCGCCGCACGAATCGTGTCCTCATCATGCTCAACGACGATCACCGTATTCCCGATGTCCGTCAGGTGCCGCAGCGTCTTGATCAACCGGTCATTGTCGCGCTGGTGCAGCCCGATCGTCGGCTCATCCAGCACGTATGCCACGCCAACGAGCCCGCTGCCGACCTGCGTCGCCAGCCGAATCCGCTGAAACTCCCCGCCCGACAGCGTCCCCGTCTGCCGATCCAGGCTCAAATACCCGAGCCCCACATCATTCATGAACCCCAGCCGCGAGCGCACTTCCTTCAGCACCGGCAACGCAATCTGCGCCGCCTCCACATCCAGCTCCAACGACCCGAAAAACTCAAGCGCCCGCGAAATCGTCAACGCCGTCACTTCCTGAATGTTCTTCCCGCCCACCTTCACCGCCAGCGCCTGCGGCTTGAGCCTCTTCCCTTTGCAGTCCTCGCAAGGCTGCTCGCTCTGATAGTTATGCAGCCGCGACTTCACAAACTCGCTCTCGGTGTTCTCCCAACGCCGCTGCAGCATCGGCAGCACGCCCTCCCACTCCGCCCGGTACGTCGATTCATCCTTCGACGTCGTCCCGTGCATCAGGATCTTTTTAAGCTTCTCCGGCACCTCCGCCAGCACCGTCCCCTCCTCGATGTCGAAATCCCGGCAGAACAACCGCATCAGCCGGTTGTAATACATGTTCATCCGCCGCCCGTTGCGCCGGAACGGCTCCACCGCCTCAATGATCGGCAGCGAATCGTCCGGAACGATTAACTCTTCATCAAACTCCAGGATCGTCCCCAGCCCCGAGCACGTCGAACACGCACCCCACGGCGAGTTGAACGAGAACAACCGCGGCGACAATTCCTCCAGCGACGACTCCGGATGATCCGGACACGCATACTTGCTCGAATAGGAATGATCCACCCACTTGTTCGACCCCGCCGGCTCCTCCACCGTCGCAATCACCAGCCCGTCCGCCAGTTTCAGCGACAACTCCACCGAATCCGCAAGCCGCGTTCGAATCTCCGGCTTCAGAATCAGCCGGTCCACCACCGCCTCAATCGTGTGTTTGAAATTCTTGTCCAGCGCCGGCGCCCCCTTGATCTCCATCACCTTCCCGTCAATCCGGCACCGCACGAACCCCTGCCGCGTCATCGCCTCCAGCACTTCCTTGTGCGTCCCCTTCTGCCCGCGCACCAGCGGCGAAAGGATCATCACCTTCGTCCCTTCTTGCCGCTTCATGATCGAATCCACAATCTGCGTCGCCGACTGCGCCGCAATCGGCTTCCCGCACACCCAGCAGTGCGGCGTCCCCGCACGCGCAAAAAGCACGCGCAGGTAATCGTAAATCTCCGTCGTCGTTGCCACCGTCGAGCGCGGATTGCTCGACCCCTGCCGCTGCTCAATGGCGATGGTAGGGGGGAGCCCTTCAATTTCGTCACAGTCCGGTTTCTGAATTTGATCCAGAAACTGCCTCGCGTAGGTGGAGAGCGACTCCACGTACTTCCGCTGCCCCTCCGCATAAATCGTGTCGAAGGCCAGTGAGGACTTCCCGCTCCCCGACAATCCCGTAAACACCACCATCTGATCGCGCGGAATCTCCAGGTTCACATTCTTCAGGTTGTGCTCACGTGCCCCCAGCACACGGATGTACTTCAGCGCCATTCCAGACTCCAACCGTAGAAAACCGGCGACCGCATCGCCGGGAAGAGCTCCCACTGCGCTTGAGCTTCATCCTCCACGCGCATTTTGACCGTGGAGAGCCGCATGCAGAGACCCTAATGAATCCCGTATTGTAGCCGCCCCGTTCTCCCGTTTCCAAACGCGGCCACTCTCCTTACGAATTCTGAACTTTTCGCATCACCACCACCAATCCCTCCACCGGATTCGCGTTCTCATTCCGCAGCGGCTTCTCCGCGACGCTGACCGTCTCGAACCCGTGCCGCCGCCCCAGCTCTTCCAGGTAGGCCAGCGGATGCGCGTACCTCATCTGTTCCCGCAGCACCACCCGGTCGCCCTCCGCCTTTTCCGTGGTGAATGCAAATAAGCCCCCGTCCCGCAAGGTCGCTCGCACCGCCGAAAACACGCCCTCCAGTTCGCCCACATAGACAAATACATCGCCCGCCACCACCAGGTCGAACCCCTGCGCCCGCGCCCGCATCAACTGTTCGAGTTCCCCAACCCCCACCTCGTCATAAATGCCGCGCGCCTGCGCCCGCGCCACCATCGCGGCAGCCAGGTCCACGCCGACCAGGCGTGTTGTCATTTCCTTGAATGCCACACCGCACAATCCGGTCCCGCACCCGACGTCCAGCATCTCAAACTTCCGGCCCGGCGCGGCCGCCCGCACCGCCTCCACCAGGTACTCCGGCCCGCGGTATTCCAGGAACTTCAAATGCTCATCAAACCGCGGCGCGTAATGTTCAAAAACCGCCGCGACGTACCCCAGCGGTGCGTTCTTCACCTGCTGGTCTCCCGTGGCGGCCGACAGCAAGAAACGGAGCTCCTGCGATGCCGGGTGCACCTCCATCCCCTGCCGCATCACCTTGATCGCCTCCTCCTTTCGCCCCTTTCCCAGCAGCGCCCGCCCCAGGTGCACGAACGAATCCGTAAAACGCGGATCCAACTCCACCGCCCGCTGATGGCTCTCCAACGCCTCCTCTGTCTTCCCCTCCTGCAGCAACGCCATCCCCAGGTTGTAATGCGCTGCCGCGAACTTCGGCATCCGCTCCAGCGACCGCCGGTAGGCTGCAATCCCCTGCTCCACCCGCTTCGTCTTCACCAGCAGCAACCCCAGGTTGTGCATCGCCTCCGCATATTGAGGCTGAATGGTCAGCGCCCGCCCGTACTCTCTCTCCGCCTCCTCCCACCGTTGTTGCGCTGCCAGCACCGCCCCGAGGTGATTGTGCGCCTCTGCAAAATTCTCATCCACCGTCACCGCACGCCGGAAGCACGCCTCCGCTTCGCGCAACCGTCCCACCTGCATCGCGATCGCCCCGAGCAGGTTCAACGCGATCGGATGGTCCGGCCGAATGCCCAGTGCCTGCCGATACGCCATCTCCGCATCCCGCAGTTTTCCCGCAGCATGAAACCGCCGTCCCCGCTCAATCACGCCCGCAACGCCACCGGCCGTCACGTTCAACATGTCCGTCTCCAATTGGTCAGGCAAATCCGCAACCGCATCGCTGCTATGTACGCGGATATCGACTTGGAATTTGAGACAGAATACCACGACCCGCCCCGCGACGCCGCCCCCCGCATTTCATATAATCCCCTGATCTGGGTACCGCAACGCCGCAGCTCTCAAACTGAGGTTTTGTGTTTTGAGTTTTGCGTTTTGAGCTTTTTTCGAAGGCCTCCATGACCGCCACTCCCATCGAAACCGCCGACCCCACCAACGCCCGCCTCCTCGCAGTCTCCGAAGACAAAATCCAGGGCTTCCTCCCCGACCCCCTCACCGAAATCGCCCATCTCTCCGGCCTCCCGCGCCCCCTCGTCATCGAACGCATCGCCGCCATGCTCCGTGCCGGCACCATCCGCCGCGTCCGCCAGACCCTCATGTCCATCAACCTCGCCCGCGGCGCACTCGTCGCTTGGAAAGTCCCTCCCGAAAAACTGAACGCCGCCTTCGAATTCATGTGGGAACAGGACCCCTTCTCCGGCCACATCGTCATCCGCTCCACCGACAAGGAAACCCCCGGCTCCCAATACCGTCTCTGGACCACCCTCAAAGTCCCCGACGGTCACTCCATGGAATCGCACTGCCAGCTCCTCTGCCAGCTCACCGGCGCCGAATCCTTCAAATTGATGCCCGCCAAGCGCGTTTTTGCCCTCGGCGTCGGACACGTCCGCCGTCGCGGCATGGAGCCCGGCTCCAAATCCGATGAACTCGCCGAACCCAAAAATACCGAATACGTTCACCTCTCCCCCGAAGAATGGCGCGTCCTCACCGCTCTTAAGCGGGAATTCGAACCCCAAGAAATCGAAGCCGCCCTCACCCGCCCCGGCCCCCACTTCTGGCTCGACCGCGCCAACGAAGCTTCTGTCCCCCTCGACGAATTCCTCAAGGTCGCCCACGCCCTCCATGCCCGCCGCGTCATTGGCCGCTTCTCTACTTTCCTCGAACACGTCAAACCCAACGCCGCCGGCGAACGCGTCACCCAGTACAACGCCCTCTTCCACTGGGCCGTCCCCGAAGGCCGCGAAATCGAGACCGGCCAGCAGGTCGGCCGCTTCCACATCATGACGCACGCCTACTGGCGCGAGGGCGGCCCCGAGTTCAACAACGTCAACGTCATGGGCGTCGCCCACGGCACCGACCGCGACACCGTCCTCGCCCACAAAGCCGCCATCGACGCCCACCTCAAGGAAATCGGCATCCCCGTCTCCTACACCAACGTCTTCTGGGGCGGCCGCAGCGAAATCAAGCCCAGCGAAATCTCACCCGTTGCCTACGACCAGTGGCTCGCCAGATTCTCCTCCGCACGACCTGCCCGCGATCTTTCGTAGCGCCCGCCCTCTGTCCGCCCAGGGATTGACTTGCCCCCCGTCAAAAGTTCCCACCAGTTGCTGGGCGTCGGCAAATGCGATCGGCCCCTGATAAACGCTGTTACCATTGACGTAGATGCAAGTTGCATCTCAGCTCCACAGAAGCTCCCCATCCAAGTGGCCCGGTATTCGCGCCCATGCGCCATTGTCGCACTCTCTCGCCCCCTCCACAGGCCATCTTGGAGCCTTAATGCCTACCCATCACCTCTACCCACACCCTGACGAAGCCCAAGCTCGCCTTGCCGCTATCATCGAATCCTCCGATGACGCCATCGTCAGCAAAACGCTCGATGGCGTCATTCAAACCTGGAACAAGGGCGCCGAACGCATCTTCGGCTGGGCGGCCGACGAAGTCATCGGCAAACCCATCACCATCATCATCCCACCCGACCGCCTCGGCGAAGAACCCAATATCCTCGCGCGCATCCGCGCTGGCGAACGCATCGAGCACTTCGAAACCGTCCGCGTCACCAAGGAAGGCCGCCTCATCGACATCTCCGTCACCATCTCCCCGGTTCGTGACGCCTCCGGCTCCATCATCGGGGCCTCCAAGATCGCCCGCGACATCACCAGTCAGAAACAGTTCGAGGCACAGATCGTCGCCGCCAAAGATGCCGCCGAACAGGCCCGCCGCGTCGCCGAAACCGCGAAGCAGGATGCCGAACACGCTCGCCTCGAAGCGGAAAACGCCAACCGCGCCAAAGACCGCTTCCTCAGCATCCTCTCCCACGAATTACGCACGCCGCTCACACCCGTCCTCGCCGCCATGAGCCTCCTCGAACGCGACTCCAGCCTCCCCGAACAGGCGCTCGAACTCACCCGCATGATCCGCCGCAACATCGAAACCGAGGCCCGCCTCGTTGACGACCTCCTGGATCTCACCCGCATTGCCCGCGGCAAAATCCAGCTCCGCCTCGAAATCGTCGACGTCCACGCCGTCCTGCGAAATCTCGTCACCATGCTCACCCCCCACGTTGAGGAAAAACGCCTCACCATCGCTCTCTCCCTCCACGCCAAACGCCCCCAAATCTGGGCCGACGCCGGCCGCTTCCAGCAGATTCTCCTCAACATCCTTTCCAATGCGGTCAAGTTCACTCCCGAGGGCGGCACCATCACCCTCCGTACCGCCAATGAAAATGGTGCGATCAAAATCGAAATCGCCGATACGGGCATCGGTATCGACCCGGAGGCCCTCCCCCGCCTCTTCAAGCCCTTCGAACAGGGAGAGCAGACCGTTACCCGCCAGTTCGGCGGCCTCGGGCTCGGCCTCTCCATCGTCAAATCCCTCGTCGAAATGCACAAGGCCAGCGTCTCCGTCACCAGCGAGGGCCACAACAAAGGCGCAACTTTCACCCTTCGATTCAACGAAGTCACCCCCAGCACCAGCCCCGCTCCCCACGAGCTGCCCCCTCCGCAGGGCCGGACGAAAAATGCCCGCATCCTCCTCGTCGAAGATCACGTCGACACCCGCCGCGTCCTCGTCAAGCTCCTTCACTCGCTCGGTTGTCTCGTCACTACTGCTTCCACCGTCAAGGAAGCCATCGCCGCCGCCGAACACGAAAAATTCGACCTCCTCCTCTCCGACATCGGCCTCCCCGACGGCAGCGGCCTCGACGTCATGCGGAACCTCGCCTCCCGCTTTAACCTTAAGGGCATCGCCCTCAGCGGCTTCGGGCAGGATGTTGATATGCGCAAAAGCTCCGAAGCCGGCTTCGCCACGCACCTGACCAAGCCTGTCAGCCTCGAAGTCCTCGAGCAAGTCATCCAGCGCGTCACCACCGACCGCTGACTCGCAGCCCCCTTGCCCGCCCGTTCACAGAGAATCTTCGACGATTCTCCGGCCCGACCCCTACTCTCCCTCCCGACACACCGGCATCCCGTCCGCAGAGTGCCAATGGTTCCCTGCCGATTCCTCGGGCACCGTTCCACACCCGCATAACAAATTCGCCGCCCGCTCCCCTCGAGACTCCCACCCCCTCATCGCAAAATCGTGCTCGCCACCCACGCCACCGCCAGCGGCACCGACTGCACCACCACCAGGCACCCCACCATCACCCAGAAAAAATTCTGCGTCAGCGCCAACGGCCTCGTCCCCGGCAGCGGCACTTCCGAATCCCCCACATCCGACAACACCAGCTTCCGTTTCTCACGCGGCATACCAGAACTCCATTTACCCTCTCAGAGTCAGCCGCTTGCCTCCAAAGCGAAACCCATGCCAGCCCCCCTGATCGACTCCCGATGGACCGTAATCGTCTGTCAATAATGCATTTGCATCGCTCATGACACACCCGACGCTTCTCAAACGTGCCCGCGCCCCTGCTTGCGACAAAAGCACCGCCACCCTCCCCGTGTCACCTTGCCGCTTTTCCATGCAATCCCGCCATTCGCACACCATTTGCATTCGCGTACACTCGCCATTTCCAACCAAGGCTCCCGCTCTCCCGACAAGGAACTACAGATGAAATACCGTACCCTCGGCAAATCCGGCCTCCGCATCTCCGTCATCGGCATCGGCACTTGGCAATTCGGCGGCGAATGGGCCATCAACTACACCCAGCCCCAGGTCACCCCCATCTTCCAGAAAGCCCTCGACCTCGGCGTCAACTTCATCGACACCGCCGAATGCTACGGCGATCACACCTCCGAAGCCCTCATCGGCCAGGCCCTCAAAGACCTCAACGCCCGCGACAAATTCGTCATCGCCACCAAGTTCGGCCACCGCTTCCTCTCCAACTTCAACCGCACCGAGCCCCGTTCCCCCGCCGACGTCCAGCAGCAACTCGAAGACTCCCTCCGCGCCCTCCAGACCGATTACATCGACCTCTACCAGTACCACTCCTGGGGCGACAAGGAATTCCTCAACGCCGAAGTCCGCACCGTCCTCCTCAAAGCCCAGGCCGCCGGAAAAATCCGACACATCGGCAACTCCATCCGCGCCGCCGTAGACAACACCTTTCAGCTCGATCACGCCGACGACTTCCACATCGAAACCGCACAGGTCGTCTACAACCGTCTCGACCGCAAAGCCGAAACCCTCCTCTTCCCCCTCTGCCGGCAAAACAACATCGGCGTCCTCGCCCGCGTCCCCCTCGCCTCCGGCTTCCTCTCCGGCAAGTACAAGCCCGGCGACCGCTTTCCCGAAAACGACGTCCGCACCAAGTGGCAATCCAAAAACATCGATGAACGCCTCGCCGAAGTCCAGCAGATCCAGCAGTCCGAAGTCCCCCCCGGCGTCCCGATGTCCCAATGGGCGCTCGCCTGGTGCCTGCAGAATCCCGTCGTCCGGTGCGTCATCCCCGGCTGCAAATCCCCTGCACAACTCGAACAAAACGCCGCCGCCGCGGATCTCCTCCCCTGATGCGGCGCTGCGCCTTCAGACAGCGGTTGGGGGGGAAAGGGGTAGTCGGCCCGATGACCAATACCCGCCATCTGAACCCCGCGCAAAAAAGAGCGGAGGTCCGCATCAATACATGCCTGCGAACCTCCGCTCCGGAAGGAAACTTTTTTACCGAACCTTACGCCAGGATCGCACCCGCCTGCAGGTTCTGGTTGAGCTGTCCGAGCGTCATCGTGACCAGCGCGTCGCCGGAGTTCCCGTCGTTCCCGGTGCCGTCATAGCCCCACGGGTTGCGCAACTGCACATACTGTGTGCCGCCCGAGTTCCACGCCGAGGTCACCGTGTACGTGTGGTACCCGATCAAGGGGGCGCCACCCACGATCCCGCTATTCGTGCCGATCGTCACGCCCTTGCCGCTGTTCAGGGCGTTCACGATGTTGTTGAAGTTCGCGCCGCCGCTCCCGAACGCCGAGTACCCGACGCCCAGATCCGAGAACACCGACCCGAAGTATCCGTTGTTCAGCGAGGAGTAATTCCACGCACCCGTCCGGTACTCCGCGTACGCTTTTTCCATCACCGCCGCCCAGATGTCTCCGGACGCGCCGGGATGCTCGTACATCAGGCCGTTCGCGTAATACCCGTTCGACGGCAAGTCGCCGTCCACACGCACGTACGTCGTCGCTCCGCCCCGCTTGAACTGCACCGCGTACGTCCCGTCGCCCAGGTCCACTGCCATCTGCCGCAGTGCCGACGGATTGTTGTTCGCCAGCGTCTGCACCGACCCCAGGAAGAAGCAGTCCGACACCTGCCCCTGGTTGATGTCCGACACCGTCGGGCCCGTTCCCCAGAAGCTCGCATTCGCAATCCGCGTCGTCGCCCCCGTCCCTGCCGGGTCCGACAGGTTCTGCCCCTGCAGCTGCGTGCTCACGCCGCCCCAGAAGCTCGACACCGAGTGCACGCCGCCGATCGCATATTCCGTCCCGGAGGCATTCACCCCGTCGCCGGAATCCGCCCAGAACGCCGTGTTCTTCCCGTTCCCCGCCAGCGTGTCATAACCGCCGCCGATCGAAACGATCGTGGCGTTCCCGGACGTGTAATTCTTCAGCGTGTCGTTGCCCGACCCGCCATACAGCAGCGTCGCCACGTTCACCGACCCATCCACCGTGATGTTGTCGCCGCCTGAACCCGCCTTCACCACGATGTTCCCATAGGAACCCGTGTACGAATTCGTCACGCCATTGACGTTCACATAGATCGTGCTGCCCGACTGCGACACCACAATGTTGTCGCTCTGCGAGCCCGCCACGATGTTCAGTTGGTTGAACGAAGTCATCCACTGCGTGTTCACCGAGGCGTCGAAGCCCGACCCGTTGTTCGTGGTGGTCGTCGGCGTGGTGGGCGTGGTGGGAGTCGTCGGTGTGGTGGGCGTGGTGGGTGTGGTCACCGTCGTGCTCGACGACGGCGAAACCGCAATCCCGTTCAGGTTGTACGTCGTGCCCGGCGTCGAACTGACCCGCAGCTTCACCGTCCCCGACGGAAGATACATCGTGTTCGCAACCGTCTTGTAGTTCTGCCAGCCCCCCGTCGGACTCACCGTGTACGTCCCGCCCGACGATCCGTTCACCGACACCGTCGCCGATGCCGTCGAAGGTGCCGCCATCCCGAGACCCACGCTGTAGTTCCCCGCCGTCTGCACGTTCAACGTGTATTCCACGTACGAACCCGAGGGCGAGACATACCCGATGTCCGGCGAACCGTTCACGTATTCCATTTGCGAGTTTGAAATCGCCGAGTAACTCGTCACCGGCACGCTCGCCGTGGCGTTCCCCACGCTCGTCGGGCTCGCTGCCGGGGTCGTCGTCGCGTTGTTCGACGTGGTTGTGGTCGAACCGACCGCCGCCACATTGATCCCGCCGATGTTGTACTGCGTCCCGCCCGTCGACGCCAGCCGCAGCGTCACCGTGCCCGCCGGCAGGTAGACCTGGTGCGTCGTCGTGTTGTTGAACGATGCCCAGCCGCCCGTCTGGTTGAACGCATACGATGCCTGCTTCGCACCGTTCACCGACAGATCCGCCGACGACCACGTCGGCGCCGACGTGTTGATCCCGACGTTGTAATTTCCCGCAGACTGCACGTTCAGCGTGTACTCCACGTACGAACCCCACGGCGAGACACACCCGATGTCCTGCACGCCATTCCACTGCGTCTCCAATTGGCAGTTCGAAATGGCCGAATAGTTGCTCACCGGCACGCTCGCCGAATTCCCCACCGTCGTCACCTTCGACGCTCCCGTCGTTGATGCCTGCGACAGCGAGATCGCGTTGATGTTGAACACCGACCCGTTCGTCGGCGAAATCTTCAGCACGTTCGTCCCCGCGTTCAGCGTCACGCGCTGGCTCGTCGTCGTGTACTTCTGCCAGTCATGCGTCGAATTGAAGGAGAAATTCGCCTGCACCCCGCCGTTCACCGAAGCCGTGAAGCTGCTGTTGTACGGCGATGCCACCCCCAGGTTCAGCGTGTACGACCCCGCCGTGGCCACGTTCAGCGAGTACTCGATGTCCGCACCGGAATTCGACATGTAGCCGATGTCCGGCGAGCCGTTCACATATTCAATCTTTGCCCCATTCATCACAGAATAGGAGGTCAGCCCCACCGATGTCGTCCCCGCCCCGATCGACGTGTCGCCGAACATCAGCGACTGCGACGTTGTATCCGTCGTCGTCGCCGCTGCACTCACTTTCGTCGCGGTCTTTGTCGCAATTGCGGCCGCAGGCATCGTCTTCTTCACAGTCGTGGCCGTGCTCGCCAGCTTCAGCGTGCTTTTTTGCGTCGGAATATAGGTGCTCCGGTACGTCGAATACGACGGGCTCACCGTTTGCACTTTCGGGATGATCGACGTACCAAGCGTCGACAAGTTGAATCGTGATTCCAGGTTTTCGATCGATAGAGTGCGCTTCCGGGATTGCGTAATCATTCTGTACTGCTCCGTGCGTGTGATAGAGGCCCAGCACCAACGGGAGAAACAACACATCCCGTCGCGCTCGCGAATAAACCAGATGAATTAAAAATTAAAGGCGTACGTCCACCCCAGCCGCATCGGCCGGAGTTCTAGGCAGGAGAGTTCATGGAATCGAAAAACCGAGAACCCTGACAATTCGCTCAAAAAGCTCAGCGGACATTGCTGACCTCCTTCTTGGAGCCCGGAACCATCTTCAGCTCAACGCTCGCCACCGCCACTGTGTACCCACTGCTGGGCTTGAGCGCTGTGCCGTCCGAAGTCGCTGGCCTGTTCTCCTTGAACAATCCCGACCAGCGGTCCCGAAGGATGATGTTGTTCAAACACCAAAACGACTGCCATCTGCCGGACGATCCGGGTTTTTGATCGGTTCGGCAACAAATCAGCGCTTTCTGCTTGAACGCACACCGTGCTGATGGAAACTTTCGCTCTTTCAGCGATTCGACTGCCCCGCGTGTACCTCCCCAGGGCAAATTGTCGCGGCGGTCCCACCAGTCTTTTTCTTTCGCCGTTTTCTGGGTTGTCAATTGCTGACTCAGACGCCGCTCTTGGTGGTTGGTTAGCAAAGAATCTCAAAATTGCTGGGCCGAGCGTAAATAATAGCTACCTGCCGCCCGCCCGCTCTTTCCCTATCAGCGTCGGATTCCTCGCACCGCACCAGTCGAACCTTCGCCTGTTGCCACACAAGGCGGCAACATCTGGCCTCCATTGTTTCCGCCGTCAACGAAATCCCACCAAAAACGCCCGGATTTTCTCAAGATTTTTCATCCGCGCCTCTGCTCATCAACACGTCGCTAGCTCTGTATTGTTGAGGTGCTCTGAGGCGCTTGCCCATCTCCTCCAACCCCCACAGCCGCGCCGCTGCTCCTCCTCCAACCTCTCGACCCTCTCTTCTTTCCGCGACTGAATTGAACCTGCCCCCATCTTCCCCTCTAATACGCGACTCTCTAACCCGGAGCCCTCAGATGATTAAAACCCGTTTCGCCCCCTCTCCCACTGGCTTCCTCCACGTCGGCGGCGCCCGCACCGCCCTCTACTCCTGGCTCTTCGCCCAGCACGCCAAAAAGAATGGCAACGACGCCAAATTCGTCCTCCGCATCGAAGACACCGACCAGATCCGCTCCACCGCCGAGTCCGCCGCCGGAATCCTCGCCGACCTCCAATGGCTCGGCCTGAACTGGGATGAAGGCCCCGCCCCCGGCGCTCCCAAAAACGACTACTTCCAGTCCATGCGCCTCGACCTCTACAACAAGCACCTCAACGAACTCCTCGACAAGGGCCTCGCCTACGAAGCCTACGAATCCCCCGCCCAACTCGCCGCTCTCCGCCAGCAGGCCTAAAAATAAAAGCGCCCCTTCCGCTACCGCAAAGACATGCCCGGCCGGCAACTCACCCCCCAACCCGACGTCAAACCCGTCGTCCGCTTCGCCATGCCCTACAAAGACATCACCGTCCACGACCTCATCCTCGGCGACGTCACCGTCACCGCGCCCGAACACGACGACATCGTCATCCGAAAATCCGACGGCTTCCCCACCTACCACTTCGCCGTCGTCATCGACGACCACTACATGGGCATCACCCACGTCCTCCGCGCCCAGGAACACTTGATGAACACCTTCAAACACCTCGGGCTCTATGAGGCGCTCGGCTGGACGCCCCCCGAACACGGCCACCTCCCGCTGGTGTTCAACATGGACAACTCCAAAATGTCCAAGCGCGAAAAGGCCAAGGCAGTGCGAACGGCGCTCAAGGAACCATCTTTTGTGAAGATGTTGCACGAATTCAAAAAGACCGACGCACTGGCGGAGCCAGACAAAACGAGAAACGCGCTTGACCACTATTGGCCTGTAGTGCGCAAGACGACATACGGTCAAACGCCGGATAGATACGATCGTCTCGCGAACTTTCTGAATGCCAAAGATCAGTCCGCAGATTACGCCATCGCTCTTGCAATCGCTGTCAACGAGTCGTTCCCTGCTTACAGAATTTCCATTCCCGAAATCGACGTCCAGGACTTCCGCCGCTCCGGCTACCTCCCCGAAGCACTCCTCAACTTCATCGCCCTCGTCGGCTGGGCCCCCGGCCAGGACCGCGAAATTGTCACGATGGACCAGATGATCGAACTCTTCTCCCTCAGCGGCATCCAGAAAACCAACGCCCGATTCGACCGCAAAAAACTCGCCTGGATGAACGGCGAATACATCCGCAAATCCACCCTCGACCGCCTCGCCGATGCCGTCGATTCCTTCAACCAGGTCACCGACTACCCCCTCAAACACGCCTCGCGCGAAACCATCAAGGAACTCCTCGCCATGTACCAGGAACGCATGGTCACCATCGCCGAAATGGCCGAAAATGCCCGCTTCTTCTTCGAAGACCCCGCCACCATCGACCCCAAGGCCCTCGAAAAGTTCGTCAAGAACGGTGGGGGGGTGGAATTCCTCAAGCAGATCAAGGCAATATTGGACCCACTCTCCGATTGGTCAAAAGCTGCACTCGCCGAACCCATGGACAAAATCCTCAACCTCGGCACCGAAACCGGCGGAAAACGCGGCGCCGCCGCCCAGCCCCTCCGCGTCGCCCTCTCCGGCAACACCATCACCCCGCCCATGCTCGAAACAATCGCCCTCCTCGGCCGCGAAAAAACGCTTGGCCGGATCAACAAACTGCTTCAATCGGTGGGGGGGTAATCAGACGCGCTGGCGACCGCGCAATGCCAGGATCAACTCAATCTCCCCAGGTTGCCGCCCCAGCGCCTGCCCAATCTCCCGCGCACTTTTCCCCTCATCCGCCAACTGATAAATCGGCGCATACGCCGGATCTTCATTCGCCGGCGGCGCCCCACGCTCCTGCCTCAACCGGCTCAACGTCTGCGCCGCCTCACGCGACACGCTCCCCACCGTCCCCGAACTCTCCGCGCCCCCGACCTCCCCGCGCGTCAACGCCTCCAACTTCCGAATCTTCTCATCCGCCTCCACCATCAACTGCTCCAGCGCCCGCCGCCGGTTATCAATCTGCGCCGCCACGCGCCGCGCCGTCTCTTCCACCTCCGCCAAAAGCGACTGAATCTCCGCCGTCACTTCCCGCACATTCAATCCGTTTCCCATCGTCGCACGCTCCATCACGCGATCCGTTGCTGCCGCCGCACCGCCCGCCACCCCCTGCTTTCGCACCATCGACATCCGCCAACGACGTATCGCAAAAACCAGCGCCACCCCCGACAGAAGCACCGCCACCGTCGCCGGCCTCAAGCCATAAATCGTCGTCTCTGCAGGAACCAGCAATGCGAATTGCATCAACCCATCCTGCGGCAAACCCCCTCACTTCGCAAGCGCCCCCTCCACCGCCTCCGTAATCTCCTTGCTCTCCGGCGTCACCTTGCTCGGAAACCGTGCCACCACCTTCCCGTCCCGCCCGATCAAAAACTTCTCAAAGTTCCACTTCACATCCCCCGCCCCCTCCGGCTTCGCATCCACCGAAGTCAGATACTTATAAAGCGGCGCCTGGTCCTCCCCCTTCACGCTGATCTTCGAAAACATCGGAAACGTCACGTGATACTTCCCCGTGCAAAACTGCAGTATCTCCGCATCCGTCCCCGGCTCCTGCGACTTAAAATTGTTCGCCGGAAAACCCAATATCACAAACCCCTTCCCCTCGTACTTCTTGTACAAATCCTCCAGCGCCGAATACTGCGGCGTAAACCCGCACTTGCTCGCCACATTCACCATCATCACTACCTTCCCCAGGTACTGCGAAAGATCCACATCCTTCCCCTCAATCGACTTCATCGTAAAACTCAACGCCGCCGGCTTCGGCGCATCGTTCGGCGTATCCGCCGCCATCGCCATCCCAACAAAGCCCGCCAGCACCGCCGCCGCCATTACCATCGCGCGCTTCATAACAATTCCTCTTCAAAAAAAAACCGTGCCCAACCCACAGGGCCAACCTTCACACACCCAACCGTCCCGTTGCCGCAGCCGCATTCTACAAACGCGACACTCCCATGAAAACGTATAGACAACCATCTTTCTTGCATCCCCCCCCGTATTCCCTAAAATCCCCCGTTTGTCCGCTTTGCTTTGTCCCCTGCTCCTTCACCGGCGGCCCTGTGCCAATGCCCACCATCTCCGTGGTCCTCCCCACCTTCAACGGCGGCCCCCTCTTCGCCCAGGTCCTCGCCGCCCTCAAACGCCAGCACCTCGACGCCCCCCCCGAACTCCTCATCATCGACTCCGGCTCCACCGACAACACCCTCTCCCTCGCCAAAGACGCCGGCGCCAAAATCCTCCAAATCCCCCAATCCGAATTCAACCACGGCCTCACCCGCAACCGCGCCATCGAAGCCACCACCGGCGACATCATCATCCTCCTCACGCAGGACGCCCTCCCCGCCGACGAACATCTTCTGGCCAACCTCGCCAAACCCTTCGGAGACCCGCAAGTCGCCGGCGCCTTCGCCCGCCAGATCCCCAGGCCCGAACATGACGTTCTCATCCAGCGCAACATCAACAACTGGGTCGCCGGCAGCCTCAAACCCCGCATCTCGCAAATCACCGACCGCGCCGCCTTCGACAAACTCCCCCCCATGGAACGCTACCTCTTCTGCGTCTTCGACAACGTCTGCTCCGCCATCCGCCGCTCCGTCTGGCAGCAGATTCCCCTCCGCGCCAACGAGTTCGGCGAAGACCTCGACTGGTCCAAGCGCGCCCTCGAAGCCGGTTGGAAAATCGCCTACGAACCCACCGCCGCCGTCATCCATTCCCACGACCGCGCCACGAAATACGAATACAAACGCACCTACATGTGCCACCGCACCCTCTACCGCCTCTTCGGCCTGCAAACCATCCCCGAAAAAAAATACGTCACCCAGTGCCTGGTAGGGGGGATCAAATCCGAACTCGCCTACGTCTGGAAACACCAGCCCGGCCTCCTCCGCAAACTCTCCCTCTCCCTCAAAATCCCCTTCCTCGTCAACGCCAGCGTCAAAGGCCAGTACCACGGCGCCCGCGACGAACGCCTCCAGCAGGGCGTCCGCCAGGAGGGCGTATGAAACTCGTCCTCACCACCCACCAGTTCCTCCCCGAATACTCCTCCGGCACCGAGCTCATCGTCTACAACACCGCCAAGGAACTCCAACGCCGCGGCCACGACGTCACCATCGTCACCGCCGCCCCTCACGACACCAATAAACCCCTCCCCCAACGCGCCGACCACTACCTCTTCGACAACCTCCCCGTCCACCGCTACTGGCACACCTACGAAATCGCCGACGGCCAGCACAACATCTTCCAATCCGAATACAACTACCGCTCCTTCTACCGCTGGTTCCGCAACTTCCTCTTCCACCACAAACCCGACCTCGTCCACTTCATCCACCTCTCCCGCCTCTCCGCCTCCGCCATCGACGCCGCCGTCGCCAACAACATCCCGCGCCTCTTCACCGCCACCGACTTCTGGGCCATCTGCCCCTTCAGCCAGCTCCGCCTCCCCGACGGCTCCATGTGCCCCGGCCCGAAACCCGGCGCCACCAACTGCATCCGCCACCTCATGGATGTCTTCCAACCCCCCGCCGAAGCCGAGAAACTCCGCCAGAAATCCGACCTCTCCCTCCGTCTCCGCGTCCAGCTCACCCGGTGGGGGCGCTACAAAGAAGATCCCTTCGCCCAATACTGGCGCATCATCGCCGACCGCCCCCTCTTCATCCGCGAACGCCTCCAGCAACTCGACCGCATCATCGTCCCCTCCACCACCATGCAGAAACTCATGATCGACAACGGCGCCCCCGCCGAAAAAGTCGTCAAACTCCCCTACGGCGTCCGCTCCGAACAAATCGAACGCTCCACCAACAAAGGCACCCACCCCACCCTCCGCATCCTCTTCATCGGCCAAATCTTCGAACACAAAGGCTGCCACCTCCTCATCGACGCCGTCCGCTCCCTCCCGCTCGAACTCAACCTCCGCCTCCGCCTCTACGGCGATCTCACCCAGGATCCCGCCTACGTCGCCACCCTCCGCACCCGCGCCGCCAACGACCCCCGCATCGAACTCATGGGCCGCTTCCCCAACACCGACGTCAGCAACATCCTCAAAGACGCCGACCTCCTCGTCGTCCCCTCCCTCTGGTACGAAAACACCCCCCTCGTTATCTACGAAGCCATGGCCGCCGGTGTCCCCGTCATCGCCTCCGACCTCGCCGGCACCGCCGAAGCCATCAAACCCGAAACCAACGGCCTCCTCTTCCAAACCGGCAACACCCAGGACCTGGCCAAACAACTCCGCCGCCTCGCCGAAGACCGCGCCCTCGTCGCCCGCCTCGCCGAAAAAACCGAACGCCCCCTCACCATCGCCGAAAACGTCACCGCCCTCGAAAAAATCTACAACGAAATCCTCGCCCGCTCGGAGTCCCGCCTTCAGGCAACGTTCGGTGGGGGGGTGAAATAACCATGCGAATCCTCCTCGCCGTCCACCAATTCCTGCCGAAATACGCCGCCGGCACCGAAATCGTCACCTACAAAGTCGCCAAGGGCCTCATCGCCAAAGGCCACACCGTCGAAATCGTCGCCGGCGCTCCCGGCACCGCGGAACAATCCGAAGAATCCCGCCTCACCCACGACGAATTCGAATCCATCCCCGTCCAGCGCTTCCACCATGCCAGCGTCCCCCTCGCCGGCCAGGAAAATGTGATGCGCGCCGAATACTCCAGCAACTTCGTCAAACACTTCTTCGCCGCCACCCTTAACCGTTTCCAGCCCGACATTGTCCACTTCTTCCACCTCTCCCGCCTCACCACCTCCCCCATCGACGCCTGCCTCGAACGCAACATCCCCACCTGCTACACCATCACCGACTTCTGGCCCATCTGCCCCACCGCCCAACTCCGCCTCCCCGACAACTCCACCTGCCCCGGCCCCTCCCCCAACGCCGGCAATTGCCTCCGCCACGTCCTCGAAGTCTCCAACGCCCCACAGGCCCGCTTCCCGATCTTCAAACTCCCCACCAAATTCCTCGACGCCCTCGTCTGGCTCGTCCGCAAACACCTCCTCTTCCCCTTCTCCATCCGCGGCAAACTCGTCCGCGCCCTCGCCGACCGCCTCCCCCACAACGTCGACCGCCTCAACCACCTCGACCGCATCCTCGTCCTCACCAAAACCATGGAATCCGTCCTCCTCCAGCACGGCGTCGACCCCGCGCGCCTCGCCGTCCTCCCCCACGGCATCGACTCCTCCTACATCCAACGCACCGAAGGCCGCGGCGCCAACCCGACTCTCCGCATCGGCTTCATCGGCCAGATCTACGAACACAAAGGCGTCCACATCCTCCTGGAAGCCATCCGCAAAATCCCCCGCAACGTCAACCTCCAACTCCACGTCTACGGCAACCTCAACGACTTCCCCGACTACGTCCAGCACCTCCGCACCATCGCCGCCGACGACCCCCGCATCCACCTCGCCGGCACCTTCAACAACAACGAAGTCGGCAATGTCCTCTCCAATTTCGACGTCATCGTCGTCCCCTCCCTCTGGTACGAAAACACCCCCCTCGTCATCTACGAAGCCCTCGCCGCCGGCTGCCCCATCGTCTGCTCCCGCTTCGGCGGCATGGCCGAAATGGTCCACGAAGGCACCGATGGCCTCATGTTCGAAAAGGGCAACGTCGACCAGCTCGCCAACATTCTGCAAAACCTCGCCACCAACCGTGATCAACTCAAGCAACTCGCCGCCAACACCAAACCCCCCAAACAAATCTCCACCTACGTCAACGAACTCGAATCCATCTACCAAGACCTCCTCCGCAAAAAATGATCCGTCGCCCGCCTCCGTGCTCCGTGCTCTCCGTGGTTCAAATCCGTCTTCGTGGTCCTTCGTGTCTTCGTGCCTTCGTGTTTACGTCGTTCCCCGCATCTCCTTGACATCCCCCACGCATCATCGAACAATCCACCCTCTCTAAAAAAAGGCCCTCATGCGCATCCTCCTCACGATCCACCAATTCCTCCCCGATCACGCCTCCGGTACGGAAATCCTCACCCTCCACACCGCCCACGAACTCACCCGCCGCGGCCATCACGTCGAAATCTTCACCGGCTACCCCGCCAAAATCCCCCTCACCGACGCCCAACGCTTCGACAGCTACGAGTACCAGGGCCTCAAAGTCCACCGCTTCAACCACCAGCACCTCCCCATGGGCGACCAGACCAACATCATCGAAATGGAGTACCGCAACGAACTCTTCGGCGACCACTTCGCCCGATTCCTCCAGCAAAATCCCCAGGACATCGTCCACGTCTTCCACTTCGCCCGCCTCTCCGCCCTCACCATCGACGCCTGCGCCAACGCCAACATCCCCACCGTCTTCACCCCCACTGACTTCTGGTCCGTCTGCCCCCTCATCCAGCTCCGCCTCCCCGACGGCTCCCTCTGCGAAGGCCCCACCCTCTTCGCCGCCAACTGCGTCCGCCACGTCGTCGAAGTCTCCCAGCCCAGGGAACTCTCCAACCGCCTCCGCGTCCTCCCCAATGCCGCCGTCGCCGCCGGCGTCCTCGCCATCCAGAACGACCTCCTCCCCGAACGCTGGTACTCCCCCCTCGTCCGCGCCCTCGCCGCCCGCCCCGAATTCATCCGCCAACGCCTCAACATGCTCGACCGCATCCTCGCCCCAACACACCTCATGGAAAACATGCTTGCCCGCAACGGCATCCACAAATCCCGGATCTCCTACGTCCCCTACGGCGTCGACCTCGCCCACATCCGCCGCAACACCAACAAAGGCACCGAACCCAACCTCCGCGTCGGCTTCATCGGCACCATCGTCGAGCACAAAGGCGCACACCTCCTCATCAACGCCGTCACCTCCCTCCCCAAAGAAATCCCCATCTCCCTCGACATCTACGGCAACATGGCCGAATTCCCCGACTTCGCCAAACACCTCCGTAAAATGGCCGCCAACGACCCACGCATCTCCTTCAAAGGCACCTTCCCCAACCACGAGATCGGCAACATCTTCAACACCCTCGACTGCCTCGTCGTCCCCTCCCTCTGGTACGAAAACACCCCCCTCGTCATCTACTCCTCCATGGCCTCCGGATGCCCCGTCGTTGCCACCGACCTCGGCGGCATGTCCGAAGCCGTCACCCACAACCTCAACGGCCTCCTCTTCGAAAAAGGCAGCGCCTACCAGCTCCAGCAACACCTCAAACACCTCGCCCTCAACCGCCCCCTCGTCGCCGCACTCGCCGCCAAAACCAAAATCCCCAAGAGCATCCCCCAATACGCCGACGACCTCGAACGCATCTACGCCGAAATCCAATCCACACGCACCCCAACGACCGCCTACGCGGTAGGGGGGTGATGACCATCGCTCAACGCTTGCACTCTCGCAAACGCTTGCGTCGTCGCGAACCGTGCATATAACACATTGCATCCTCCAACACGTTCCACCCTTTACCGACGCCCAAAATGACCACCGATAAAAAAATGAAATGCCTCATCCTCGGCGGCGCCGGCTTCCTCGGCTCCCACATCGCCGACGAACTCGTCGCCAAAGGACACTCCATCCGCCTCTTCGACCGCTTCGAAGCCGTCAAAACCAACATCCAACACCTCCTCCCGCAACACGAACTCCTCCAGGGCGACTTCGGCAACCACGCCCTCATCAACGACGCCACCCGCAACATCGACGTCGTCTACCACCTCATCTCCACTACCCTCCCCAAATCCTCCAACGACGACCCCACCTTCGACATCACCACCAACCTCCTCGGCACCCTCGCACTCCTCGACGCCTGCAAACAAAACAACGTCAAAAAAGTCGTCTTCATCTCCTCTGGCGGCACCGTCTACGGCACCCCTCGGCAAATCCCCATCCCCGAATCCCACCCCACCAACCCCATCTGCTCCTACGGCATCCACAAACTCGCCATCGAAAAATACCTCCACCTCTACCTCTACCTCCACGGCCTCGACTACGCCGTCATGCGCGTCGCCAACCCCTACGGCGAACGCCAACGCCCCGACGCCGCCCAGGGCGCTATCGCCGTCTTCCTCGGCAAATTGCTCCGCAACCAACCCATCGAAATCTGGGGCGACGGCTCCGTCGTCCGCGACTACCTCTACGTCCACGACGTCGCCACCGCCGCAGAAAAATGCGCCACCTATTCACCCGCCCCAGACGCCCCACGCATCTTCAACATCGGCGCCGGCCACGGCCTCTCCCTCCTCCAGGTCATCGAAGGCCTCTCCAAAGCCCTCAACAAAACCCCCCAGGTCCATTTCGCCCCCGCCCGCAAACTCGACGTCCCCGCCAACATCCTCGACATCTCCCTCGCCCCACAACATCTAAACTGGACCCCCGCCACCACCTTCGACCAAGGCCTCCGCCGCACCGTCGCCCAATACCTCAAATAAAAAAACAGGCCGCGACACTCGTCGCGGCCCGTCACTCAACCCAAAATCCAATAGGGGGGTCAAAGCGCCGTCCCACCCGCACCGATCTCCGGAGTATCTTCCCCCCCCATCTCCCCATTCCCATTCTCCGTCGCCGGCTCCTCCGCCCCAGGCGTCTCCATCACACCCCCTGGCGCAGTCGTATCCAACGGCCCCGACTCCTCCATCGCCGTCTCCATCGGCGCCGCAGGTGCCGCCACAGCCGCCGCCGCCGTTTCCATCTTCGCCGCCTTCGGCGCGACCTTCTTCACCGGCGCCTTCTTCTTCACCGCCTTCTTCACCACCTTCGGCGCCGCCTTCTTCTTCGCTTTCACTTTTCCCTTCACCGCACCCCCGGAGCGCGCCATCTTCGCACTCCCCTTCTTCATTTTCTTCGGCGCCGCTTTCTTCGCCTTCGCCGCACTCTTTTTCTTCGACTTCTCTTTCGATTTCTTCGACTTAGCCATGGACTTTAAACCCCGTACAGATGAAACGAATCTCATTCAGAACCGCGCGGTCCCGATTTCTTCGCTCAAAACGACTGAGCCTCCGTCCGACACTTTCAGTATCATCGCTGAGCTCCGCTCCAGCAAGACCCAACCCCGAAGAACAGCCATACCTCCATGACATCATGCAATACGCCCACCCCTGTCGCACAAGAATCCCACCCGCCCAACCCACCACCCCAACCCATCCACCTCCCCTACCTACGTCCTATAAGATACCCATTGAAGCGTTATGTTCAGTGGGGGGATGGGTTGGAGGGTTGGGTAAAGTCACGTCGATGCATCCGTGCAAGCGCGTAGATGTGAACAACCACCATTAGTGGTGGTCGGGCCTTCGGAGAAGTTTTTTCAGGAAACGCGAGACGGCCGCAGCCACGAGCGGCAGGCCGTCGAAGATGAGCGAGTCGATGGAGTCGGCGACCTGGTACCGTGCGGGGCGGTAGGAGTGCGGGCGGTGGGATTTGTGGTGTGATGGTGGGGTGCGGTGGGTCACTGCACACTCCGTCGGTAACCAGAGTGGAGATTTGGGGGCCGATGTTACCGCATCGGCCCCCGCCTCCCGTATTGTCAACCCGCTCAGACCTTCGAAGAACTGGACGGGCTGGGGGTGACGGTAGCAGGAAGGGGCGGCGGTGTCAACTGATGGACCTTTGTCCACATGACGGCGGAGACAAGCGCGGCGTTGTAGGACTGCCAATTCCCCAGATGCCCAACTCGCAAATGACATTCGGTCGCTCCCTCACAGAGAGTTACGTAATTGTCGAAGTCGAGCTCGAATTGTGGGAATAGGTGAACCGGCAGGGTGTGATGGACTTCAAGATGCTGCTGCCGGCCGCAATTGGTGCAACGGTTGTGGAGTTGCAGCCACTGTTGACGGTGTGCGGGCCATTGGGGGGAACGGGGGTGTGCGGGTTTGGTGTGCATGGTGAACCCGGCTGAGGATCAAGGGGTGATGATCACGTTGCCGTTGTGGGTGCCGTGAACCAAGGTGCAGTTGTTGGCGTAGATGGTGCCGCTCGCACCCGCGTCGAGGTCGTAGGTAGTGCCGCTCACGGTGACGCTGTCCATGGTGACCTGTGGAGAGCCGGAGACGATCGCAATGCCGTCATTGGTCGTACTCGCGTTTTTGGCGGTGAGGTTCCCGCCGGTGAACGTAAGCACCGTCGAAGAGCTACCTCCGAGGGCAACACATCGGCAGGTGACGCCCGCGGCGGTGTAGCCCGCGGGAAGCAAAGTCGCGTCGGCAAGCATGACGCACGTATCGAAGGCTGCTTGCAGGTTGGCCCCCACAGAGGTCGCGACGAGATCGAAGCCGCCGTTGAAGGTGCACGATTTGAAGGCGATGGAGAGTGTCGCGGAGCCGACTACCTGGAGCACGTCAACGTTGCCGAAAAACTTGCATCCTTCGAAGAGGACGTTTTGGAATTGGGCTTCGGAGGCGATGCGACCGATGGGGCGTTGAGCGTTGTTGTCGGTGCGGTTCGCCCAGAGGTAGAAGCCGTAAAAGTAGCAGTCTGTTTTGGGGTTCAGGCAGGTGGCGGTGGCCCCGATGACCTGGCTGAGGACGGTGGTGGTGGATGCACCGGCAGCAATCCAGCGGGTGCCCTGCGGCGGTTGCCACGGAGTGACGCCCATGTCGTACGTCCCCGCGGCGAGGTTGACGGTGTCGTAGGGAGCGACGGCGCCTTGGGCGTGAGCGATGGAGGCCCACGCCGTCGCCGGCGTGAGCCCATCGTGTGCGTCGTTACCAGAGGGAGATACGTAGAAGTCGCCGTTAAAAGGTGACGCTGCCGGGAGTCAAGAAACCTCCCGCAGCGCTCCGCACGGCCGGATCATTGGCATCCACGACGAAGACGTTGGTGGCCACAACGGCGGATGCGTAGGTGAGGTCGAAGACGCCGGCGGAGACCTTCGTGACCGCCGTGGGCTTGACGCCTTGAACCGTGAAGTTCGGGAGGCCGGTGACGACGACATCGACGGAGGTGGTGAGGCGGACCTTGGTGGCGTTGATGGCCGCGGTCCAGGTGACGAAGGGGATGCCGGCGGAGAAATTCGGGCTCAGCCGGTTGGGGTGTTTGTTGACGCGAGGTGCACGCTTAATCACGGGGCGACTCCTGAGGAGGTGGTGGAACTTCGTGGGGATCGGATCGAAGGTTTGACGGACAACCGGGAGGGGTGTCCAGGGTGGGGGTGCGGTGCTGCAACGGGCGCCGCACCCCGCGAGAAGAGATCAAGTCCCGGTGAAGGAGAGGGCGACAGACCAGGGGCCAACCAAACCTTTGCGGGTGATCCAGCGGCCCCAGAGGTAGACGGCCTTGCCGAGGCCCCCGGTGGGAGTGTTGAAGGCGAAGGGGGATTTGGTGACCTGGCTGATGATGGAAGCGTCGGCCGGATCGGGCGACCCGGTGGGGGCGACCTGGTAGGCAAGCTGGAGGGCAAGCGCACCGTACGGCTTTTTCTTGCTGGTGGGCGTCGAGGTGTCGCTGTACTTGATCGTCGCCACACCGGGTTGTTGCCCGACGAGGCCGAGAATGGGGACGGTGCCGGGGGCGGGGATGGGGGTGCGGCCGGTGGAGCGGATGGTGAGGCCGAGGGCGGACTTCGTGGGGTTGGTGACGCCGTTGTTGGATTGGATGAGGTTCGCGTAGGTGCGGAGGGTGACGAGCATCGAAGCCTTGGCCACATTTTTTGCGGCGACGTTCGTGGGGGTTTTGGTGGCGGGGTTGGTGAGGAGGGTGTAGGCGTTGTGGTAGTTGGTTTGGGCGGTGGTGATGGTCGTGGCGTCACCGGCGGAGAGGCCGGCGGCGGCGGGATTGGCGGCGATGGTGGTGGCGAAGTTCGCGGCCCAAGTGTCGAGGAGCGAATCGCGGGAGGGGATGTAAGGACCGGCGGGCATGGTGAGGACTCCAAAAGGTGTTACCGGCGAAGGCCGGAGAAATCACTGAGGGGACACCGTCACCGCGACGGTGGCGGCGGGCTGGGAGGTGGATCCTTTGGCGGGGTCGTTTGACCAGAGGCCGACTTGGTAAGTGCCGAAAGGAGTATTGCTAGCCGAGATGCCAAGGTGGAGAGGTCCTGCGGTCCCAGTGCACCGAGCATTGCTCCCAAGCACAATCGCCCCAAGAGTTGCCAGTGCGATTCGAGAAAGGATACGAGCCACAATTGAACCTCCCAGATGTGAAAAAGCCTCGGTGTCAAGCTCAGCATAGGCGTACGGTGGTTGTTATGTCAAACAGATTGCGAATTTGATCTCTGCCCGGCCGGGAAAGCGCGTTTGTTTATGCAGCCGTCAAGTGAAGTTTTCCGCGGTGCACATCGGTGCGGGGTGGGAGGGTGCGGGACTGGTTTGCGAAAAACCTCATCTGCGGGGTCAAAAACCCGGGCCATCAGCGGCGGTTTGTGCTCGGGGTGGGGCGGAGAGTCGATCGATGACCTGGCCGAGCGTTGGCGGGGCGGCGGGAGGTGTTGGCGACCTGGCGGGGAGGTGGCGTGGTTGTGCGGTTGTGGGACGGGGGAGGGGGCGGGGGGATGTCGGGCGGTCGGTTTGCCCTAATTTGTTAATTTGGGGTACTTGTCGTGGGTTGGCGAGGATAATCGGTGGCGAATATGGGGGAGGGGGGAGGCACCAGCGGCCTGAGCGGGTGGTGGGCAGGTGCGGAGCGACGAGCAGCGGAGGGGAAGGGGAGTACGGGGGGACCCCCCCGGAGCGATAGCGAGGAGCGGAGCACCTGCCCCGCCGCAGGCGGCCGAGGAAGTCGAGGCCGCCGGAGGCGAGGTGTGCCGCTGGAGGCACCGGGGCCGCAGGCCCCGCAGGTGCGGAACGCACCGAGCGTGCGGCGAGTGGGGGTGGGGGGGGGGCCAAAAACCCCCCCCCCCCCCCCCAACCCCCCCCCCAGTGGGGCAGGGGGCACCCGGGTGGTGGGGGCGGGGCCCCCCCA
>JBQCGD010000059.1:0-51426 GCA_051955985.1 Phycisphaerae bacterium | reverse complement strand
CGGGGGGGCGGGGGCGGGGGTGGCGGTGGTGGGGTTTTTAAGGCTGCATTTGTCGGAGGGGATGGGGCTGGCGGCATATCAGTTGCGGGGGATGGCGACGGGGGAGTCGGTGCGTGGGAGGGGGGTGGGAAGGGAGTTGCTGGCGGCGGCGGAGGGGTTTGTGCGCGGGGCGGGGGTGGGGGTGATGTGGTGCAATGCGCGGGTGCCGGCGGTGGGGTTTTATGAAAAGGGCGGGTGGACGGTGGTGTCGGGGGAGTTTGAGATACCGACGGCGGGTCCGCATGTGCGGATGGAGCGGAAACTGCGAGACTCCGACTGAATACGGGGGTACCCCTTGGGTTAGAGACGACCTGGTACATTTGCCTGACCGGGGTAGGGCTGGGATTGATTTACGTAGGACCGAGAATCGGACGATCAATGGGGGGCCGGATTGTTGGCGATAGCGAAAGTCGTCAACAAGGAGCGTGTCCGGCCTGGCGGTCTGGCAGAAGAGAATCAGACCTGCAGCGCCATCGTCTTTGATGGGCACCTGAAGCGGCGTTCGGGGTTTTTCCGAACACGTCGATGGAAGTGAGCGAGATCCACGGGATCTCGGCGGGCGGCGCTGCGCGCATCCAGTCACCTTTGTGAGGCAAAAGCATGACCTGTGGAACCAAACGTCGGCGTGGGAATGGCGGAACGGGCGTTCGCAACGGGAGCCGGATGTCGCGGATGCTGGAGGGCCTGGAATCGCGCGTGATGATGAACGGGGCGATGTTCAGCGCTTCGGGGACCACGATCGTGGAGGGGAACAGTCGGGAGATGCTGACGGTGACGCTGACGTCGAACGTGGCGAGCGTGCAGACGGTGCACTGGTCGACGGCGGACGGGACGGCGGTGAAGGGGAAGAATTATGCGTCCAAGTCGGGCTCGAAGAAGGTGGGGGGGCACCAGACATTTACGGTGAAGATTCCGATCCTGGCGAATCCGGTGTACCAGCCGAGCACGCGGTTTTACCTGGATCTTGGGACGAATGCGGGTTCGGTGCAGCGGGTGCCGCTGATCATCCAGGATCCGCACGTGCCGCCGACGGTGACGGTACAGGATGTGACGATGGGGATGGGGACGTCGAAGCAGAAGAAGTCGGGTTCGCGGACGGTGAGCATTCCGGTGACGCTGTCGAATGCGTCGCTTTTGCCGGTGCTGATTCGCTATACGACGGTGAACGGCACGGCATTGGCGGGGGCGGACTACAAGAGAACGAGCGGGACGCTGAGGATTGCGCCGGGCAGAACAACGGGGGCCATCACGGTGACGGTGCTGCCGTACACGGCGGGGGAAGCGGACAAGGTGTTCGGGGTGCAGTTGTTGAGCGTCACGAATGGTGCGCTGAAGCCGGTGGTGTCGGGTGGGGCGGAGTATGCGCGGGTGCAGTTGAAGAACATGCTGGGGTCGGGGCTGGTGCGTCCAACGGTGACGGTGTCGGATGCGACGGTCATCGCGGGGGGCTCGGAGACTTTTAACGTGACGTTGTCGCGGGCGACGCCGCTGACGGTGAGCTTTCGCTATCGGACGGTACCGGGGACGGCGACGACGTCTGCTTACGTGCCGATGGATGGCGTGTTGAGAATTCCGGCGGGGTCCCGGACGGGGACGATTACGATTCCGACGCAGCACAGCGTGGGGACAGTGGAAACGCATTTTTCGCTGATGCTGTCGGCGCCGGCGAATGCAGTGCTTGGCAGGACGCGGGCGGATGCGACGATCACGCCGGCGGAGACCATCACGCCGGAGCTGCCGACGGTTGGGGTTACGGATGCGGATGCACGGAACCTGGGGACGGGGAACTCGACGTTGAGCTTCCAGGTGACGCTGGCGAGCGCTTCGAATTCGCCGGTGACGGTGAATTACGCGACGACGGATGGGACGGCGGCGGCGGGGACGGATTACGTCGCGACCAACGGGGTGCTGACGTTCGCGCCGGGGGAAACGAGCAAGACGGTGGATGTCACGGTGATCGGGAACGGGCTGGTTTCGCCGAGCAAGACGATGACGCTGACGTTGTCGGCTGCTTCGGGGGCGATTCTCTCGAAGATGGTCGGCGTCGGGACGATTTCCAACAACAATGTGCCGGGGGTGTCGATTGGCTCGGCGTCGATCGAGGCGATCGATGGCTATCCGTACGCACAGACGCTGAGCTTTCCGGTGACGCTGTCGAGCGCGGCGACGTTCCCGGTGAGCGTGAATTATGCGACGGAGAACCTGGTTGGGGCGGGGAACGGAGAATTCGGCAGGCCGCTGCCTTATGTGCGCGCCAATGGGACGCTGACGTTTGCGCCCGGTGAAACCTCCAAGACTATTTCGGTCTCGGTCACTGGCTCGAGTTCCTATTCGAACTTCACGTTCGGCGTCGCGCTCTCGGACGCCGCGAATGCGACCCTCTCCACGGCCACCGGCATCGGGACGATTGCTTACGCCGGCACGGACCTCTCCGACAACACGCAGCAACCGTACTACGGGGAACTGGCCGCAATGGGCAGCATCGACTGGCCGGCGGCCAGCTTCACCACCGGCAGCGACTCCCAGTCTCTCAAGAGCATCACGGTTCCGCTGCAGTTGGAAAGCCCGGGCTCCGTCAGCCTGATGATCTACAGCGACAACAGCGGCGTTCCCGGCACGCACCTCGCGACGCTCACGTCGCCGGCAAGTTTCTCGACGACCAGCCACGAGATGACGACCTTCAGCGCCACCGGGATTAATCTCGACCCGAATACCACGTACTGGGTTCTCCTCCAATCGACGGGGACGGTGGGCGTCGCCGCCGCCGAGAACACCACGGGCAGCGGCTTGGGCTACACCGGGACGACCCTTGAATGGAACGGCTCGTGGACCACTCCGTTCTCAGGCCAGCACCCGATGCAGATGGAGGTGATCACCACCGATGTCGGCCCCGGCATTTCCGTCGCGCCCGTTTCGGTCAGCGAGGTCTCCGGGAACATCACCACGCAAACCGCCAACTTCACCGTCACCCTCTCGGCCTACTCCCCCCTTCCCGTCACCGTCCACTACGCGACTTCCGACGGCAATGCAGTCGCCGGAACCGATTACACCGCCACCAGCGGCGACCTCACCTTCGCCCCCGGCGAAAACTCCAAGACCATCAGCGTCACCGTCACCGGCGACAGCGTTTCCCCGACCGAAACCCTCAACCTCACGCTCTCCAACGCCACCAACGCATCCATCACGACCGGCACGGCCGTCGGCACGATCCAGTTCATGTCCTCCGCCGTGCTCTCGGATAACTACGCCGGAACCGATGCAGGCTTCGACAACACCTCCTGGCTCGCCGCCGATTTCACCACCGGGAGCGCCGCCGCCGCCCTCCAGGACGTCACGCTCGCGCTCAGCAGCACGAACGGCGTCGACGTCGCCATTTACTCCGACAACGCCGGCCAACCCGGTTCACTTGTCGGAACCCTTACCCATTCGACGGGCAACACCTTCACCTCCGACAATCTCCCGCTCGATCCGAACACCACCTACTGGGTTGTCGCCCAGAATGCCGAATGGACCTACGCAATGAACGGATCAAGCACCGGCGCCGGTTACCTTGGCGACTTTGCTGAGTCCGCGGACGGCTCCGTCTGGAGCATCAACCCCTCGGGCGGCCGCACGTTGAAGATGCAGGTCAACGCGTTCGTCGCCGGTGCGCCCTCCCTCTCCATCGCCCCCGCCTCCGTTTCCGAAATCCAGGGGAACCCCGCCTCCCAAACCATGACCTTCACTGTCACGCTCGACAACCCCGCTCCCTTCCCCGTCTCCGTCGATTACGCCACCGCCGACGGAACCGCTCTCGCCGGTACCGATTACACCGCCGCCAACGGCACCCTTACCTTCGCCCCCGGCGAAACCTCCAAAACCATCAGCGTCACCATCACCGGCATCACCGCCTCCTCCGACGAATCCCTCTCCCTGAATCTCTCCAACGCCACCAACGCTTCTATCACCGCCGGCACCGCTAACGGCACCATCACCTACGGCGGCATCGATCTCTCCGACAACCTCGGCAACCCAGCCAACGGCATCAACAGCGTCCTTAGTGACAACTGGCTTGCCGCCAGCTTCGTGACCAGTTCTTCATCCGTCCTCCTCTCAAGCATCACTCTCCCCATCTACCAGCGATCCGCCGGCGATATCGCCGTCGTGATCTACACCGACAATGGTGGACTGCCCGGCACGGCCGTGGAAACCCTCGCCTCCCCCGGAAACTATTCCACCACCGTCGCCGCCAACGCCCGCTTCACCAGCAGCGGCATCGCCCTCGATCCCAACGCCACCTACTGGGTCGTCCTCCAGCCCGTCAGCGGAAATCTCGGCGTCGCGACAACCTTCACCTCCGGCGGCACCGGCGCCGGTTTCACCGGCAGTGACGTGTCATCCAATGATTCCGGAATTTCCTGGAGCGGCGGTCCCTGGTTGAAAATGCAGGTCGCCGTCGTTCCTGTCGTCGATCTCTCCGACAACCTGTCCGAATCTAACGGCGGCTGGGAAGGCATCGGCAATACCCAGTGGCTCGCCGCCAGTTTCACCACTGGCTCCTCCAGCGTGAACCTCTTGAGTGTCACCCTCCCCGCCCACGAGTATTCCGCCGGCACTCTCTCCGCGATGATCTACTCCGACAATTCGGGATCCCCCGCTTCACTCGTCGGCAACCTGACCCTCTCGTCCGGCGCTCCGGACACCTCCGGCCTCGCCGACGTCACCTTCACCGCCGCCGGAATCACCCTCAACGCTAACTCCACCTACTGGGTCGTCCTCGCTACCTCGGACGGCACTTTCGGATGGGGTATAACCGGCTCCAGCAGCGGCACAGGGTCCGGCTTCACCGGCATCGGCAAACTCTCCCACGATCTCGGATCAAGTTGGAGCCCCGACCTCACTTTCCAAATGCAGGTGCTCGTTTTTCCCTGAGCGCCCCCTCCTCATTCTGCCGGGGAGGTTTCTGCTCGCCTCGGAAGCCTCCCCCCGCTCCTCTCACCGTTCCACAGCGATCGCGGGTTGAAGAACGCCTGCTCCATCTCGCAGGATGGAGCAGGCTCCCCCTTCACATCTCTGCTCCAAATACCAGGGAGAGGCTATACGAACTTCGCCTTCTTCGACGGACACGTCGCCAAGTACGGCACGTCCCGGTATGACACCAATGTCCTCTGGAAGTCCCGCTCCAATGGTTGGTCCCGCCCAATCAATTCCGAAACCTGCTTCTATCTCCAAACGAAAATTCGCAGTAAATGCCAGCCAAATATGGCTTTACCACTGAATGCCTATCAATTCAGTAGGAGATTACCAAGGGCGAGCGCACGCGTGGCAATGTTCACTTTGGCATGCTTCTATCGCGAATATCCCCCCGTCGGCAAAGCGTGCCAAATCGTGATCAAATCGTGAGCTTTTCGATAAATCCAATTGACACGGGGGAGGGGTCTTCGTTACATTTGCCGATCTGCACTTCGTCCAGCCGCACTTTTTGCAGTTGGTGCGAGGCGCAGAGGCGTCGTTAAGACGCCGGCATGAACAACAAAGTTTCCATGGAGTGCCCAACCTGAGTGATCCCGATCGGGCCTGAAACGGCGAGGTTTCCCCGCAAAACTCTCTTTTAGAGAGCATCATCAAGCGGGTTCGAGACTGTAAATCGCTTACTACGGGTCCCGGTTCTGAGGCTGGTGAACGAAGCCGCGAGTTGCGGCGGAGAAGACCAGACGGGATATCGCGGTGAACCTGACACCCTCTTCGCGGAGGGAAACGGGTTCAGATGAGGCGGATCTGTGGAGTGAGGATGCCATGAGCGAAAATGGTCAAGGTTCTATTGCCGCGCTGTTGGGCCGTAAGGTGGGGATGACCCGCGTTTACGACGAGAAGGGGACGATCATCCCCGTCACGGTCGTGCAGGCGGGACCGTGCGTGGTGACCCAGGTCAAGACGGAAGACGGCAAGGATGGCTACAACGCCATCCAGCTCGGCTTTGAGGACATCAAGGAACGTCGCTCGACGAAGCCGGTGGTTGGCCACTGCAAGAAGACGGGCCAAACCTCGCCGAAGCGGTTTTTCCGGGAAGTGCGTCTCGACGGCAAGCCGTCGCACGCCGCGGGGAGCACGGTGGATGTGAGCCTGTTCGACACGATCAAGTTTGTGGATGTGAGTGGGACGAGCAAGGGCAAGGGTTTCCAGGGCGTCATGAAGCGCTGGAACTTCGGCGGTCAGCCGGGCTCGCACGGTACGGAACGTAAGCACCGTTCGCCGGGCGGCATCGGTGGCGGCCAGGGCACACGTGGTCACGGCCGGGCGATCAAGAAGGGCAAGAAGATGGCGGGTCACCTGGGCGATGAGTCGGTGACGACGCGGAATCACCTGCTGGTGAGCGTGGACAAGGAAAAGAACCTCCTACTGATCAAGGGAGCTCTTCCGGGCGCGAACGGCGGACTGCTGTTCATTCGCCAGTCGAAGACGATCATCAACAACACGAAGTAAGAACCAGAGAAGCAAGAACCCAGAAGCAAGAAGACGGAAGACTGATCATGATTGAAGTCCCGGTTCTCAATATCGAAGGCAAAGAAGTCGGCAAGTATTCTGTCGACGAAGCCTTGCTCGGCGGCGAAGTGCGGCCGGCCCTTTTGAAGCAGGCGGTGGTCCGGCACCATGCGAACCAGCGTCAGGGCACCGTGAAGACCAAGACCCGCGCGGAAGTGGAAGGGTCGACCAAGAAGCTGTATGCCCAGAAGCACACGGGCAACGCCCGTCGCGGCAACATCCGTACGCCGGTGATGAAGGGCGGCGGTAATGCGTTCGGCAAGCTGCCCCGCGATTTCCGGCAGGACATGCCGCTGAAGCAGCGTCGTCTGGCCCGGAACAACGCGATCCTCTCGAAGATTCTCTCGAACAACCTGAAGCTGCTGGATACCTTCTCGGTGTCGGCTCCGAAGACCAAGGATGTGGTCAAGGTCCTCTCCGCGTTGAACGCCGATCGCGGCGTGTTGATCGCGACGAACGGGCTTGATCGCAACCTGTATCTGTCGGCCCGGAATATTGAGAAGGCGATCATCAAGCCGGCGGCGGAGATCAATGCGTACGACGTTCTCTCGAAGCGGACGATGGTCATCACGAAGGAAGCGCTCGAAGGCGTGCTGAAGGGTTCGAAGCCCACGAAAGCCGCCAAAAGCACGAGCAAGAAGACGGCCAAAGCAAACGGATAACCCCGGCGGCTTTGGCCGCAGTGTTTAAGGAACACGACTATGCCAGTTGAACTGCAAGACACAGAAGTGATCAAAGCGCCGCTGATCTCGGAAAAGAGCACGTTCCTTGCGTCCGCGAAGAATGCGTACACCTTCGAAGTGGACAAGAAGGCCGACAAGGAGCAGATCAAGAAGGCGATCGAGAAGCTTTACAACGTGAAGGTTGTGGAAGTGCGGACGATCAATGTCGCCGGCAAGCCGCGGCGGACGCGTTCGGGCGAGAAGACGACGCCGGCCTGGAAGAAGGCGGTTGTGGAACTTCACCCGGACAACAAGATCGACCTGTTCTAATAAGAAGTCAGAAGACCGTAGTCAGAAGTCGGAAGACGGAAGACGAACCAGGAAGAGTGACTTATGCCAATCAAAGTATACAAGCCGACGACCGCCGCTCGCCGCAACAGCAGCGTGAACGCGTATGCGGAACTGACGACGGACAAGCCGGAGAAGAGCCTGCTGGAACGCAAGCGGAAGACCGGCGGCCGGAACCACACCGGCTGGATCACGTGCCGGCACATCGGCGGCGGCAACAAGCAGTTCTACCGCAAGATTGATTTCAAGCGGAACAAGGACGGCGTGAAGGCGACGGTGAAGTCGGTCGAGTACGATCCGAACCGCTCGGTCTTCATTTCGCTGATCGAATACAGCGACGGCGAGAAGCGTTACATCCTGGCTCCGCAGGCGCTCAAGGTTGGCGACGTGATCGAATCGGGGACGAACCCGGAGATCGAAAAGACGGTCGGCAACGCGATGCCGCTGGAAATTCTTCCGGTGGGCTATGAAATTCACAACGTTGAGGTGATTCCGGGGCAGGGCGGCAAGCTGTGCCGCTCCGCGGGCGGCGTGGCCCGGTTGATCGGTAAGGACAACGGTCTGGCGACGATCCAGCTTCCGTCGGGCGAAATCCGGCAGATCCACTGGAAGTGCCGGGCGACGATCGGCCAGCTGGGGAACATCGACTGGATCAACGTGCGTTGGGGCAAGGCGGGGCGGACGCGGCATCGTGGGATTCGTCCGACGGTGCGTGGCGTGGCGCAGAACCCGGTTGCCCACCCGCTGGGCGGCGGTGAAGGCCGCTCGGGTGGTGGTCGTCACCCGGTGTCGAAGTGGGGCGTGCCGGCCAAGGGCGGCAAGACGCGTAATCCGCGGAAGAACTCGACGAACAAGATCATTCGTCGCCGGATGACGGTGCGGTACGGCGAGTCGGTTTTGAAGCGTAAATAAGTAAGAGAAAAGTCAGAAGCCAGAAGTCGGAAGTCAGACACGAAGGCCAGGGAATAGAATATGAGTCGCAGCACGAAAAAAGGTCCGTTTGTCGCGGAACACCTCCTTCAGAAGGTGAACGAGCTGAATGCCCGTCGGGCGAAGACGCCGGTGAAGACGTGGTCTCGCTCGAGCACGATCATCCCGGACTTCGTGGGGCACACCTTCGAAGTTCACAATGGCAAGGAATTCAAGCGCGTCTTCGTGACCGAAGACATGGTTGGCCACAAGCTGGGCGAATTCTCGTTCACGCGGACGTTCAAGGGCCACACGGCGGTCAAGAAGGAAGAAGCAGCAAAGTAAGTTGGTAATGGGTAAATGGTAATTGGTAATTACGAATTACCAATTACTAATTACAAAGAGGCTCGAAATGGCATACGTATCCAAATGGCGGTTCGCTCGAATCACGGCGAGGAAGGCGCGGCTTCTCACCGACCTGATCCGCAATAAGCCGGTGAATGAAGCGCTGGACCTGCTGAAGTTCAACAAGAAGCGCGGCGCCGTGATGGTGGCCAAGGTGCTCAAGAGCGCCATCGCTAACGCGGACGTGGCGGAAGCGGATGTGGAAGAGCTCTTTGTGTCGAAGTCGTTCTGTGACGACGGCCCGATCATGAAGCGGTTTATGCCGAAGGATCGCGGCAAGAGCTACTCGATTTTCAAGCGGACGTGCCACATCACCGTCGAGGTGGAAGAAGGCAAGCCGAAGATCAGCAAGGCGGCACGCAAGAAGCTGGAAATTCGCCGGGATCGCCTGGCCAAGAAGAAGACCGGCGGCGAGAAGAAGGCTGGGAAGGCCGAAGCCGCGAAGGAAAGCAAGTAAAGGATAATCCTGCGGTCGGCTCGAAAAAATGAGTCGCCGCTCTTCAAAGAGGTTCGCATGGGTCAGAAAATTCATCCACACGGGTTCCGGGTCGGCGTCACCGAAGGGTGGAACAGCCGGTGGTTCGCCCCGAAGAAGTTGTTCGGGGAGCTTTTGATCGAAGATCAGAAGATCCGGGATTTCGTGGATGAGAAGCTGAATCGTCAGCCGCCGTACGCCGCCGTGGCGCGGGTCGAGATCGAGCGGACGCGGGAGGAGCTGAAGGTGCTGTTGCACACGGCTCGTCCGGGCGTCGTGATCGGTCCGAAGGGCGCTGAAGTGGACAAGCTCCGCAACGAGCTGGAAGACCTCACCGGCCGCAAGGTGAAGGTGGAGATCGCGGAGATCGGCAGCCCGGACCTGAACGCCCAGTTGGTGGCGGAAGGGATCGCGGAGCAGCTGAAGAAGCGTGCATCGTTCCGCCGCGTCCTCAAGCAGAAGGCGGATGCATCCCGCAACGCCGGTGCGAAGGGTATCAAGATTCAGTTGTCCGGCCGTATCGGCGGGGCGGAAATCGCCCGCGTCGAGAAGATGATCAACGGCTCGATTCCGCTGCACACCCTGCAGGCGAACATCAGCTACGGGCAGGTTCACTGCCGCACGCCGTACGGGATCATCGGCATCAAGGTGTGGATCTACCTGGGTACGTACGCGGAAACGGACGCGAAGGCCCTGGCCGCCGCGGGTGCACCGGGTCAGCGTCAACGCCCTCGTCGTCGGTAATTGGGATTAGCAACTCGGCGGTGACGCCGAATCGAACTTCGGCGGATGACGCCGAGCAGATGGAGTTAAGCCATGGCGATGATGCCATCACGAGTGAAGTGGCGTAAACAGCAGCGCGGGATCATGAAGGGCAACGCCACCCGCGGCAACAAGGTGAGCTTCGGCGAGTACGCGCTGCAGTCGCTCGAGCCGGGCCGAATCAACGGCCGGCAGATCGAAGCGGGTCGTATGGCCTGCTCGCACTACCTGGCCCGCGAAGGGCGCGTGTACATCCGCATCTTCCCGCACAAGAGCTTCTCGAAGAAGCCGCTGGAAACGCGAATGGGCACCGGCAAGGGCGAACCGGAGTTCTGGGCCGCCGAAGTGAAGCCCGGCACGATCCTGTTCGAGATCGCCGGTGTGGACGAGGCGATTGCCAAGCGGGCGTTTTCCCGCGTGGCGTACAAGATGCCGGTGAAGTGCCGGTTCGTGAAGCGTCGGCACACGCTGTAATTGAGAAGAGAGAAGTCAGAAGTCAGTAGACAGAAGACGAGTGAAATATGGCGACAAGTGACACACTGAAAGAGTTCCGGAAGATGGCGAAGGATCAGCTTGCCGAGCGTGAGCAGGAGCTTCGCACCGAGCTGTTCAAGCTGAAGACGACCCACGCCACCGAGAAGGTGAAGGATCTGTCGCAGTTCCGGAAGATCAAGAAGGACATCGCGCGGATCAAGACGATCCAGGGCGAACAGGAAAACAAGACGGCGAAAGCTTAAGAGCAGGATAGAGATATGACGACCGCAACCCAGCAGAATTCTTCCTCGAAGCGTAAAGCGCGGCCCCGCATGATCGGCGTGGTCACCAGCGACAAGGTGAACAAGACCCGCAAGGTCACGTTTGAATACCTCTCGCGGCATTCGAAGTACAACAAGTACGTGAAGCGCCAGACGGTGCTGCACGTGCACGACGAGAAGAACGAGAGCCGGGTCGGCGACCAGGTCGAGGTGATGAGCTGCCGGCCGATCAGCAAGACCAAGACGTACCGCCTGGTACGGATCGTGACCAAGGGCACGCAGATCGACACGAGCATCCTTGAGGATGAAGCTTCGAAGCTCTTCGAGAAGAAGAAGGCGGAGCAGGCGGCCGCCGAAGGGAATACCGAAGGCGCCAAGCAGTAATGAAGGGTTTTGGGTCAGGTGCCCTGGGTCTGTGGCCCGGGGCGTCGGACAGCAAAGGATAGATTGTCATGATTCAGCAGCAGACACGAGTCGATATCGCGGACAACACCGGCGCCAAGACGGCGATGTGCATCAAGGTGCTGGGTGGTTCGAGCGCCCGGGGCAAGTTCACCCGCAAGGTGGCGAGCGTGGGCGACCTGATCGTGGTGGCCGTGAAGACCGCGAGCCCGAACGGCGACGTGAAGTTGCACGACGTGGCGAAGGCGGTGATCGTCCGGACGAAGCAGCCGATCCGCCGGTCGGACGGCAGTTATGTCCGCTTCGACCGCAACGCGGCGGTGATCGTGGATGCCGACGGCAATCCGCGCGGCACCCGCATCTTCGGTGCGGTGGCGCGTGAACTCCGCGAGAAGAACATGATGAAGATCGTGTCGCTGGCGTCGGAAGTGGTTTGAACAAAGTGGTCAGTGGCCAGTGGTCAGTGGCCAGTGGTCAGTGGCCAGTTAGGAAAAGAACTATGGCAGCTCGCATTAAAAAAGATGACATCGTTTATGTCCGCTCCGGCGATGACAAGGGGAAGACCGGCAAGGTTCTCCGCATCAACGCCGAGAAGGAACAGGTCGTTGTCGAAGGGGTCAACGTGGTGTGGAAGCACCTGAAGCCCTCGCAGCAGAACCAGCGTGGCGGGCGTATCCGGAAGGAAGCGCCGATCCACATCTCGAAGGTGCAGCCGGTCGATCCGAAGACGGGCAAGGGCACGCGGGTGAAGTTCTCGACGAAGGACGGCGAGAAGCATCGCACGGCCGTGAAGACGGGCAGCGATCTGGGCGTGGTGAGCAAGGTTTAACGAATTACTGACTCGGGCAACCAAGGCCGCGACGGGCGCTTGGGGTTGCGAGAATAAGGAAGACAGTCATGGCGAAAGAAGAAAAGAAGCAGGAAAAGAAGGCGACGAAGACGCCGGAACAGATCGAAGCCGAGAAGGCTGCCAAGGTCGCCAAGAAGGCCGAGATGGCGGCGAAGGCCAAGGCGGAAGGCGCCGGCGCTGCGGCGGCTCCCGCGGCGGAAGCTGCTCCCAAGGAAGAAGGGGGCAAGGGCAAGCAGAAGGGCGGTAGCGGCAAGCGTCGCGATGAAGGCGGCGAAGCGATACCGTTCCCGCAGGGTTACGTTCCCCGCTTGAAGAAGCGTTACGAAGCGGAAATCGCTCCGGCGCTTGGCAAGGACCTGGGCATTGAGAACAAGATGGCCCTCCCGCGCGTCGAGAAGATCGTGATCTCGATGGGCCTGGGGAAGGCGATCTCGGAAAAGCCGCGGCTCGAAGCGGCGGTCAAGGAACTCACGCAGATTGCCGGCCAGAAGGCCGTGATCTGCAAGGCGAAGAAGTCGGTGTCGAACTTCAAGCTGCGTGAAGGGATGGAAATCGGCGCGAAGGTCACGCTGCGGGGGAACCGCATGTGGGACTTCCTCGACCGGCTGATCACGCTGGCGATTCCCCGTGTGAAGGACTTCCGCGGCCTGAACCCGAAGGGTTTTGACGGCCGGGGGAACTACAACATGGGCATTACGGAGCAGACGGTGTTCTCGGAAGTGGATGCCGCGGCGGTGACGTTCCACCAGGGCATGAACATCACGATCGTGACCTCGGCGAGCGACAACAAGAGCGGGTTTGCACTTTTGAAGCACCTCGGGATGCCGTTCCGCCAGGACGAAGCGCAGCAGAAGAAGGCTGGATAACTCATATAGCCCCGGGCTTGCCCGGGGGAACTAAGGACTAAGGACTGAAGATTATGGCCACAACCGCTTGGAAAGTCCGGTACAAGAAGAAGCAGGAACTCGTTGCGAAATACGCCGAGATCCGCCGCAAGCTGAAGGAAGAGAAGAATTACGCGGCGCTTGCGAAGCTTCCGCGGAATTCCTCGCCGACGCGCCTTGCTCGCCGGTGCGAGCTGACGGGCCGCCGCCGGGCGCACTACCGGAAGTTCAAGATTTCCCGAATCATGCTCCGCGAGCTGGCGCACGCGGGTCTGATCCCGGGCATGCGGAAGTCGAGCTGGTAAGAAAAGACGAAGACACAGAACTCAGGACGAAGATTATGAGCGACACAATCGCCGATATGTTGACCCGCCTCCGGAACGCCGCGTCCGCGAAGCACAAGACCGTGGACGTGAAGAACTCCAAGATTTGCGAAGGCATCGCGAAGGTCTTGAAGGAGGAAGGGTACATCGCGGATTACTCGATCCTCGACGACGGCACGAAGCAGGGGCTGATCCGGATCAGCATCAAGTACACGCCGACGGGCGACCAGGTGCTCCGCGAGCTGAAGCGCATCAGCAAGCCGGGCTGCCGCGTGTATCGCTCGGTGAAGGACTTCCCGAAGGTCATCCAGGGCCTCGGCATCGTCGTCCTCTCGACCAGCAAGGGCGTGCTGAGCGACCGTCAGGCGCGTCAGCAGAACATCGGCGGCGAACTGCTCGCCACCATCAGCTAATCAGATAGCCCCGGCCTTGGCCGGGGGTCACCCAACGCCGGAAGGCCCGCTCGATGCGGATGTCACCAGACGGTAAGAAAAGGAAATCACCATGAGCCGTATCGGAAAGAAACCAGTTCCCTTCCCGAAGAACGTGAAGATCGCCATCAACGGGCGGACGATTTCGTTTGAAGGCCCGAAGGGGAAGCTGAAGCTCGACCATCACCCGGCCGCGAAGGTCAAGGTTGAGGGCGAAAACGTGATCGTGGAGCGCGTGGATGACGAGAAGCTTTCTCGTTCGATCCATGGCCTGACGCGGGCGCTGATCGCCAACAACATCAAGGGCGTCTCGGAAGGGTACGTGAAGGACCTGGAAATCCAGGGCGTCGGTTACAAGGCGGAAATGAAGGGGAAGACGATCGTCCTCTCGCTCGGTTTCGCCAACCAGCTCGAAGTCGTGATTCCGGACGGCGTCACGGTGAAGATCGAGGCGCAGGGCACCCGCATTAACATCCAGGGCGTCGACAAGCAGGTCGTTGGCCAGCTTGCCGCCGAGATCCGCACGCTGCGGAAGCCGGAGCCGTACAAGGGCAAGGGCGTCCGCTACGTCGGCGAAGTGGTCAAGAAGAAGGCGGGCAAGCAGTTCGCTGGTGCAGGCGCGAAGTAAGGCAATTGATCCCGGCCTTGGCCGGGTTCTCACAAGTACCCCTGGCATAAACAGGGCGAAGCATAAAGGAATAAGTCATGAATCAGACAACCAACAAACTCAAGCTGACGCGTCGCACGCAGCGCAAGGCCCGCACCGGCGGTTCGGTCCGCGGGACCGCGGAACGTCCGCGTCTGAGCATCTTCCGCAGCGTGAAGAACATCTACGCCCAGATCATCGACGACACCACGGGCAAGACGCTCGCGGCGGCGAGCTCGGTCGACAAGGGCACGAGCCTGAAGCACGGCGGCAACCAGAAGGCGGCCGTCGAAATCGGCAAGGCGATCGCCGCCAAGGCCACCGCAAAGGGCATCACGCAGGTCGCCTTCGATCGCAACGGCTACCGTTATCATGGCCGCGTGAAGGCCCTCGCCGACGCCGCCCGCGAAGCCGGTTTGAAATTCTGACCACTAACCACTGACAACTGACCACTAACTGGAAATAAAAATGAGCGAACGCAGATTCAATCGAGACAGTGACGATGACCGTGGCGGCGTGGAGTCGTCGACGATCGGCGTCTTCCGGTCGGCCAAGGTCGTCAAGGGTGGTAAGAACTTCGCGTTCGAAGCACTCGTTGCCGCCGGCGACAAGCAGGGGAACATCGGGATCGGCTACGGCAAGGCGAAGGAAGTCCCCGCCGCCGTCGAAAAAGCCACCAAGGACGCCCGCCGCCGCATGGTGAAGGTGTCGCTCACGGGCGGCACGATCCCGCACGAAGTCACCGGCAAGTTCGGCGCGAGCTCGATCAAGCTCGTTCCGGCCCGCCCCGGCACCGGCATCAAGGCCGGCCGCTATGTGCGCCCCGTCCTCGAGCTGGTCGGCATCCGTGACATCCTCACGAAGGCCTTCGGCAGCACGAACAAGAAGAACCTGAGCAAGGCCGCCCTCGCGGCTCTCCAGAGCCTGCGGACGAAGGAAGAGATCACCGAGCACCGCGGCGTGGAACTGTAAGAAGAAGCAAGAACCAAGGAGCAAGAACCAAGAAGTTCTGCTCCTTGGCCCGTCACCAGCTTCGACTGGTGTGATAACTTAGTGAATAGCGAGGGTTGGCGAACCCGAACCGAGAGCCGCGAGTAACAAGCCTTCTTGCTTCTTGCTACTTGCTTCTTGATTCTCGGCCACCGGCCGCTTTCCCGCAAGGAGTACCCCACAATGATGATCCATGAAATCACCAACCAGGCCGGCGCCCACAAGAAACGCAAGCGCGTCGGCCGCGGCGAATCCTCCGGCCACGGCAAGACATCGACCCGCGGCACGAAGGGCTCCGGCGCCCGCGCCGGCGGCGAAATCAAGGTCGGCTCCGAAGGCGGCAACATGCCCCTCTTCCGGCGCCTGCCGAAGCGCGGCTTCAACAACAACCAGTTCCGTCAGCGTTTCAGCATCGTCAACGTCGCCGATCTCGAAGGGCACTTCGAAGCGGGCGCCACGGTCGACGCCTCCGCGTTGATCGCCAAGGGCCTCGTTCGTGACGAACGCCACCCGGTGAAGATCCTCGGCGACGGCGAGCTGACCAAGAAGCTGACGGTGGTCGCCGGCAAGTTCACCAAGCAGGCGGCGGACAAGATTTCCAAGGCCGGCGGCACGGTGCAGACGCTCGAACTCGACCGGAACAAGAGCAAGGTCAATCCGAAGACCGGCAAGTTCAAGAGCCAGAAGCCGGAAGCCAAGAAAAAGTAAGCCGCGGCAACGCGCAACCGTCCACTCGTTAAATCGTTAAGTCGTGAACCGGTTGACGGTTTAACGGCTTAACGATTTAACGCTTTAAGGAAGCGCTTGGGTTTGCCCGGGCGAGGGGCTAAAATAACCGCTTCCAAATCCCCCTCTCTAACGCATCGAGGGTCCATTGCTTCAGAAGCTGCTCAACGTCTTCAGAATCCCGGAGCTGCGCAACAAGCTGCTCTTCACGCTGGCAATGCTGGTGGTGTACCGCATCGGGTTTTACGTGCCGCTCCCCGGGGTGAACGCTCCGGCGCTGAACCAGACGCTCGGACAGGGTTCCGATTCGGCCCTGGGCGCCCTTTCCAACTACCTCTCGACGTTTTCCGGCGGCAGCCTTGGGCAGTCGACGATTTTCGGCCTGGGGATCATGCCGTACATCTCGGCGTCGATCATTCTGCAGCTCATGGGCACGGTCCTTCCGCAGCTTGAGAAGCTCAAGAAGGAAGGGGAGCCGGGGATGCGGAAGATCAACGAATGGACGCGATACCTCACCGTGGCTGTCTGCTTCGTGCAGGCGTTCATGTGGGTGAGCTACCTGCTCCGCTCGAATCCGCCGCTGATTTACAACAACGTCCGCGACCTGCACCCGCAGTTGTTCCTGGTAATGGGCGTCATCGTGCTCACGGCGGGCTCGGTGTTCCTGATGTGGCTCGGCGAGCAGATCGATGAGTATGGCATTGGCAACGGTGTTTCGCTGATCATCACGGCAGGCATCATCTCCCGAATGCCCGATGCGGTCCTGTACGTGTACAACCGCTCGCCGTTCCATGGCGTGATTGAGAACTTCTTCGGCGGCATCTTCACCGGCAACTTCGCCCAGGCGGGCAACGCCTTCAGCTCCGTCAGCAAGAACATGAACAACAGCCCGGTGGGGATCGCAACGCTGATCTTCCTCGTCGGCTGCTTCATCTTCGTCGTCGCTGGCTCCATCTTCCTCACGCAGGCCCAGCGGCGGATCCGCGTCCAGCAGGCAAAGCACATGCGTGGCCGCCGGGTGTATGGCGGGCAGTCGCAATACCTGCCGCTCCGCGTCAACCACGGCGGCGTGATGCCGATCATCTTCGCCAGCTCGCTGATGATCATCCCCTACTGGGTGTTCAGCGCGATCCGCTCGCACATTCCGGCGGCCTCCGCGGATGCGTGGTGGGCCAAGACGATCTACTTCATCTCCACCAACATCGCCAACGGAAGCTGGGGGTATGAAGTGCTGTTCTGCGGGATGATCTTCTTCTTCAGCTTCTTCTGGAACACCGTGCAGTTCCAGCCGAAGGAAATGGCGAACCAGCTCCGCGATTACGGCAGCTTTGTGCCGGGGCTTCGTCCCGGGAAGCGCACCGCGGATTACCTGGAGAACGTGATGTTCCGCATCACGTATGTGGGCGCGGCGTTCCTTTGTGTGATCGCGGTGATTCCGTCGGTTGCCGGCACGCAGGTGCTTGGCAAGGGGAATCCCAGCCCGCAGGACTTCCAGGCGGCGCAGTTCCTTGGCGGGACGAGCCTGCTGATCGTGATCCAGGTCATGCTCGATTTTGTCAGCCGCATCGAAGCCAATCTGGTGATGCGGAATTACGGCGGATTCACCGACGACAGCGGCGGCGGTTCGGCGGCGAAGATCCGGCGTCCCAAGGGGAGTCCGACGCGCGGGCCCAAGCAACCGCAGCCCGCCGCGTATGACCCGAGAAATCCGAAAGGGTTGCCGGCATGAGACTCGCCCTGCTTGGGCCTCCAGGTTCGGGCAAGGGCACGCAGGCGCAGCGCATCTGCGAGACCTTTGACCTGGTTCATCTCGCCAGCGGCGACATCCTGCGGGCTGAGAAAGCTTCAGGCTCCCCGCTGGGCAAGCAGATCCGCGATTTCATCGACAACGGCATGCTGGTCCCGGACGATCTCATGATCGAGCTGATGAAGCAGAAGATCCTGGGCCTGAACACGGGCTTCGTTCTCGATGGCTTTCCCCGCACGCTTCCGCAGGCGCAGACCCTGAACCGGATGCTCTTCGAGCTCAATCGGCCGTTGATGCTCGTGCTGAATTTCGTGGTGAATCCGAAGGTGCTTTCCCGGCGGTTTGAAGGCCGGCGGGTTTGCCCGGAGTGCCTGACGGTGTACCACATCGATTCCAAACCGCCGCAGGTGGCGGGCATCTGCGACAACGACGGGTCGACGCTGATTGTGCGTGAGGATGACCGGCCGGACGTGGTGCAGAAGCGGATCGCGACATACCAGGAAACGATGGCCCCGCTGATCGCCTATTACGCCCAGCTCGGCAATTTCAAGACGGTGGACACCAGCGGCCCCCTCGACGAGGCAACGAAGCTGGTGATCGACAAGATTCGCCGCCACTTTGAAGATGAGTAAGGAGAAGAGAATCAGGACTCAAGAACCAGGAATCAAGAAGGCCCGGGGTTCCCGCTTCTTGCTTCTTTATTCTTGCTACCTGATTCTTTAGTATGAAAATTAACCTTAAATCCCGCCGAGATCTTGAGTTAATGCGTGCCGCCGGTCGCGTCGTGCACCGGGCGCTCTCACGTGCGAAAGAATCCGCCCGTGCAGGCATGACCACGCTTGAATTAGACCGCATTGTGTACGATACTTACACGTCTGCCGGCGGGCAGGGGCTGTTCAAATGGTACCCGACTTACGAGCCTGGTAAAGGCTTCCCGGGAAATACCTGTATCAGCGTCAACGATGAAGTCGTTCACGGCATTCCGGGCGACCGGGTGCTGCAGGACGGAGACATCGTCAGCGTTGATTGCGGCATCCGTCTCGGCGGGTACTGCGGCGACTCCGCCGTCACCATTCCCATCGGCAAGATTTCGCCGGAGGCTCAAAAGCTTCTGCGGATCACCGAGGAGACGCTGGAGATCGCCATCCGCGAGATTCGTCCCGGCCGGCGCTGGTCGGATGTCGCGAAGAAAATGCAGGAGCACGTCGAAAACAACGGCTTCTCCTGCGTGAAGGAATTTGTCGGGCATGGCATCGGCACCCGCATGCACGAGGACCCCAAGGTGCCGAACTTCGTTTCGGGGGAATTCCTGAAGCGGGGTGATTTTTATTTGCAGCCCGGGATGACGCTCGCAGTCGAGCCCATGGTCATCCTCGGCAAGTCGGATGTGGTCGTTCTCGACGACGGCTGGACGGTCGTCACCAAGGACAACACCCCGGCGGCACACACGGAACACACGATTGCAGTCACTGCAACCGGCTCCGAAGTGCTGACAGACGGAAGATAAGAAACCTGACATGGGTGCCTTGCCCATGTTGATCATTTGGCGAAGGACGTTATGCCCAAGGAAGACGCACTAAGAGTGGAAGCCACCGTGCTCGAATCGCTGCCCAACGCGATGTTCCGCGTGAAGCTCGAGAACGGCAGCAACCACATCATGATCGCCCACGTCTCCGGCAAGATGCGCATGAACTTCATCCGCATCCTCCCCGGCGACCGCGTCACCGTGGAACTGAGCCCCTACGACCTCGCCCGCGGCCGCATCGTGATGAGAAACTAGCCGCGACCCAGCCTATACTTTGTGATTCGCCGCGACACGTTGAGCTGCTGACGTTAAACAAGAACCCAAACCTAATCAGCGTGTCATAAAGCGGACTTGTCAGCAGATTGGAACAGGGAGTTAGAAATGAAAGTTCGTTCCTCCGTCAAACGTATCTGCGAGCACTGCGTGATCGTCCGCCGCAACGGCGTCCTCCGCGTTGTTTGCAAAGCCGATCCCCGCCACAAGCAGCGTCAGGGATAACCGAGTGGTCAGTGGTCAGTGGCCAGTGGTCAGAACGAAATGCTGACCACTGACCACTGGCCACTGACAACTCTCTTTCAACAACCTTGGCTGGATGCACGAAACCGGGACCGTCCCGCTCACGTGATTCCAGTCGCCACTAAGGAGCTCTCATGCCCCGTATCGCCGGTATCGACATCCCCCTCGACAAGCAAATCCGCATCAGCCTTCGCTACATCTATGGCATCGGCCCCGTCAATGCCATGACGATCCTCAGCGAAGCCGGCATCGATCCGAACAAGAAGGCGCGCGAACTCAACGAAGACGAAGTCGGCCGCATCGTGAACATCATCGATCGCAGCCACCCCGTTGAAGGCGCCCTTCGCCGCCAGATCCAGCAGAACATTCAGCGCCTGAAGGACATCCAGAGCTACCGCGGTTCCCGTCACCGCCGCAGCCTGCCCGTCCGCGGCCAGCGCACCCGCTCGAACGCCCGCACCCGCAAGGGCCCGCGCAAGACGGTCGCCGGCAAGAAGGGCGTGAAGGAATTGCACGGCTAATTTGCTCGGGTCTCGGGTGTCGGGTCTCGGGTTTCGTCCCGTGATGCGGCTCACCCGATACCCGAACCCCGATATCCGAAACCCGATTTTCCAGGGTCAGGACTAGCAAGGCACGTTGCCTCGCCGAATCCGCTAACAGCCCACTACATAAAGGACCCCCCATGGCCAAAGCTGGCAAGAAGAAAATCCGCAAGAACGTCATCAAGGGCATCGCCCACGTGAAGGCGTCGTTCAACAACACCCAGGTGACGATCACCGACGTCAACGGCGAAACCCTCGCGTGGGATTCGGCCGGCACCGTCGGCTTCAAGGGCGCCCGCAAGAGCACCCCGTTCGCCGCCACCCGCGCCGCTGAAAACTGCGCCGCCAAGGCCAAGAAGTACGGCCTGCAGGAAGTCGAAGTCCGCGTGAAGGGCCCCGGCTCCGGCCGCGAATCGGCGATCACGGCGCTGCAGAACAGCGGCCTGAAGATCACCGCCATCGAAGACAACACGCCGCTTCCCCACAACGGCTGCCGTCCGCCGAAGAAGCGCCGCGTGTAACGAGTTGTCAGTGGTCAGTGGCCAGTGGTCAGCAATGACCACCCGCCGTCTCTGACCACTGGCCACCGACCACTGACCACTAATTCCGCCCGCCGTGACCAGATGCTCTTTCGAGCGATAATCCGCCGGGCGATCACAGAAAGGAAACACCACCATGCGTATCCGTTGGCGCGGTCTTGAACTGCCCACCCGTGTCGAACATGACGAATCCGTCCAGTCCCCGACGTACGGCCGCTTCATCGTTGAGCCGTTCGAACGCGGCTTCGGCACCACCGTCGGCAACTCGCTCCGCCGCATTCTGCTCTCGAGCCTCGAAGGCGCCGCCCCCATCTCCGTGAAGATCGCTGGCGCCGACCATGAATTCGCCCAGCTCGAAGGCGTGATGGAAGATGTCACCGACATCATCCTCAACGTCAAATCCATCATCATCTCGATGGAAGGCGAAATGCCCAAGATGCTCACCGTGAGCAAAAAGGGCCCGGGCGTCGTCACCGCCGGCGATCTCGTCGGCGATGCCGCCGTCACCATCCACAACAAGAACCAGGTGATCGCCACCCTCACCAGCGACAACGAGTTCAACATCGAACTCGAAGTCCACAAGGGTCGCGGCTTCATCACCGCGCTCGAAAACACCCCGGAAGAGCAGATCATCGGCACCATCCCGATCGACTCGGTCTTCTCCCCCGTCACGCGCGTCCGCTACAAGACGGAAGACACCCGCGTCGGCCAGAAGACCAACTACGACCGGTTGATCCTCGAAATCTGGACCAACGGCACCATCTCCCCGGACATGGCCCTCGTCGAAGCGGCCAAGATCCTGCGCAAACACCTCAACGCGTTTGTGCAGTACTTCGAGCCCGGCGAGAACCTGGACGCCGAGCTCCCCGACAACAGCATTGTCGCCACGCCCCAGATGAACGAAGAGCTCCAGAACAAGCTGAACCAGCCGATTTCCACGATGGATCTCTCGGTGCGGGCGAGCAACTGTCTCGAATCCGCCAAGATCCACACCGTCGGCGACCTCGTCAAACTCACGGAAGGCGACCTGCTGAAAGTCCGCAGCTTCGGCAAGACCAGCCTCCGCGAAGTCAAACGCAAGCTGCAGGACATCGGCCTCTCGCTCGGCATGACCATCGGCTCCAGCGCCGAAGCCCAGCCGGCCCAGTAAATAATTGAACACGCGGTTTAGGGTCCTCAGACCCCAGACCCTAGACCCCAGACCCAAAAGGTGAAATATGCGTCACAGAGTCGTCGGCCGCCGGTTGTCCGTGACACCGTCGCACCGCAAAGCCATCCTCCGGAACCTGGCCCAGTCGCTCATCGAGCACGGCCAGATCAAGACCACCCTTCCCAAGGCGAAGGAACTGGTCCGCTTCATTGAGCCGATCATCACCCAGGCCAAGAAGGGCACACTCCACGCCCGCCGCCTCGTGATCTCGCGCCTCAACGACCGCTTCATGACCGACCCCAACGACGTCGAGATGCTCGCGGACGACACCGTCGTCCAGAAGCTCTTCAAGGAAATCGGTCCCCACTTCAAGGACCGCCAGGGCGGCTACACCCGCATCATCAAGACCTCCGAATGGCGCATCGGCGACGCCGGCGACATTGTCGTCGTCCAGCTCGTCGGCATCGGCAAGGTCCAGGAAAAGGCCAAGCCCGCCGCCAAGGGCAAAAAGAAGAAAGAACCCGCCGCCGCCTAAAAGTGGGGCCGACGCCCCCGTCGGCCATTCCGCTTGGAAGCTGTTGCGCGGTTGCAATCCAACCCGAAAAAGCCCGCGACCCCCAAAAGTCGCGGGCTTTTTATGCGCCTGCATTTCCCATGGACGCGAACCTGTGCGGAATCCATTTGTTTTCTCCCGCCCCTGGGCTAGATTTCATCGCCGGCCGGCCAGGACACGTATTGGAGACCTCGAGATGTGCAAACCCGCCTTCACCACCGTCGCCCTCGCTCTCCTCACGCTTCCCCTCCAAACGCACGCCGCCCCGGATGCCTGGAAGGGTGGCACCGGCCTCTGGTCCTCCAGCGCCAACTGGACCGCCGGAGTCCCCACCGCCGCAACGATCGCTGCCATCGACAACGGCCTCACCACCACCGATTCCGTCGTCATCATCTCCGGCGCCGCCGCCTCCCGCACGCTCGCCATCGATTCCGGCGACGAAGTCGATATTGGCGATTCCACCGCCGGCAATTCCTCCTCCCTCTCGGTCGAAAACCTCACCAACGCCGGACTCCTCACCACTGGCTACGGTCAGGCCGACACTCTCACCTTCACCGGCACCTTCACCAACACCGGCACCATCGGCGTCCACGACGCCTCCATCCTGAACATCAACGGCTCCAACTTCACCAACAACGTCTTCACCAACAATGGCCTCATCGACGTTTCGAGGGCGCCCGGCGCCCCCCTCGCCGACCTCATCCTCAACAGCGGCAACGCGACCAGGCCTCTCACCATCACCGGCTCGGGCAACATTTCCGTTCACGGCGGGGGCACCCTCAGCATCGTTAATTCCGTCAACCTCACTTCCACCGGATATATCAATGCCGATTCCGTCGACCCCTGCATCCTCGTCGGCGGCGCTTCGAACATCACCATCGCCGGCCTCACCGGCAATGGCTCCATCCTCAGCTCCGGCGGAAACCTCTGCACCATCACGCTGAACACCCCCGCCAACGCCGCCGTTACCTACGGCGGCGCGATGAATCAGACCAGCGCCGTTGTTAAAAATGGCGCCGGCACCCAGGTCTTCTCCGGCAATAACACCTACTACGGCGCCACCGACATCAATGCCGGTACCCTCGAAATCGACAATCCCAACATCGCCACCGGCGGCGCAGGTTACGGGAACATTACCGCCCATGCCGGTGGCACCCTCGCCGGCGCCGGTTCCACCGACGGCTTTGTCACCATCGCCGATGGCGGCACCGTCTCTCCGGGCACCTCCGCCGGCGCCGACGCCGGCACCTTCACCGCCGGCATCACCCTCCTCCTCAACTCCGGCTCCGCCCTTCGCATGGACATCAGCAACGACGCCGCCGCTTCCGACCTCCTCCGCGTCGCCAACGGTGAGTTCGAAGCCTCCAACGTCAACGTCCAGCTCGCCCCCCGCGGCAGCCTCACGTGGCACTCCACCATCCCCCTCATCAACTGGTACGGCGCTGTCCAAATCAACGGCAACACCATCGACCCTTCCGCCTTCCACCTCCTCCCCAGCGGCGTCATGGGCTCCTTCCTCGTCGACACCACCGCCGACACCGTCTCCTTTTACGTCCTTGCCAACGCCGGCGACGCCAACGAAGACGGCAAAATCGACCTCTCCGATCTCTCCATCGTCCTCAACCACTTCGGCGCCGCCACCTCCGACTGGACACTTGGCAACTTCGACGGCGCACCCAATATCGACCTTTCCGATCTCTCTGCCGTTCTCAATCACTTCGGCCAATCCAGCGTTGTTCCCGCCGGCATCGCAAGCGCTCCCGCCCCCGAGCCCACGACGTTCCTCCTCCTCGGTGCTGCGCTCCCTCTCTTCCTCCGCCGCTCAAAGAAACAGCGATCGGACCACCCGCTTGCTTGAACATCCTCCCCGGAAGTCAAGCCGCGGCCTCTTCCCACCCTCTCTGACGTGGTCTGAACAAACCCGCCACAAACTCGATTTTTGACAATTCTGGTTGCCACGTCAGAATATCTACAAATCACGATAGATCGATCGTGATGGCCTTTTCCCCATTCTGTTCTACGTTCGCCGCAGGATCCTGCTGATCTTCTAACGAGGTGGACACATGGCATCGAAATTCCATCGTCGAACCGGTTCTTTCGCTGTAGTGCTTGCCGGTTTCCTTGGCGGGTCTCATGCACTCTTCGCCTTGCCCGACAACTTTGTCGGTGGCGCCGGCGCCACCAACTGGAGCGTCGCTACCAATTGGATTCTCCTCCACCCGCCCGCTGCCGGCGATGATGCCCTCGTCTTCTTCCAAGACGCTGCTAGCCGCACCATCAACCTCGACATCAACTCAAATCCCATCCAATTGTTCGACCTTAGCCAATCCGGCACCGGCACCCTGATTTTCCAGCAATCCGCCAACACCGCCCTCACCACAGACACGACCCAGATCGGTGACAACGGCACCGCCACCTTCAACCAGTCCAACGGCACCCACACCACCAACAACCTCAACATCCAGTCCCCCGCCGGTCCCGTTGCCACCTACAACCTCAGTTCCTCCGGAAAAATCATCACCCCCGGCAACATCCGCATCGGCAATTTCGGCAACGGCGCTTTCACACAGTCGGGCAGCTCCTCCGTCACCCTCACCAGCAGCACCGCCGCCATTTCCCTCGGCATCGGCAACGGCACCGGCAACTACACCCTCAGCGGCGGCTCGATCAGCACCAGCACCGCCAACTGCAACCTCTATATCGGTTTCAGCAGCCCCGGCAATTTCGACCAGGGAGGCGGCGCCATCCTTTTCAACAACTGCGCCGTCACCGTCGGCCACCTCGCCGGTGGCGCCGGCAATTACACGATGAATTCCGGCACCCTCAATACCGGCAACTTCACCGTCGGCGAATCCGCCCTCGGCCAGGTCACACAGAACGGCGGCACCGCCACCGCCATCACCCTCTCCCTCGGGGCCAACCCCGGCGCCAACGGCCTCTACACCCTCAACAGCACCCTCAACGCCTCCAACGAGAACATCGGCATCAGCGGCAACGGCGCTGTCTACCAGAACGGCGGCGCCAACACCGTCGGCAACACCCTCGCCCTCGGCGCCAACAGCGGCTCCACCGGCTCCTATTCCCTCTTCAGCGGCACCCTCAGCGCCCTCACCGAAAACATCGGCCTCAACGGCGCCGGCTACTTCACCCAGAACGGCGGCACCAACTTCATCTCCAACTCCGGCGCCCTCAACATCGGCACCGGCTTCAACTCCGGTACCTACACCCTCAACGGCGGCTCCCTCTCCCTCGGCACCGGCGCCACCCTCACCAATTCCGGAACCTTCACCCTCTCCGGCGGTGCGGTCGGCAGCTCCGGCGCACTCTTCAACAACAGCCTCCTCACCGGCTTCGGCAGCATCACCGTCTCCGGTAACCTCACCAACACCGGCACGATTAACCAGACCGGCGGCACCCTCGGCCTCTCCGTCTTCGGCTCGTTCACCAACACCGGCACCATCAACGCCTCCCTCCCCGGCCAGCTCAAGCTCAGCGGCTCTCTCACCAACTCCGGCACCATCAACCTCAACGGCGGTAGCCTCCTCCCCAACGGCTCCGCCATCATCACCAACAACGGCCTCATCGTCGGCCCCGGCACCCTCGCCGTCCCCGTCTCCAGCTTCAGCACCGGCATCATCTCCGTCCCCGCCGGCGCCACCAACATCACCACCCCCTACACCAATGCCGGTCTCATCGCCCTCACCGCGCCCACCTCCCTCCTCGTCGTCAGCGGCTTCACCAGCAACGGCACCATTCAAGGCATCGGCACCCTCACCAGCAGCACTTCCTTCTTCAACAACGGCGCCATCGAACCCCTCGGCGGTACCCTCGCCATCTCCGCCCCCTTCTTCAACGACGTCCCCGCCACCCTCCGCATCTCCGCCGGCAACAAGCTCGTCATCACCACCGGCCTCGCCAATAACAACGGCCTCATCTCACTCACCGGCGGCACCTTCGACAACAACAACTTCCCGCTCACGAACAACGGCATCATCGCCGGCTTCGGCACCCTCGCCACCGGCGCGCTCTTTAACAACGGCAACATCACCTTCTCCGGCGGACTCTCCACCATCAACGGCGGCGTCGTCAACAACCCCGGCCAAACCATCAACATCAAGTTCAACCCCGCCATCTTCACCGGCGACGTCACCAACGCCGGCACCCTCAAGACCACCTCCACCACCGTCACCTTCGCCGGCACCTTCACCAACTCCGGCTCCTTCCTCTCCGACCCCGCCACCAACATCTTCTCGACCCTTCAAAACTCCGGTCAGATATCCGGCGGTCCCGGCGACGTCTTCACCGTCTCCGCCTTCACCAACGCCGGCACCTTTACCAACGGCGGCACCCTCAACGCCAATGGCAACATCACCAACGCCGGCGCCTTCACCCAGTCCGGCCCCCAGGCCTGGTCCTCAACCGCCAGCTTCACCAACACCGCAGGAACCGCGAAATTCCAATCCGACGCCATCCTCGCCGGCCTCACCATCACCGGCGGCACCGTCGACATCACCACCACCCGCTTCATCGTCAATCACACCGACCCTTCCATTCTCTCTACTTATCTCCGCACCGCCTCTCTCACCAGTTCCACGCTTGCGGCCAATGAGGGACTCGCCCTCCTCGACAATGGCCCTGGTTCCACGCTCATCACCCCCGCACTCCTCGGCGATACCAACCTCGACAACAAGGTCGACCTCACCGATCTTTCCACCCTCCTCAATCACTTCGGCACTCCCACGCCCCTCTGGTCCGCCGGCAACTTCGACCACCAATCGACCATCGACCTCACCGACCTTTCCGATCTTCTCAACAACTTCGGCGCGACAGGAGCAGCTCTCCCCGCCCTCCCGCCGACGCCCGCTCCCGAACCCGCCGCGCTCCTGGCGCTGATGCCGTTTGCTCTGCGGAAGGTGCTCGGCCGTGCAGCAGCAAAAAGTCGTGCAAAAAACAAAAGCGGACGGCTCCTGCGCCGTCCGCCATCGTACGTGAATCTCGCTTAATCCCCTTACGGGTATGCCGGCGGGATCGGGTCTTTATCCTTGTTGACCGGCTGGCTTGAATTCAACGGGCCCTGTGCCACATTCACCGAGCTCGATCCCGGTGCTTGCGCCTGCGCCACATCGCTCAGCCTGGTCATCCCGTACTGCACCCCCGCCTTCAACGAATCCGCCCCTTCCATGTTCCCCGGCGGCGTGATCGCCACGCTGTTCTCCACGGAAGACACCGGCTGACCCGGTTGTTCATCCACCTGCACCCGCGCCACGCTTGCGCTCGACGGCGTAACGAGCGGCTCAATCGCCACTCCCGGCTTTGTCACCTGCGGCGCCACATGCGGCACCGTTGGCATTGCCACCATCGGCTTCCGCGTCGAAATCGCATGCCACCCATACCCCAGCGACGCCGCAACCATCAGCCCCGCCGCAATCGACATCGGCCGGCCCCAGCGGCGGAAGAAATTCACCGTCCGCCCGCCCACCGTCTCATTTTCCAGACGCATCCCCAGTTCCTGATCAAACTGTTCCCAGTTGATCATCGGAATCCGGTTCCCCCAGTCGTCCAGCATCTCCTGCACGTCGTGCTGTTCTTTGTAAAGCTTGCGCGCCTCCGGATCATTCAGCAGCCGCTGCTCCAGCGACTTCCGGCTCGCCGCGTCCAGACAGCCATCCACGTACTGGCTGATCAGGTAATCAAGATGTTGTGTGTCCGTCTTCATTCTCTTCCAGCAACCCTCAGTTCCCGCAACCCGCTGCAGAATGCCTCAGAAGAAATCTCCCAGGCTCTTCCGCAACTGCTTGCGTGCCGTGAATACGTGCCACTTCACGGCTTCCACTGAACAGTTCAGCACATCGGCCACATCTTTCTGCGGCATCTTCTCGATGGCGAACATCACCAGGGCCAATCTCTGTTTCTCCGGCAGCTCGTCGATGGCCCGCTGAATCGCACTGCCGAGTTCGGCCGACGTCAGCGGTTTCTCCGGTGCATCCATCGCACCGCCCGGCAGCGTCGCCCGCATATCTTCGCCTTCATCCCCGTCGCCGGATGTCTGCTCCAGCGAAAGGGCCTGACGCCTCCCACGCGACCTGCGGAAGTTCAGCGCCAGGTTCGTCACGATTCGCATCAACCACGGACCGAATCGTTCCGACTGCTGCAGTTGGTCCAGGCTGCGAAAGGCTTTCACCAACGCATCCTGCACCAGTTCCGCGGCATCGTGCGTGTTGCCCAGGAGCCGAAGCGCCACGGCCGCACATTGCCGCTGATACTGCTGCGCCAACTTGCCAAACGCTACGCGGTCGCCCGTCTTCGCGGCGAGCACCAGGGCCAGCTCTTGAGCGGCTTGTGCAGCCTGATCTTGAACTGCCCGCGAGTCGTTGGGCATTCGTTGACTCATGCGACTAGACCCCGATTCGGCGTTCCGGTTAGCTCCTAAAAAGCAAAACCCGCAACCCCGGCTAACCATTTCTCTCGCTGCCAGCTTCGCTTATAGCTGAGCCGCTCTTTATCGGGCATAGGCATTTTCTGCCTCTCACCGCGCCCGAAAACCAGTCCCCCATTCTACCCCTCACTACGCGTCCCTTCATCCTACAATACGCAACATCCTGCGAATAATTTCGCACTGTTAAATGTCGCCAACCCCGCCCCGCTCCCATACTAACGACTCTCACCGCAATCCGGCTGCAAGTTCTTTGATAAATCTCCCCGCCGCCGCACATTGGTCCGCCACCGGCTTCTCCACCACCTCCGTCAACCGCCGGATCAACGCACTCCCCACGATCGCCCCATCCGCCACTTGCGTCACCTCCCGCACCTGCTCCGCCGTCGATATCCCGAACCCCACGCAGATCGGCACCTCCGTCACCTTCCGCAACTCCGCAACATTCGGCCCCACATCCGCCGGCAACGCCCGCCGCTCCCCCGTGATCCCCGACACGCTCAAGTAATACACAAACCCATCGCACAGCCGCGCAATCGCCGCCCGCCGCGATGCCGGCGACGTCGGCGCCACCAGCAGCGTCGACCGCAACCCCGCCTCCCGCACCGCATCCACAATCGCCGGCGCCTCTTCCAACGGCACGTCCGGCAGAATCAATCCATCCACCCCGCTATCCGCACACGCCTTCGCAAACTCCTCCGTCCCCCGCTTGAAAATAATCGAAAAACTCACCATCGCCGCCAGCGGAATCGTCACCCCCTTCTTCCGCGCCGCCGCAATCGTCCCCAAATACGTCTTCACCGTCGCCCCACGCGCCAACGCATGCGTATACGACGCCTGGATCACCGGCCCATCCGCCACCGGATCCGAAAACGGGATCCCCACCTCCACCACATCCGCCCCCGCCTCCTGCGCCGCCAACAGCAGATCCGCCGTCACTTCCAGCGACGGATACCCCGCCGTCAAAAACGGACAAAGCATCTTCCGCCCCTTGCCCCGCGCCTTGGCAAACGCCTCGCTCAACCGATTCATGCAGAACTCTCTTGCAGCGTGTATAGGAAACAGACCCGCCAAGGTACCCGACCCCTCCCGCAATTACCACCTCCGTCTAACTACGTCCCTACCGATCGCCCCGCTTCCGAATCGTGCCTACACTGGTTGCCGTCCACCACCACCCCTCAGTGAGGAATTTCGCATGGAAATCAAACGCCCCGGCACCACTCCCTCCAGCAAAGGCTCCGCCGACTGGTTCACCGGCACCGTCCGCATCGATCCCCTCTTCGACCGCCCCGACCCCGCCCGCGTCTCCGCCGCCACCGTCACCTTCGAACCCGGCGCACGCACCGCCTGGCATACCCACCCCCTCGGCCAATCCCTCATCATCACCGCCGGCTTCGGCTGGGCCCAACGCGACGGCGGCCCCATCGAAGAACTCCGCCCCGGCGACGTCGTCTGGTTCCCCCCCAACGAAAAACACTGGCACGGCGCTTCCCCCACCACCGCCATGACCCACATCGCAATCCAGGATAAACTCAACGGCTCCCCCGTCACCTGGCTCGAAAAAGTCTCCGACGACCAATACCGCAAATGATCGCCTTCCCCAAAATTTAGCCGCGGCCCTCGGGGCCGCGCGTCTTCCAATCCGCCCCCCTTCATTCAACGGAGCATCACATGTTCAAATCCAAAGCCTACGCCACCACCAGCCCCACTTCCGCCCTCGCCTCTTCCACCATCCCGCGCCGCGACCCCACCCCCACCGACGTCCAGATCGAAATCCTCTTCTGCGGCATCTGCCACTCCGACCTCCACCAGGCCCGCAATGAATGGTCCGACGCCGTCCCCACCGTCTACCCCTGCGTCCCCGGCCATGAAATCGTCGGCAAAGTCACCAAGACCGGCTCCACCGTCACCCGCTTCAAAACCGGCGACATCGTCGGCGTCGGATGCCTCGTCGGCGCCGACCACACCTGCCCCAACTGCCAGCACGGCCACGAACAGTTCTGCCCCAACGCCACCTTCACCTACAACAGCCCCGACCAACACGGCACCGCCCCCGTCACCTACGGCGGCTACTCCGAATCCATCGTCGTCGATGAACAAATGGTCCTCCGCATCCCCAAAAACCTCGACCTCGCCGGCGCCGCACCCCTCCTCTGCGCCGGCATCACCACCTACTCCCCACTCAAACGCAACAACGTCGGCCCCGGTAAACGCGTCGGCATCGTCGGCCTCGGTGGCCTCGGCCACATGGGCATCAAAATCGCCCACGCCATGGGCGCCCACGTCTCCGTCTTCACCACCTCCCCCAGCAAAACCGAAGACGCCCTCCGCCTCGGCGCCAACGACGTCATCCTCTCCAAAGACCCCAACCAAATGGCCAAGCACGCCGGCGCCTTCGACATGATCCTCGACTGCGTCTCCGCCGATCACGACATCAACGCCTACCTCCACCTCCTCCGCATCGGCGGCAACCTCACCCTCGTCGGCGCCCCCTCCAAACCCCTCGCCATCTCCGCCTTCGCACTCATCTTCGGCAACAAATCCCTCTCCGGCTCCATGATCGGCGGCATCCCCCAAACCCAGGAAATGCTCGACTTCTGCGGCCAACACAACCTCACCTCCGACGTCGAAATCATCCCCATCCAAAAAGTAAACGAAGCCTACACCCGCCTCCTCAACTCCGACGTCAAATACCGCTTCTCCATCGACATGGCCTCCCTCAAATCCGAATGAACAACCGGTTGAAACCACGGAGCCCACGGAGAAAAAACAAAAACCGATCCCCTTCTCCGTGCTCTCCGTAGTTCCCCTCCGTCTTCGTGGTCCTTCGTGCCTTCGTGCTCTTCGTGTTTAAGTCCTTCCCAGGAGCAAAATCATGCACTCCCGCACTCTCGGCCGAAACCTCCAAGTCTCCGCCCTCGGCCTCGGCTGCATGGGCATGTCCTTCTCCTACGGCCCCCCCAAAGACAAAGCCGAAATGACCTCACTCCTCCACTCAGCCCTCGACCGCGGCGTCACCTTCTTCGACACCGCCGAAGTCTACGGCCCCTTCACCAACGAAGAACTCCTCGGCGAAGCCCTCGCCCCCCACCGCAAAAAAGTCATCCTCGCCACCAAGTTCGGCTTCGACCTCACCGCCCCCGACACCCGCGCCGGCGCACGCACCCCCAACAGCAAACCCGACACCATCAAACGCGCCGTCGAAGGCTCCCTCAAACGCCTCCGCACCGACACCATCGATCTCCTCTACCAGCACCGCGTCGACCCCAACACCCCCATCGAAGATGCCGCCGGAACCGTCAAAGAACTCATCCAGCAAGGCAAAGTCAAACACTTCGGCCTCTCCGAAGCCGGCGCCCAAACCATCCGCCGCGCCCACGCCGTCCAACCCGTCGCCGCCCTCCAGAACGAATACTCCCTCTGGTGGCGACGCCCCGAACAAGAAATCCTCCCCACCCTCGAAGAACTCGGCATCGGCCTCGTCCCCTACAGCCCCCTCGGCCGCGGTTTCCTCACCGGCAAACTCGACCCAAACGCCGCCTTCGACAAGTCCGACTTCCGCAGCACCCTCCCACGCTTCTCCCCCGACGCCCTCAAAGCCAACCAAACCCTCATCGACCTCCTCGCCGCCACCGCCAAAAAACACAACGCCACCCCCGCCCAGATCGCCCTCGCCTGGCTCCTCGCCCAGAAACCCTTCATCGTCCCAATCCCCGGCACCACCAAACTCTCCCGCCTCGACGAAAACCTCGCCGCCCTCAACCTCCACCTCACCCCCGAAGACCTCCGCGACCTCACCACCGCCGCCGAAAAAATCCAGATCCACGGCGACCGCTACCCCGAACGAATGGAAAAAATGACCAACCTCTAAACCGAACCCCGCTCCGGCGACCCCAACCCCGCCTTCCGCAATCGCTCCTGAAAAGTGCTCTTTGCCCGATGCACCGTTCGCACCGCTTCCATCCGCTCCTCAAACTCCGCCAAATGATCATGCCGCTTCGCCACGTCCCGGAGATCGCAAAGGATTCTCACCCCTTCGTCGTAATTCTTCGGCACCTTCGTCGCAATCAACGCGTCCACCTTGCTCCAATAAGACCCGCGAATCAGCGCCATCTCGTCAAGTTGCTTCGCCCGCGCAATCGCCGCCCGCCTCTCCGCCTCCGCGCGCCTGCGCGCCTTTTCCTCCGCTTCCCGCTTCTCCTTCTCCTCGCGAATGCTCTCCGCCTCGCCCCGGATCGCTCCCGCGGTCCGCGTCCCCTTCCCCACATTCGCCGCTCCCGCCGGCCGAAGCCGCCTTCGCAGACTCGACGCAACTTCCATCGCGCGCCCTTCCAGCACCGCCGCCAGCAACTCGTCTTTCTCCGCCGCCGGCAACTCGCGAATCCGCTCCCGCCAGTCCACCGACTCCGCCGACATCGCCGCACTCGCCTCTGCCGCCACCCCGAGAATCTCCTCATCCACCCGCAAAAAAGTGGCGAACGCTTTCTGCGCCGGCGTCAGGCTCTTCAACCCCGCCGGAACCGGCGGCTCCAGGGCATCATCCTCGATGTCAGCGTACGGATCCGAAATCCCCGCAAGCCACCCCAGATACAACGGCCGCAAATCCCCCGATAGAACTTCCTCCCGGATCGGCGCCAACTCCGCCATCGTGACCTCCTCCCCGTCCCAATCCCCCGACTCGTCCCCCGACTCGAACACCACCACCAGCCGGTCCCCATTCCGCTTCAAGTCGCCGATGCCCCCCTCTGGAAAGTACGCCTTCCACTGCTCCCCATCCACAGCCTTCGCCGGAATTCCCATCCCGAACCGATGCGTCCCCCAGTTCGCATAATGCAGGTGCAAGTCATAATACCGCCTGAGGAACTCCTCCACCGACCCTCGAAAATTCCCCCAGTTGTATTCATTCTCAAACCGCGTCGCCGAAATCTCCGCGCGCGAAGAATGCTTCCGAATCTCCGCAATCTCCTTCTGCGAAAGTGCACGATCCACCGCCAGGAACTCATAGTACTGGTACTCGCTCATCGCGCCCTCCAGGCCCGCATCCACAAAGACCATCTATTCCAAAATTCTCACGAAAACGCGCCCCCCCCACAACCCATACGCGCACGCACCATCCACGCCCAACGCCCGCCGCTTCGGGCGTCGCGGGGCAATGCCCCTGAGACTGCGCAATCACCCAACCAAAAAGAAAGCCGAGGAACCAAAATCCCTCGGCCTCAATCACCAATTACTAATTACCAGCGCTCACTGCCCCGGCAACTTAATCCCCCCCGGCAACTTCCCATTCTTCACATTCGCCGCATCCAACGCCGCCTTCAACTGATCAATCCGCGGCCCATACTCCGCCGGCAAACTCCCCTTCATCTCCTGCAGCTTCGCCACCGCCTTCTCCGCCAGGTCCATCTTGTTGTCCTTGATGTACTGGTACGCCTGCTGCATCAGTTCCTGCGCCTGCGTCTCCGCCGTTGCCATCATGCCGGGCGCCGTCGTCGCCCCTGCGGCGGCCGGACCAGTTGTCGCCGGAACCGGAGGCGAGGTCGGCACGGGAGCCGGCGGTACCGCGGGTGCCGCCGGAGTCGCCTCACCCGACGCCGGAGCTGCTGCCGGTGCTGCCTCTTCCGTTGCGGCCGCCGTAGGCGTCGGTGCCGGTGCCGCCGCCGGCGGGTTGTTGTCGTTCCCGCACCCCACCATCGCAGTCGCCATCACCACGCCCAACCCGATCAACCATGTTTTTGAAGCGGTCATAAATGTCTCCTCCATAGAAATGAACGATGTCTGGGGGTCGCCTCTTCCCAAGGCACCCCATCCTATTCTACGCCCCTGCGGAGCGATCTTTCACATAAATAAACAGAATTCCGGACCTTCCGCCTTCACATTTGTGCGCGCCAATATCTTACTTACATGCATCAATATCCGCCTCAGCCGCAGATAACCACCTGTCCAATATCATGTTGTGCTGGCCTTCGCCAATGCTGCATGCACGTAAGCAAGAATGCCAACCGCGCGCACACACTTGGCGCTCTTCCCTTGGCCATCTTCCCCCAACACCGCGCCCCTTTCCTTTCCCTAACCCCTTCCTCGCGCTAAAATGCCTCTGCTCACATTTGCAAGGAGAGCGAAGTGGCCCAACCCCCCGCAAGTTCCACCCCAGCCCCCACCCCTGTTTCGCAAACCGCAAAATCCGAACAGTTCCTCCACGCCCTCCCCAACGGCCTCACGCTCGTCGCCGAATCCATCCCCGGCGTCCGCTCCGTCGCCATGACTTTCCTCGTCCCCGCTGGCGCTGCCTCCGACCCCATCGGCGGCTCCGGCGCCTCCACCGTCCTCGCCGACTGGATCCTCCGCGGCGCCGGCACACGCGACTCCCGCCAGCTCACCGAATACCTCGACGGACTCGGCGTCCAACGCTCCGCTTCCGCCGAAAATGTCTTCCTCCGCTTCTCCGCCGCCCTCCTCGGCAAAAACCTCCTCGCCGTCCTCCCCGTCTACGCCGACATCGTCCGCGCCCCCCACCTCCCCGACGACGGCTTCGGTCCCTCCAAAGACCTCGCCCTCCAGCAGCTCGACGCTATCGAAGACGAACCCTCCCACAAACTCTCCCTCCTCCTCCGCGAACGACACTACCCCTTCCCCTTCGGCCGCCCCTCCTCCGGCAAACGCGAAGACCTCGAACAACTCTCCGCCCCCGCCGCCCGCACCGACGCCAAGTCCCGCCTCACCCCCAAAGGCGCCATCCTCTCCGTCGCCGGCATGTTCAACTGGCCCGAGCTCGTCGCCTGCGTCGAACAATCCTTCAAAGACTGGTCCTCCGGCCCTCCCGTCAAACTCCCCGACTCTCCCCCTCCGCGCGGCAACTTCCACGTCACCCAGGACACCAACCAGTCCCAGATCGGCCTCGCCTTCGACGCCATCCCCGACAACCACCCCGACTCCATCCTCCTCCAGTCCGCCATGAACGTCCTCTCCGGCGGCATGGGCGCACGACTCTTCACCGAAATCCGCGAAAAACAAGGCCTCTGCTACTCCGTCAACGCCGGCTACTCCTCCCTCAAACACCAGGGCGCCATCTTCGGCTACGCCGGCACCTCCCCCGACCGCGCCCAGAAAACCCTCGACTCCTTCATCGTCGAACTCAAAAAATTCGCCGAAGGCGTCACCGACGACGAACTCGCCCGCGCCCTCATCGGCATGAAATCCCGCGTCATCATGCAGGGCGACTCCTCCGGCGCCCGCGCCGGCTCACTCGCCCACGACTTCTACCATCGCGGCCGCACCCGCACCCTCGAAGAACTCCGCGCCCTCATCGACTCCGTCACCCTCACAAAAGTAAACGACTTCCTCGCCGCCAACCCCGTCAAAAACCTCACCGTCGTCACCATCGGACCAAGCGAACTGACAACCCCGGCGATATAATTGTTCCCAGCCCTCCCCAAGGAGCTATCAATGGTTGCTCAAACGCCCGATCTTGTTGTCACCGACAGAAAACAATGGCCAATGATGGTCATTGAAGTGCAAAACCCAAAACAGTTCGATCGAGACTACGCGATCGATTTCCGCCGTAACGTACTGCCGGCGCTCGCGATTGCCGAACGAGTACCTTATTTTCTCCTCGTTTCACAAGACCGTGGCTACCTATGGAAGGCAAATGATAAAGCAGGGCTGGAGTCGCCTCCTTCTCTCGAATTTGACATGAAGCCTGTGGTAAAACACTTTCTCACACGTTTCAAGCGAGGGGGCACGAAGCGCCTCCCGCCGGATGTACTCGCTTATTACGTCGCCCTTTGGATAGATGAGAATATCAATCCTCGACCGGGCGCGAAGAAGCCTACCGTTCCGGCCGCGATCGCTAAGGTGCTGTTGGAAGTTCAAGGTGGCACAGTGCGAGAAGAGGCTTCGATTCCTTGAAGATCTACGTCGACACCAATTTTCTTCTGCATGAGGCGTTTATCCAAGATCAGACTTGGGCGATTGGCCAGATATATGCTCTCGCACGCACCCACAAGCATCACCTTTGCTGCCCCGTAATTTCATATGGTGAAGCGACTTCGCGAGTTTCAAACAGGCATGGTTGGCGGGATCACTTCAAGCGAATCGCCCTTGGATATCCTTCCGTGCGAGAGTTGAAACAATCGGCCGCACACTCAGACGTATACGACAAGCAGGAAGAAGTCGTTGACTACCTCATCAACATGCGGAGTGACGAGGAAGATCGGCTTGAAGGTGTTCTGCAGAACATGGCCAGTGTTGGCGAACTCCTTCCAGTTACTGAAAGAACGTTGGACAATGCCGCAATCATTCGGAGCAAATATCAATTCCGGCTATCGGATTCGCTTATTGCGGCATCGATTTTGATCGACATCGCCGATTCGGTTTCACCTGATGGAGATTATCCGAAATCGCTCTTCATTACGGAAGATAAGGATTTCCTTCCACTTAAACGGGATATGAGCGTTTTGAACTGTTCTCTTGTCCAAAACTTCGAGCACGCGGTTGAATTCCTGAAGAACAACTCTAAGAAAAAGTGATCATGCTGTGACTCTCCAATTCAAACAGACCCAACTCAAAAACGGCCTCGACGTCATCGCCGAGATCAACCCCGCCTCCCACTCCGCCGCCGTCGGCTTCATGGTGAAAACCGGCTCGCGCGACGAATCCCCCGACGTCGCCGGCGTCTCCCACTTCCTCGAACACATGATGTTCAAAGGCACCGCCACCCTCAACTCCCAGCAGGTCAACGAAGAATTCGACGCCATGGGCGCCAAGAACAACGCCTTCACCTCCAACGAAGTCACTTGCTACTGGGCCCAGGTCCTCCCCGAATTCACCGAACGCTGCCTCGCCCTCCTCGCCGACATGATGCGCCCCGCCCTCCGCCCCGACGACTTCGACATGGAAAAGAAAGTCATCCTCGAAGAAATCGCCCTCTACCTCGACCGCCCCTCCCACGTCCTCTTCGAAGCCGTCATGGCCGACCACTTCGGCGCCCACCCCATGGCCGCCTCCGTCCTCGGCACCAAGGAATCCATCACCGCCCTCACCCAGCCCCAGATGAAAAACTACTTCGATTCCCGCTACGGCCCCGGCAACATGGTCCTCGCCGCCGCCGGCAACATCGACTTCGAGGAGTTCGTCAAACTCGCCGAAAAATACTGCGGCCACTGGCCCCGCGTAAACGTCCAGCGCGCCTACCCCACCCCCCTCCTCAAACCCAAGCGCCACCACATCTCTGACCCCAAGCTCAAACGCCACTACATCGCCGGCCTCTGCCCCGGCCCCTCCGCCCAGGACGAATCCCGCTATCCCGCCATGGTCCTCTCCGACGTCATGGGCGACCATGAAGGCTCACGCCTCTTCTGGGCCCTCGTCGAGCCCGGCCTCGCCGACGAAGCCGACTTCTCCTTCTACCCCCACGACAAAACCGGCTCCTTCCTCATCTACGCCTCCTGCGACCCCGAACGCGCCACCCAGGTCGAAGGCATCCTCCTCAATGAACTCAACAAGCTCCTGAAAGAAGGCCTCACTCCCGACGAAGTCCAGCGCAGCAAAAACAAAATCGAATCCGGCACCGTCCTCCAGGGCGAATCCACCCTCGCCCGCATGCGCGGCCTCGCCTCCCGCTGGACCTACAACCGCGAATACCGCTCCCTCGAAGAAGACCTCGCCAAACTCGAATCCATCACCCGCCAGTCCCTCCTCGACGTCGCCGCCGCCCACCAGTTCGGCCCCATGACCATCACCACCCTCGGCCCCGGAAAATAGCATCAAACCAAACGGTTTTTCGCGACGAAAGGTTAGCCGGCGGTTTTACCCGCCGTGTTCGCTCGCGCACTCGATGATGATCTGGAACTATTTTCCTCCCACCGCCCGCACCCACGCATCCGCCATCAACTGATGCCCCGCATACGTCGGATGAATCCCATCCCACACCCAGTATTCCACCGGCGCCTTCTTCACCGCCTCATCAAACACCGGCTGCAACTCTACCAGCGCCGCGTGATACTTCGCCGCCAGCTCCGCCACAATCTTCTGCCGCTTTACCAACTCCGGCCCCAGCGTCGCCCATCGCGCCTCCATCCGCCCGTTCGAAAACGCAAACGGCGCACACAGCACCAGCCGCACGTTCGGCAACGCCTTCACCGTCTGCTCCAACAGCGCCTCGTACTGCGACCGAAACTCCTCCGCCGGCACGTCATGATTCAAATCGTTGATCCCCACCAAAATCGACAGCACCGTCGGCTTCAAATCGAGGCAGTCCGCCTGCCACCGCTTCTGCAGGTCCGACACCTTGTTCCCGCTGATCCCCCGATTTAAAAACGTCACATGCATCTCCGGATGCGCCGCCCCGAACCGCGCCGCAATCAAATACGCATAATCCTGCCCCAGAATGTGATTCGGATCCGGATTGTTCCGCCCACGACCGCCATCCGTGATCGAATCCCCCTGGAACAACACCACATCATTCGCCTTGAACGGCAACGGACCCTCGGCCCGAACCCCGGTCCCAAATGCCCACGCACCCAGAATGAACGCCACAACCGCCAAACGCCTTGTCACCATAGCGCCTCCTCATCTCTCGCGGATTCACGGCCCACACTATGCGCTTCCCCACCCGGCGCCGCAATCTGCAGAAATCGCAGAACAAAAAAAGCCCCGCGGCCGAGGCCCCGGGGCTTTTTGGTTTGCGTCCGCCGTGCGTTACTTCTTGTTCTTCGCCAGCGTCTCGATCTGCGTCAGATCCGTGGAGAGCTTCTGCAGCACGGGCAGCGCATTCTTCACCCGCGCCACTGCGTCATCGACCAGGTGCTTCGCTCGGTCGAGGTGCGTTTTGATCGTCGGATCCTTCTGATCCTCCGCGGAAAACGACTTCATCTGCGTCGCCAGCGCCTTCGACATCGCCGTTGCCGTCAGCTTCGCGTCATTGAGCTGCTTCACCGATTCCTTCGCCAGCGTCTGCGCCGTCGAGAGCACGCCTGCAATCCCCTTCTTGTCCGCCTCTTTCGCCGCCGCCACCGCGCGAGCCATGGCGTCGGGCTTATTCTCCACGAGTTCCACGTTCTTGATGACGGAGTCGTGCTGCGTCTTCATGTCGGTTTCGACCTTCGCCGCCTCCGCCTGCGTCTCCTCCTTGAAGTTCAGCCCCCCGAGCAGCGAACGCTTCGCCGATTCCTTCACCGCCTTCGCCTGCTGCGCCAGCGTTTCCATCTGCAGGATCTTGTTCTTGATGTTCTTTTCCGCCGCGATCATCTCGTTGCGAATCGCCTTCATCGGATCGCCGTACTTCTTGTCGATCTGGTCGACAATGCCGCCGCGATAACTGAACCACGATGCCCCCAGTTCGTCATTGTCCGCCTTCGCCATCTTCGCGATCTCCGCGATGTATCCCTCGGCGTACCCCGCCTTGTCCATGTCGTTGGTCGAATGCGTCCTCTCCATTTGCGCCGCCGCATCCTTCGACGCTTTCAGCGCCTGGTTGCAGTCCCCCAGCCATTTGTCCACCTTCGTCGCATGGTCCACAAAGCTTTTCCGCGCCATCCCGATGTCCGCCAGCGCCTTCTTCGTGATGTTCTGCCCCTTCAAATCCAACTGCTTCTCCAGCTCCGCGATCTTCTTCTTGTCCGCCTTCTTGTCCTTCTTCATCTCGGCGATCTCCTTCTGGAGCGCCACCCACGAGGTCACCATCGTCTTGGTGGTCGAGTCGCTGATTACTGGATACGGCATCGGGTTCTTCCTTTCTCAAAAATGTCCTGGCCCACAACAGGCGTCTTTTGCAGAAAATGCCCGCAAAAAAGAACACCCAACTCAAAACAGGGAGTGACTATCGATCATCGGCAATTGAATTTGCCGAACTTCATCAACATTTGACCGCATCATCTGTTCTCGGACGCCCCATCTCTTCCCGCTTCCGCTTCCCCCGGGTTATAGTACGCCCGACATTCCCCACGCCCTGCGAAGGAGCCGCCATGACCGAAAAGAACATCGAATCCGTCCTCACCGAACGCCGCCTCTTCCCGCCCCCCGCGGAATTCGCCAGCCACGCCCACATTAAAACCATGGCCGAATACGAATCGCTCTACAAGGAATCCATCTCCTCCCCCGACACCTTCTGGCCACGCATGGCTTCCGAGCTCTCCTGGTTCAAAAAGTGGGATACCCTCCTCGATTGGTCCAATCCCCCCTTCGCCAAGTGGTTCGTCGGCGGCAAGATCAACATCTCCTACAACTGCCTCGACCGCCACCTCACCACCTTCCGTAAAAACAAGGCCGCCCTCATCTTCGAAGGCGAGCCCGGCGACACACGCGTCCTCACCTACGCCCAGCTCCATCGCGAGGTCTGCAAATTCGCCAATGTCCTCAAGGCCCAGGGAGTTAAGTCCGGCGATCGTGTCGCGATCTACATGCCCATGATCCCCGAAGCCGCCATCGCCATGCTGGCCTGCACCCGCATCGGCGCCGCCCACACGGTCGTCTTTGGCGGGTTCTCCGCCGAAGCCCTCTCCGACCGCATCAATGACGCCAAGGCCGTCGCTGTCGTCACCGCGGATGGTGGTTACCGCCGCGGCAAGGTGATCGAACTCAAAAAGAACGTCGATGCCGCCCTGGAGAAAACTCCCACGATCCAGAAAGTCGTCGTCGTGAATCGCACCAACACGCCGGTGGCCATGAAAGACGGCCGCGATGTGTGGTACCACGAACAAATGAGTGCAATTTCCACCAAAAACGAGGCAGAACCGCTCGATTCCGAGCACCTTTGCTTCATTTTGTATACCTCCGGCACCACCGGAAAACCCAAGGGCGTCGTCCACACCACCGGTGGCTACCTCCTCGGCGCTTACCTCACCAGCAAATATGTCTTTGATCTCAAAGACTCCGACGTCTACTGGTGCACCGCCGACGTCGGGTGGGTAACTGGCCACAGCTACATCGTTTACGGCCCGCTCGCCAACGGCGCCACCGTCGTCATGTACGAAGGCGCCCCCAATCAGCCCAAAGAAGATCGCTTCTGGGAAATTATTGAGAAATATGGGGTTACCGTTTTTTACACCGCCCCGACCGCCATCCGCGCCTTCATCAAGTGGGGCGACGAGCATCCCAGGAAACACGACCTCTCCTCCCTCCGCCTCCTCGGCACCGTCGGCGAGCCGATCAACCCCGAAGCCTGGATGTGGTATCACGAACTGATCGGCAACTCGAAATGCCCCATCGTGGACACCTGGTGGCAGACCGAAACCGGCAACATCATGTGCACGCCGCTGCCTGGCGTAACCCCCACAAAGCCAGGCTCTTGCACGCGGCCATTCTTCGGCGTCGACGCTGCCGTCGTCGATAAACAGGGCCACGAAGTCCCCGCCAACAACGGCGGTTACTTCGTCATCCGCAAACCGTGGCCGAGCATGCTCCGCACCGTCTACGGCGATGATGAACGCTTCAAGAAAACCTACTTCGGCGAAATTCCCGACACCAACGGCAAGCTTGGGGCCATTTACTTCACCGGCGACGGCGCCCGCAAAGACCAGGATGGTTATTTCTGGGTGATGGGCCGCGTGGATGATGTGGTGAACGTCGCCGGTCACCGGCTTGGCACGATGGAAGTGGAATCGGCGCTGGTGGCGCACGAAAAGGTCGCGGAAGCAGCGGTCGTCGGAAGGCCGGATGACTTTAAGGGACAGGCACTTGCGGCATTTGTCACCGTCGTCTCCGGGGTGAAACCGGATGACAAGCTGAAGGAAGAACTCAAGGCCTGGGTCGCCAAGGAGATCGGCTCGATCGCCAAGCCGGACGACATCCGCTTCACCGATTCGCTGCCGAAGACCCGCTCCGGCAAGATCATGCGGCGGCTGCTGCGGGACATTGCCGCGGGCAAGCAATCGGTCGGAGATACCACAACGCTTGAGGATTACAGCGTGCTGGCGAAGCTGCGCGAATCGGACGAGTAACCGTCAGGATGGAGTAACTCTTTGCATGACCGTTATTTCTGCGTCTGAGCGGCGCGCATCTGTTCGGCAGTTTTTTCGAGCAGGCCGGGGATGCGGCGGATGACGGTGGGGTCGATCTGGCGGGCGGTTTGGATGGCGGCGAGGGCTTCCTTGTCGCGGTGGAGCTGGCCGAGGGCGAGGCCGAGGTTGAGGTAGGCGGCGGCATACTTGGGGCGCAGGTCGATGGCTTTCTGGTAGGCGGCGGCGGCGTTGGTGAAATCGTTCCTGCCCATGAAGCAGTTGCCCATGCCGAACCAGGCGGCGGCGTCCTGGGGGAATTTCTGTAAATCCTTCTGGTACTGAGCGATGGCGGCGTCCCACTGGGCGTGGTCTTCGTAGTTCCGCGCCAGCAGGAACTCGGGGCCGTGGGCGACGTCCCAGACCCCTTTTTCCTGCTGCTCCGGTGACCCCTGGTCGGCGCGCGCGGCTTCGCGTTCGAGGAATTTGGCGCGGCCGTTGCGGACGAAGTCGGGCATGAGCTGCTCGGCTTTGTACAGGAACTTGGCGGCTTCGTCCGGGTTGTTGTCGGTGAGGTACATCTGGCCGAGCTTGTGGTAGGCACGCCAGTCCTGGGGGCCGGCTTCGATGGCCTTGAGGTAGGCGGCCTTGGCGCCGTCGCGGTCGGGGGGGCTTTCGAGGAGGCGGGCGCCGGCGACGTTGTCCCAAACGATGAAGCTGTTGGGGTTTACATCGGCGTTGTATTCCCACAGGCCGACGCGGTTGGTGTACAGGGTGGCGACGCCGTAGGCGCGGGTGCCGAGGCTGAGGGTGATGCCGGCGAAGATGAGGCCGGTGACGAGGCGGCGGAAGCGCTCCGGGTCTTCGGTGGGGATGAGGTCGGGTGCGCGGCGGACGGCCCACAGGAGGGTTTCGACGACGAGGACGATGATGCCGATGCAGGCGAAGTACTGGAAGTGATCGGCGACGAAGGTGTAGATCATCGTGTAATAGTTGATGAAGCCGAGGGTTGGGAAAAGGACGCCGGTGAAAAAGAGCATGGCGGCGAGGGGGCCGCGGGAGATCTTTTTGCGGAAGGCCCAGAGGAGGACGAGGAAGGCGACGTAGGCGAGGGGGGCGATCCAGAGCCAGGCGGGGGTGGCGAGGGGGTGGCCGGCGACGATGGGGAAGCGGGGGTAGATCTGGACGATGGTGTTGGGCCAGAGGAGCTTGGAGAGGTAGAAGGGGAGGGCGTTGCCGGCGATCAGAAGTCGTTGCAGGAAGGAGAATTGGAAGTCGGGTCCGATGGCGCCGACGGAGGTGGATTCGGTGCCGGCGGTGATGGCGCCCAGGGCGATGGCGATGAGGAAGAAGGGGAGGGAGAGGGCGACTTCGCGCCAGCGGATTTTGCCGCGGCGCCACCAGATGAGGAGGAGGATCACCGGGGGGAGGACGCAGGCGGCGGTTTTGGCGAGCATCGATCCGAGGAAGAGGAGGAGGGCGGTGGAGTACCAGGGCCAGTTGTCCTTAAAGGTGCCTGTGGACTGTTCTTGCGCTTCATCCCAAGTGACGGCGAAGAAGCGGAGGGCGTAGTAGAGGGAGGCGAAAAAGAGGAGGCCGGAGAGGCAGTTTTTTCGTTCAGAGACCCAGGCGACGGATTCGACGTTGACGGGGTGGATGGCGAAGAGGAGGGCGGCGAGCCAGGCGCCTAAGTCGCCGCCGGGCAATTTCATGCGGCGGAGGATGCCGAAGATGAGGAGGGCGGAGCCGATGTGCATGAGGAGGTTGTCGAAGTGGTAGCCGACGGGGCGGACGACGCCATCGGGTCCGGTGGAGCCGAACCCCCATAACTTGTGTTCAATCCAGAAGGTAGTGAAGACGAGGGGGTAATACTGGGGGGAGGCCTGGGGGTCGGTCCAGATTTTGGAGAGGCCGTCGGGGGCGGTCATGGTGGGGTTGTCGGTGAGCCATTGGTCATCGTCCCAGATGTACATGCCGCGGAGGGTGGGGAGGTAGAAGAGGAAAGCGAGGAAGGCGATAGCGAGGAAGGGGCCCCAGCGGCGGACCCAGGGTTTGGCCAGAAACTCTTGCAGGGGCGTGACTTCGGAGGAGTCGGTGGGGGAGGGAGCGGAGGGGGTGGTTTGGTTTGCGCTCAACGGAATTCGCCTTTTCCAGAATTGTGTGCAGGGAAGAGCAGTATAGGGAGTGGGCGGTCGGGAGGGAACGGGTCGCAACAGGAGAGTTGCGGGGGCGTTCATCTGGTACGGTTTGCCTGGAGTTTATGAAGCGACTTTTTCGTATTTCTGCTGCAATTCTTGCGTTGGTAGTGGTTTGCGCCGCGCTGGGGGTGGGGGTGTGGTGGTTGATGAGCGCGTTGCCGGCGCCGGAAACTGCGCCTGTGGGGGTGTCGGCTGCGCCGGCGGCGGTGCCGACGGTGGCGCCGCGGGAGATGGGGATTCCGTGGAAGCGGGATCCGGAAGTGATTTTGTTGAAGGGATTTGCGCCGATTCCGCTGCCGGGGGTGAAGCAGAAGGGGCAGCCGCGGCCGGTGCCGAGCTGGTGGTCGCCGCCGGTGGGGGTCGTGTATGGGCGGTTGGCGGATGAGAAGCTGGATGGGATCACGGCGCTGGTGAAGTCGGAGGATCCGGCGAAAGTGGCGCAAGGCATTGCGGGGATTGAGGATCTGGTGAAGGAGAATCCGGTGCTGGTGGCCCGGATGCTGGCGGGGACACAGCAGCCGTGGAGCCGGGGTTTGCTGGCGGCGAAGAGATTCAAGGAGGTGGATCGGCTGGCGACGGAAGTGATGATCCCGGTGGCATTTAACGTGGATTTGCTGGACGGGTTATGGGGGGTGCGGGTGGCGGCGGCGGAGGGGATGGGGGAGCCGGTGGAGGGGAAGCTGCGGGAGTGGTTCGCGATTTCTTCGCTGCGGGGGACGGGGCAGGTGCTGGTGCAAATGCGGCGGCTGCTGAGAGTTAAGGCGTTGCCGGAGAAGTTTGTGGTGGATCCGGAGGAGGGGGAGGCGAAGGGGTTTGGGACCGTGGCGGGGGGGATGGATGGGGAGGATTACGGGGCATTGCTTCAGCGCGCAAACCTTTGGCTGATGGCCGGTAAGAGCGAGTTGGCGGAGCCGGTGTTTCGCCGGGCGTACATGATGGCGGCGGGGGGGCAGGTGGAGGCGGCGGGGGAGAATTTTGCGCGGGTGGTGAAGGCGCGGACGGGGTCAGCGGGGGAGACGAACGAGTGGTTGAAGGAGCATTCGAAATGAGGGTTAAGTGGTGAGTAGTTAAGTGGTTAAGTAGGGTTTGAGGGGTTTGGTGTCTGGGGTAACTGTCGGGTGTTCGGGAGGTTTTTGATGGTTGGTCGGTGTTGGAAATGGGTGCTCGTGCCGTTGGTGGTTTTGATGGGGGGGCAGGTGGGGGTGCGGTCGCCGCAGGAGTTGGCGGGGGCGCTTGCAAGTGCTGATGGGGGCGTGGTTTCGGGGGCGATGGGGGAGATTCGGGGGCGGTTGGGGGAGCAGCCGGGGCTGGCGTACCAGATTCGGGGGGTTTGGTTGAAGCCGCTGATGGAGAATCACCGGTATGGGGAGGCGTTAAGTCTTTGCGAGGAGGGGATTTGTGCGGTGCCGCAGGATCTCGGGATGGTGGAGTTTTTGCAGCGGGAGCGGGTGGAGATCCTGGGGTTGATGGGGCGGAAGGAGGAGGCGTTGGGGGCGGCGAAGGGGCTGTTTAATGTCTGTTCGACGGGGCAGACGGAGTCGGCGTTACTTCTTTTGGCGGAAAGACTTAATGATGTTTCGGGGAATGGGTCGGGGGCGGTCGAGAAGCTGGTGGAGGAGGAGCGGCGGGGGATGGCGCCGAGCCAGACGGCGGTGGTGAGCGATGTGGTGCGGGTGATTCGGGTGGATGCAAGTCCTTTTGAGGCGGGGATTAAGGGGTTGTATGCGCCGTCGGGGGAGTTGCCGTTGTGGGGGCCGCAGTTGATGGGGTTGGGGAATTTGCTGCTGGTGGCGGATCGGCCGGGGGAGGCTTTGAAGGTGTTTGAGAAGTACAAGAGCGGGGCGGGGGCGCGGGAGCTGCGGGGGGCGAACGAGGGGGTGGCGCGGGCGATGCGGGCGGAGGATGGGACGGTGGGGCGGGGGAATGGGTACATTCTGGGGTTGAAGCGGTAGGGTTTTGTCTGGTTTTGGGAGGGTTTTTGATGGGAATTGCACGAAAAAGTGCGCGCCTTTTGGCGGGGGTGGTGGGGGTGTTGCTCGGTCGGCGAGGGGGTGGTGGGGCGTTGGGGTGCTTCGTGTTCCGGGTTCGATTATGCGAATTGAGCGGGGGACTGGGTTTTGACACCGAGAGCGCAGAGGGCACAGAGGGGCACAGAGGGGCGGGGAGTGGCCGCTGATGGATGCGGATGGATGCCGGTGCTTCTTCATCGGCGTTGATCGGTGGCGCGGGGGAGGGGAATAATGATTTCTGACCCCTTTTTTCGCTCGAAGAATATTGGGAGGGAAATGGTCGGGGTGGCTCCGCGAGGGGATGCAATGTGTTATATGCGGGGTCCGCGACGACGCAAGCGTTAGGGTGGGATGAAGTGTTGTGCGAGGCGTGCGTGTGTGAGGCAGGTCGAGACGCGGCGGTTAAAACCGCCGGCTAACCTGCGGGTGCGGGGATTTGATACTTGTACTATGGTTGGGGGGAGGCAATATGTTGTGGGGGGTTTTTGCGGGGGGTTGCGGGGGTGGGGTGGCATGGGGGTTGTTATGGGGTACTGGAGCTTACCGGAGACTAGGGAATAGCTCCTACGCATTTGTCCAGGACGGCTCACGCAGAAGTGTTTGGCGTGTTTTATGATTCGTCCTGTGGCGGATTTGCGGGTGCGTCGGCTGCCCGGCCCTAAGGCCGGGGCTAAACGGGGGGTTGGGCGGGCGGGGGGGATGCCGGGGTGGGTGGAGCCGATGATGGCGCTTTTGGCGGGGGCGGTGCCGGGGCATTCTCATGAGTGGGCGTTTGAGTTTAAGTGGGATGGGATACGGGCGCTTTCGTTTTTTGATGGGCGTGGGGGTCTGAAGATTTTGTCGCGGAATGGGAATGATGCGACGTTTCGGTATCCGGAGTTGGCGGGGTTGGGGAAGGGGCTGGGGGGGCGGTCGGTGATATTGGATGGGGAGATCATTGCGGTGGATAGGGAGGGGCGGCCGAGTTTTCCGACGTTGGCGAAGCGGATGCATGTGACGCGTGCGGAGGCGGTGGAGCGGATGGCGCGGGAGGTGCCGGTGCAGTATGTGTTGTTTGATTGTTTGTGGTTGGATGGGGAGGATTTGCGGGGGTTGGGGTTTTCGGAGCGGCGGGAGCGGTTGGAGAGTTTGAAAGGGGTTTTGCCGGAGGCGTACAGGTTGTCGCCGGTGCGGGTGGGTCGTGGGGCGGACATGTTGGCGGTGGCGACGGAGCGGGGGTTGGAGGGGATTGTGGCGAAGCGGTTGACGAGTGTGTATGAGGCGGGGGAGCGGTCGGGGGCGTGGTTGAAGATCAAGATTGTGCAGCGGCAGGAGATGGTGGTGGGGGGGTGGGTGCCGGAGGTTTCGGGGAGTGGGGAGGTGCGTAGGGATCAGGTGGGGTCGTTGGTGTTGGGATATTACGACGGGGAGGGGCGGTTGCGGCATGCGGGGTCGGTGGGGACGGGGTTTACGGAGGAGAGTTCGCGGGAGATGGTGAAGCGGCTTCGGAAGTTGGAGACGGGGGAGAATCCGTTTGGGGTGGAGTTGGCGGTGGGGCGGTGGGGGAGGAAGAAGGCGACCAGGTGGGTGAGGCCGGAGGTGGTGGTGGAGGTGGAGTATCGGCGGTGGCCGGAGGGGGGGATGATGCATCAGACGGCGTTTAAGGGGGTGCGTGAGGACAAGAAGGCGCGGGATGTGGTGAGGGAGGAGCCGGTGGCTGCTTCGCGGATGAATGACGAATGCCGGAATGACGATGGAGGAAACGGCTCCCCCCCCCCGACGACGGAAACACGAAGGGACGAAGAGACGAAGAGACGATGGACCACGAAGAGGGATTGAACCGCGGAGGGCACGGAGAGCACGGAGGATGGATGGATTTGAGATTCAAAATTTCGGAGGGAGAGGGGCAGGGATGGATGCGGATGGTCAGGGATGGGAGAGACAAGACTTGGCCGACGGGGGCGTCGGCCCCACTTTTGAGGTGAGTTATGGCGCGGTCGATTTGGACGGGGTCGCTTTCGTTTGGGTTGGTGAATATACCGGTGAAGGTGTATACGGCGGTGCGGGAGGAGCGGGTGGCGTTTCATCTTTTGCATGACCAGGACAAGGTTCGGCTGAGGCAGAAGATGGTATGTCCGGAGGATGGGAAGGAGGTGCATCGGGAGCACATGGTGAAGGGGTACGAAATTTCGCCGGACCGGTATGTCATCTTGAGCGAGGAGGAGTTGGCGGCGGCGGCGCCGAAGTCGAGCCGGGTGATTGAGCTGCAGGATTTTGTGGATTTGAAGGAGATTGATCCGGTGTTTTTCGACCGGCCGTACTATTTGGCGCCGGCGGCTCATGCGGAGAAGGCGTACAAATTGCTGGTGGATGCGATGGAGAAGACGGGGAAGGTGGGAATTGCGAAGTTTACGATGCGGTCGAAGGAGTATTTGGCGGCGCTCAGGCCTTCGGATGGGGTGATTGTGTTGGAGACGATGCATTTTGACAACGAGGTGACGCCGGCGGCGGAGGTGGAGGATGCGCCGCGGGAGTTGAAGGTGGATTCGCGGGAGCTGTCGATGGCGGAGAAGCTGATTGAGAGTCTTTCGACGGCGTTTGAGCCGGGGAAGTATCATGATGAGTATCGGGAGCGGGTGATGGAGCTGGTGAAGAAGAAGGCGCAGGGGGAGGAGGTGGTGGCGCGGCCGCAGAAGGCGGAGAAGGAGACGAAGGCGGCGGATTTGATGGCGGCGTTGGAGGCGTCTCTTCAGAAGGCGAGGAACGGTGTGAAAGCCTCTTCGCGCGGGGTAGATCTTGAGGATAAGGAGCGGCCTGTGACGAGGGGCGGGAGGCGCGAGCATGCGGGACCGCGGAGGAGGAAGGCGGGTTAATGACGAATGACAAATGACGAATGACGAATGACTGAATGACGAAACGGGGACGGTGCGAGTGTGTGGTTGATTGAGAGATGGATCTGCGCGGGGAGTGTTGGTTAATCCCCACGGCGTGGAAGCCGTGGGCTTGGTTTGGTTCGGGCAAGGAGTGCGTATGGCGGCGAAGACGATGCAGGTGATGGTGGATGAGCATGAGCTTTCGTTGTCGAATGTGGAGAAGGTGCTGTATCCGAAGACTGGGTTCACCAAAGGCGCGGTGATTGATTATTACGTGCGGATGGCGGGGGTGATTTTGCCGCATTTGAAGGGGAGGCCGTTGACGTTGAAGCGGTATCCGAATGGGGTGGAGGGGATGTTCTTTTATGAGAAGCGGTGTCCGGCGCATAAGCCGGAGTGGGTGAAGACGGCGAAGTTGTGGTCGAAGCATAACGAGGACTATTTGGAGTATTGCACGATTGATGAGGCGGCGGGGTTAGCGTGGACGGCGAACCTGGCGTCGATTGAGTTGCATGTTTTGCTTTCGAAGATGCCGAAGCCGTTGGTGCCGACGGCGATGGCGTTTGATTTTGATCCGGGTCCGCCGGCGGGGCGGTTGGAGGCGGTGAAGGTGTTGCTGATGGTGAAGGATGTGTTGGATCATTTGGGGTTGGAGTCGTTTCCGAAGACGTCGGGGGGGAAGGGGATGCATTTGTATGTGCCGTTGAATACGGTCGTCACTTTTGAGGAGACGAAGGCGTTTGCGAAGGAATTGGCGGAGGGGTTGGAGCGGGCGCATCCGGAGCTGGTGACGTCGAACATGTTGAAGGCGAAGCGTGGGGGGAAGGTGTTTATGGATTGGTCGCAGAATGATTCGCACAAGACGACGGTGTGCGTGTATTCGCTTCGGGCGCGGGAGCGGCCGACGGTGTCGACGCCGGTGACGTGGGAGGAGATTGCGAAGGCGGTGAAGAAGAAGGATGAGGGGATGTTGGTGTTTGAGGCGGGGGAGGTGTTGAAGCGGGTGGAGAAGTTTGGGGATTTGTTTGAGGGGGTGTTGAAGGTGAAGCAGAAGTTGGGGGGGAAGGCGGTGAAGGGTGGGGCGCGGGGGAAGGGGGTGAAGCGGAATCCGAAGTAGAGGGGAGGGACGTAAATGGTCTACAAATGAACACTAATGGCCACGAATGCCGTTTTCGAAGTTTGGGAATTCTTGTTCGCGGTGCGGGTCCATGATCCCCATGGCGTGGAAGCCAGGGGCTTGGGGTTGGTTGGGGGTGGGGCGGTATGATGGGGGGATGGAGGATTTTTATGCGTGATTGGTGT
>JBQCGD010000058.1:0-36069 GCA_051955985.1 Phycisphaerae bacterium | reverse complement strand
CCGTCGCCGCCGAGGGATTCTTGTTTTTTGTTGGTGATTCCGGGGCGGGCGTATATTTTGTGGATGTCGTGGTGTGTGCCGGCGGTTATGGTGGGGGGGAGGTGCTGGGGGAAGATGGCGGCGAAAGTGATGGTGGAGGAGGTGCTGGTGGGGGTGAAGGTGAGGGCGCGGTTGATCCATTCCATGTTGCTGACGGTGTAGGTGGTGGCGCTGGCGTTGAAGTAGAAGTCGGGGGTGGCGGTGTTGGTGATGGAGATATCGAGCCACTTGGTGATTGCGGATTCGCCGCCGAATTTGCCGTTGGAGGGGTTGGCGGAGAGGTCGAAGCTGAGTTGGTAGGAGAGGCCGGGGGTGAGGTTGGCGACGGTTTGGGAGATGGAGCCTGGGCCGGCGGTGCCGACGAGATCGACGCAGTATTGGTTGGGGTTGTTGGGCCAGATGTCCCTGGTGACGACGTCGATGCTGTCGCCGGCGATGGTCCAGTTGGCGAGGACGTGGGCGTGGGTTGTTGGGGTGATCTGGACGATTTCGTAGGTGGGGTATTTGGTAAAGAGTGCGGGGTTGTCGGGGATCTCGAGTGAGCCGTTGAGGATCATGTTGGCGCGGGCGGGGGCGGCGAGGGCGGCGAGCAGCGCAGCGGTGGCGGGGACCAGGACGGTCTTCATGAGAATGTCTCGTGATAGGCGCAGAGGAATCCCACAACGGTACGTAACGAATGCCGTGTGAGAACGGTTGGGGAGAGGCAAGGGTTCCGGGCGGGAATTTTTTTTTTGGAGGTTGCGGCGGAGTGGGCGCGCGGATTTTATGGCTGAGTTGTAGAGGCGATGCGTTTGTATTCGGACTGGAGGCGGCGGAACTCGGCGGTGATGTCGGCGAGGCGGCTTTGCTTGTTGCGCGCGAGCCAGAGGGCGGTGTACTGTTTTTCGAGCGTTGCGGCTTCTTTTTCGAGTTGTTTCAGTTGGGATTTGAAGTTTTTGGGGAGCGGGATTGGTTTTGGATATTCCTTTGCCGCCTGCGCGGAGGTGCTTCCGGTTGTTCGAGCCGGAGATGGGCCGGCGCTTACGCTACGGGTTCCGTAGGCAGGGGCTTCGGGGTTGCGCGTGGCGGGGTCGGCGGCGAGCCAGTGCTGGCGGAGGATGGTGCGTTTGCAGGTGTGGATGATCTGGGCGCAGGTGAGGAGGAATTCGTCTTTGATGATTTGGGCGTCGGGGTGGTCGAAGCGGGCGTTGCGGAATTGGGTGGTGAGTTGCTGCGTGGTGTTGATGAGCTTGGGGAGGTCTTTGGGGTCGGCGCGGTTGACGTAGTTGGCGAAGTCCCATTTTTCGCGGAAGAGGAACCATTCGAGGGAGCCGTTGAAGCGTTGCCAGGAGAAGCGTTCGTAGGTGAGGCCGAGGTCGTAGGCGAGGGAGGCGGTGGTTTTGGAGGGGTCCTGAAAGAGGTGGAGGGACGTAGCTTGGAGGAAGGGTTGGAGGGGGCGGTCGAGGGATTTGGTGCCGGGGGGGACGATTCCGGTTTCCCAGTTGGGGGGTTCGGGGATGGAGGGGTCGGGGACGCTGGCGAGGTTCCAGGCCGCGGCGGCTGAGTAGGCGAGGGGGAGGAGGGAGACGGCGAGGAGTTGCTGGTGGCCGTTGTCGCCCCAGTCGGTGAGGAGGAGGCCTGATGCACCGTGTTTGAGGCCGGCTCTCGCGGCGTTGTGGATGTTGCCGAGGGCGTTTCGGGAGCGGGAGGCGAGGGAGAGCCAGGAGGCGGTGCCGGGGGCGACGTAGAAGATTTTCGATTTTTGATTTTCGATTTTCGATTTTTGGGAGGGTGGTGTGGTGGCGAGGGAACCCTCCGCCGACGAGAGTCCATTGGCCCGCGCCGTCGGAGACGGCGGGCTTTGGGCGATGCGTTCGGCGAAGGTTTTGCAGTGTTCGTCGAATTTGTGGTGGGATTCGTAGCCCCATTCGAGGAGGGTGGCGTCGGGTGGGAGTTGGGGGATGAGTTCGGGGTGGTTGAGGATGATGTCGCCCCACATCTGGATTTTTTTGCCGAGGGATTTGGCGAGGTCGTTGCAGTAGTTGACCCAGTTGACGTACATCTGGCCAGGGCCGATACGATCGAGTTCGGATTTGGAGCGGCCTTTGCCGAGGTCCCAGGATTCGTCGCAGCAGATGTTGAAGGTGGGGCTGGAGAAGTTGGGGACGAATTCGTCGTACATGTCCTTGAGGAATTGTTTGGCGGCGGGGTCGGTGGTGCAGAGGGTCCAGGGTTGTTCGGACCAGGTTTTGATGCCGGCCTTTTTGAGATCTTCGGGTTCGACTTCGGCGAGGTGGCGGAAGGCGGGGCGGGAGAGGATTTTTTCGAAGTGGCCGAGGGAGGTGAGGGAGGGGACGAAGTCGATGTGGCGGGCTTTGCAGGCGGAATCGAGGAGGAGGATTTCGTCGGCGGTGAAGGGGGTGGTGTCGTCGTACATTTCGGGGTGCTTGCGGAACTCGAAGACGTTTTCGATGTAGAGCTGGAATTCGTTGTATTTGAGGTGGCCGAGGTCGTCGATGAGCTGGAGGAGGGTGTCGATGGTGGGGACCTTGCCGCGGGAGCAGTCGTGGTAGAAGCCGCGGCGGGGGAAGTCGGGAGCATCTTCGATGGAGAGGACGGGGAGCTTAATAGCGGATTTTCGATTTTGGATTTTCGATTTTCGATTGCCCCCCCCCGCCGCCGGGCTGGGTTGAGCGTGTTGGCGGATTATTTGGATGAGGGTTTGGAAGGCGTAGAAGGTGCCGGGGGCGGTGCAGGCGGTGATTTCGATTCCATTTGGCGAGATTTGAAGGGTGTAGGCCTGGTCGTGTTCGATCTGGTTATTGAAGCGGACGCGCAGTTCTTCGGAGGGTTGGGCCATGGGCGGTGACCCGGGGGGGACGATGGCGATTTGCATGGCGGTGCCGGTGAGGGGTTCGGCTTCGAGGATGAAACGTTCTGCGGCGAAAATGTCGCGGGTGGCGGGGAGATCCTCGAGGGCGATGAAAAGGCGGGGCGGCAGGGTGTAGCGGCCGGGGCGTGGGGTGATGGATTTGGGAGCGGGGACGAGGAGTAGGGGATTCATGGAGGGGCTCCGTGAATTGGGATGAGGAAGGGTTCATTATGGACCGGGATGGGGCGCGGGAGAAGCGCGGGGCGGGGTCTACCCGGGCGGAGGTAGTCGTGTATGATATCGGCATGATGCCCGCACATGTCTTGAAGGTCTTCGTCTGGGTAGTGGCGGTCCTCGCATTGGGAACGGCGGTGGCGGTCGGCCAGGCCACGGCTCCGGCGCCGGTGGGGGGCGGTGCACCGATGGGGATTGGAGGGATCGGGGGAGCAGCTGCGCCGGCGGCGCAACCGCTGCAGCCACCGCATGACAAGGCGGCGATCATCCGGCTGAATGCGGAAGTGGACGACATCATGCGGGAGTCGCTGGAGCGCCGGATCGATGTGGCACGGAAGGCGGGGTGCACGCTGGTGGTGCTGGAGATGGACACGTATGGGGGGCTGCTGACGAGCGCGCTGGCGATCGACAAGATCGTGAAGAAGCTGCCGTCGGAACACATGGACGTGGTGGCGTGGGTGCATGACAAGGCGTATTCGGCGGGGGCGTTTATTTCGCTGTCGTGCGAGCAGATCGTGATGTCGCGGGAGGCGGCGATGGGGGATTGTGCGCCGATCCAGATTAATCCGATCATTGGCGGCGTAAATCCGATGCCGGCGGCGGAGCGGGCGAAGGCGGTTTCGCCGATCATTGAGGATCTCGACGAATCGGCGGCGCAGAATCATTACGACAAGATGGTGCTGCGGGCGATGGTGGTGGCGGAGATTGAAATCCACAAGGTGCACAACAACGACACGGGGGAAGTGCGGTATGTGGACACGGATCAAAAGAACAAGCTGCTGGCGGAGGAGGTGGTGGGGCCGGGCGGGGTGAAGCATCGGCCGTGGCAGTTTGACGACACGGTGGACAATGCATCGCAGTTGCTGACGGTTTCGGACGCGACGGCACTGCAGATGGGTCTTTCGAAGGCGACGGTGGACAACGAGCAGGACCTGCGTGCGGCGTTGAACATTCGCGGTGACATCCTGGTGCTGAATTTCAACTGGGCGGAGATTGCGACGGCGTTTTTGACGAAGTCGATCGTGCGGCTGATGCTGTTTGTGGCGATGCTGGTGTTTGCGTGGATCGAGTTTTCGCATCCGGGGGCCACGTTGCCGGGGGTAGCGGCGATCATCTGCCTTGTGCTGCTGGTGGGAGCGCCGTTTTTAACGGGGCTTGCGCAGGCGTGGGAGATCATTTTCATCGTGCTGGGGCTGGGGATCATTGTGACGGATTTGTTTGTGTTCGGGGGGATTGGGCTGCTGGCGGTGCCGGGGTTCCTTTTGATGGCGATCGGGCTGATTGCGAGTTTTGTGCCGCAGGAGCCGGGCGGGGGATTTGTGCCGACGATGCCGCAGACGTGGGCGGCGTTGCAGAACGGTCTGGGGGTGGTGGTTTTCGGATCGCTGATCGCGCTGGTGGGATTTTTCCTGTTGAGCAAGTATTTGTATATGACGCCGGGATTTCGGCGGCTGCAACTGGCGCCGGCGGTGCCGGCGGCGACGGCGGCGAACGTGAACGCGGGTCGGGGGATCCGTGATTCGGCGGATCGGCCGGCGGACGAGGCGGTGTTTATTGGAGCGCTGGGGAAAGCGTCGACGGATTTGCGTCCGGCGGGCAAGGCCCGATTTGACGAGCACCTGGTGGATGTGGTGAGCAACGGCGGGTTCGTGCCGCGCGGCACGGAGGTGGAGGTGATCCAGATGGCGGGGGCGAAAGTGATCGTGCGGCCGGCCGTGGCGCGCACGGAAGGCGTGACGTAAAGAGGCAAGGACAACCTTGGTCATCGGCGCGATTTTATTATTGATAGCGGCATTGGCGTGCGTGGCGGCGGAGTTGTTCCTGCCGTCGCATGGGGTGTTGACGATCTGTGCGGGGTTGCTGGCGCTGGGGAGCATTATTTTTGGGTACCGGGCGCATCCGGCGTTCGGGGTGGCACTGGGGATTGCGGTGGTGGTGTGCACGCCGATCGTGTTTTTCTGGGCGATTCGGGTGTATCCATCGACGCCGATGGGGAAGCGCGTGATTCTGAAGGGGCCGCCGGCGAGTGCGCGGGATGCATTTGCGGCGGAGACGCAGCGGCTGTCGGGGCTGGTGGGGATGCGGGCGACGGCGGCGACGATGCTGCGGCCGGCGGGGACGATCGAGGTGAATGGGGAGCGGATTGATGCGGTGAGCGAGGCGGAGGTGATTGCGGCGGGGACGGAGGTGGAGATTTTGCGGGTGAGCGGGTTGAAGGTGATTGTGAAGGGGGTTGCCCCCCCTACCGCGACGACGACGTAAACACGAAGAGCACAAAGACACGAAGGACCACGAAGAGGTCGCTTATTATTTCGCACCGGATCTCTTGTCATCGCCTCCCCAGTTGAACTCAGGCGCACTCTTTTCTGAGCTCATTCCTTTGCAGAGCTGACGGAGCGTATACTTGCGTTTTCTACTCTCGGGCTTCATCTTGTTCGACTTTTTCATCATTCAGCGGCTCATTGAGCGTAAGATTCGAGATTCGAAGCAGCAGCGATTATACGGGCCTTTGAACTGGGAATCGCCCCGACATATAGTCCCTCTAATGTTTGTAACACAGCTTTCGATTGCGGGCGGCATTCACAACGCGCTTCTCGCATCGAAGAAGCTAAAAATGGAGACGGTACAGGCTTTCACGAGGAAGGTAATCGAGCGATTATGAGACGAAAACCTCGCATGACGGAATCTGAAGTGAAAGTGGTTGCCGAAGAATTCGTGGAACGACAGAAACGGCAAACTTCCTGCGTTTTCAAACTTGTTGGGATAGAAGAAGACCGGACCCAACGTAGACAATGGGTGGCGGTTTTTGAATGGCGCGAAAATGGATCGGTTGTTGACAGCGGACCGATCGTCCTTGTGGATGATGAAACAGGTACAGCGAAATATTTTGAATAAGATCGATTAAATGTTCGGATCGCATTTATCAATTGCCGGCGGCATGCACAACGCTCTTCTTGCAGCGGAGAAGCTGAAGATGGAGACGGTGCAGGTTTTTACGAAGAATCAGCAGCAGTGGGTGGCGAAGCCGCTGGATCCGGAGGGGATTGCGGAGTTTCGGAGGCATGCGGAGCGGTTGGGGTTTGGGCGGATGGTTTCGCATGCGTCGTACTTGATCAATCTGGCGGCGATGGATGATGGGCTTTGGCGGAAGAGCATCGATGCGTTTGTCGATGAGATGCGGCGGTGCGATTTGCTGGGGATTGAGAGCCTGGTGATTCATCCGGGGGCGCATTGCGGGAGCGGGGAGGAGTGCGGGGTGGGGCGGGTGGCGGAGGCGTTGAATTTGATTCTGGAGAGGGAGAAGGCGGGGAGGGTGACGGTTTGTTTGGAGACGACGGCGGGACAGGGGTCGTGTTTGGGGTGCAAGTTTGAGCAGTTGGCGGAGATGCGGCGGAAGATTGAGCGGCGGGAGCGGGTGGGGATTTGCGTGGATACGTGCCATATTCTGGCGGCGGGGTATGACATCACGACGGCGGCGGGGACGCGAGCCGTAATTGAGGAATTGGATCGGGCGGTAGGGCTAGAGCATGTGAAGGCGTGGCATTTGAATGATTCGAAGAAGCCGCTGGGATCGCGGGTGGATCGGCATGAGCATATTGGGCGCGGGTGCGTGGGGGTGGAGGCGTTTGGGGTGATTTGTGCGGATGAGCGGTTCAGGGGGGTGCCGAAGATTTTGGAGACGCCGAAGGATCCGGCGCCGGATGGGCGGGATTGGGATGAGGTGAATCTGGAGTTGCTGCGCGGGTTGGCGGAGGGGAAGGATGTGAGGCCGAAGGTGTTTGCGGCGACCAAGACGAAGAAACACGAAGGCACGAAGACACGAAGGGCCACGAAGACGGGTGGTGGAAAGAAGACAAATAGTGCAAAGGCTGGAAAGAAATGACGAGCGGGGTGGCGGACTGGTGTTTGAGTTTTTTGTTGCGCGGCGAATGTCCATAATGCCCACGGCGTGGAAGCCGTGGGCTTGAGGATTTGTGAGATGACTTTGATTTGTGTGCCGATTTTTGTGAAGGGTGGGGTGGATCTGGAGGAGGCGATTGGGGAGGCGGAGGATGCGCTGCGCTCGGCCGCGGGGATGATTGAGTTGCGGTGCGACACGGCGACGCCGAAGCAGATGCTGGAGGCGATTGATCTGGCGCGGGTGCCGGTGCTGGTGACGATTCGGCCGACGTGGGAGGGCGGGTTTTCGGAGAAGTCGGAGAAGGAGCGGATCGGGATGTGGGAGGAGGCGATGGACGCGGGGGCGGATTACATCGATGTGGAGCTGGTGGCGTGGGAGAAATCGCGGGCGATTCGGGAGGCGATCGAGGACACGGCGGAGAAGACGGGGACGCGGCTGGTGGTGTCGAATCATTCGTTCGGCGGGCGGCCGGGGGATTTGATGGAGCGGGTGAAGCGGCTGCGGGCGGTGAAGGCGGCAAGCGTTTTGAAGATTGCGTGGAAGGCGGAATCGATCCTGGATGGGGTTGATGCGTTGCGGCTGACAAAAGAGGTGCGGGAGGAGGATGGGCGGGCGGTGGTGGCGCTGGCGATGGGGGAAGAGGGGCAGATGTCGCGGCTTTTGGCGAAGAAATTCGGGGCGGCGTTTACGTTTGCGACGGTGTCGCGGGGGAAGGAGTCGGCGCCGGGGCAACCGACGGTGGCGGAGCTGGTTGGGCGATATCGGTGGGAAAAGCAGAAGGGGGAGACGCCGGTGTTCGGGGTGGTCGGGTGGCCGGTGGGGCATTCGTTGAGTCCGCACATTCATAATGCGGGGTTTGATGATGTGAGAGCGCAGGGGGTTTATGTGCCGCTGCCGATTCGGCCGGAGTATGAGGCGTTTCGCGGGGCGATGGAGGCAATGCGCGAGATGGAGGGGATGAATTTGCGCGGGGTGAGCGTGACGATTCCGCACAAGGAGAATGCGTTTCGGTATGTGACGGAGAAAGGCGGGGCGATCGATGAGATTTCGCGGTCGATTGGGGTGATTAACACGGTGCTTTGGGATGGCAAAGGGAAGGTTCGGGGAATGAATTCGGATTATGCGGGGGCGCTGGATGCGCTGGTGACGGCGTGGAGCGGGAAGCGGGAGGATGTGCGCGGGAAGCGGGTGGCGGTGATTGGGGCGGGCGGTGCGGCGCGGGCGATTGTGGCGGCGCTGGCGGCACATGGGGCAACAGTGGTGATTTACAATCGGACGAAGGAGAAGGCGGACGCGCTCGCGAAGGAATTCGGGGCGGGGGAGGCGGGGAAAGTTGTTGCCGTGCCGTGGGAAAAGCTCGGTGATTCGTGCTGCGAGGCGTACATCAACTGCACGCCACTGGGGATGCATCCGCATGTGAAAACGTCGCCGGTGGAGGGGGGTCCGGGGTGGGGTGCGGGGACGGTGGTGTTTGACACGGTGTACAATCCGCTGGAGACGGCGTTTTTGAAGCTGGCGAAGAGGAAAAACGCGAAGACGGTTGTGGGGACGGAGATGTTCGTGCGGCAGGCGGCGATCCAGTTCCGGGAATTCACAGGGAAAGAGGCGCCGGTGGACCTGTTTCGGAAGGTGCTGCTCGAAGCGTTGAAGGGGTAGTGAGGGGGGAGGGCGGTGCAGGGGTTAAAATCGCGATTGCGGCGGGCGCAGGTTGGCTGATTGTCGCTCCTCAGCCCATGCGATATCCTAATAGGAATCTTTTGGGGAGGCTGCGTGAGCGATCCGCAACCGCAAATTCTGAACGACTACTACCGCCAGTGCCCGGGCGAGCACTACAAAATCTCGGACGCTGTGTGCCAGCAACGGCGCAAGCATCACTATCCGAAATGCCCGGGATGCCGCTGGAACCCTGCCACGCAGCCGGCGGACACGAAGCCGCCCGAATCTCCGCTGTACGAGGTCTCGATGATCGACAAGGTGTACAAGGCATACGACATCCGCGGCATTTATCCGGAGCCGCTGAACGAGGATATTGCGTGGAAGACCGGTTATGCGACGGCGCAGTTCCTGCGGATGAACCTGACGGGGCTGGCGAAGGCGGACCCGCGGATGAACATGATCATCGTGGGGCGGGACATGCGAACGAGTTCTCCGTCGCTGGCGAAAGCGCTGATTGACGGGATTCTTTCAACGGGGACGAACGTGATCGACATCGGGATGATCGACACGCCGCAGATTTATTTTGCGATCAATCACCTGGGGTGCTGCGGGGGGATCCAGGTGACCGCGTCGCACAACCCGGCGCAATACAACGGCTTCAAGATTTCGGGGATCGAGGCCCGCCCGATCGGCGAAAACACGGGGCTCAACGAGATCAAGCGGATTGCGATGAACATTCGCAAGGGACCGGCGGCGCAGATGGGGCGGGTGGAGACGATGGATCTTTCGCGGCCGTACAAGACGCACGTGCTGCAGTTCCTGCAGTTGCAGCGGCCGTTGAAGGTGGTGGTGGATTGTTCAAACGGGATGGCGGGGAAGTTCATTCCGAGCATTTTCGGGATCGGCAAGGAGGGACAGCCGAACCTCGAGATCATCCCGATCAACCTGGAGATTACGGGCTCTTTCAAGCACGAGCCAAACCCGCTGGTGGATGCGAACCTCCGCGAACTGCAGGAAGCGGTTCTGTCGAACGCGGCGGATTTCGGCGTCTGCTTCGACGGGGATGCGGACCGCTGCATCTTCGTGGATGAACAGGCGAAGATCGTGCGCTGCGACATTCTCACGGCATTTCTTGCGAAGGATTTCCTGAAGAACAATCCGGGCAGCGCGATCGTGTACGACTTGCGTTCCAGCCGCGTCGTCCGGGAGGAGATCCTGAATTCGGGCGGGGTGCCGAAGCGCGAGCGGGTCGGGCATGTGTTCATGAAGAAGGCGCTGGCCGATTCGCACGGGTGCTTTGGCGGAGAGCTGTCGGGGCACTTCTATTTCCGGGACTCGTTCAAGACGGATTCGGGGGCGATCGTGTTTGCCGTGACGTGCAGCGTTCTTTCCGGCTACGACATGCCGTTGTCGCAGATTCTCAAGCCGCTGCAGCGTTATTACGCATCGGGGGAGATCAATTTTGAGGTGCAGGACAAGGATGCGGCCATCAAGCGGCTTGCGGCGAAATACAAGGACGCGGCGATCGATTATCTGGACGGGATCACGCTGGAATACGACACCTGGTGGTTCAACGTGCGCAAGAGCAACACGGAGCCGCTGCTGCGGTTGAACATCGAAGCGAGCACGGCGGAACTGCTGCACAAGAAGCTTGAAGAAGTGGGCAGCCAGCTTGGGAAGCCGGTTGCGCACTGACGGGGCGCGCATCACGGAGTGGGCAGGAGGGGAGGAGGGTATTTCGAGTTACGCCTGCGGGAAATGTTCGGCGTTCTTCGCCGCCTCGTTGTCTGGGGTGGGCGCCGCGTCTTCGGGCTGCGCGTCGGTCACCTTGGGGCGCACGCCGTAACGTGTGCCTTCCGCGGTCACCTGCTGGGCCTGATCAACGGTGGGGAAGCCGGGGATGCGGGGGGTTGAGCAGGCAGCGCAATGGGAGAGGTATTCGGCGGCCTCATCGACGTTGTCGGTCATTCGGAACAGGCTTAAGTCGGGTCCGCTGACGGTGCTGTAACGTTCGAACATGGTTTCGCGCAGCCATTCGACGAGGCCGGTCCAGAATTCGGTGCCGAAGAGCACGACCGGGAAGGGGTCGATTTTTCGGGTTTGAATGAGGCAGAGGGACTCAAACAGTTCGTCCATGGTTCCAAACCCGCCGGGGAAACAGACGAAGGCGTGGCTGTACTTGATGAACATGACTTTGCGTACGAAGAAGTAGTGGTGGTTGAGGGAAATGGTCTGGAAGGGATTGGATTTCTGTTCCATGGGGAGGGAGATGTTGAGCCCGACGGAGACGCCGCCCGCCTCGCGTGCGCCCTTGTTTGCGGCTTCCATGATGCCCGGGCCGCCGCCGGTAATGACGGCGAAGCCGCGCTTGGCCAGTGCGCGTCCCATTTCGACGGCTTTGGCGTAGTAGTGATCGCCGGGCCGGGTGCGTGCAGAGCCGAAGACGCTTACCGCGGCGGGCACGCGCGCCATGGTCTCGAAGCCGTCGACGAATTCCGCCATGATTCGGAAGACGCGCCACACGTCCTGCGCGCCGGGCTCGGCGTTTTTGTTGAGCATTGGCAGATCATTGGACACGCGACTCCTCCTGCAGACCATGGATAGAGTGCCGCGTGTTGCGGGCTATTGCAAGGCGGATCGGTGGCAACCATCAAACGAGCAGGGGCATGGTCTTGAAATTGGCGCCGAGAATTTTGCCGCTGTCCGCCTTCAGCCAGTTGTTGAGGATGGTTGCGTAGACGCTGCGGAAATCGGTGTGGAAGCGGAGATCACCCTGGTCGAGATCGTGGGGCCGCAGCGAGGGATGGTCGCCGTAGACGCCGCCCTTGACCGGCGAGCCGAAGACAAACATGGGCGCTGCGGTGCCGTGGTCGGTCCCACCGCTGGCGTTTTCCGTCACGCGGCGGCCGAATTCGGAGAAGGTCATCACCACCACTTTCCCGTCGTTTCCCTGCGACTTGAGGTCCTTCATGAAGGCCCCGACGCCGCTGGAAAGCGTCTGCATCAGGCGGTCATGCTGCGCCTTTTCGTTCGTGTGGGTGTCGAAGCCGCCCATCGAGACGTAATAGACGCGGGTTTTCAATCCGCCGGCAATCATCTGGGCGACCATTTGGAGCTGCTGCCCGAGCGGCGTGGCAGGGTAGCCGACGCCGGGCTTGTATTTGGTCGTGACAGCCAGGATTTCTTCGCTGGAGAGCTGGGCATCAAGGGCGGTGCGTTCGAGGAAATCGAGCGTGGGGTTGCCGGTGGAGACGGGCATTTCCTTGCCGGCGGCCTTGAGGTCGTTCACGGCAGCGAAGGTGTCGCGCATGCGCTTGTCGACATTCCGATTGCCGGCGAACCACTGATAGGACTGGGGATTCTGGAATGAGACCGCGGCGAATTTTTCGCCCTGGAGCGCCAGCGGCGCGACCGGGCCGATGTTGACCGCCGCCTTGGGGTCGGGCTGATTCTTGGGATCAGAGCCGCTGCACTGGTTGTCGAAATAGCGGCCAAGCCAGCCGTCCTTCGGGGGATGCAGCGGATCGGCGGTCTGCCAGATCTCCATGGAACGGAAATGGGACCGGTTCGGATTGGGGTAACCGACGCCCTGGATGACGGCCATCTGCCCCTGGTCGAAGAGCTCTTTGAAGGAGACAAGGTCCGGGTGCAGCGCGACGCCGGAGTTTTTTCCGAGCGAGAGCAGATTCTGGGTGAGCGCGATTCTGGGGCGGGCCTTGCGGTAGTCGTCGTTGTCGACGGGCGCGACGGTGGCGAGGCCGTCGTTGCCGCCGGAGAGCTGGATGACCACGAGCACCTGTTCGCCCTGGCCCATGGCGGCCTGGGTGAGCGGCAGGTCGTGGGGATTGTTCAACGCCGAAACGGTGCGCTGCAGGAAGAGCGGCATGGTGGTGGCGGCCGAGAGGACGGTGAGGCCGCGTTTAAGGAAGTGCCGCCGCGTGTGCATCGTTTTCATTTCAGGCTCCTTGTTTGCCCCACAATGGAAAATAACCCGCCGCGTTGTGCACGAATCAGCAAAGCTGGTATTCGGCCATGGACATGATCAGGTGGACCAGGGAGCGGAGGCGATGTTCGCTTTCGGGACTGATGGGATCATGGGGGTGGCTCCTGGCGTCGCCGGTGGCGTTCACAAACTGGATCAGGTCATCGCGTTTCTGCGAATCGATCATGTCCGGTCCGACGAGCTTCCGGATGTAGAGATCGACCACGGCGTCGGTGGTCACCGCGTCAGCCTCCGCCAGATCTTCCTGCGGGTTCCAGCCGGATTCGAAGTCGGCATACTGGCTCCGCATTTCGGCATCGCCGGGCCTTTTTCCAGTGGCGGGCAACTTGCCGGTTCCGAGGTATGCCGGCAGGTTGTAGCGGGCGAAGAGGGTGCTGGTGTTGATCCACGCCCGGCCGCCATCCCATCCTTTGACGGTGGGCGCGGTGAAGAGTTCCTGTCCCATTGTCTTGAGCGCCCCATCGACCTGTTTTGGCTGCATGAGGCCCACGTTCAGCGCCCGCAGGCTTCCGACGACGAGTTGCACGGGGCTCTTGATCTGCCGCGCGATCACGTCGTTGGAATAGAACCACTGGCTGGCGAAGAGGGTTCGCAGGACGGGCTTCATGTCAAAGCTATGCTGCCGCACGACGCCGGCGAGGGCGTCGACGATGGCGGGATCAGGATCGTCGGAGGCGAAAAACTTCAGCAAGCGCGTGGCGATGTATTTGGAGCACGCCGGCTGCTGGAAGATGATGTCCACGATGTCGTCACCGTCGAAGTTCCCGCTTCTCCCGAGGAACGTCTTGATGCCGTTGTCGTGCTGGAACCTGCGGAACATCACCTGGTCGCCGACGTTGGTCCAACCGCTGAAGGCCCGCGCGCTTTCCTTGATGTCTTTCTCGGTGTAGTTGCCGATGCCGAGGGTGAAGAGTTCCATCAACTCGCGGGCGTAATTTTCGTTGGGGTGCTCCTTCACGTTCTGGTTGTTATTGAGGTAAACGAGCATGGCGGGGTCTTTGCTGACTTCGTGCGTGAGCTGGCGGTAGTTGCCGACGGCATGTTCGCGGAAGAGCGCGTTTTGTTTGTAGAGCAGGTATGCATTGCGGACGGTGACCGCGGAGCTCACGAAGAGGCCATGCCAGAAGAGGGTCATTTTCTCTTCCAGCGGGCGCTTGGTGCGGATCATCCGATCGAGCCACCAGAGTTTCATTTCCTGGAGTTTGCTGCGCTGGGCGATGTTGATGAGCGACTGGAAGGATCGCCGCTGTTCCTGGGAGAGGCTTTTCATCAGCTCGCCCTGGGCCTGCCGCCGCTCGCCGCCGGCCTTTTTTTGGGCCATCAGGGGGGCGCTGAGCTCGCCAAAGGTCAATTCGGGAAATGCGTTGGGGAGGTTCTGATAATCGACGAGCATTCCGACGGTGGCCTGGGGTCCCGCGGCCACGGCGGTGTCGATCTCGTCGAGCGTTCCCCCGAACCCCGCCCGCCGCAGCAGATGCGCCGCCATGCGTTCGTCCCACGTTTTGGGCTTGGCAGACCAGATGGGTTCGAGCGGATTTTCGGACATGCGTTTCCCCACAGAGTAGGACGGGGTGTCACGGATCATCGCGTAACGGTATACATCGGCCAAACGGTGCTTACGCAACAGTCCGAACGCCCCTTCCCGCCCGAAGTTGCAGTGCTGGGCAGTTTCCGCACCCGGGTTGCGTTGACGCCGCGAACCGGTTCCCCTTAGCATCGCCGCAGTTCAAGTAAAAGGATTTGCATGAGCGCCAGAGGCAATCGCCCACCCCATACCCCCCCCGCGGCGCCCGGCTCCACGCCCCCTGCCCCTGACTCGCCCCTCAAGCGCCTGGCCGGCAAGTTCATCGTCTTTGACGGCCCGGACGGCTGCGGCAAGACCACCCAGCTCAAAACGCTGATCACCCGCCTGGAACGGGAAGGGATCACGGTTCGTCGCCTTCGTGAACCGGGCGGGACCAATATTGGCGAACAAATTCGTGAAATCCTTCTCTCCCCCAAAAATGAAGGGATGGATGTTCATTGCGAGATGCTTCTTTACATGGCATCGCGGGCCCAGCTTGTGCACGAGCAGATCAAGCCCGCACTGAAGGCGGGTGAATGCGTCGTTTCCGATCGGTTTGCCTCTTCAACGATCGCCTACCAGGGGGCGGGCGGCGGCCTTCAGACGGCGGATATTCTCCGCGTCGCCGAAATTGCCGTGGATAAGGTGTGGCCGGATCTCACGATCGTTTTCGACGTCGATACGGATATCGCGATGGAGCGTTTGAATCCGCTCTGGGCGAGCCGGAAAAAATCGGACGATCAGCATGAACTGTTCAACGACACGGTGGTGAAGGACCGCATCGAGCAGCGTGCCCGCGATTACTTCATTCGGGTGCGGGAAAATTACCTCTGGCAGGCGAAGGAATGGCCGGACCGCTACCGCGTGGTTGATGCGGGCAAGTCCATTGCGCAAGTCGAGAAGCAGGTCTTCAAGACGCTGCAGGATTATTTCACGCCAGCGGCAAAGCCATGATGTAATCGTCCATCACGAAGCGTCCTCCGATGTCGACGACCACTTCTTCCCGAGTGACAAAGCCGTTTCGCCGGTAGACCTTGATTGCAGCCGCATTCCGCTTGTTCACATTCAACGTGAGCGTCGAGAATCCCGCCTGCTTGGCCCGCGCAATCACGTGCTGCAGCAGCAGCGACCCGAGCCCGAGTCCATGGCGGGATGGCTGAAGGTAGAGTTTGTGCATTTTGCATTCGCCGGGAGCATCGGCGGGTCCGTAACTCGCGAAGCCGATGGCGACGGCGTCTTCCAGCAGCAGGTCGAACGCGATGCCGGCGGCGAGATCGGCGCGTAATTGCTGGAGCGAATACATCCGCGTGAGCATGTAATCGATCTGCCCCGCGGAAATCATCTCGCGATAGCACACCGGCCAGATCTCGTACGCCAGGTTGCGGACCAGGGGCAGCTCCTCGAAGGCTGCTGAACGAATCTCGATGCGATGCTGCTCACGCATGTGCACCTCGACCGCGCATCACGGCACCGCGGGCCGCAGCGCCGATTTTTTGACGTTCAGCACGATTTCGGCGGATTTCAACCCATCCCCGCTTGCCGTCAGGTGCACTTCGCCTTCGCCCGCATCCGCCTGCACGATCACCTGCGCCAAGCCGTTGAACAACGTGCGCTCGCTTGCCTTGTCGGATTCATGGGACGATGGATTGCCATTCCCCACGCCAATGATTTTCGCAGGCCCCGTGACGGCAAAGGTCACCTTGTTGTCGGCGGTGGGCACGTTGCGGCCTTTTTCATCCGCCACGCTGACCGTCACCACCGCCACGTCTTCGCCATCGCCATGGAGCTGCTCCCGATCCGCTGCGAGCCCCAGAACCGCGGCGGGACCGGTGGTTTCCACCTTGTCCTCCATCACCTGCTTGCCATCCTTGAAGCCCCTCGCCAGCAGCGTGCCGGGCGCATACTTCACCGTCCACTCCAGGTGTTTGCGCGGTTCCACCTTCTGGCGGCCGAGGACCGTTCCATTCAGCGACAGCTCCACTTCGTCGCAATTCGACTGCACCCACACGTCCACCGTCTTGCCCTCTTTCCCGGGCCAGTTCCAGTGCGGATAGACGTGCAACACAGGCTTGTCCGTCCACCACGCCTGGTAGTACCAGTAGTTGTCCTTCGGAAAGCCGCACAAATCCATGATGCCGAAATGGGATGTCGTGCAGGGCCACTTGTAGGGGGTCGGCTCCCCGCGGTAATCGAAGCCGGTCCAGACGAAGGAGCCTGCCAGGTAAGGGCGGTCGTGATAGAAATTCCACCACTTCTCTGCCGTGCAGGTGCCTTCGATGTCATACGCGGAGACATATCCGGCCTTCTTCAACCGGGGGTCGGTGATGGTTCCTCTCGCGAGCGACTTCGAACTGATGTTTCCGTCCGGATCTTCCGGGTAGATCCCACGCGTGCAGCGCGTGCTTGCATCCTCCGTTCCCATGCAGGGCTTTTCGGGAAACATCTTGTGGGCCTCGTCGACCGAGACCCGCAGTTTGCCCCGCGTCGGATAATTGAAGCCCATGACGTCAATGACCGTCGCGAACCCGCTTCCATATCCATTGTTCATCGCGCAGGTGCACAGACGCGACGGATCCAGCTTGTGCGCCAAATCCTGCATCGCCCTGGCAATCGGCGCCCCCACCGCATTATCCCCCTGGATATTGTCGCGCATCTCTTCGTTGCAGATGGACCAGGCAAATACGCAGGGATGATTTTTGTCCCGCTCGATCATGGATTCGAGCTGCCCCAGTGCCTCGCGGTCGGCGCCCGCCCGGCGCGTTTCGTCCAGCACCAGCATTCCCAGTTTGTCGCAAGCGTCCAGCAGCTCCGGCGTCGGCGGATTGTGCGATGTCCGATACGCGTTCGCCCCCATTTCCTTCAACTTCGCAATCCGCCAGTACTGCAGTGCGTCCGGAATCGCCGATCCAACCCCCGCATGATCCTGGTGATTGCAGGTGCCCTTGATCTCGTAATGCTTCCCGTTGAGGAACATCCCCTTGTCCGGATCGAACTTCACCGTGCGCACCCCAAATGGGGTGTCGTAACGATCCAGGACCGCGCCATCGCTGCCTTTCACCGTTGTCACCAGCGTGTACAGGTACGGCGTTTCCGGCGACCACCAATGCAATCCCTGCAGCGTGACCCGCTGCGCGATCAGCTTATGCGTGTGGGGGCCGACGTTTTGGCCATCCGTCGTCAGCGTGGCCAGCGATTTGCCGTCGGCATCCAGGATCTCCGACGTGACGGATGCGGGAGTGCCGTCCTCCGCATCGTTTTCCACGTCCGTCCGGGCGGTGATGACCTCGTTTTGTGCATCGGCTTCGTCGGGCGAAGTCGTGACATAGATGCCCCAGTGTGCCACATGCACCGGGTTCATCTTGTTCAACCAGACATGCCGGTAGATCCCCGCCCCTTCATAGAACCACCCTTCAAAGCGTGTTGCATCCACGCGCACGACCAGCGTGTTTTTGCCCGCATCGCCCTCGCCGCAGTTGGCGAACCGGGTGATGTCGTACTCGAAACTCGTGTATCCCGAGGGATGCCGGCCGAGGCAATGGCCGTTCAACCACACGAGCGAGTTGCGGTACACGCCATCAAAATCCACGGTGAGCACCCGCCCCTTGTCGGAGGCCGGCAGCGAAAACTCGCGGCGGTACCAGCCGATGGTCGTTCCCTTCTTCGGATCCAGGTCCTTGAACCCGTGCTGGTAATTCGCCTTCTCGCTGAACGGAAGTTCGACAGCCCAGTCGTGGGGCAGGTTCAGCTCGCGCCACCCGGACGCATCGAACGCAGCCTGCACCCAGGCGAGGTTCTCGCCCAGATGGGCGCCGGCGGCATCCACCTGCGCCGCTTCCATCTTCTGCCAGTTGGCGAGGTCCGCCTTCCGCACCTTCGCCAGGTCGCTGGGCTCCGGATAATCGAGCGAATTCCCCACATCCGGCGAATCGCCGAGGTGAAAACGCCAATGTTGGTCCAAAGATAGATGTTCTCGTGGGACGTCCGCCGCACGCGCCATTTGGCCGGCAACAAACAGGGTACCGACCAGCGCCAGCCCCATCCCGATCGATCGAATGACCATGCAGCCCTCCATGCTCGCTTTCGTCTCGAAGAGTGCAACGCTAATCTACCGCCGCCGCTTGCATTCGACCAACGGGTGCGGCGCAAGCGGATGGGCCGGGGAAGACGGTGGGGTCTTGTTGTGAAGGGAAAACTGGAGACGACCGGGATCGAACCGGCAACCCCTAGCTTGCAAAGCTAGTGCTCTCCCAATTGAGCTACGTCCCCGCAGATCCGCCATGTTATCAACTTGATACGCCGAGGCAAGCAGATCAAAGAATCCTGTTGATTTCGCTGCCCGCCGCGTTTACGTTGCCACCACCACGTCCTCTTCAAAATCCTCCCAGGAGTCCCGATGGCCAGCGCACCTTCCGGGCCCGCCGTGCCCTGCGAATCCACCGCCGCTCCCGATGCGCCCCACTTCAAGCGCACGATCGGGGCCGTCGGCGCCACGGCCATCAACATGACGCAAATGTGCGGCATCGGACCCTTCCTCACGATTCCGGCGATGGTCGCGGCGATGGGCGGCCCTCAGGCGATGTTCGGCTGGGTTCTCGGCGCCTTCATCGCCATCGCCGACGGACTCGTCTGGGCGGAACTCGGCGCCGCCATGCCGGGCGCCGGCGGCACGTATCTTTACCTCCGCGAGGCGTTCCAATACTCCACGGGCAAGCTCGTGCCGTTCCTTTTCATCTGGACGGCCATGATTTTCATCCCCCTGATCATGTCCACCGGCGTGATCGGCATCGCGCAGTACGTCGGCTTCTTCTGGACGGACTTGCAGCCGTGGGAAGCGCACGCCATTGCCCTGGGCGTCTGCGTCGCCGTGCTCATCGCCCTTTATCGCGACATCACGGAAATCAAGTTTCTGACCACCGCTCTCTGGATCATCATGCTGATCACTGTCGGGGCCGTCATCCTTGCGGCCCTTCCGCATTTTGATCCGAAACTGGCGTTCGCCTTCCCGAAGCATGCCTTCGCGTGGCGGGGCCCGGTCGATCCAAACGCGACGGGGACCGACCCCACCACCCTCCCCCACCTTCACTCTTTTTTCTCCGGCCTCGGCGGCGGCCTGATCATCGCGATCTACGACTACCTCGGCTACAACACCACCGCCTACATGGGCAGCGAGCTCAAAAACCCCGGGAGAACCATCCCGCGCGCCATCTTCTTCTCCATCCTTGGCATGATGGGCATTTACCTCTGCATCCAGCTCGGCGTGCTTGGCGTGATCCCGTGGGAAAAAGTCGCCGCCTCGCAGACGATTGCCTCCGACGTCGTCCAAGCCACGTGGGGAAAAGGCGCCGCCTACGTTGTCACGGCCCTCATCCTCGTGACGGCGGCTGCGTCGGTTTTCACGGGGCTGCTGGGCGGTTCCCGCGTTCCCTTCAATGCCGCTCGAGACCGCATGTTCCTTCCGATCTTCGGGAAGCTCCATCCCACGAAGAACTTTCCGCACTACGCCGTGATCGCGATGGTGGTGGTTACCGCGATCGGGTCCCTTTTTCCGCTTACCGATGTGATCAACATCCTCACTGCCGTCATGATCCTGGTGCAATGCATTGCGCAGATCCTGGCGCTGTTTATTCTCCGCTGGAAACAACCGGCGCTGAAACGCCCGTATCGCATGGTGCTCTACCCGCTTCCCGCTGTCGTTGCACTCATCGCCTGGGGATACCTTTTCTACTCGTCGAGCGATGTCACCATTCCCGTGGGGTGGCTGCATCTGGGGCGCGAGACCATCACGGTGAATGCGATGCTGCTGGCGATCGCGTGGCTGGTGCTGGGCGTCCTGTCGTTTCTTGTGTGGGCTGCCCTCGAAAGGACATGGCCGTTCGGGCCGCGCGAGATTCGCGAGGAATTCCTTTCCGGTGCGGGCCGGTAGATGCGATCGGAAATTCTTTTGTGCGTGTGGTGCAACTGCAACTTCTTTGTCACAATAGCCGCATGAAAACACAACGTGGGATTCATTTTGCTGCGATCGTGATGGCGGGACTCACCCAGGCCGCATGTGCCGGCGATCCTCCGGCGACGCGCCCGACGGCCCAGGTCGATCCGCAGATCGTCCAGGTTGCCCGGCAATTCCGGCAATATTGCATCGCGCCCGCTACCGGCCGCGGCGACCGGCTCCTCGATGATGTCGAGCTGCCGAAGACCTCCGTCTCTCAAGCGGCAAAGCTGATGACAACAATGCGCCAGGACGGCTCCTGGCGCGACATCGACTATGCATTGGACGCTCGCTCCTCCTGGCCCGCCTACAACCAGCTCACCCGCTTGCTGGCGCTGACGGTCTACGCCCGCCGCCCGGAAACGTCCCCCGCAGAATCCGAAAAAGCCATCGACGCCGTTCACCGCGGCCTGCAGTTCTGGGGTAAAAACGACTTCATCTGCCCCAACTGGTGGTACAACGTCATCGGCACGCCGAAGATCCTCGGCACGATTGCGCTCCTCCTCGATAAGGACTTGCGTCCCCTCGAACGCGACTACATCACCGACGTGGTCATGCCCCGGTCCAAGATCGGCGCCATGACCGGCCAGAACCGCGTCTGGATTGCCGGCAACAACATCATGAAGGCGGCCCTCACCGGCGATGTTTCCCTCATGCGCCAAGCGGCCGGCATCATCGCGGATGAAGTCGTGCTCTCGCGCATTCAGCTCGGCGTGCCGGACGAGGGCATCCAGCACGACTGGTCCTTCCACCAGCACGGGCCGCAGCAGCAGTTCGGCAACTACGGCATGGCATTCGCCATCGACATCACGCGTTGGGCCATCGTCCTGCGTGACACCCGCTACGCGTTCCCCGACGAAAAAATCGACATTCTCCGCCACTACCTTCTCGAAGGCCTGAACTGGACCTGCTGGAACGGCGTGATGGACATTTCCGCCTGCGGACGCCAGCTTTTCCCCCACTCGCCGCGATCCAAGTGCTCCACCATCTCCGCCGTCATGCAAAGCATGTCGCTGGTCGATCCGTCCTATGCCAGGCAATACACCGCGTTCGTCGCCCGCAATGAGCACGACGCGCCCAATGATCTGCTCGGCACGCAATTTTTCTACAAGTCCGATTACCTCGTCCACCGCTCCGCCGACCTGATGTCCACGCTCAAAATGCATTCCAACCGTGTCATTGGCGGCGAAACCGTCAATTCGGAAAACGTCTCCGGCAATCATCTCCCGGATGGCGCCACGTTCTTCTATCGCAGCGGCAAGGAATACACCGACATCTTCCCCGTCTGGAATTGGCGCATGATCCCGGGGACCACCTCGCTTCTCGACGATTCCCCGCTCACCTGGGTGAAACCGCGCGCGGAACAATCAGCCTCCGGCAAGGAGAAGAAACCCGAGCGGCGCAAATCAGACCCCACCCTTCCGCCCGCCAACCCCGCCCCAACACGTCCCGCGAAGCCCCCCGGCACTGCCTTTGTCGGCGGCGCTTCCGACGGCAGCCGCGCCGCCATCGCCTTCGACTTCCATCGCGACAGTCTCAGCGCACACAAGGCATGGTTCTACTCGAATGGAATGACCCTCTGCATGGGCGCCGCCATCTCCTCCACCGGCAGCGACGTCGCACTCACCACGCTCAACCAGTGCCTTCTCCACGGCGACATCCGCCTGAACGAAACCCTCCTGCACCCCCCCACCGATTACATCGGCCAGGCCAAGACCATCGAACACGACGGCCTCGAGTACTACTTCCCTCTTCCGACCGAAATAAATCTTCACGCCGGCGACGCCATCGGAAATTGGAAGGACGTGTTCGAAACCCCCAGCACGCCTGCCGCCGACGTGACAAAACCCGTCTTCACGCTCGCCATTTCGCACGGTGCAGGCCCGCAGCACGCTTCGTACGTCTATGCCGTCGCCCCCACGACCGATCTTCCTTCGCTCAAGCTGCTGCCTGAAAATCGGATTCACCTGCTTTCCAATACGCCCGCCCTGCAGGCCGCGGTTTTTGACGATGCCGTCGGTGCCATTTTCTGGTCCGCCGGAAAACTTTCCACCGCGGATCACCAGATCCAGGTCGATCATCCCTGCGCCCTCCTTCTGACGACAAACGGCGGGAAGCTGCACCTCACGATCGCCGATCCGACGCAGTCCCTCGACGCTCTCACCATTACCCTCGACGGCAAATCCAAACACGTGCCGCTGCCCGCCGAACCGATCGCCGGCAAATCCGTGGGGATCGATTGGCCATGACCCGCCAGGTCACCGCCGCCTCCACCTTTCTTCTCGACGAGCCAGCCGCGGCAAGCGAAATCATCCGCTCATCAACGCCGCCATCCCGCAAAACCCTCCCGTTCACATGGAAGTGACGATCGAACCGGCCCGCCTTTTGATGATCACCACGGTCATGTCATCCGCCTGTTGAACGCCGCTCGCATGCGCCGTCACATCCCCATGCAATCCCTCAATCGCATCGCCGGCGCCCCTGCTGCAATGCCTCCGGATCGCCTCGCCCAGCCGCTCCGTTCCCAGCAACTCCCCCGCTGCGTTGGCGCACTCGAAAAAGCCATCGGTCACCAGCACCAGCGCGTCCCCCTCCTGCATCTCGAACACCCTCGCCCGCGAAGTTTCATCGCACCCGAAGCAAATCCCCAACGGCGGTTGATTCGCCTCGAACTCCTCAATGCTCCCCTCTCTCGCACGAAACAGATAAATCGGCGCATGCCCCGCCGAATACAAACTCAACCGGTGCCTCTCCGGCTCTAGCAGTGCCACCGCCGCCGTGATAAACCGCCCATCCGGACAATCCCGCCCAACCAGTTCATCCACCCGCGAGGTAATCTCCTCCAACGGGTCCCCGTGCATCGCGATCGCCCGAAAATACGCCCGGCACGCGGCCACCAGAAGCGCCGGACCGATGCCATGCCCCGTCGCGTCGGCAATCGTAAACAGCACCTTCCCCCCGGGCAGCTCCATCCAGTCGTAATAGTCGCCCCCCGTCTGGTCAGCCGGCTCGCTCCACCCCGCAATGTCATACCCTTCCACCGCCGGCGGCCCCTTCGGCAGCAACCCCATCTGGATCATCCGCGCCGTGCGCACATCCTGCTCCATGCGATCCAGTTTCCGCCGCGTCTCCGCTTCCTGCAGGGCCGCAACCACGTGCTCGCGGATCTGCCGCGCCACCGCCGCCGCTGTCAATCCCGCTCCGAAAAGCAGCATCGCCGCCATCACAAACGACTCCGTGTGGTAAATATCCCGGTGCGGGTTGTGCGGCGCGAGGTGCAGGGTCAATACATACGCCCCCGTGTACCCCCCCGCCGACACAGCCCCGGCCAGAACGCACATCATCGGACTCAGCCGCAGCGTCGATAGGATGATGAACAGCGCGTACAACAGCAGGCTTCCCGACATCAGCGCCAGGTACGGCCCCAGCAGGGATTTGTCCCCCGTCTGTCCCAGCACCGCCACCGTCGGAAAAGAACACTCAACGATCGTGTTCACCACCCACACCCACCCGCTCACGCTCCGGCCTCGCCGCATCGCCCGAGTCGCCAGCCACAGCAGTCCCCCCTCATAAGCTCCAACCACCAGCCAGAAAACGATGTATTCCCATCCGCGCGAGATATCCCGCGGTGACGCCTGCCAGCAGAGCATCCGCGAAATGTTCAAAATGATAAACGCGCCCACGAACGTCAGAATCCCAAAGATCCGAAACCGCTCCGACCGAAGCGCCGCGTGAACAAACGCCGGCGATTGCACCATCAGCCTCACCCGCCCCTTCGCCTGCCCAAATGGGAGCAGCGCCGGCACCTCCTCGCGGTAGCGCGAATACTCCTCCCCCAGTTCCTTCGTCAGCACCGCCTCCTCCCGCCGCAGTTTCAGCAGGTAGCCGCCGAGGATCAGCGCCCACCCGACGAACCCGTCCAGCGTCCCGCCCGCAATCGCCGTCCCCAGCGCCCCCGTTGAAATGCCGGTGTAAATCGGATGCCGCACGATTTCATAGGGCCCCGTCCGCACCACCCGCTGCCCCTCCTTCAGCGACACCGCGCTGCTCCAGTATTTCCCGAGGTGCACGCGTGCCCACACGGCAAACGCCAGGCCCCCGAGCGCCACCCACATGCCCAGCCACTCCGCAAGATCGCTCTGGTAAATCTCCCCGCTCAACCACCCCCGATGCCGCCCATGCAACAACAGCACAAACCCGAGCACTTCCGGCACGCGGTAGGCCGTCAGCCATCCCCACCCGTCGGTCGACCGGTTCCGTCGCACAAACAAGGCGCTCGCCGCCCAGTATGCCGCGAACGGCAGCCACACGTACGCGCTCACCATGTACGCTGTGAATGATTTCCCAAACATTCGTCACATGTTAATTCCTCGATGAAACTGCGTCGAGAAACTTCCGCCACCCCCCCGCAAAATAAGTGGGGCCGCTCGCTGCCCACGTCTTCCTTCCACAAGCAACGAGCGGCCCGGTTCTTTTACTGACACGCCCGCCGGCGCCGCACCAGCAGCCCGCCGAACGCCGCCCCCAGCATCCCGAGGCTCGCGGGCTCCGGCACCAGCGTCGGCGCCACCCGGTACTGCGTCGCCTGCTCAAAGTCGTACGCATAACTCAGCAGGCTCTGCTCGCTCCACACGTCCCCCAGGAACGCCACGCTGAACGGCGTCCCATCCGCATAATATCCGCCCGACAGATTCACCTGCGGCGTCCCCATGATGTTGATCTCCGACACGCTCGTGTTCGCATAACTCCCCCCCACCAGTGCCCCCGGTTCCCGCCACTCCTGCGGAAAGAAAAACCCGTCCAGCCCGTAATCCTTCATCACCTGCTGAAATTCCGCCAGCATCTGCGCCCGGCCCGACATGAACGCCTGCACCAGCGCATCCTGCGAAACGTCCGGCTCCGTCACCGACACTGCCAGCCCCGGCGTGCTGCTCAGATTCGCCCCCAGCAGCGGTCCCCCGGCGCTTGATGGCGCCAGCAAGTCAATCCCCGTCTTCGCCTTGAACGCCGCAACCGTCGTCGGCGACTTCGACGGATCCAGCGTCGCCAGCCACTGCTGCAGATCATTCGGCTCATTCACGCCGCTGTACGCACTTAACGAAAATGTCCCCGCCGGACTCGTGATCGGCGTGCTCATCATCGTATTGAACGCCTTCGCCAGCTTCGGATCCGAGAACGGATCCGTAATCACCGTCGCCCCCTGCGCCTTGAGCACGTTGATCGCATTGTTGTAAAGCGCCTGCGTCTCCGGCGACAACGTCGTATTCGCCTTGAACGCCGGACTGAACAACCCGAACACCTTCCCCTGCAACGACGTGTTGCTCAATCCCGCGGCGTACCCATGCGATGGCGCGCCGGGAGAAACCGATGTCTTCGGATCCGACGCATCAGGCCCCGCAATCACTGACAGAAAATTCGCCGCATCCGTCACCGTCTTTGCATTCACGCCGAACACATCGCGCGTCGAGCCGTTCAACGGCACGCCGCCCGATGTCGGCACCAGCCCGAATGTCGTCTTCACGCCCACCAGCCCCTGCGCCCCCGCGGGATTTTCAATCGAGCCCCCCGTTTCCTCCGCCGTCCCGATCGTCGCGAAACTCGCCGACACCGCCGTCGCCGTCCCCGAACTGCTGCCGCCAGGAATGATGGCCGGGTTGTAGGAATTCAGCGTCGGCCCGAGATAACTCGTGTTCGCGCTCGCCCCGCTCCGCGCAAACGCCGGCAGATTCGTCTTCCCCAGGATAATGGCTCCCGCCGCCTTCAACCGCGCCACGATCGGTGAATCCGCCAGCGGAATCATGTCCGCACCGCCGTTCTCCGAGGTGAAACCCGAATATCCCGCCGTCGTCCGCACCCCCGCCACGTTCATCGAATCCTTCACCACCACCGGCACCCCGAAGAGCGGCATCCCCGCCGGAACCTGCCCGCCGTTCGCCGCGATGATCGCATCGTCCGCCTGCGCTTGCTGAAGCGCATTGGGATTGATGTAAGTGAACGCGTTGTAATACGAATTGTACGTGTCGATTCGATCGAGATACGACTGCATCACGTCCGCGGCCGTGAACGTCCCTGTCGACAATCCGGATTCAATATCCGTCGCGGTCAATTCCACCACGTTGATCGGCGCTGCCGCCGAAACAAGTGGAATGGCCGCGCAGACCGCTGCCGCAAGCGCCGCAGCGCTTCTTCTTCCAAGTGACATGAATTCTCCTTCCATGCAGCACCTGCGCGCACGTTCTCCGGTTCGGAATCACACGTCCCGAAAGCAATTGCCGGTCGTCTGCGCCGATGCCAACAATATCGATGGAGTGAAAAATTTCTTCCGACGGCAAATTGGCAAAGAAGATGCCACATCGCAGTGCGCCGCGCGTTGCACCACCCGATCCCCCGGCGAAACCAGGCGCCGCGCGCCCCCATCTTCTTCCATTATTTCTCGAGAAAAAACCAGAATATCGCCCCCCGCCCCGCACTGATCTGCGCACAGCAAATAATTTTATAGATGGCGATCAATACCGTGCGACAGCCGCATCTCCCCGCGCCGCAACTTTAGGCGTCCCACCCGACGCTGCATCCCGATTCAGCAGCCCGCAACCTGCCTGGACGTGAGCCACCGCCCCTCGCAGCACAAACGCCGGGGCCTCGCGTCTAAGAATTCAGTAAGAAAGAAAACAGTCACCCCACCCAGTCCCCCGTTGCACATCGAGCGAGTGCCGCGTGCCATTGACGCCCCCGAATCCGAACCGCTCAGTCGAGCTTTTCCGCCTCGATCCCGATGTTCTTCTCCCCCGCCGCCTTCTTCTCCTGGTATTTCTTCACCCACGTCTCCCAACTCTTCCCCGCTGCCGTGTCGCGCCCGGAAAAAGCCAGCCCCGCGATCTCGGCATAGGAGATGCTGATCTTCTCGTCCCGGTCCTTCGGAAACAGCCGCACCGAGGAATCCGCCAGCGTCTTCCCCCCGCGCCGATCGAAAATGTACCCCTCGATCTTCGACCCATCCTTCTTCGTGATCGTCACATCCCCCCGGTAATCAAACGCCTTCTCCAGCGCCACGCGCGTCTCCTCCTCGCTCGCCAGCGCCGGCACCCACCCCTCCAGTTTCTCATGCACAAACCCCGGCGCAACCTCCAGGTCCTCCGGATTCGACGGCATCATCTTCGTTTCCTGCGGCATCACGCCCTCATTCAATAAAACAGAAACCGCCTCTGTGCGTCTCTGTGCACTCGGTGACTCTGTGGCAAATAACGGCTCAAACCTTGGCGGTCTCTCGCGCTTCACTCGCCGGCTTCGCACTCACTGTCAACGAAACCGCCTTCCCATGCGGAACATTGTCCGCCTCGTCCAGCGCTTCGAGAGCCGCCTTGTTCGGATTCCGGCTGAACAGCATCGACTTCACCGTCGCCACCATCCCGCCGATCGATCCAAACGTGTGATCCACCGCCGACGCTTCGTATCCGCTGTGCACCATGCAATTCGCGCACTTCGGATTCCCGCTCTCCGTGCCGTAATTTTCCCACGACGTCGTGCCGATCAATTCCTTAAACGTATCGACATACCCGTCCTGCAGCAGATAACACGGCTTCTGCCACCCGAAAATGTTATACGTCGGCATCCCCCACGGCGTGCACTTGTAGTGCCGCTTCCCCATCAGGAAGTCCAGGAACAACGCGCTCTGGTTGAACCGCCAGTGCTTCTTCCGGTTCGACAAGATCTTCGTAAACAATTTCCGCGTCTTCGCCCGCCCCAGGAAATGCTGCTGGTCCGGCGCCTTGTCGTAAGAATACCCCGGCGAAACCATCATCCCCTCCACCCCCAGATCCATCATCTCATCAAAGAACGCCCGCACGCTCTTCGCATCCGCCCCGTCAAACAGCGTCGTGTTCGTCGTCACCCGGAATCCCCGCTTCACCGCCTCCCGAATCCCGTCGGTCGCCACGTCATACGTCCCCTCCCGGCACACCGCAAAATCGTGATGATCCTTCTGACCGTCCATGTGCACGCTGAACGTCAGGTACTTGCTCGGCTTGAAGAGATCGATCTTCTCCTTGAGCAGCAGCGCATTCGTGCACAGATAAATGTACTTCTTCCGCTCGATCAGCCCCTCCACGATCTCCTTGATCTGCGGATGCAGCAGCGGCTCCCCGCCCGGAATCGACACCATTGGCGCCCCGCACTCCTCCACCGCCTGGAAACATTGTTCCGGCGTCAGGTTCTTCTTCAAAATGTGCGGCGGATATTGAATCTTCCCGCACCCCGCGCAAGCCAGGTTGCAGCGAAACAACGGTTCCAGCATCAACACCAGCGGGTAGTGCTTGCGTCCCTGCAACTTCTGCTTCAGCACGTAGCTGGCCACAGTCCACATCTGGGAGATCGGTACGGGCATGCGTTCCTTCCTGGACGAACCTCAGGTTATAAGCCCGGCGATGATAACCGCTTCGCCACAAACCTTCCATTGCTTCCCATTTCCGCCACCGGATCGGCGCCGCGCCAAAATGATCCTTAGGCCCAGCTTAACAGAGCTGGAATGAAATTTGCACGTATTTATGACAATGGCAAAACTACCGAAGCCGCTGCCCAACGTTTCGCGAAAGGAAATCGTTATGCGCCAGCCTCTCACCGCGTCCACGGATGCGACGGGCGTACCGTTCGCCGAAGTACCGTGCACCAGCATGTGGGATCTCGTCGAATACCTCTCGTACCAGCGGGTCGCTGTCACCTATCAGTATCGGGCATCACACTTTATCGTTGCTTTTCCGCACCAGGACATCGAGGCGGCTCAAAAGATCCTCGACGAATGGGCCCACGCCGGTGCCGGCGTCCTTCAACCCGCCTGACCCGTCCAAAACCGGTCAGAATCGTGGCAAAAGGGTCCCGAAACCGTACAATTCGGCCCCATGCCCGTGCTCCAGACGCTCATTCTGACTGCCATTTTGCCTGAATCGAAGGCACTCTCCCAGGGGCTGCACCTGACCAAGGTGACAGCCCCTGTCCCATTTTGGCAGTCCGAGGCAGAGGGCCTCGCATTGGCGCAAGTCGGCGTAAAGGCTTCCCGCTTAGCGACATGCGCTCATCTCCCCCAACTCGCATCTTTTCGCGCAATCCTTCTCGCCGGCCTCGCCGGCGCCCTCTCCCCGACCCTCCGTGTCGGTGATGTCGTCATCGACGGCCAATGCACTTTGCCCCCGCACCCCGCCCGGAATGGCCGCATTCACATGGCCCCGCAGATCGTGTCCACCGCCGCCGCGAAGCAACGCCTTTTCTCTAAGACATCCTGCATCGCCGTCGATATGGAGTCGGAAATCGTGCGCCAGTTCGCGCACACGCGCGGCGTCCCTTTTCTCCATGTGCGTGCAATCTCCGATGCCGCAGGAGATGCGCTCGATCCCGCGCTGCTTCGATTGGTGGATGACGACGGCCGACCCCGGATTGGCCGATCCCTCGGTCTGATCTGCCGCCGTCCGGGCATGCTTCCCGCAATGCTGCGAGTTCAGAAGGCGACGACCCTGGCGCTCGCGAATCTTTCCAAAACGGTAAACGAGATCGTGGCGTCAGGTTGGCCTCCCGTGCGAGAATAATGCGTCAGATTGCGTGACGAATTGTCCTGAGAGCCCGACGGCGCTGGCGCTCGCGAAATCGAATTTAAAAATTTTTCCGCCCTTTTTTGGACACCTTCCATGATCGTTCTGATCAACGACGACGGCATCAACGCCCCGGGTCTTGCCGCACTCGAAAAGGCCGCCGCCGGCGAGGATTTCATCGTGGTCGCCCCCGCCGGGCCGATGTCCGAATGCAGCCACTGCGTGACGACCACCAAACCGATTCGCGTCGAACGGCTCGCCGAGCGACGGTTTTCGGTGGAGGGCACCCCCGCCGATTGCGTCCGCCTGGCGCTCCAATACGTCCTCCCGCTGCTGAATGTCCCCCCGTCGGAGAACATCCGCGTCTATTCCGGAATCAACGCCGGCGGCAATCTTGGAGCGGATGTCTACATCTCCGGCACCGTCGCCGCGGTACGTGAAGCGGCGTTCCACGGCCTTGCCGGAGTCGCTTTGTCTCAGTATCGCCGGGCGGTTCCTGACGAGGCGCGGTGGGCCGCGGCGAGCCGGTGGGCCGCCCGGGTGCTTGCGCAACTCAAAGAAAAGCCGCTTGCCGCCGGCGAGTTCTGGAACGTGAACTTCCCGTGGGTCGCTTCGCCCGCGACAGATGCTCCGGAAGCAGTCTTTTGCGAACGCTCGCGTCGTCCCCTTCCCGTCAAGTACGAAGCGAGCGAAGCGGGACTTCAGTACGTCAAGGGGCTGTATCACACGCGGGAATACGAGCCCAATAGCGACATTGCCGTCTGTTTCTCCGGGAAAGTCGCTATTTCTCGCATGGCGCTCTGATTTGGCCGCACTCCGCGCCCTTCCCCAGGCAAAAAAAAAGAAAAAGGCACAGGGCGCGTCCTTACACGCCTGTGCCTTTTGATTACCCTCAGCTTCCTGCTGGCGGTCAAGACCTCCGAGTGACCCACGCCACGGGGCTCGCTTTACGAGGCCTTGGTTGGCGGAGGTGGAGAGGTCCGGTTTAATCGGGGCAACGCGCTGCCCCGGTCAGAACGGGAGATCTGCATCCTCCAAATTCCCTGCTTCCTCGGCCATCTGGTCGACGGCCTTGGTCGCCGGTTCGGTTGCCCGCAACTTGCTCCCGTTTTTCTTGAGAGCACGTTCCGGGCGCTGGCCCTGTTCAAACTGTTCCGCGCCGCGGCGGGCGGGAACTGGCGTTTTTCCCTCATTCCTTTTTACGCCTGGGGTCATCGGCAGTTCGCGCTGGCGCTCCGGGATCACCGTTGCTTCGCGGCTTCCGACAAACTGGAAGTTTTCGACAATCACGCTCAGCTTGTTGCGCTTATTGCCGTTCTTGTCTCCCCAGGTTTCATAATGTAAACGGCCTTCGACGAAGAGAGGTTTCCCTTTTTCACAGTACTCGTGGATCACTTCCGCGGTGCGGTTGAACGCGGTGCAATCCACGAAAGCGCTCTCCTGCTTTTCTTCGCCGGCGGAGGTCTTGTAGACGCGGTTGATCGCGAGCGTGTAATCGCAGACCTGCGTTCCGGACGGCAGTTGCCGCAGCTCCGGATCGCGCGTCGTGTTTCCCATGAGCATGACTTTGTTGACGAAACCCATGATTGGGCCTCCTTAGTTGGCCTCGAGACTCCCGAGGCGATCGCGTGATAGTTCGCGCTTCAACGCGAAGCGCGGATAGTTCGTCAGCTTCAGCAAGCGCTCAGGCAGCGGCCGCGGCGCTGGGGAAGCGGTTCTTCACGAAGTCGATGCACTTCTGCAGCGTCTCGTAGGGCATGTCTTCCCAGGTATCCACGCCAGCCTTGGCAAACCATTTCTCCACGGTGTTCTCCGGAAGGCGAACGATCGAGAGCAGCGAGTGGATTTCGGCGAGCTGGTCGGGGGTGGCGAGGCGGATGGCGTTGGCTTCCCGTTCGAGCTGGCCGATGTCGTAGCGTTTCTTGATGGCGTCGTAGGACCATTCGAAGGTGTCTTCGTCGGGGAACTGGTCGAGGCGGGTTTTGACGACCTTGGCGAAGCGTTGTTTTTTCTTGCCGTTCTTGGCGAGTTCGACGACGAGGTCGAACCAATAGTCGAGCTGTTTCCAGCCGTCGAAAGTCTGGCCGATGACTTGGAGGTTCTGGCCGTATTCTCTTTTGGCATGGGCGGTGATGACGACGTTCATATCGAGGGCCATGATGAGGTTGGCGAGGCGTTTCATGGTTTTGTTGGCCGCGGCGTAGTGGCGGCCCCAGTCGGAGCCGACCTGCTGTTCGCACTTTTCGAGGAGGTCGTTGTAGATGGTGGTGATGGGGTCGATGACGAGGGTGCGGTAGTCGTGTTTTTCGGTCAGCAGGGATTTGACTTCCTGTATAACCTCATGAATGTCCGTGGTTTGGAAGACGACCGAGTTGGACGCGGAAATGAGCTTGTCGTAGTTCTCGGCGCCCTTTTCACAGTCGATGATGTAACTGTTCGGGAACTGGATGGCGGCGGTGGTTTTGCCTACGCCGGCGGGGCCGAACATGAAGAGTTTGAGGCGTTTTTCGACGGCTTCGGGCTTTTTTGCGCGCAGCATGGGTGAATCTCCGATTCTGGCTTTCCGGCGGGCTTTGCACTCCCTGGCGCGGCTCGTCCGTAAGCGATTATTCCATCAAGAATTGGGTACTTCTCGTTTGGTAAATGATAGGAGTCGTGGGATGCGAAGTAAAGGCAAAATTGGGAAGAATTTTAGGGTGGTGTTCGGGTATAGTTGGGATGGGTTTTAGGGTGGGTTCGTGGGGGGGGCGGGAGGGGTTGGGGCGGTTTGTGGGTGGTTCCCGGAACGTTTGGGTACAGTTGCGGGCGATGTGGGTGCGCGCGGGAGGGTTCTGGTGGGGTGGAGGGGGAGTGCTGGAGGGGGGCTGACGGGGAGGTGGCGGGGTGTTGTGGGGAGATTTTGGTTTGTTGCGGATGAGAAGTGACGCGCGATGGGAGTGGCTTACGTAGCAAGCGCATGGCGGCACCAGTTGCGGTGCGCGATATCGATGCTGATGGCGGCGGCGCGTTCGAGTGCGCGGCGGGTGGCGTCGAGTGCGCGACGGATGATGGCGCGAGTGTTGTATGGACAGTTCGCGACGACGCAAGCGTTGGTGAGAGTCGTTGGCCGCGTGCGCGGGGAGGGGTTGTGGTGGAGGTGATACTTCCCTCAGCGACGCTGACGCTACGGGTTCCGTTGGAGGTCGCGATGGTGCGGGAGGGTTGGGGATTGAGGTGGATCGAAGCGGGTTGCAGGTGGAGGCGTGCCCACGCCGCCTGCGGGCGGCGGGCGTCGGGTGTCGGGCAAGGGCGATTAGAAGTGGGTGTGGGGGCGCGCGCGTTATGCAATGGGCGCGTCTCTTGGAGCGTTGAGAGCTTGTGGGCTCTTAAGTGGCGGAACAAGGAGACTAGTCTTGCGAAATGAAGCAGTGCGCTGCGCGAGGTGCGGAAGAGGGTTTTTGCTGGCAGTGGCGTGTGTGGTGTTCGCGTCTTGTGCGGGTAGGCCGCCCGCGGGGTCGGCGCGCGTGGAGACGCGTCCGGCGGAGACGCAGCGCGGGGCGGGGCACGCTGAGAGCACGGCGACGGCTTCGCAGCTTCCTTCGATTTTTCTGGCGGGGGATTCGACGGGGGCGAATGGGGATCCGTTGCATATCGGGTGGGGGCGGCCGTTTGGGGATTATGTGGATGCGGGGCGTGCGCGCTATTTCAATGAGGCTCGCGGGGGGCGGAGCAGCCGGACTTTTGTGACGGAGGGGTTGTGGGAGAAGCTGCTGGGGCAGGTGAAGGAGGGGGATTATGTGTTGATTCAGTTTGGGCACAATGATGGCGGTGCGCCGGACAAGCCGCCGTTTCGGGGGTCGCTGCCGGGGATGGGGGATGAGACGATGGCGGTGCATAACGCGAAGACGGGGCAGGACGAGACGGTTCACACGTTTGGCTGGTACATGCGGAAGATGGTGGAGGAGACGAAGAAGAAGGGGGCGACGCCGATTCTGCTTTCGCAGACGGTGCGGAATCTGTGGCATGATGATGGGAAGGTGGTGCGCGGGATGGGGAAGTACACGGAGTGGACGAAGCAACTGGCGACGGAGGAGCGGGTAGCGTATGTGGATCTGAATGGGATGATTGCGGATCAGTACGATGCGCTGGGGCGGGGCGTGGTTTCGCATTTTTTCCTGGTGGATCCGGTGCATACGGATGCGGGCGGGGCGTCGTTGAATGCGCGGCTGGCGGTGGCGGGGCTCAAGGCGCTGCATCGGCAGTTGCTGGATCGGTGTTTTGCGCTGGTGGCGGCGACGATTGATCCGGGGCCGAAGGAGGATGTGGTGGTGGCACGGTATTCGCGGCCGGGGGCGAATGCTTCGGCTTGGGAGAAGGAGAATTTTTTGAATGAGGTTGTGCCGGCGAATGCGCATCTGCCTTCGATTTTTCTGATCGGGGATTCGACGGTGCGGAATGGGCGCGGGGATGGGAACAATGGGCAGTGGGGATGGGGAGATGCGCTGGCGGCGTACATTGATCCGCTGAAGGCGAACCTGGTGAACCGGGCGCTGGGGGGGACGGGGGCGCGGACGTACATGGCCGGGGAGTGGGACGATACGTTGAAGCTGGTGAAGCCGGGGGATGTGGTGATCATGCAGTTTGGGACGAATGACAATGGGCCGACGGGGCCGTTGAAGGGGACGGGGGAGGAGACGGAGGAGCGCGTGGGGCGGGATGGGAAGAAGGAGACGGTGCATACGTATGGGTGGTATTTGCGGAAGTTTGTTTCGGATATACGGGGGAAGCATGCGGTGCCAGTGATTTGCACGCTGGTGCCGCGGAATGTGTGGGAGGGTGGGAAGATTGTGCGGCCGAAGGGGTCGCATGCGGATTGGGCGCGGGAGGTGGCGAAAGACCAGCAGGTGGATTTGATTGATTTGTATGAGTTGACGGCGGAGCGGTTTGATGCGTTGGGGCAGGAGGGGACGACGGCGTTGTATGCGGACAAGCGGGTGCATACGACGGCGGCGGGGGCGGAGGTGGATGCGGCGTGCGTGGTGAAGGGGCTGAAGAAGTTGGGAGATGATCCGGTGGGGCCGTATTTTCGGGAGGTGGTGGGGAAGAGTTGGTGAATGACGACATTCGAATGACGAAAGGGGTCCCCCCCCGCCGACGACGGAAACACGAAGGGATGAAGAGATGAAGAGACACGAAGAGGGGGTTTACCACGGAGGGGACGTGAGGGGACGTGAGGGCGGGGGCCGATGGCGGGAAATCTGGCGACGAAGGCGGCGACGGGTGAGGCGATGTCGCGGCCGGGGAGGTAGGGTGTGGGGGATGCGGGAGAAGGGGCGAATCGGGTTCGCGCGAAACACGGCGGTTAAAACCGCCGGCTAACCTGCGGTTGGGAGAGATGTGGCGAGATTGGGAGGGGTCAGTCTTCGCCGATGACTTGCATTTCGGCGGGTGGGTGTTGGTCGAGTTGTTGGGCGAGGCGCTGGGTTTCTTCGGTGGGGTGGCATTTTTCGACGATGCGGTCGGTGAGGTCGATGAGTTGGACGGTTGGGTCGGACCAGGCGACGTCGGGGACGATGGCGGAGACGGTGGCGTCTTTGGCGACTTCGGCGAGGGTGGGTTTGAGGGCGTCGATGACTTCGGGGATGGGGACGTTGCCGAAGACTTCGTTGTGGAGTTGGCGTTGGAGGGATTGGGCTTTTTTGGCGAGATCGGCGGCTTTTTCCTTGTCGCCGGATTTTTGGGCGTCCTGGGCTTCTTTGACGACGGATTGGATGCGTTTCATGCCGTCGGTGGAGCGCCAGTAGGCGAGGGCGACGACGCGGGAGTGGTAGGTGCCGAGGCGGAGGTGGGGGGCGGGTTGGGTTTGCGGGGGGGAGCTGCGGGCGGGGAGGATGAGGGTGAGGAGGAGGAGGATGCAGAGGGCGGGGATTGAGGTTTTCATGGCCGCTCCTTGGAAGGTGGGTGGCTCCATTGTCCATCAGGTACGCGATGTAGCGGTGTAGGAAGCGGGCCGGGATTTGGGGTCGGGGGAAAGCTTAGAGCCACGGCACTGAAAGGGTCACCTTCGAGTCCAAGATCCAGGTGCAATCGCAAAGGTTATTGATCTTCACCTTATGAATGTCCCGGGAAATGAGTCGGCCCTTCGGGCCTTCGACCGATTTCGTTGGGTGTCGGTCCATGGCCTTCCGGCCATGGCTACTGAAAGTCGGCCCATTCGGGCCTAGACTGCCCGGCCCAAAGGCCGGGGCTAAACGGGGACATTATTTTGGTGAAGATCAATA